>UPXV01000001.1 GCA_900538465.1 uncultured Erysipelotrichaceae bacterium
TACCATCAATGACTTTCTCTGTCATTTACCTTGTACGTTATTTATTCTAACATCACAGTTTATACAGTTTACTTCCATGAAAAAGATATTGATGTTAAAGAATATCAAGTGACTGTTTCTTACTTTGATTTAACAGAAAACAAAGTGATTTATACAACAAAAATGAATGCAACAAGTGATAAAGATTTGGCAATAAAAGTACCAAGTCGTTACAATGCCAATGGAAATGAATATGTTCTTCTTTCAGGTCAAGAAACATCATTAAATCATGATTTTTATTCAACAAGAAGAAACTATACATTTATTTATAGAAATGTTGAAGATTTAGAAAATCAAAATGTTGTTGTTATTCCTGGAGGTCACCAAAATGTTGTTGAATCTCCAAATGGTAGTGTTGTGACTATTGATCGTACAACAGGAACAACAACTGTAACTGTTCCTGAAAACAATACGCCATTAGTTATCAATAACAATGGTCAATTGGTTCCAGCAGATGTTACAAATCAAGGAACAATAGATGTTGAAAACATTGATGACAATAAAACACCATTAGTAAAGGGTCAAAAACAAATTCAAAATCAAACTCCATATATTATTGGTGGTAGTGTTTTGGTTTTAAGTAGTATTGTGCTTATTCTTTTCTTCCTAAAAAAACGTATGAAAAAAACAGAAGAATAATTAATAAAGTCAAACCTTAGTGAATTTACTAAGATTTGACTTTTCTTTTCTTGTTAAAAAAGCTAAAATAAAGAAAGATAAGGATGGAAGATATGATGTTAAATATGAGATTAGCAAAACAAAGTGATTTAGAGACGATTATGAATATAGAAAAAATATGTTTTCCTAAAGCTGAAGCTGCTTCATCAAAAGAATTTAGGGAAAGATTTGAAGTGTTTGGTGATTGTTTTTTTGTGGCTGAAAAAGAGAATCAAATTGTTGGATTTATCAATGGTTGTAAAACAGATCAACCATTATTGCCTGATGAATTATACCATGATACATCTTTACATTGCCCTCAAGGAAAATATCAAACTGTTTTTGGGTTAGATGTTTTACCACAATATCAACATCAAGGAATTGCACAAGCTTTGATGAATGCTTTTATAGACAATGCCAAAAAGCAAGGATGTTTAGGTATGGTTTTAACTTGTAAAAATCATCTTATTGGTTTTTATGAACAATTTGGATATGTTCATCAAGGTATTTCTGCTTCAAACCATGGAGGGGCACAATGGAATGATATGCTTTTGATATTTAAAGAACATGAGGAAAAATAAAATGTTTTATTATGAGAATATGAAAAATACAGATTTAAAGGCTTGTGCAAGCCTTTTTCAAAAAGCCTTTCAACAACCTCCATGGAATGAAAACTGGACATACGAGCAAGCCTATCAGCGTTTAGAGGAATCTATGAGTTCACCTATGATGAGAGGTTATCTCATAAAAGATCATGAAGATATCATCGCAATGGCATGTGGTCGTATAATGACATATATGTCATATCAAGAATTTTGGATTGATGATTTATGCGTTTTGGATTCTTATCAGGGACAAGGGATAGGAAGTCAATTATTAGATTTTGTTAAAGATGAATTACAAAAAGAAAAAATCAATCGTATTGTTTTAAATACATTACGCAGTTTCTTAAGTGAAAAGTTTTATAGAAAAAATGGCTTTATTGAAGATGAAAAAAGTGTTGTCATGCTTTATCAAGGAGTGGAGAGCAAAAGATGAAAACAAAAGAAGATATGTTATTAGATGATATTATAGAAATACAAAGTCTTGCGCAAGCTGGGTTATATTATACAAAAGATGTATATGATCAAGAACGATTTGAAAGATTAAGAGACATTTCGGCACATCTTCTTTCTTTATATACAGATATTCCTATGGTCAAATTACAAAATGTATTTTGTCATGAAGTTGGTTATCAGACACCTAAACTTGATACAAGAGGTGTTATCTTTAATGAAAATGGTGAAATCCTTATGGTTCAAGAGAAAAATGGCTTATGGTCTCTACCTGGTGGATGGGTTGATATCAATACATCCATCAAAGAAAACGTTGAAAAAGAAGTTTATGAAGAAGCAGGGTTAAAAGTTCATGCAACACAAATTATTGCAATCATGGATCGTGACAAACATAATTTACCTCGTTATCTGTATAAAATTATTAAAATATTTGTTATGTGTGAAGTTGATGGAGGTTCTTTTCAAAAGAATATTGAAACAACAGATAGCCATTATTTTTCATTAGATCAACTTCCAAAATTATCAAAAGATAGAAATACTTTTGAACAAATTAAAATGTGTTTTGATGCCTATCATGATCAAAACTGGAAAACATATTTTGATTAAAAAAATTCGTTACAAATTTCTGTAACGAATTTTTTAAAAGTATGTCTTGGTATATACCACTTTTCCTATGATACGAACTGGTAACATTTCCACTTCTTGTGAAGAAAAATAACGATTTTCAACTTGAGGATTGGTTGCTTCTAAAATAAGCATATCAGGTTTCTTAACGATTTTTTTAACAGTGACTTCTTCTCCACCAATCATCACAACAGCAATATCGCCATTACGAACAGTCGAACATTGTTGAACAAGTGCTAGATCACCATCCATGATTCCAGAACCAATCATAGAATCTCCTTCAATCTTTAAAAAGTAATCTCCTTTATAAAAATCATCTTCAGTAACCTCTTCTTCACCCATATAGTTCTCTTCACCAAACATATCATAACCAGCTTTTGCAGTCCCTAAGATAGGTCTTTTAAGATGCAAAGAAACACCTTTAAGAATAGGTTCAACATCATAACCTAAAAGATCATTAAGACGGGATAGGGTTTCTTCTTGAATTCTTTTTACATCACCTGAAATCCAACGGCTAACTGTTGATTTGGTAACACCTAAACGGTGGGCAATTTCATCATTTGTAATTTGATGACGATATTTATAATCTTTAATAATGTCTTTGAGTTCCATAATATCCCTCCATATGCATATTATAATCTATTTTCAAAACAAAATAAAGAATATATTTAAAAATAATTATAAAAGTTGCATAAAACTATTGAAAAATGCAACACACTCATATATAATAAAGCCAAGGAGTGATAAATATGTGGGAAAAAGTCATTATAAATAGTTCAATTCAAAATTGTTATATTCAATTTGAGGAAATTATGCATCCAGAATTCAAAAATATACCAATGGTTATTGGTAGTCATGCTCAATCTCGACATGGTGTTGTTTTAGCGGTCAATGAAAAAGCTGAAGAAAAAGGTATAAAAGTAGGAGAATCATTAAGAAGTGCTTATTGTAAATGTTCGCATTTAACTGTAATTGATGCACATTATGATGAATATTTTAATTATATGCAAAAGGTTAAGAAGATATATTTGGAATATACTGACAATATTGAAGTGTTGAAAACAAATGATGTTTTTATTGATCTCACTTCAACTCAACTTCTGTTTGGTGAAAATCCTGTTGAAACTGCTAAAGAAATCCAAAATAGAATATTGAATGAATTAGGAATTGTTGTTTCAATGGGTGTTAGCTTTAATAAAACATTTGCAAAAATGGCAAATCGCTTGAACTTTATTCATCATTTCAATGTTATCTCAAAGAAAAAGTTTAAAGATTGTATTTTGCCTTTATCAATTGATTATTTATTTGATAATAAAGATGTATGTTGTCAATTGAAAATCAATGGTATTTTGACAATTGAAGATCTTATGAGAAGTGAAAAAGCAACTTTACATACGTTTTTAGGAAATGTTGATGAATGTGTTTCTTTTATCCTTGATGAGTTATTTATGTTGGATTTATCATTAAAATCTCATAAAAATGATAATCGCTCTTATCGTCATTGGGAGTTTGCTTTTACGAAGAAATTACAACTTCATTTCATTTCTTTTATGGAAGCAAGAATGATAAATTTAAAAAAACATTTATGCTTATTAACTCATGGGTGGATGAAATTTACTGATTAAATATAAAGTAATTGAACCTGAAAGTGCGATGAGAGGATTGTTTTTCTAAGATAATTGGAAACGATTGTCTTATATAAAAAAATCGCAAGTTTATAGCAATTATAAACAAAAAGAAAGGAAATCAATTATGGAAAGTCAAAATGATGTATTACGAGATATTTATGAATCAGATCATATTTTAAATCAAGAAGAAGTGGAAATGTTGAATCATGTAGATGATAGTTATTTTGATACTATGGAAGAACTACAAGCTCGTATTCAAGATAAAAAACTTATTATGAGTGATGAAGAATTCCATGATTTAGAAGAAAAGTTCAACGAATTTTACTTTGAATATGGCTTTATCCAATTTAAAAGAGGTTTGGAATTGGGTTTGGCAATGCGTCAAATTCATTCATAAATGAATAGAATAAGGAAATAATAGAATAGGTGATGAAATATGGAAAGTACTGTTGATGTTTTAATGGTTTCACAATTGAATCAAATTTTAAAAGAGAAGGGGATTGAATATTCTTTACATACCATTGCTGGTTGTTCTTGTTGTGGGATGGAACTGCGTTGTGATGGGAAGGTGTATGATCCTATCGAAATCCTGAATATTATTAATGATTATCTAGCACAGAAGTGGCTAATCGCTTCTTATCAAGTTGATAATCAAAACATTCTCTATGTTGATTCAAAATTTCATCACCAATTTCATAAATAATTAAAAAATGCTCGTCATGAGCATTTTTATTTTAAATTCTGAATTCCTTTTTCTAGGATTTCAATTTGTAATAAAGTTTGTTCTGGGGTTACTAATGGTTCAGCATGATTGATAATTGTTTCATATAAAGCATCATAATAACGACCGTAATCTCCATTAACAGAAACAACCTTTTCTTCATGATAATGTCCTTCGTCATCATAGTAAGTTAATGTTCCATATTCACTTGGTAAATCCACTCCAAAATCATCATGAGTAGGCATATAGAACAATTTTAAATGTTCTTCCTGTTTATCTTTCTTCGCTTTGACAAACATTCCTTTTTTACCATAAACCACAAAACTAGGTCTTTCCTTGATTCTAAAATAGCTTGATTTGACAGATACTTTTAAAGTGTTATAGTATAAGTCTAGATCAAAATAATCATTCATTCTGCCTTCGCCTAGAAGTTGTCTGACATCATAATGAATATCATCAGGTTTTCCAAAGTAAGAAATAACTTGATCAAGTGTATGACAACCATGACCATAGAGATAAGAATTGATGGTACTGAACTCATGAACAGATTCAGGAACTTCAGGACGATAGTAATCAAAATGCATTTCAAGTTCTAATAAGTCACCAAGTTTACCAGATTCAATGACTTTTTGAACAGTTAAGAAATCACTATCAAATCTTCTATTTTGATAACATTCTACAATCAACCCTTTTTCCTTAGCTAAATCAAAGATTTCTTTGGCTTGTTCATATGTATCTGCAAAAGGTTTTTCAACGATACAATGTTTATTTGCATTTAAAACCTTTTTGGCATAATCATAATGGAAAGCGGAAGGGGTTGAAATCACAACAACCTGAATATCTTTATCGTTTAATAAGTCATCTAAACTTTCAGTATAAATGACTCCAGGAACTTCATCCCATTTGTCTGTTGCGTGGTGTCGTGTATAGATTTTTTTCACTTTTATTTTGTCTGGTTTTTGTAAAATAAATGGCATATGGTATCTATTTGTGCTTTTTCCATTACCAATAAATCCAATTGTTAACATGAAAATCCTCCTCTTTTCTTTTTTTCTTATTATAATATAATTTGAGATAAAAGAATGGAGATTTTCATAATTTGATTTATTTTTTAGTGATTTGAAAATAAGAAAGAGGGTAATCTAAATATATGTTTATTTTCATAGAAATGATTTTATATGGTTTGATTCTTATAACTGGTAATGATTTATTAAAATATTTAGGAATTTTTATTTGTTTTCTTTATGGATTATATACACATAAAAGAGTGACGTGGGTTTTGGTATTGGTTTTGATTGCGGATTATTGTTTGTTGTTGAATGATTATTATATGTTAGGCTTGTTTATTTTTATTGTGATACAGTGTTGTTATCATATGATATTAAAAGGGAGTTTATGGTTTTATATATGGTTTATTTTTCTTGTAGGAGGATGTCTTGAAGCTTTTGCACTTTGTTATATGATGATGAGTATTCAAAATATAATAACAGCTTATCGAAAGCAGCATTGGCTATTTTTAACATGTGTATTGCTTGGAATGTGTGATATTGGGGTTATGTTACAATTTGTTTTAAAAGTCAATATTCCTTGGATATGGTGGTTTTATTTGCCTTCACAGATTCTTTTTATTAAAAAAGCTCCATCTAATGAAGATGGAACCATTGTAAAGGAAGACTGATAAGTAAGGCACTCATAAAGAGAATAAAACATATTCTTAATAAGGTCTTTGCATCAACATGACGTTGTAATAAAACCAAAATACCTAATCCTGCATTTGTGATTAATCCAGCTAATAAAGATGCAAAACTCAAAACGCCATTGACATACAATTGCGTCAAAATAACACTCGCAGCACAATTGGGAATAAAACCAAAGATGGCACTTGCAATTGGTTGAATCATACTTTTATCTAAAAGAATAATAGAAAGTTGATCATTTCCAATCCATGCAATTGTTGCACTTAAGGCAAAATTAACAACAAAGATAAATAAATATATCTTTAAAGTTCTTATCATGGCTTCTTGAACAACAGAATGATCATGACAATGAGCAGGAACATCATGAAGTGCTTTGACATCGTTGTTTTGCCATAAAATATCAACGAGATAACCAACACAAATGGCTAATATGAATTTTAAGGCAATAATTCCCAGTAAAGAAGAATAAAGCTCAGGAGCAGTTAAAAGAATCGGAATTGCTTCATCGCTTGTTGCAATAAAAACACTTATTAATGTCCCAAGGGTAATTCTTTTATCAATAAATAAAAGACTTGCTAAAACACCAAAACCACATTGAGGTATAATTCCCAAAAGTGCTCCAAAAATAGGACCATAAGATGTAAGATAATGATCATACTTTTGTGTATTGTTTTTATGTTCAAAATATTCTAAACAAAGATACATTACAAATAAAATAGGAATAATGAAAATTGTATCTTTGATTGTATCTAATAATATATCTAATATATTCATAAGTTCACCTGCCTTAACTCATTGTAAACAAAAAAATAAAAAAATCAATGAAAGTGTTCATAATTTATTAATATCATGGGGAAATAATAAAAGAAAGAAGGTGAGAAGATGGTCGATTTATTACAAGGATTAAAAAAAGGTGTTGTTTTATATTCTATTATAGCCATTGTTATGGGAATTATTCTTATTCTTTTTCCAGAAACGACAACTCAAGTGATATGTTTTTCAATTGCTGGTATTATCTTGGTTTGTGGAATTATGGATTTTATAAGATATTTTTCTCAAGATTTTCATTATCAATTGGGTTATGATTTGATAACAGGTTTTTTATTATGTGCAATTGGAATATTTATGATTTTAAGAAGTGATGTTGTGATTATGATAATTCCTTTTGTTATTGGGATATTTATTATTGTTGAAGGAATTATGAATATGGTTCGTTCTTTTCAATTAAAGCAATGGGGATTTGATCATTGGATTTATGATTTGATTTTATCTATTCTTTTATTAGGACTAGGTATTATCTTGGTTATGGATCCTTTTGACGTGGCTATGGTTTCGATTGTATTGATTGGTGTGAGCTTGATTTATGATGGATTATTGAATTTATTAATTCTTCATCGCTCTAATCAATTTGCTAAATCTATCACTGATGACTATCAATAACTTCCTTTGAGGAAGTTTTTTAATTTTTACGATATTTCTATACTTTATAAAGAAAATAGATTAAAATGATTATATAGAATAATGAAAATGGTGGTGGGAAATTATGAAGCCAAAACAAAATATGGGGATCTATACTTGCATTTGGATTGTTGCAATTATTATTTTGTCCGTTTCATTATTCCAAAATTTTGGTGATGCAAAAGTCATTAACTATAGTGGTATTGTGAGAGGTGCTACTCAAAAACTCGTGAAAGAAGAATTGGCGGGTCAAAGGGATGATCAACTTATTGATTATTTAGATGGCATTTTGATAGAATTACAAACGGGTGAAGGACATTATGGTTTAGATCGTCTTGATGATAAAAAATACCAAATGGAATTAAAAGAAATGAATGAGATTTGGGATCAAATGAAAGATGAGATTTATAAAGTAAGAAATGGAAAATCATCTTCTCAATTATATGCCTTGAGTCAAACTTATTTTGATAAAGCAAATGATATGGTTGCGACTGCACAAGATATTGCTGATTATAAATTGATTTCATTGATTCGCGTCTTTGTTGTTTATTTAATATTGACAATTAGTGTTTTTTATTTTTGGTATCGTTATAAACAAAAACAAATTAAAAAAGCTATGTATGTTGATGAATTAACTGGTATTTCTAATTTAATTGCCTTTGAAATGAAAGTTGATGAATTGATAAAGGCTCATTCTCAAACTCAGTATGTTATGATTAGTTTTGATATTGATGATTTCAAATTTATCAATTCAACATATGGAAATGAATTAGGGGATGAAATGTTAAAACAAATTGCGTTATCAATAGATGAATATGTTGGCGAAATAGGAACATGTGCTAGATATGGTAATGATCATTTCTATGTCTTGTGTGAATATCATAAAAATCTTTTAAAAGATTTTAAACATTATTTGAAAGATAAAGTTTGTAGTGCTTTGGCTTTTGATATTTATGATAATATGCGACTAAGCGTTGGAGGTTATCAAGTTGAATATGGTGATAGTGTCATGGATATGATTGATAACGCTAATATTGCTCACAAGAGTGCAAAAGCTTCAGGTAGAGGACAATATGTTTGGTATAATCAAGATCTGTTGAATCAGATTAAATATGAAAATATGATGCAAAATCATATGAAAACAGCGTTAGAAAATCATGAGTTTAAAATGTATTTGCAACCAAAGTTTAAAATTCCAAATATTGATATAGTGGCTGCTGAGGCTTTGGTAAGATGGAATTTCAAAAATGAAATGTTGTTGTTCCCGGATGAATTTATACCTTTGTTTGAAAAGAATGGATTTATTTATGATTTGGATTTCTATATTTTTGAACAGGTGTGTCAGTTTATTATGGAAAATCACTTAGATAAAATTGATTTTAGAATATCTGTTAATTTCTCTAGAGTGAGTTTACACCATAAACATTTTTATAAGAGATTATTAGAGATTGTTAAGCAATATCAAGTTCCAACGCAATCTTTAGAAATAGAAATTACGGAAACGGCTTTTCATGATATGTCAGAAACAATGATTGAAATGTTGAACAGATTACGTGATGAAGGCTTCTCTTTGTCAATTGATGATTTTGGAACAGGTTATTCATCATTAAATTCTATCAATACAATACCAGTTGATACATTAAAGATTGATAAAGCTTTCTTGATGGAACAGAGTCATTCTGAAAAGATGGTCACAATTGTTGGATTTATTGTTGATGTTGCTCATACATTAGGAATGAAAGTTATTTGTGAAGGTGTTGAAACAAAAAGAGATGTAGAAATGCTAGCAAGATTAAAATGTTCTTTAGGACAAGGATATTATGTATCTAAGCCTATTCCACATCAAGAATTCTTAGAAAAATTTATACCAAAAATAAAAGAATCTGATTGACAGATTCTTTTATTTTATATGTTGATAAACACGTTTATAGAAAAGATAAGAGATAAAACTTGCAATAGCTTCGGAAAGTGGGAAGGTTATCCAAACGCCAATTAATCCCATACTAGGTAAAAGAATCATTGAAAGTGGAATAATAATTATAAATTGTCTTAAAAGTGTAATTATTAAAGACAATTGACCTTTTCCCAATGATTCAAAAACACCAGACATTAATATTCCTAAAGTTGAAAGAATAAAGCTTAAAGATAAAATACGTAAGCCATTAACACCAATCTTTAACATATCCGCATTGGCATTAAACATTTGTAAAATAAACTCTGGAAAAATAAAGAAAAGTAAAGTTCCTAAAAGCAAGATCACACTAATACTCATTCCAGCCATTTTTAAAGTTTGGTCCATTCTCTTTTTTTCTTGAGCTCCATAATTATAACTCATAATAGGACGCATCCCTTGAACAACACCATTAGAAGGCATATAAATAAATGTTTGAAGTTTAAAATAAACACCAAAGAATGCAACTGCTGTTTGAGAAATTGTTGCTAAGATTCCATTTAAGACAGAAACCAATAAAGATGGTAAACACATCATCATTCCTGATGGAATTGCAATACTATATAAGTTCTTAAAAGCATTAACATCAATACGAAAATGTTGAAAATGCATATGAATATGCTCATTATGACGTGAAAACAAATAGATTGATAAAAGACAAGCAACCATCTGTCCAATAATTGTAGCAACAGCTGCTCCAATAACACCCATTGCAGGAAAACCAAAATAACCAAAAATTAAAATAGGATCAAGAACAATATTAACAACAGCTCCTACAATTTGCATAACCATTGGAACAACCATATTTCCACAAGCTTGGAACATCTTTTCTACAGCCAAATGGATAAAAGAACCAAAAGCAAATGTAATCACAATTGTTCCATATTGAATCCCATATTCAATGACTTGAGGATGAGTTGTAAACATCTTAACAAAAGGGGAAATACAAAACAAACCAATGACAACAAAAATCAAAGAATGTAATAAACTCATCACAATACCTTGAGTTGCAACATGAGATGCTTCTTTATCATTATGAGCACCCAAATGTCTCGCAATTATTGCATTCATAGCAATCCCAATTCCACAAGAAACAGCTAAAGATAGATTTTGTAAAGGAAATATCAAAGAAACTGCAGTTAAGGCATTTTCTCCTAATTGCGCCACAAAAATACTATCAATAACATTATATAAAGATTGAATTAACATAGATATCATTGGTGGAAATGCCATTGACATCAAAAGGGGAAATATCGGTTTATATCCCATTGGATTTTTTTCCATAATCAAACTCCTCTCAAAAAAAAGCTATAGATGTCTATTTAAAATCAGAAATAGAGAAATCTATAGCTTGATAAGCAAAATATAAAATTGCATGACTATTCTATATGTTCTTTTATCAATTGTCAATATTTTTTTATTTTGAGTTATTTATGTATAAATAACTTGATTATTGAATAAGGTTGTTATGATATTAAAGAATATTCATGACAATTTACAATTTAAACATTTATGAATTCTTTTTATCTTGAGTTGTTTCTAATATAGTCATGGCTTGATCAATATCCATTGGTTTTCCTATATAATAACCTTGGATATAATCAGGATGAAAACTTTCTATAATATCTAATTCTTCTTTTGTCTCAACACCTTCAATAGTAACTTTTAATTGAAGTTGATGGCAAAGTTCAATCATAAATTTTGTAAATGTATAATGATAAGAATCTGTTTTTATATCTCTTACAAAGGCTTGATCAATTTTAACAATATCCAATGGTTCATCTCTTAATAAAGATAAAGAAGAATAACCAGTTCCAAAATCATCCATAGCAATTTGAAAACCTAATTTTTGTAATTTTATAATTGCTGGAATAATAAGATCATTATTTTTAGCAATGGCTGTTTCAGTTAATTCAATGACGATTTGTTGAGGTGAAACATCATATTGATTTAAAGTTTCACTGACAAAACTTATAAAATCATCTTGAAGAAATTGAATATATGAAACATTAATGCTCATAAAAATAGATTGAGAACATTGATTCATTTTCTCTAAATAAGATAATGATTGTTCAAATATCCAAGAACCCAATTGAATAATATCACCAGTTTCCTCTAATAAAGGAATAAAGAAACCAGGACCAGCATGAGGAAAATCAGGATGATTCCATCTAATTAAAGCTTCAAAACCAATGAATTGATGAGATTTTGAAGCAACATAAGGTTGAAAAACCAAAGAAAATCCTTCAAAATGATTACTCATAGATTGTTTTAAACAATTTAATAATTTTAAACGATATGTCTTTCTTTTTAATAAATCAGGTTCAAAGAAAGTTAAAATATCTTGAGGATTATGACGACTATCCCATAAAGCAATTTCACAATTTTTTCTTAATTCTAAATAGTTATGACCATCTTGAGGGAAAATAGCAACCCCAGCATTAAATGAAAAAGTAAAAGGTTTACCCTCATAAACATGTTCCTGCAAGGCAAAAGCTTGAATTTTATGAAATAAAGCATTCATATGCTCAAGCGAATAATCTTTAACAATCAAACCAAATTCATCACCTTCTAATTTAAAAACAGAAGTTTCTTTATGTAACATCGTTTCAAGATTTTGTGCAATAATACGTAATACATTATCACCAAATTCTCGATTGTATAGTTGATTAATGGCTTGAAAATGACGAATATTTAAAATCATAATAGCAAAATCACTGGTACTTTCTTCAATCCTTTTTTCAAACTCAAATTGATTATATAAACCTGTCAAAGCATCACGAAAATTCTTTCTTCCTAAATTAGAAATAAAACCAGCAAAAAGAGAAGGTTCACCATTTTCATCATATTCCACATGACCACGACAACGTAACCAAACATATTCATTGTTTTTATTCAAAGCTCGATATTCAACAATATGACTATCTGTTCTTCCATCAATAATTTGTTGATTATTATTTAAAAATTCATATTTATCATCTCTATGAATCTTGGCACCAAAAACAGCTGCTGCATTATTTAAAATTTCACTTGGAAAATCAAATTCTTCAACCATTTGTGGAGTATATTTAAAAACACCTGTCTTCATATTACAAATAAAAATATAATCATCAGTACTCTTGACTAAAGCGTTATACAAAAGATCCTTATTATAATCAAACTCATCTACAATAGGAGAATGAACTTTTAAATCCATAATAGCATGTTTTAAGTGATTCCTTTTTTTCCATGTATACATTCTTTCATCAGCATAGTGAATAATTTCATTAATATCTGCTTGATTATCATTAGTGACTTCATACATTCCATAACAAAATGATAAATCATAGGGAATCATCTTATCTGTTTTGATAACTTTTAAGTTTTTCAAAATAGAATCCATTTTATCATGTGCTTGATGAAGAGACATATCATAAAAAGAAACCACAAACTCATCACCACTTAATCTCAAAAAAACATCTTCCTGAGAAATATTTTTAGAAACCTCATCAGTAATAATCTTAATAAATTGATCACCAGATTGATGCCCAAAAGCATCATTCGTTGCTTTTAAATGATCCAAATCAAATAAACAAACAACAATATTCTTTTGATTTTGGTTAGCCATTTCTCTTTGTTTAGATAATTGAATCTTTCCAAAACGACGATTATAAATACCTGTTAAATCATCATAAGCAGCTACATTTTGAATTTGTCTTATTTGAGTAATATCAACAGAATATTGTAAATGAACTTGAGAATGATCAAACCATTCAATAAAAGAATCATAGTTTTGATAAATATGATGAGTAGTATCATTGATTTCTTCCCACATAAAACATTTATCAGGATGATCCAATAAATAATCAACTGGACAATTTTGACACTTTTGATGAAGATTATCCTTTAAAACCTTATAACACTTCAACCCAACAACCTCATCATTTAATTGATAAGAGGCTTTCATCTTATCATTCATATAAAGAATATCTGATGTATAAGGATCAGTAATACAAACATTCGCATGAATACTATTTAATATCTTTCCAATAATAGACTTATCAAAGACCTTTCTTTGATAAGAATCTTTATTATTAAAAATATCAGCATAAATATCACATAATCCCTTTAATAAATCTCTTTCCTCTTCATCAAAATCATTATGATTTAAAGATTTACAAAAATATAAATAACCATAAAAATATTCATCAGAACACAAAGGAAAAATAAAAACATGTTGATATTTTTTTAAATAATCTTCCAACATCTTTTGAATCTCTTCAATCTTATTTTCATTTAATAAAGATTGATAGAATTGAGTCAAATCCAAATCATAATCATTAGGAAAGACAGTAAAATATTCATAACGATTTTGATGCTTTTTATAGAAAATAC
Source organism: uncultured Erysipelotrichaceae bacterium (assembly GCA_900538465.1). Lineage (GTDB taxonomy): Bacteria > Bacillota_I > Bacilli_A > Erysipelotrichales > Coprobacillaceae > Longibaculum. Next base: position 14,205 of record UPXV01000001.1, read on the forward strand.
CACCAATATTATCAATCTCTATAATTTGATCTAAAATATGATATAAAGAAGTAAACATATTATGATAATCACTACTTAAAAAGAAATGACGAAAATCTTTACAATGATCATACAATTGAAACAGAAACTTACTATTCTCTAAATTCATTATTATCCACATCCTTTATGGTCATTATAATCTATTTCTTAAACAAAAAAAAGTAACTTTAAAATTAAAATGCAAATATCATGACAACTCATAAAATTTATAGTATATTTATCAACATTGGAGTTGATGATATGAAAAATAAAGGAATTATGATGATTATTCTTTCCGCATTATGTTTTGCGATTATGAATATGTTTGTTAAATTATCTGGAGATTTACCAGCCATACAAAAAAGCTTTTTTAGAAATTTGGTAGCTGTCTTTATTGCCTTATCTATTTTACAAAAAAGTAGGGTAGGCTTCAAAATAGAAAAACAAAATATCTTTTTGCTTTTTATGCGTTCCCTTTGTGGAACTATAGGAATTATTGCTAATTTTTATGCAGTTGATCATCTTCTTTTATCCGATGCATCCATCATTCAAAAATTAGCACCATTCTTTGTTATTATCTTTTCATTCTTTTGGTTAAAAGAAAAAGTTTCCAAAAAACAATTATTTGCTATTATTATAGCCTTTATAGGAACCTTATTTATTGTTAAACCAAGTTTTACCAACAACAACATCTCAGCATCACTTATCGCAATGATAGGAGCTATGTCAGCAGGAGCAGCTTATACGATTGTCAGAATGTTATCACAAAAAGGTGTCAAAGGACCACAAATTGTTTTCTACTTTTCACTATTTTCCTGTCTAAGTGTTCTTCCTTATTTAATTTATAATTTCCAACCTATGACCTTTCAACAAGTCTTCTTTTTATTACTTGCTGGTATCTCGGCAGCTGGAGGACAATTCACAGTCACAGCTGCATATTCACACTCTGCTGGAAGAGATATATCTATCTACGATTATTCCCAAGTTGTCTTTGCTGCAATATTAGGATTTATCGTGTTTAACCAAGTTCCTGATATCTATAGTTTTATTGGTTATATTATTATTTTTATAGTCACATATACTATGTATAGACAAAGTCAAAAATCATCTTAACTAACATAAAATCACATTTTGGCTACTTGAAAATATCTATTTCACGTTTAATTCTACAATTTGTGATAAAAACATGATTATTTTGCTTTTGAACAATGGAAAGTACTTGTTATTAGGGTTCATTTATACTATAATTTATACAAGAAAGGGAGGTTTTTGAAATGAATATCAAAAAACTTAGAGAATTAAAAAAGATTTACATTAATTGAAATTATCGTTGTAATTGTAATCTTAGCTGTATTATTAGCTGTAGCTGTACCTTCAGTATTAAGCTATTTAAATGAAGCTGATAATGCTAAATTATTAGCTAATGCTAGAGCTGTTATGAATGCTGCTCAAGCTGAAGTTGTTAAAGAATCAGTTAGTAGTGATGGATTTACTGGAGCTGAATTAGCAACTGTAAAAGGTAAAATACAAACACAATCAGGAGTTGATGCTACTGTTACAAAATTATATACTGGTGAAGTAACAATAGACGATCAAACTGCTACAGTAAAAACAGGGAATGAAATTAATGCAACATATTTAGATCAAGGTAATGATACTGATGGATATCCAAATAGAAAGCCAGAATTGTCTGCTGTTACAATGACTATTGACGGTAAAACAATTACTGCTGTTTTGAATGGTCAAATTTATATTCAAAAATAATTAATTCGTTTTGTTTCTAACCCTCTCTCTATTTGAGAGAGGGTTTCATACTTTATAATAGAAAAGGAGATAATGATGGAAACAATATTTATATTTTTATATGCATATATGTTTATATTAGGTGCTTGTATTGCAAGTTTTATAAATGTTGTTATTTATCGTTTGCCTTTAGGAATTAGTGTAGCGAAGGGAAGAAGTTTTTGTCCAAGTTGTCAACATCAATTAGGAGCGTTAGACTTGATTCCAATTTTCAGTTATATTTGTTTAGGTGGAAAATGTAGATATTGTCATAGTAAGATACCTGTAAGAGATACAATATTAGAGTTTATAGGTGGATTGATTGCGATGTTATGTTTTCATCATTATGGAATTCATTGGATGACATTGATTTCTTTTGCTTTTGCGATGGTGTTAGTTGCAATTACAATGATTGATCATGATACAATGGAAATTCCTAATGGATTAGTTATCTGTGTATTGATTATTGGGGTTGTAAGTTTTCCATTTATTGATGTAAGTATTATGGATAGAGTTATTGGTTTTTTTGCAGTTAGCTTACCATTGTATTTATTAAATTTAATAATTCCTGATTGTTTTGGTGGAGGAGATATTAAGTTATTGGCTGTTTGTGGATTGATGCTTGGATGGGTTGATTTATTAGTTGGAACTTTTATTGCAATAGTGATTGCTGGAGTTTATGCGAGTTATTTAATGCTTTCAAAGAAAGTGAATAAAAAAGATCATATTGCATTTGGACCATACATTTGTTTTGGAATGTTTATTGTGTTATTATATGGTAAAGAGATATTGAATTGGTATTTAAATCTATTTGGATTTTAACTAAGGGGTGGACGTTTATGGCAACGTTTAAATATACTGCAAAGGATATAAATTCTAAGAAATTTCACGGCAAGGTTGAGGCAAATTCGCGTCAGGAACTTGTCGCTTTATTGCGTTCTGATAATTTATATCTTTTGAAGTGTCAAGAAATAACGACAGAGAGTAATCATTATAAGATTAAATTAACTGAGTTGTCTGAATTATGTAGACAAGTAGGGACAATGGTGTCTTCTGGTATTAGTTTGATCATGGCTATGAATATTATGACAAAACGTCAAACTAATCCTAAATTAGAAGCAATCTATAAGGATGTTTATATTAAGTTACAACAAGGTTTTACCTTGTCTAATGCAATGGCATCACAAGGTAACGCTTTTCCAACTTTAATGATCAGTATGATTCGTGCAAGTGAATCAAGTGGGATGATGGATAAAACTTTATTAAGATTGGCTGATCAATATGAAAAGGACAATAAAATCAATGCAAAAGTTAAAAGTGCAATGTTTTATCCAATTATATTAGTGGTTGTGACAATAGGAGTTGTCTTATTGGTATTTACAATGATTTTACCTAACTTTTTAGATATGTTTGAAGGAATGGAAATGCCGGCTATCACAAAAGTTATGTTTGCGATTAGTGATATTATTATTAATTATGGGGAATGGCTCGTTATAGCTATATTAATGATGGTGGCAGGTGTTTCATTTTTATTGAGGGTTGAAAGTATTCGATATAAATTTGATAAGTTTAAATTGAGTATTCCTAAGGTGGGATCGTTATTAAAGATTATATATACTGCTAGATTTGCAAGAAGTATGTCTTCATTGTATTCAAGTGGGGTATCCATGATTAATTCATTGAATTTAGCAAAGACGACAATTAATAATGCTTATATTGAAAAACAATTTGATGAAGTGGTTGCAACTGTAAGAGATGGAACAAATTTATCTTCTGCTATTCATAACATAGATGGCTTTGACTCTAAATTAGCAAATGCAGTGTATGTTGGTGAAGAAAGTGGTAAGTTAGATGATATGTTACAAAGAACGGCTGATGATTTTGATTTTGAATCAGAAATGGCTATTGAAAAGATGGTAACATTATTACAACCGGTGATGATTATTATTTTAGGAGTTATGATTTGTTTGGTTGTTGTATCTGTTATTTTACCGATTTATGGAATGTATGGTAGTGTCAGTGGAAAAGGATAGAGAGGAGGACGTTATATGAAAGGGACAGTTGTTTATTTGTCTAGTGAGCATTTGGTTACGATAACTGCTGAATCACGTAGAGATGTTTTACGTGTTGAAGATTATGCACGTCTTCCATTTCCAATGGGGGCTATGATCAATGGGGTTATTATTAATGATGAAGCTGTTAAGGAACAGATTAATGAATTAAAGAAGAAAAATATAAATGAGGTTCATTTGATTATTGATAGTGGACAGATTTTAGCAAAGAATGTTGTGATTCCTAAGATGAAGATTAAGGAAATCTATCAATTTGTTAAAGATGAATTATCTCCTTTGGCTCAAAATACTGAAGATATGGTTTATGATTTTTCTTATCTTGATGAAGATTCTAAGACAAAAGGTGCAAGTCAAATACTTGCTTTAGGTGTTGAAAGAAAATTAATTGAGACTTATGTTCAATTGTTTCAAGATTGTGGGATTACAATCTTGAGTATTGATTTTGCGATTAATGCATTGATTCGTTTTATTCATTATTTACCAGGTTTTATTGATAAAACATATGTTTTATCTCATTTAGATGGAAACAATTTAATATCTACTTTATTTGATAATGATGAATATGCATTAACATATCGTTCTCGTATTATGGCAAATAGGGGAACACCTGAATTTGAAAATGAAGTGATTAATAGTATTTCTCATATGATGCAATCAAGTAATAGAAGTGATAGTACGCATCGTATTAGTGATGCTTTTGTCTTTGGTTTAGATGAAAAAGAAGAAATGAGCTTATGTCATAATATTCAAGAACAATTGCGTATTGATGCCAGAGGATTACCTGGTTCTAAAGCAATCTATGCTGTTAAAGATTATGACAATGAACCATTTAAGTTATCTCATTATATTTATCCTGTAGCTTTCTTTTATCGTAAAAGCGGTTCAGGATTAAAGAATAAAGAAGTTGATTTATTGAAGGCTTATGCACGTAATGATGAACCTTCTCGTTATGAATCTATTATTAAATTATGTATACCACCTGTTGTTATTTTGATTGTCTTTCTCATCCCATTTGGCTTTTTAACATGGGATTCTATGAATGTTCAAAAACAAATCAATAGTCTTAATGAAGATATAGATAAATATAATCTTGCGATTGCAGCAACAGATGTGACTGCATATGAACAATTGTCATCATTTCAAACCGTATTAGATTCAATTCAACAGTTAAATGATCAAATCAATGCAATTCCATCAATTAATACAAAGTTAGTGAATAGTATTCAAAAAGCATTAATTAATGGAATGACAATTGATACAATATCTTTTACGAGAGATAGTCAATCCATTACATTATCTATCTCATCAAACAATGTTCAAAATATTGAAAAATATGTCAAATCATTAAAACAAAATGATGCTTTTGCATCAATTAATTATACAGGTTATAGTGAAGTGACAAACTCACAAACACAAGATACTGGAACAACTGATCCATTAACGGGATTACCAATAACAACAACAGTTGAATCAACATCTTATAAAGCAACTGTTGGAATAATTTTAAAATAAAGGAGATGAATAAGTGATGCAAAAACTAACCAAAAGAGAAAAAACATTAATCTATATTCTTATTTGTTTCCTTATTATTGTTGGTGGTTGGTTTCTTTTGCTCAATCCAGCATTAGAAAAAAATAGTAAAAAACATGCTGAATATTTGGAGGTTCAACAACAACTTACAACTTTACAAAAACAATTAATAGAATATGAACAAGCACCACAACAATTAAAAATTTTAGAAGAAAGCTATAATGAAATAGCAAGTCAATATAAAGATATCTTATCAAATGATGATATTGATAAGTTTCTTACAACAAAAGTCTTATCTTGTGGTTTTAGACCTGTATCATTATCAATAGGTGCTGTTAGTGATGCTTCATTTAAACAAGCAACTGATGATAAAGCAGATACAAAGAAAACATCTGGTAACTCTATTTTAAAACAAGTTACAATTAATATGAGTTTAAATGGAAATTTTAATAATCTCAAAAAATTAATGGATACGATTGAAAAAGAAAAAGGTGTAGAAATAGCAAATCTATCTTATCAGTTATCAAATACTGAAAAGAATACAATATCGCTTTCATTTATTATGTATATGATTCAAAAATAAAAAGGAGGTGTATGATATGAACAATAAAAAAGGCTCAACACTTGTCAGTGCTATGGTTATTGGAATGGTTTTAACTATTTTGATTGGGGGATGTTTTGCGATTGCAAGTTCATATCATACACGTTCAATCAAAAACCATCAAGAACGTCAAGCATATTTAACTGCTAAAGCTATTGCTGATACAATTTATGGTGAAATTTCTGAAGGAAATGACAATTTCATTCCAAAAACAGATAACCCTCAAATTCAATTTGACAATATTCAATTAACAAATGATACATGTGAATCCAAAAGTGCAACTATTACTCTACAACAAGAAAATGTCATTGTGATTGTTGCTAGAGCAACAAACTTTGGTAGAACGCAAACGATTCAATTAACAATTCAAAAAACAGGTACAACTTGGGAAAATCCAATTTATTCTAACGAAGGAGAAACAGTATATGAAACTGAGACAGAATAAAAAAGGGGTAACGTTAATTGAATCAATTGTAACAATTGCGATAATTGCAATACTATTAGGAACTATGGGTGTTGCTTTAACAAATATTATTCATTATATGGGTGAATCTGCTTTAATTAAAAATACGAGTAATGAGATTTTTGAAAATATTCAAAATACTAGTTACACTGAATTTACAACTTCTGATTCAATAATGACTTTTAAAGAAGGATTAACTGTTTCTGGAACAACCAAAACTGTTGAAAAAAGTTATAATGATAAAGATAAATTAACTTTATCAGTTTTTTCTAAAAACGTTAATACAAATGTTTACAATGGAAAAGCAAATTTTTATTTATTAAAAAATCCATCAGATAAAGATTCTATCAATAATACATATCAAGTGAATTCTGGTTTGAATCCAATTGATAATTGTGTAAAGGAAGGAACTATCACAACAACTGATGATAAGGATTATGTTTCTTCACATGTCAATATTTCATCAATAGATGAAAATATGTTGAGTGAATGTATTCAAAAAGTTATTGCTGAACCTTCATACACAAATATTACTTTGGATCAGACATCAGTTGAATGGTATAGAGTTGTGCAAGAAAGTGATCAATCATTATATTCAATTTATGGTATAGTAAAACCTTATAACATTAATAAAAGATTTAATGTTATTTTTAGAAGTTCTAATCCAAATAAGGAATATATGATTAATGATCAAGTTTTAATCAATGGTTTTACAGATAAAATTATAGACGAAGTTAGAACTTATTTTAGTGAATGGAGATATACTGATATTTTGTCAAGTCCTCAAATATTATCAAAAACTTCTTTTACAATGGATGATTTAAAAGATCCTATGTTATTTGATAGTGTAGAAAATGGTGCTACAGTTTATATTTATATTAAAGAAAAGGATCCTGAAAAGAAACGTATTACTTTAGAATTTGTTACCGATGAAAAAACGTTTACTATTACTGTAGAGGTATCATTGAATCAAGGCATTTCACAAAAAGATTATGACGCTATTTTAAAACAGTTTAATAATGGTAAGCACTGGCGAAGTGATTCATTAAATGGTGGAAAGAAATTCCAAATTAAAGAGTTGTATGAAAACCAAAAAATATTTAATAATATTCCTGATAATTCAAAAATTACAATTGTTTATGATTAAGTAGAAAGGAGTCTGAGATTATGAAACATTTAAAACAATCAAACAAAGGTTTTACTCTTGTTGAAATTATTGTTTCAATTGCTATTTTTGTTGCAGTTTTAGCAGTGCTTGGAAGTGTTCTAATTTCAGGCTTCAAATATTTTTATGAAACTTCTAACACTGATCTCAATAAAAGATCAGTAGATGAGTTACAAAGTTATATTCGAGGAGAATTAATTTATGCTACTGATGTATTCATTCAAGATACAAAGCCTGATGATGGAGATTGGTATAGTTTTACAATCAAAGATGGACATCTAAAGCATTATGAAGAAAAGCAAGGACAAGAAGCGAATGATTTACATGTCTTTGATAATAATTCTTTCTATAACAATAATTTATTAGAATTACATGTAAAAGCATATCAAAATAATCGTTTAGATATCAAATTAACAATGTATGATTCAAAAGAAGAATTATACACAACAAGAGATACACTTGAATTGTTAAATTTAAATGAAATTGGTTTTAGTAATCAAGCGTTTGCTGATGGCTCTTACGTTGGTGATTATAAGGGTATGACTGATTCTAATTCTTATAAGATTTATTATAAAAGAAGTAAAGTTGCTATAAGTAATGGTGGAAATAATGATAATAATGAAGACAATAATCATGGAACTACAGGTACTGTTGCTGATAGAATTAATATGATAACATGGAGTAATAATAGAGGCTATTTCAATTTCAATAATACTAGTCTTTTATATAATAGAGGTGATTATGTCTATTATGAAGGGGATTGGTGGTATAAAAATGGTAAAGAAAAATCATTGAATCCTGATGGAAATGCAGCACCAAACACTAATGGAAGTGGATGGACAAAATTATCTGAAGAATATGCATTAGGTGAATATTCGTATTATTATAAAGATGATATTGTTAAATACAATGGAAAATATATTAAATGTGTATCTAATGAACCGGTAATATCTTTGAATACTCCTAATATTAATACTAATAATCCATACAATTATCAGTGGGTTGAAATTAGTGAAGAGGAAGCGTCGAAGAAAGAATATGTAAATTATTATGATGGTACACAAAAAACGGTCGTATATAAGATGCCAAAAGATATTTTACCAAATGATACAGAAAGAAAAAGTATAGATCCTTGGAGAGAAAATGTAACATACAATGTTGGGGATTATGTGAGAATCCCTCTTAAAAAGGAAGTCTATAACAATATAACAGGTAAATGGGAGTCAATTGATTTAAAATACAGTCAAGTTTATTTGAAGGTTTTTGAAGGTAATGGAAAGGATCCTGGAGTATCTAATCAAAGTGGTTGGCAATTGCTTGAAAATGATTACTTTAATACAAGCTCTTATCAACAAAATGACTATGTTATTGGAAATAAAGGGACAAAAGGTGGACCTTATTTTATATATTTTCATTTTTTGAGAGATAACTTAACTGAAAATACTATCAATGAATATGTTGAATATCAAAAATCTCTGGTTGAATGGGACAACACTTCACAATGGAAAATTGATGCCGTGAAAAATTCAAAAGTTGATTCTGGATGGATAGATATTTCAGATAATAGTCATAGTTTTTTTATAGAAAGAATAGAAAAATAAAAATATGGAGGTAACTTATGAAACGTGTACCAATTGGAGAAGTATTAAAAGAATATGGATATATAACTGAAGAACAGTTACAGGAAGCATTAGAAGCACAAAAGAAAGATAAATCTAAAAGATTAGGACAACATTTAATTGATTTAGGGTTTGTGAATGAAGAGCAAACACTTCGTGCTTTAAGTGCTAAGTTAGATTATCCAATGATAGACTTGACAACTGTACCTATTGAAATTGATGCAGTTGCTAAGATTCCTCAACAATTAGCTGAAAAATATAATGTTATTGCGATTAATATTAAAGCCAATATGTTGACTGTTGTGACAAGTGATCCAATGGATTTTTATGCTTTGGAAGATATTCGTTTGGTTACGGGTATGAATCTTTCTATTGGATTGGCTGTTGCTGAAAAGATTAGAGAGACAATTGAATATAATTATTCTGAGATTAAAGCGAAATCTGCTGCTGAGGTTGCTAATAGGAATACGACACAGTTTGAAGCGATTGATGAGGAAATTTTTGATAGTGAATCTGATGATTCTCCAATTGTTAAGTTATTGAATTCTTTATTGATTAAGGGATTTAGTAGTAATGCTTCTGATATTCATATTGAACCTTTTGAAAAGGAAACACTTGTTCGTATGAGAATTGATGGAATGATTATTGAATCTATGAAATTACAAAAGAATGTTCAGAATCCTTTGGTTGTTAGAACAAAGATTTTGGCTAATTTGGATATTTCTGAAAGAAGAGTTCCTCAAGATGGACATTTTGTTGTGACAATTAATGGAGAGAAAATGAATCTTCGTGTTTCTATTGTTCCTACTGTTCATGGTGAAAAGATTGTTCTTCGTTTTTTGAATTCGAATACGCCTATTGATTATTCTGAACATTTTGGTATGAATGAGAAGAATTTTAGAAAAATGAATGATATGATGAATAATCCAAATGGAATTATTTATGTGACTGGACCTACTGGTTCTGGGAAAACAACAACGCTTTATATGATTATGGAAAGATTAGCAAAGCGTAATGTTAATATTTTGACGATTGAAGATCCTGTTGAAAAGAACTTGGAAAGAATTAATCAAATGCAAGTGAATAATGTTGCTGGTTTGACATTTGAGAGTGGTCTAAGAGCTATTTTACGTCAGGACCCAGATATTATCATGGTCGGTGAAACACGTGATAGTGAGACGGCTTCTATTTCTGTACGTGCTGCAATTACGGGTCACTTGGTTGTTTCTACATTGCATACCAATGATGCAATCAGTACAATTGTTAGATTAATTGATATGGGCATTGAACCTTATATGGTTGCTAATAGTGTGGTTGGTATTGTTGCTCAACGTTTGGTAAAAAAAGTATGTCCACATTGTGCTCAAAAGGTTTTAGCAACGGACGAAGATAAACGTATCATGGGCAAAGAAATTCAATATGTTAATAAAAGTACAGGATGTCCAGCCTGTCATCATACAGGATATAAGGGAAGAATTGCTGTTCATGAAATGATTTTGATTGATAAAAAAATCAAGAAAATGATTACTGATAAAATGGACATTGAAGATATTTATGAATATGTTAAAGAGAGTCAAGATTATAGTTCTTTATTTGAAGAAACTTTGAAATTAGTAGAAGAAGGAAAAACAACAGTTGAAGAATTGTTAAAAATTTCTTTCTATGAAAGATAGGAGGAATCACTATGCAAGCATTGGATGATATTTTACATTATGCAAGAGAAAGAGGATATTCTGATGTTCACCTTGGTGGTGGAACAAATATTATGTTAAGAGAAAATGGAACATTAATTCCTTATACACATCAATTTACTGCCGAAGATATTGTGATTATGATTGAATCTATGTTGAATGAAAAAGAATTACAACAATTAAAAGATGGTCATGATATAGATATGGTTTATGTAGAAGGTAATAATCGTTATAGAGTAAATGTTTATCAAGAAAGAGGTCGAACTTGTGCAGCATTAAGAATTATTTATGAACGTATTCGTTCTCTTAATGAACTTGGATTACCACCTATTTTAGAAAAATTAACGAAAGATCCTAGAGGTTTGGTTTTATTGACAGGACCTACGGGTTCAGGGAAATCAACTACTCTTGCTGCAATGATCAATGAAATCAATATGAATCGTAAATGTCATATTTTAACAATTGAAGACCCAATTGAATATGTTTACAATCAACAGCTTGCATTAATTCATCAAAGAGAAATCAATTTTGATGTTGATTCATTTGACACGGCTTTAAGAAGTGCAATGCGTGAAGATCCAGATGTTATATTAGTAGGAGAAATGCGTGACTATGAAACAATTCAAGCTGTTATGACCCTTGCTGAAACTGGTCACTTGGTTTTCTCTACTTTGCATACAATTGGGGCTGCGAAAACTATTGATCGTATTATTGATGTTTTCCCACCTCATAAGCAAGCACAAATTCGTACACAATTATCTGGTGTCTTAAATGCTGTTGTGACACAACAATTAATACCTACAGCTGATAATCTTTCTCGTGTCGCTGCATTGGAAGTTATGTTAGTGACACCAGCTATTGAAAACTTGATTAGAGAAAATAAAGGTCATCAAATTAATAGTATGATTCAAACAGGTATGTCAATGGGGATGCAATCACTCAATATGAGTTTGGCTGGATTGGTTAGACAAGGTCGTATATCTCGTGAGAGTGCATTACGTTATAGCGACAATGTTGAAGAATTAAAAACAATGATTTAATTGTATGAAAACAAATAAAAAGGGTTTTACTCTTATTGAAATTATTGTAGTGATTGTTATATTGGCTGTTTTATTAGCTGTAGCAGTTCCTAGTGTATTGAGTTATATTCATGAAGCTGATGATGCGAAACGTTTAGCAGAGGCAAAGGCTATTTTAACAGAAAGTCAAAAGTATTTGGTTTATAAATATGCTGATGAAAGAAAGAATTCTAATGCAACCATTTCAAATTCATTAACAGAGGATGAAAGAAATCAAATTGTTGATAATGTAAAAGGAAAAGGCCAACTTAAATTATTGTCATATGTGAACGGTGAAGTTGTAAAAATGAGATATTTTATTGATGGAAAATATGTTGTTTTTAAAGGCTATAATGATAAATTTTATATTGAGAACAATATAGTGGAAGATATTCCTGAACTTATTGTGAATTCATCAGAAACTTTTAAAAAACTGAATTCTTATTTTAAATTAAAACCAAATGGATGGGTTGATTCAGAAAGCTATAAGACAACGGGTGAAATTCATGGAGTGGGAATTGATATTAGAGAATTTCTTGATGCCCAAGGGATAGATTGTAATCAAGTTTCTTGGAGCATTGTTAGAAGAAAAAGTGGAGTGAATCCCAATACTAACAAAAATGAAGAACGATATGAATTCATGATTTATGATAAAAAAATTAGTGAGGATATGATTGGACAAGAAATAAAGGTTAAAAAATATATTTATTATGAAAGTGGTCATTCAGATAAAAGTCCCAATAATTTTGATGTTGAAAAAACAGCAAAGGTTGTTCGTGATGTTAATGCAAATGGATATGTTGTGATTCGTGACTAAAATTAGTAAATGACTAAAAAATAAGAAATATATTGTTTTAATAGTAAATTATAAAATTATTTATTGACACATTATAAAATCTATGATAAATTATATGCAACAAACCAATGAGTAGGAGATAACGTTTAAAGATGTACTTTAAGAGAGTCTAGGATGGTGGAAGCTAGATAGTGGCAGTTAAGCAAATGGACCTACGAGGGCAAAGGGGAAAGGCAACGAGTATCCTGCGACGTGAGCTTACGTTATAAAGCAAAAATGTGTTAGCATTTTACGAGTGGGTTTTTAGCAAACCAATTAAAGGTGGCACCGCAGATATAACATCTGTCCTTTTGTAGGACAGGTGTTTTTTGTTTATATGCTAACAAGAGGGGGAAATAGATATGAAAATGAAACGATGGTGTAGCTTCTTATAATTTCATAAAAAACAAAATAAATAAATAAGGAGCGAAAGAAAAATGAAAAAAAGAAATTTATTAAAGGGTATGATGGTAGCTATGTTAGCTACAAGTTTATTAGTAGGATGTGGAAGTCAAACTTCAAAAAATGAATCTATGAAAAAGGTAGCAATTATTCAACTTGTTGAACATACTTCGTTGAATACAATTAAAGATGCATTTGATAAACAAATGGAAGCCTTAGGATATAAAGATGGTGAAAATGTTGAATATGTTTTTAAAAATGCACAAGGTGATAACAATACTGCTGCAAGTATTATTCAAGATTTTCAAGGAAAAAATCCTGATGTTGTGATGGCTATTGCAACACCAGTTGCACAAGCAGCAGCCAAAATGTCAAAACAAACACCTGTTGTTTTTGCAGCTGTGAGTGATCCTATTGGGGCAAAGTTGACATCTTCTTTAGAAAAACCAGATAAAAATATCACTGGAACAAGTGATGAAATTCAAGTGGAATTAATCTTAGAAAAAGCTTTACAAGTTAATCCTAATTTAAAGAAATTAGGGGTTCTTTATAACAAGGGTGAAGCCAATTCAGTAACGAATATAAACAAAGCAAAGGCTTTTGCGAAAGAAAAAGGAATTGAAATTGTTGAAGCAACTGTTACAGGAGTGAATGAAGTTCAAAGTGCTATTGATGTTTTAACATCAAAGTGTGATGCTGTGTTTGCACCTAATGATAATACTGTTGCAAGTGCTATGAATGTTGTTTCTAAGGCTTGTGTAAAAGCCAAAGTGCCTTTCTATGTTGGAGCAGATTCAATGGTTCAAGATGGTGGTTTCTTAAGTGTTGGAATTAATTATGAAGAGTTAGGAAAAGAAACTGCCAATATGGTTGATCAAGTTTTAAAAGGAAAAGATATTAAAGATATTCCAGTTAAGGTTTTTAAAGAAAATTTGAATATCTATGTAAATGAAAATGTTTATCAACAATTAGGTATACAATTACCAGAAAGCATTAAAAATGATAAATCATTGTCAATGATGAAATAGGGGTTGATTTTATGAATATGACAATTCTTTTAGGAGCATTAGAACTTGGTGGTATGTTTGCTATCTTATCACTGGGACTGTTTATCAGTTATAAGATTTTAAATTTACCTGATTTAACAGTAGATGGAAGTTTTACATTGGGATGTGCAGTGAGTGCCGTACTCACTGTCCATTCTTCTCCCTATTTGGGTTTGTTTTTCTCATTTGTTGCAGGATGTCTTGCTGGTCTTGTAACAGCATTATTAATAACAAAAATCAAGATTATGCCATTGTTATCTGGAATCTTAACAATGACAGCTTTATATTCTATCAATTTAAGAATTATGGGTGATTCTCCAACAATTTCTATACTTGATGAAGAGACTATCTTTCATTCGCTTTCTTTTATACAACCTTATGATAGAATTATTCTTATTTTTATTTTATTGTTATTGATTATTTTATGTCTTCATTATTTTTTAAGAACACAGCTAGGCTTGGCACTACGTGCTTGTGGAGATAATGAAGATATGGTAAGAGCAAGTTCAATTGATACAGATAAAATGAAGATCTTAGGTTTATCTTTGGCTAATGGGTTGGTTGCATTATCTGGTGCTGTTTTTACTCAACATCAAGCTTTTGCTGATATTAATAGTGGAACAGGAATGATGGTTATTGGGCTTGCAAGTATTATTGTTGGAACAACTTTTATTAAAAGAGATAAAATTATTTTTCAGTTGTTTGCAGTTGTTTTTGGAGCTATTTTCTATCGAGGTATTTTAACAATTGCATTACAATTAGGATTACCTTCAGGTGATTTAAAACTTTTATCTGCATTATTGGTTGTGATTGCGATTGCATCCACTCAATTGAAAAGGAGGAAACAAACATGTTAGAACTTCAAGATGTTAGTGTTGTTTTTCATCAAGGAACTGTCAATGAAAAAGTAGCTTTGAATCATTTTAATCTTCGTTTAGAAGACGGCGATTTTGTTACAATCATTGGAAGCAATGGCGCAGGAAAATCAACATTGTTTCAAGCTATTGCTGGGGCTGTTGAAACAACACAAGGACATATATTTTTAAATCAAAATGATATTACTTATATGCCTGAATATCAACGTTCCCGTTTTATTGGACGTTTGTTTCAAGATCCTTTAAAAGGAACAGCACCTTCTATGACCATTGAAGAGAATCTTTCTTTGGCTTCACAAAGGGGAAAACATTTTAGTCTTCGATTATTCTCTCATGCCCATAGACAAGAGATGATTCAAGCTTTAAAAGAATTAGATTTAGGTTTGGAAGAACGTTTAGATACAAAAGTTGGTACACTCTCTGGTGGTCAAAGACAAGCATTAACTTTATTAATGGCAACTTATGTGACTCCACAATTACTTCTATTAGATGAGCATACAGCGGCTCTTGATCCAAAAACTGCTCAAAAAGTTTTGTCAATTTCATCAAAATTAATTCATGAGCATCATATGACAACACTTATGATTACGCATAATATGGAAGATGCTTTACGTTATGGAAATAAAACAATGATTATGAAAGATGGACAGATGATTGCTTTAATCGAAGGAGAAAGAAGAAAAAATATGACTGTTGATGAATTGATTCATTTGTATTCAACATCTACACATGATTATAATGATCGTTTATTATTAAGAGATAATGAAAAAGTTATTCACACTCACATGTGAATAACTTTTTTAAATTGTGAATAACTTTAAATTTTGAAAGATAATTATGATTTTTATAAATAATATTGTTGGAAATAATGTAAACGAATTAAATCACAAATTGTCATAATTTGATAATTGAAATTAATACTATCAAATTTACCAGGAACATAAATGACTTTACAATTATCTGTTGTTTCTGTACGAATATATTTTTTATTTTGTGTAATTAAGATTTGTTGTGCTTTTTCAATATGCACATCTTCTTTTGATTTCTTGAAGCCTTCCAAATAACGACCAGTCGCACTGATAACAATCGCAACATCTTTTTCATCCATAACAATAGGATCATAGCTATGGTATTGAATAAATGGTTTTCCAAATGTAATCATATCAGTTTGTAATTCTATCGCAATAGAAATAGGATATAACGCTCCAAAAACAACAATTCTTTTGGCATGATAAAGTTTATCACAAATATCACTAATTGTTTTTTCCATTTCATCATCACTACAATCTTTATCCATATTTTCAATCAAATCACGACTGTCAACACCTAACATTCTCACTCTAATTTGATTTAAACGTGTTTGATGATGATTGGTTAATGTTTCTTTAAATTCCTCATATTGATTAAAACCTAATAATGCAATAAAGGCATAGAGTTCTTCTTTTTTAAAACAACCTTTTTCTAAAAATTCTTCCTCACTCATATCTTCCATTTCTAAATAATGAAAGATAATAAATGTGCATATTTTATAATTATAATCATGGAATAAGGTTCCATTCAAATATGTTAAAATACGACTTAATAAAATATTCATACAAAAACCTCCCTTAATTACTTTCTATTATATCACGAATGAAAAGAAATAGATAAATATTTTCTTTCCCAGAAAAAATGATATAATAACAAAGAGGTGGTTATCATGCGTTTTGTAAAAATAGATATTTCTGATATTGATTTTGATTATCAAAATTATTCTCAATCTTTATATGATTCAATTGAAAGAATTGGATTTTCTTTTCCTATTCATGTAGAAAAAAAGGGGACACGTTATGTCTGTAAAGATGGAAAGAAACGTTTGTCTGTATTAAAAGATATATTGAAGAAAAATCCTCATTATCATCGTGGAAGTCAAGTTTGTGTCTTAATTGAGAATAATGAATCAACACGTTCTAATGATTGTTGGAGAGGAAGAAATACTCATTAAACCACTTTATCTTGTTTTAATGAAAAATCAATTAGGAAATATAAAAGAATGTCGAACTTTGATTCGTCACCATCATGTTGATGTCAATGGAAAAACAATTGATGATATTGATTATCTTGTTAATGAAGATGATGTAATTACAGTGAATCAAAAACGAATTCATTCCCATCCTTATGTCTATTATATGATGAATAAACCATCTGGTTATATTTGTGCAAATCATGATGTCCATTATCCTTGTGTTGTTGATTTGTTGGATATTAAAGATGTGTCTTGTTTAGGACGTTTAGATAAGGAGACAACAGGATTATTAATATTAACGAATGATCGTTCATTGGTTAAACAACTCTTATTACCACAAAATCATATTGAAAAAAGATATTTTGTAACTGTGAAAAAACCTTTAAAAGAGAACTTAAAAGATAGGTTTTCTCAAGGAATTATCATTGATTTTGATGTTCAATGTTTACCTTCTTATATAGATATTATTGATGATTATCATTGTTATGTAACATTATATGAAGGAAAATATCATCAAATTAAAAAGATGTTTTTATCTTGTGATAATGAAGTTATAGAATTAAAAAGAGTTTCGTTTGCTGGAATTTGTCTTGATGAAAGGTTAAAACAAGGTGATTATCGGCAACTGACAAAAGAAGAATTTCAAAAATTGAAAGAAATGTCTTTGTCAAAATAAGAAGTATATAATAGGGTTATTGGAGGGATAAGAAATGTTTACAAATCATGATTTAAAAAAACTGATTATTCCATTAATGATAGAACAATTGCTTGCAGTAACAGTTGGATTTGCAGATACCATCATGGTTTCTCATGTTGGAGAGGCTGCTGTTTCAGCTGTTTCTTTAGTTGATGGAATCAATATTTTATTGATTAATATTTTTGCAGCTTTAGGGACTGGTGGAGCTGTAGTAGCAGCTCAATTTATTGGTCAAGGATCTCATGAAAAGGCTCGCTATTCAGCAAAACAGCTGATTTTTATTACAGCTATTCTTTCTTTGATTGTCATGGGAGTTGTTTTGGTTTTCAATGGATCATTATTGCATTTGATATTTGGGAATGTGGAAGTTGATGTGATGAAGAATGCGGAAATTTATTTTATGTTTTCGGCACTGTCTTATCCTTTTATTGCTTTGTATAATTCTGGTGCAGCTTTATTTAGAGCAGTTGGAAATTCTAAGATTTCAATGATCAATAGTGCTATTATGAATGTGATTAATATTATTTTGAATGCTATTTTTATTTATATTTTAAGATGGGGTGTTTTTGGAGCCGTCTTTGCGACTTTAATCGCAAGAGCGGTGGCTTGTTGTGTGATTTTATATATGTTAATTCATAGTGAAAGTGAATTGCGTATTGAAGATGTTCGTCATTGGAAATGGGATGGAATTTATATTCGTAAGATTCTTTCTATTGGAATTCCTTCAGGATTAGAAAATGGGATGTTTCAATTTGGAAAGATTTTGGTGCAAAGTTTAATTGCGACATTTGGAACATATTCTATTGCTGCCAATGCGGTTTCAAATAACTTGGCTCAAATGCAAATTATTCCTGGTATGGCTATGGGACTTGCTATGGTGACTGTAGTTGGACAATGCGTTGGGGCAGGTGATTATGAGCAAGCCAAATATTATATTAAGAAGTTAATGAAGATGACTTATTTGACAATGATAGGCTTGGTTGCTTTGATTTTGTTGATAACGCCAATGATTTTACCAATCTATCATTTGTCAACGCAAACAACGGATTTGGCATATCAATGTATTTTCTTACATGGTTTCTTTGCAGCTACCATTTGGCCACTATCATTTACATTCCCAAATGCTTTAAGAGCTGCTAATGATGCAAAATATACAATGATTGTTTCTGCTTCATCTATGTGGATTTTTAGATTTTGTTTGAGTTATGTTTTAGGACAATATTTTCAAATGGGATTGATTGGTGTTTGGGTTGCTATGTTTGTAGATTGGATTGTGAGAGTTATTTTCTTTGTTTGGCGTTATATAAGTGGCAAATGGATGAATAGACAATTAATCTAGAAATTGATATAATATTTTTCAGATAAAGGAGGGTTTTGATATGTCAGTCTTAGGTTCTGATTTATTGATTTATGAGTATTTTGAAGCAATTGCTTCTATTCCACATGGTTCTTATTTTGAAGAAAAAATTGCAGATTATGTAGAAAGTCTTGCTATAAAATATGGGTTAGATTATCGTCGTGATGATATGAATAATATGGTGGTGTTTAAACCGGCTTCAAAAGGTTATGAAGATCATGCACCATTGATGTTAGAAGCACATATGGATATGGTTAATGAAAAAAATAATGATAGCGATCATGATTTTGAAAATGATCCTTTGGATTTATATGTAGAAGATGGCTTTTTGCATGCAAGGGGAACAACTTTAGGTGCCGATGATGGTTATGGTGTTTCTTATATGCTAGCAATTTTAACTGATGAAACATTAAAACATCCACCATTAGAGTGTGTTTTTACAGTTCAAGAAGAAGTTGGCTTATGTGGTGCTATGGGATTGGATACAAGTGATTTAAAAGCACATAGAATGATTGGTTTAGACAGTGAGACAGAAGGGGAAACATGTACTTCGTCTTCTGGTGGAAATGATTTATTAATTACGAAACCCATTCGTGGGGAAGATAACGATTCACCAGTCTATGTTTTAGAAGTTAAAGGATTAATTGGTGGACATTCTGGTGAATGTATTGATAAAGGCAGAGGAAATGCAAACAAAATTGCTGCCCGTGTGTTATATCATTGTTTAAAAGAAGGAATGGATATTCGTCTCATTGAAATCACTGGTGGTTTAAAAAATAATGCGATTCCTCGTGAATGCCGTGTTGCTTTTGCAAGTACAACACCATTTGGTGAACTCTATGATTTGATTCAATCTTGTGAAGCTGATATTCATCAAGAATTAGAAATTAATGACCCTGGTGTTCAAATAACACTTCATGAAGAAGAATGTGATGTTTGTATTTGTGCCCAAGATAGTGAAGCGATTATTTCGATAATGTATTTAGGATTAAATGGATTAATTGAAAAATCACAAGTTATTGAAGGGTTAACAACGGTTTCATTGAATATGGGTGTTGTTAGAACATTGGATGAAAGTATAACAATTGATTATTCAATTCGTTCGCCTTTACAAAGCGTAAGAGAAGAATTAGCCTTACAATTAGAATTAATTGCATCAATTTATAATGCTTATGTAGAAGTGTCATCAGACTATCCAGGTTGGGATTATGATCCTCATTCAAAGTTGAGAGAACAATTTAAACAATTCTATCAAAATTATACAGGAAAGCCATTACGTGAAGTTGCAACACATGGTGGACTTGAAACAGGTGTCTTTAAGTCAAAGATTCCAGAGTTAGATATTATTACAATGGGTCCTAATATGGCTGATATTCATACACCTGATGAACGTTTAGATATTGAATCATTTGCAAAAACTTATCAATTGTTAGTTTCTTTTATTGAAACTTTATAAGTTTGAAAGTTAAAATATTTTAGGAAAAAGGAGGAATAAAACATGGGATTTCCTAAAGGATTTTTATGGGGTGGTGCAACTGCCGCTAACCAATGTGAAGGAGCATGGAACGAAGATGGACGTGGTCCTGCTTTAACTGATGTGACAACTGGTGGATCAGTGAAAGAAAGAAGACAAGTCACTTATATTGACAAGGATGGCAATCATTGTCGTATGGTCACTTCAGAAGGTCAAGTTCAATTACCTCAAGGAGCACATTTTGCTTGTTTAGATGAATGTTTGTATCCAAATCATGATGGTATTGATTTTTATCATCATTATAAAGAAGATATTAAAATGTTTGCTGAAATGGGATATAAGACTTTTAGAATGTCTATTTCTTGGTCAAGACTTTATCCAAATGGTGATGAAGAAAAACCTAATCAAAAAGGAATTGAGTTTTATCGAAATGTTTTTAAGGAATTAAGGAAATACAATATTGAACCATTGGTTACGATTTGGCATTTTGATACGCCACTCTATTTAATTGAAAAATATGGAGGATGGTCTAATCGTAAGTTAATTGAATTCTTTGATCGTTATGCAAGAACTTGTTTTGAAGAGTTTAAAGGTTTAGTGAAATATTGGTTAACATTTAATGAAATCAATAATACCATTATGGGTTTAGGTTTATTCTATGATGCCAAAGAAGAAGATTATCAAAGAGCATATCAACATTTACATCATCAATTTGTTGCGAGTGCACATGCTGTGAAAATGGGACATGAAATTGATCCTGAAAATATGATTGGTTGTATGATTTGTGGAATTACAAGTTATCCTGCAACATGTGATCCTAAAGACATTATTGCCAATCGTCATCAATGGGAAAAATCTATTTTCTATTGTGGAGATGTTCAATGTTTTGGAAAATATCCAACTTATGCAAAACGTTTATGGCAAGAACATAATGTTCATTTAGACATTACAAAACAAGATCTTATTGATTTAAAAGAAGGAACTGTTGATATGTATACATTCTCTTATTACATGTCATCATTAATTACAACTCATGAAATCAAAAATCAAGTTGGTGGTAACTTTACAACAGGTGCTAAAAATGAATATTTGAAGTATTCTGATTGGGGATGGGCCTTTGATCCAGATGGGTTACAATATTATTTGGAGATGATTTATGATCGTTATCAAAGACCATTGATGGTTGTTGAAAATGGTTTAGGTGCATTTGATACAGTTGAAGAAGATGGATCTATTCATGATGATTATCGTATTGATTATTATCGTGATCATATCGAAGCTATGAAAAAGGCAGTTGATAATGGTGTTGATTTAAGAGCTTATACAACTTGGGGTTGTATTGATTTAGTAAGTGCAGGTACTGGTGAAATGCGTAAACGTTATGGATTTATCTATGTGGATAAACATGACGATGGAACTGGAACTATGGCAAGAAGTAAAAAAGATTCTTTCTATTGGTATAAAAAAGTGATTGAAAGCAATGGAGAAGATTTATCTTAATTTTTATGAAATATTTGAAAAGACATGACTTTAAAAAGTGATGTCTTTTTTGATAAATGATAATTATAGAATTTCAATTCTTGAAATTTTTAAGAGTTTATATACTTTTATAAAAAAGACTGCTATAATGAGTACAGATATGTAAATGGCAAAACTACTGAAAAGTAGTGACGCAAAGCTAAAGGGTCTAAATCGTTTGATATGATCGCCAGTTGCCAATCTTTTTTATTGGATTCAACATGTTTAACATGTTCATTTACATATGAGCTTTCATACAAAATGAATTGATATTCATTAATGACGCATCCCTTTCGCTCATATGTATGAAAGTGAGGTAAAAGCTTTGGCTTTTACCTTTTCTCGTTTGAAAGGAGAATTTTATGAAATGTGAAATTAGTAAACGTTGTGGAAGTTGTCAATATATTCATATGGATTATGCTTTACAATTACAAAAAAAGCAGGAGTATTGCCAAAAATTATTTCTACAATTCAAAGTACATCCAGTAGTAGGAATGAAACATCCTTATGCATATAGAAATAAAGTTATTGTCGCATTTAATCAACAATATGAATTTGGTTTGTATGAGGAATCCTCTCATAAGATTGTTCCTATGCAAACGTGTTTATTACATGATGAAGAGACACATAAAGTTTTATCGAAAATACAATCGTTATTTAGAAAATATCGTATGTCTATTTATGATGAACGTAAAAAGAAAGGTTTAATAAAGCATGTTTTGATTCGCAGAGGGATTATGACAAATCAAACTTTAGTAGCTTTGGTTGCAACAGATTCTGTTTTTAAAGGTTCTAAGAACTTTTGTAATGAACTGGTAAAAGCATGTCCTAGTGTGAAAACTATTGTTTTAAATGTGAACAAAAGACAAACGAGTGTTGTTTTATCAGATGTTGAAAAAACTTTATATGGGAAAGGGTTTATTGTTGATGAATTATGTGGATTGACTTTTAAAATCTCTGCAAGATCTTTTTATCAAATCAATCATGATCAATGTGTAAAGCTTTATCAAAAGGTAAAAGAATTATTGAATCCACAAAAAAATCAAATTGTTTTAGATACATATTGTGGTATTGGAACAATTGGAATGAGTATTGCTGATAGTGTTCAACAAGTTATTGGTGTAGAATTAAATAGAGATGCTTATCATGATGCTTTAAACAATGCCAAAATGAATCATATTGATAATATTCGTTTTGTAAATGAAGATGCAACAGAATTTATGAAACATATGGCAAGTCTTCGTCAACATGTCGATAGTGTCATTATGGATCCTCCTCGTGCTGGGAGTACAAAGGAATTTATTGAAAGTATTCGTATTTTAAAACCACAAACAGTTGTTTATGTTTCATGTGATCCTTCAACTCAAGCAAGAGATTTGAAATGGTTTAAAGATATTGGTTATTTAGCAAAGGATGTTTATTTGTATGATATGTTCCCACATACTGAACATGTTGAAACAGTAGTACTGCTTTCCCACAAAAAGCCAGAATGCTCCCAATGCGGTAGAAGAATTGAAACAGCCGAGGAAACATCCGACAGCAGAGAAAGTGGAAGCAATAAAGGATGCATTGAAGCATTTTGAAGTGGTTTAATAATGATGGGCGTATCATTAAAAGTAGTGGTACGCTTTTCTTTAAAATATTTAGGAAGCAATATATAAGTGCTGAATAATGAAGCGAAAGGAGGAAAATGGGGTGAACCGTATTACAGAAATAACAAAGCGAGATATTTTAGATTTATTTCAGAATGGATTAGAGATAGACGAATTTTTTCAAACCCGAACCGTTACTTACAATTATTATGGTCGCCTTGAAGAAATAGATTTTCTTAAAAGATTATATGATTTAGAGAGAATGCCAAGTTTTGATCCAAGATTTGTAAATACAGAACAGGATATTTGGCAACATACAGTGAATAATGATGATTATCCATACTGCTGGGTTTTTGAAGACAAAAGATTCAATTTACAAGATGGTAGCGATGAAGTATATCTAAAATTTCTTTGTGAAGTATTTCACCCTGCAGTTCGATATGATAAGGGATACTGGAAAGAATTTTTAGTGGCAATTAACAAGCTATTACAAAATGACGGTTATGAGATTTACCCCGCCGAGAAAATATCCAATCGTGATGTTTATGGATGGAGAATATATCAGCAAGAAGATAATACGTTGTTTATTCCATATTCTCAACGAAATGCAAAGGACATAAAAGCAAAAAAGATAGTGTTGTCCATAAAGCGGAATGCGAGAAATCAAATTTATCAGTTTCTGGAGCGATATAATATCGTATATCAAGCGACTGACGAAACAGGATGGAATTATAATACAACAGTAGCTGAGGATGTTTTTAATGAAATAAGGCAATTTTATGTGCCAAAGTGTTATAATGATAAAAAAGAATATGTTGAAACTGCTGATTTGCAAGCATTCATAATTTCTAATTCTCCATTTTGCGTATTGGACGCAATAGAGTTTTTTGTGAAACATAGTATCTCAGATGACTTTGAACCACAGATTAATGCTATATTAAAACTGAATGAGATACCGTTTCAACTTTGCAATGGGAAGCTAATGAATACATTTGATACCCAAATAAATAACAATTCATTGGTGTCTGTTCAAGAAGTAGGACTGAAAGAGTTATTGCAAGAGGCTTCAAAATATTATGATGAAAACAATTTGCAAATTGCAGTGGAGAAACTTTGGGATGCATTTGAGAGACTAAAGACATACTACTGCTCATCAACTGTAGATAAGAAGAAATCGGTTAATAAGATTATAATGGATATGGGTAATAATCAACAGCCGTTTTTAGAATTATTTGAAAAGGAATTTCATGAGCTTACCATACTTGGCAATAATTTTAGAATTCGACACCATGAAACAACAAAAACGGATATTCAGGATAAAAGGCATTATGAGTATTTTTATAAGCGATGCATATCCTTGATTTCAACAGCTATTCAGTATTTGGATGAGCGAGGTTTATAACAGATACAGCTTTGCGTAATAAAGAAGTTAAATGAAAAAGAACAATATTAGAGGAGGATTTTGATGAGTAATGAGCCGAAAGGTTTCGCTAAATATTTAGTCATATTTGTAGATATTCTTGGAAGCCAAAATAGAGTTGATTTTCAAGAGACATATAAAATTAACTAAATTTTTCATGAAGAGCTTGAAAGAAACAAGCAAAATGATACGATGCACACGGTGTATTTTAGAAAAATATATACGTTTTCTGATTGTGCTTATATTTTCTATGGCTTTAAAGACGGAATATCTGATGAACGTAAAGATGAGGGCAAACTATTTAAAGTGGCATTGTGTAATTGTGAGCCAATATTTTTACGATTCATTAAAGAAAGAATTCTTTTTAGAGGAGGAATATCTTATGGTGATGTTTATGTTGACCCTACAAAAAGTATGCTTTTTGGAGATGCGGTGAATAAGGCCGTATAAAATGGAGTCAGAAATAGCAATTCATCCTCGTATTGTTATAGATGATTATATTGCTAAAGCAGTTTTAGAAAATATATCATCAGTAAAATATAAAATAGTTGTAAAAAAACCCTGAATATATATCTATTTTTGGGGGCGGGACTAGTTCCCAAAATGCCAGAAACAGGTGAGGAAATTATTGAACAGGATATTGATGAAAAATATATTTATAATTATCTGCACTTTCCAGAGAATAATATAATCTTGCAGGATTACTATTTGTCTGGTGAAAGTTTTATAAAAGAGTTAATAGACTTTTGCTTTGAACAAATTGATAGAAATATGAATTATAAAATTATTGATAAGTATTTTTATCTTCAGAGATTTGCTCAGAATAAATTAGAAAATTTGCTAATGTCATCTGATTGTGATTTGCAATGAAAATGATTAAGTAATTATCCTCTTTGACGCATTATCACATTTTTATGGATTGGTAATTATATTACCTAGTAGATGTGTATAATGTGATTTGTTTTATCGTAAATCCAAGAAATGTGAAGTTATAGTTTTGACAGTCCTTTTTTACTATCATACAATGAAGCCAAAGGGGGCTATTTATGAGAGAACGGAAATATCGTATATATTTGGATAGCCAAGAAAGAAAACTTTTAATACATAGTCTTGTAGAGTTAAAAAATCAGCTCATTAGGTTGGTACAAACGAGTAAATGGGAATGTCGTCAATTTCTTACTGAATGCAGACATACTAGCCATAAGAAAAGGGAATCGACCAGGCTTAGTCAATCCCCTAGAATACTATCTGAGATAGTTGTATCTAACATATAAATGTAGCGCTGTATACGAGGACCGTATGTACGGTACAATGAGAGGGGCGAAAATAATTTATTTTCCCTCTACTCTATTATTGACATCAATTATAGAAATTTCCGTAGGATACTGATATAATTAGAAAAACACGAGCTACTTGTTATAAAATAAAATTAAAGGAACCTCTAAATTAAGTTATAATTAGTTTGAAGACAAATTTAACTTAAGGAGATTCCATATATGAATTATAACCAATTAGAAAAGATAAAGCAATTAACAGATCAAACATTAATTATTGGAACAGATGTTTCAAAGAATTTTCATGTTTCTAGAGCACAGGATTTTAGAGGTATTGAATTTGGAAAATCAATCAAGTTCAACAATGATATTATCGGTATTCTTGAATTTGAAAAATGGTTCAAGCCATTAATGGAAGGTAATGGTAAAACAGAAGTTGTGATTGGTATGGAACCAACTGGACACTACTGGATACCATTAGCGAGATGTTTAAAGAATATGGGCTATAAGGTTGTAACAGTCAATCCGGCAGCTACTAAAAAGGCTAAGGAACTAGATGACAACAATCAGTCAAAAACAGACCATAGGGACGCAAGAGTTATTGCACAATTAGTTAAAGATGGCAGATATACAGAGCCAAATCTTTTGGATGGTTTTTATGAAGAATTAAGAGAAACAACTAAGATTAAAAAGATTTTAACTGGTGATATGGTTAGAACCAAAAATCAGATTACAAACTGGTTTGATAGATATTTTCCAGAATATGCGAAAGTATTTAAAAAATGGGATAAGAAGACATTACTATGGATAATCAAGAAATATAGATTTCCAATACTTATTGCCAAACTTGATCCAGAAGAAGTTTATATAGAGATAAAAAAGGACAATGCCAAGGGTATAGGAAGAAAAAAGATTAAAGAAATTATTGAAGCGGCAAAGACATCTATAGGAATTACAGAAGGATTAAAGTCTGCTTCTATAGAATTTGATTATCTTATCAGTAAATATGAAAAATTCACTGATGATTTAATAAATCTAGATATTTATATTCAAGAACTCATTCAAGATTGTGATGAAACAAGTAGAGTCATGGAAATAAATGGATTAGGTTTAAATACAGCAGTAGGACTCATCAGTGAATTAGGTGCAATCAGTCAATATAAGTCACCAAAACAGTTGAGCAAGATGGCAGGTTTATCATTAGTGGAAGATAGCTCAGGAAAGAAAAAAGGGAAAAGAGTGATAAGCAAGCGAGGAAGGTCCAATCTTAGAAAGTTATTGTATCAATGCATTGTCTCTATGCTTAGTCACAATGAAGAATTTCAGGAATTATATGCTTATTACACAAAAAGAAATATGAATCCGCTGACAGGAAAAGAAGCTATCGTTGCATTAATGAATAAGTTATTAAGAATTATACACACACTTATAACAAAGAAAGTGAAATATGATCCCAAAAAAATGTTAAATGATATCAGGCGACAAGAAGGATACTTTGTAGTTGCTTAATATATAAATGTTTAAGTATTTAGAAAAATACTTCTATAACATGCATGACACCCTCTGCATGAAATAGCACAATTTCATATGACAAGAATGGTTACCCTGGTGCATCTCCTTTCGGACTTGGTCCTGAATACGAGCTTAAGGGAACTCAATTATAAATATGCTGGACGAAAGTAGTTTAGGGCAAGACCCTGTTAGTGAGAGGTATAGCTTTTATGATTGGTATGAGTTTAGACCAAATTGTCAAAAAAAACAACGTGTTGTCATATTTTTTAAGTCGGCCAAAAACAGGGGAATTAATCAATAAAAGCTTAAAAACGTTTATTGAATATTTGTTGGTTGAAATCAAAACTGTTTTAAATATTAATGATTTAGTTAAAAAGGAAATTTTTGATGTTTAAATATATTAAAATTTAGAAAAAATTTACTTGATTTAGAGAGGAGGTAAAATATGGTTAATAATGTGTTTGTCCAGTGTAATGCTTGCAAAATGAAGATAAATCTTCGGGCTCAGATTGGATTTTTTGATATTCCCTTTCATGTTCATTGCCCTAAGTGTCATTCCACAATATGCGGAAAAGTGTTTGTGGAAGATAATAGCATCAATGTGGAAAATGCTGATATTATACAATGCGAAGATGATGAATTTTATTCAGTTGAATTATCAGCAGAATTTCCTACCAGAAAAGCAGTTTACAAGAAAATAGCCGATATTGAGCTTTCTCCATATATGAGAAATCATATTTTTTACGGGAGCGATGAGAATGCAATCAAGCAAACTCAAGCAACCATGTATTTTGCTAATTTTGTTAAGTTTGAATTGAGTGAGATGAAACAAAATTTTAAATTATTTTGGAATAATCAAGATAAGATACTTTTTACAAGAATTAGGGACATGATTAAACAGCACCCTCACATTCCTTTTTCAGAAGTAAACAACAATTTTGATGCGGCAGTAGCTTTACACCAACTCTTGCTTACCACAACAGGCATTTCAATTATTATTGGCAGAGATAGTTTGAGAGAGTATACAGAAATAGGAAAATTAGTGATTGGAAGCAAAAATCACTTTGCCCAGATTAGCGACTTTATTATTAATGGTAAAATTGATTTTAACAGCATTGAAATAAAAGGATTTAAACTAATTGAATTATTTGCCAAAGTATATGAGCAGCTAATTCCCGTAATAGCTCTTAAAAATGGAGAATGCATTGAAAATGTCGATAAAAAGCAATATGGTATCATGACAGCTAATTTCGACGAACTAACTGACTTTTACGCCAAAAGCTATGAATGGGTAGTTGATAATCTTAAAATAATTTTAGGATTGAATAACATTTTTGTTAGGAATGATTCAGCAAAGTGCGTTAATGGCAAGACATATCAAGATTTCATTAAGGAATCTAATGGGAATAAAATGAAAAGTGGATATATAGATGAAAAAGAACCATTTAGCAGACCTATTAGTAGTTTAAATAATCGAGTTAGGAACGCCATTCAACATTTTGATAGTGATATTGACTATGAAACACAGTTGATTACTTTCAATGATAGAAACAAGTCCGTTGATTTGTATTTGATAGATTTTGCAGATTTATGTATAGAAAATTTTCGCATCATGTTTTATGTATTAGAGTTAGTATATAACTTAAGAAAATTAGATTTTATACAAAAAAGGATTGCTCCGAGCTTTGTTACAAATCGAATAAAAGTAGGTGAGTAACAGTACATGAAAAGGAAAATCGGAAGAAATGAACCTTGTCAGTGCGGTAGTGGTAAAAAATATAAGCGATGTTGCGGTAAATAATTCGATTTTATATATTAGGAGGTACAAGTGTGGATTACGATTTCAAATGGATACGCCCGAATATATCATTATATCATATAGATAAAGGCTGCTCATTTCCAATAGCATTATTAAATAGTGGGAACTTGGCTAATGACTTTTATAAATATGCAGAAGATTTTTTTAATGCGGCTGAGAGCGTAATTCATTATTTGTGTGAAGAAGCTGCTGAAAGAGAAGATATAGCAAAACTTGACTTGTGGTATTTTGCTATGGTTTATATGTACAGGCAAAGCATAGAACTTCTTTTGAAAGCAAATATTTTTAAGATTGTTATCTCTGAGAATGATAGAAAAAAAATAATTGGAAATGTCCGCCACGACCTCAAGCAAGGATATGATAAATTATTAGAATTAAAGGATTTAGAAGAAGCAGATAATGCCAATGCGAATTGGTTAAGGAAGTATTTAGCGGATATTTCTCGTATTGATAAGGAATCGGATATGTTTCGATACCCTTTCAGCAACAACCTAAATGTTTTATTCGATAAGCAGACTCATATTTCTTTAGTGGCAACTCATGATAATATGAACAAAGCTTATAATATTTTGAGTGAGCTATATAAAACAGGACACTTTACAGAACAAGCATATGAGGCATACTTACCACAGCTAATTATTGAGGGAGGACATTATTATCAGCAGAGTGTTGTAGGCTATAAATATGCCCAACGTTCTTTCTATCCCTACTATTCCTCTTATGAAGAGGTGGGTAATTTTTTGAGAGAAAAGATTTTGAATGACAATAAAAAAGAATTTTTTATGCCGATGTGTTATATGTATCGCAATGCAGTTGAACTTGGACTAAAAAGAATAATTATTGAAGATAGCCACATAGATAGGATAAGAGCATTAAAAATACTCCAACGTAAAAAACATAGTATTCTCGGACTTTGGAATAGTATTGTTGATGAAGTTGACAAATATTCTAATGTACCAGACGATGATACTACATTAAATGATACGAGAAAATATATTCAAGCACTTCATGATTTTGACCAAAGCTCTGATTTGTTTAGGTATCCATGCGATAAAAACTTGAAGATATATTTTTCAGAAGAAAAAGTATTAGATATAGAAAATGTATCATCGTGTTTTGAAGAATTATGCAATTTCTTAGATGCTGTTGACAGTATGCTAAGTGAGATTAAAGACTATGAAGCGGAAATGGTGGCAGAAATGGCAAGTTACTATGATGATTATTATTAAAGATTTTTACATAGTCGAGAGGATTTCTTAACGGAAAATCCCTCGGCTTTTTCTATTTTTGGAGGTGATGAATTTGAAATGAGAAGCAACAGACCCTATGTGCAGATTGACCCTGCCGTGATAGAGCAGGCACGGCAGATGGACTTGTTGACCTACTTGCAGCACTATGAGCCGAGCAATTTAAGGCGTATCGCAGGCAATGTTTACTGCACCAGAGAACACGACAGCTTGAAGATTTCCAACGGCAAATGGTATTGGTGGTCGAGAGGTTTCAGCGGCGTTTCCGCCCTTGATTATCTCATCAAGGTCAAGGAATATTCCTTTGTGGAAGTCGTACAGACCCTCACAGGCGAGGTCGGTCATTGGATACCGCCCCCCCTAATCCGAAGAAAGACGAACCAAAAGAACTGCTTTTACTGAGAAAAACAAGAACTGTGACAGAGTGATAAAGTACCTTTTCGGGCGTGGCATTAACAACTATCAACTCATACAGGACTGCGTTGTGGACAGTACGATTTTTGAAAGTGCCGAATACCACAACGTTGTTTTTGTGGGCAAGGACGAAAGCGGAACGCCAAAGTATGTAGCCTGCCGCAGCACTATCAGCAGCACTTTTAAGGGCGACACTTCGGGCAGCGACAACAAGCGGAAAACTCTTAATATCAGTTCTCTCTGCTGTCGCGGAAATTGAGAGAGAAAATATTATTGAGCAGACAATGAATGGATGCAGGGAAAAAGCCAGACAGGGCGGTTGGAATGGTGGATTTGCCTCATACGGATATTATCTTGAGAATAATCAGCTTTTTATAGAAGAAACGGAAGCTAAGGCTATTCGTATTATCTTTGAGAAATTTGGTAATTCTGATATTGGACTTGGCGGAGTGGCGAAATATCTTAATCTTCAAGGAATTAAAAAGATACCACACCAGAATGGAAACTTGAAGCAGCCATCTTATACGGCAGATATTAGATAACTCCGTTTATTGCGGTAAAATTGCATACGGAAGAAGAACAAGAGAGAAAGTAAAAGGAATTAAAAAAGAGTACAAGCAAGTTCACACTGATGATTATATTTTAGAGGATGGACAGCACGAAGGTATTGTTAGTGAGGAACTATGAGAAATGGTTCGTGTAAAGCGTATCGCCACATGAATTAAACAACCGTCATAGGTTGGTAAAGACAGGTCACATCTCTTAACAGGTGTATTGAAATGCCCTATGTGTGGAAGCTTAATGTATACTAACAAACACGCTTGGACAAATAAAGACGGCACATATAAGGAAGTTTACTATTATATATGCGGCAGAAATAATCAAGAGCGAGGACATCATTGTGATTATAAGGCTTCTTTGAGAAAAATGGATATTGAGCCGCTTGTTATCGAAGCAGTCAAAGAATTGGTAAGTGACAAAAATTTTGTCAGAGAAATAAAAAGCAGAATTGGAATACAGAGAGATACAAGCGATGTTGATAAGGAAATTGCAAATTATGAAAGTAAGCTGAAGGAGGTCGATTTAAATAAGGCTCGTCTGGAACGCGAGATAGATAATCTTCCTGCTGATGCCCGTTACCGTGAGAGAAAAATCCACGATATGACATTAAGGCTCGATGGGCTGTACGATAGATACGATTGTAGAGTTAGAGGAACGAATTGAGGATGCAAAATTACGAAGAAGCTCTATTGAAATGGAAACTATTACGCTGGAGAACGTTTATAAAATTATGAAGAATTTTGGAAAACTCTATGCTATAATGAGTAATGAAGAAAAGAAAAGTGTTATTTCTTATCTTATAAAAGAAATTCAGATATACCCAAACGGAGAGTCGGAAATGCCTTTGAAATCAATAGAGTTCAATTTTTCGATATATCGTGACGGTGAGGAAGTAAGGAAAGTTTTGTGGGAAAGAGGTAATATTGTTGAGACGGTTGTGCTCTTGACCCGTAAATAGGATATGGAACGAATCGACATTGAAATTTGAAATGATAGTGAATAAGGAAGATGTGAAGAGGAACACATTCCATTTTCAATAACCAAATAGAATTCACTATTCAAAACATATTTACTCATTGACTTTCATTTCCTTTTTTACATGATTTTAAGATAATCGATTGTCTTTCTTCTTCCTCAAATATGATTTCATTCATTTTAGGAAAATCTAATAATTCAGATACAGTCATTACCAAACTGAGAGTTAGCTTATGCAAGGTTTTCAGTTTGGGATTTTTTGTCTTTCCAGACATGATATTTTCCGCTGTCTACTGTGTAATGCTAGATAAGGTAGGCTATTCAAATTTACTAAAGGTGAATATGAATTTATTATGGAAATGATTCAGTTCCACTTACTAAGGGGAAAGATGGATATAGAAAAGCATATGTGTAGGTTGTATGAGAAGTTTATACTTGAATATTATAGCTGTCACTATCCTGAATCACAGATTTCTTGGTCGGTAGATGATGGTATTAGGACGATGCTTCCGATTATGTAAAGTGATATTCATTTGCAAAAAAAATCGTTTTGATTATTGATGCAAAGTATTGAAACCATACGACACGAACACATTATGACAAACATATACTTCATTCAAATAAGATGTATCTGATTTTAGCTATGTTACGAAACGCGATTAAAGTGGCTGCAATGCTTCTATATGCAAAAATGGAAGAGGAAATTCAACTGGGTAATGTGTGTCAGATTCATGAAAATCAGATAATGGTAAGAACACTGGATTTGAATTTACCATTTATGGATATTGCAAAACAATCGAGCGCTATTGCGAAAACGCACTTAGAGATCGAATAAATATGAAATAATGTTTTTAGATAAATGGGAATGTGAGAACCGTAATTTTAGATAACGGGATAAAAAAGAAACGACCTATTTATCAACAGTTGTTGAAAAAACTATTTTAAATTCAGACTTATGGAACAGAAATTTAGTTAACGTATTAAATACAAATTAGATAACTAGACAGGGAGTGCAAATAAAACATTGGAAAAATGTAAAGAATGTGATGACTAGTGAAGAATGAATTTATGGAATATGCATCAATTGAAAAACCAGTAATTTGTTTCAACAAAATAAATTCATAATTTAAAGACATATGAAATATAAAGAATATTTTTGATGAAGGGGAATTGGTGAAAGAGGCAACTGTTGCAAAATTTGCAACAGTTCAAAATAAAGCAAGTAGACTAGTAGAAAGGGCTATAGAGCATTTGCATTTAATGGAAGCTCTTTTTTATTACCATTATTATCAACTATATTTTTGATAATAACATATTTATACTGTTCATTCTTAATTCGACCTTTCTCATAGTAACTTTTCTTTCAGATAAGAAGTTAACCATACTATATTTTATAGATAATGTAATTATTTATTGGGGCATTTTCAACTTTGGTACATTAAGACATTATCATATTTGTTTCACAACAAAAAGAAATATTTCTTAAAAATGGTATACAATTTATGGAATTTGTTATATAGTAATACAAGCATTATAAAAAATGGAGGTTCAAGATGTTAGAAATATTGAAAGCTATCTTGTTCGGTATTGTTGAAGGAGTAACAGAATGGTTACCAATTAGTAGTACTGGACATATGATTTTATTAGATGAATTTATTAAATTAGATGTAAGTCCAGAGTTTTATAGCATGTTTCAAGTGGTGATTCAACTTGGGGCTATTATGGCAGTTGTTGTGTTGTTTTGGAATGATTTCTTTCCATTTGGAAAAAAGAACAACAAACAACCAATGAGTACATCTGGAATTTTATCTTATGTCAAAATGGATAAGATTATGTTATGGTTAAAGATCTTAGTTGCTTGTGTACCTGCTGCGATTGTAGGAATTTTATTTGATGAACAATTAGAAGCGTTGTTCTATAATTATCAAACTGTTTCTATTGCGTTGATTGTTTTTGGTATTGCCTTTATTGTGATTGAAAATAGAAATAAGGGTCATCAATCAAAAATTAACACATTAACAGATATTACCTTTAATACAGCTTTCTTGATTGGGATTTTCCAATTGATTGCTGCAATTTTCCCTGGAACATCTCGTTCCGGAGCAACTATTGTAGGAGCATTATTACTTGGTGTTTCTAGAACTGTCGCAGCTGAATTTACATTCTTTTTGGCAATTCCAGTTATGTTTGGAGCTTCTTTATTGAAAATTTTAAAATTTGGTTTGGTTTTTACAACAAGTGAAGCTATTATTTTAGCAATTGGTATGATTGTGGCTTTCCTTGTT
Source organism: uncultured Erysipelotrichaceae bacterium (assembly GCA_900538465.1). Taxonomy (GTDB): domain Bacteria; phylum Bacillota_I; class Bacilli_A; order Erysipelotrichales; family Coprobacillaceae; genus Longibaculum. Next base: position 49,512 of record UPXV01000001.1, read on the forward strand.
TCTGTACTTATTATTCAATTTTTAATGGGATATATTAAAAAACATGACTTTAAAGTTTTTGGATGGTACCGTATTGTTTTAGGAATTGTTGTATTAATTTATTTTATGTTTTAAAAACACGAGCGAATCGTGTTTTCTTTTTTTAGATTTTCAGTTACAATAAAGGAAGAAAGAAGGGAATAATCATGGCAGAATATATTCAAGAATTAAAGGGAAATTATGGAGAGTTTGTCCAGTATGTTGAAGAAAGTGTTATGTCTAAAAGTATGACAGTCCATTTAGAATCAAAAAGAAAAACAATACTTAATGATGTGAAATGTACTGTAATGAGTTTTGAGAGATACAGTTATACAGGTGGGAACCGTGTTTCTATGTGTGTGACAATTCTTGGATATAATCAAGACATTCGTTTGATTGCAAATGCTGCTGGCGGAAGTCAGGCTAAGTTTTTTAAGATTAATACTTGGGGAGAGGAATCATTTTTGGAAACTCTTATTCAACCAGTAGAAGCATATATACAAAAAGGATAAAATATCATGCAATATATTGAGGTTAAAGAATTAGATCAAGAACTCTATGATTTTCATTGTCGTCAAAAACAATATTATCAATTGGATAAAGACAATTTTTCATATCAATCATTAAATGAAGATATTGTGTCGACACCACCTGGTTTTGAAAATCATGAACATCATTGTTATAAAATAAATAAAGATCATCAATTGATTGGATATATTGATTATCTTGTTGGTTATCGTTATTCAATGCAACATGATTCTCATTATATTTGGATTGGTTTATTTTTGATTGATGAAAAAGTTCAAAACTGTGGCTATGGACATATCATAATACAACATTTTTTAGACCTTTGGAAAAGTCAATATAAGAGTGTTCAATTGGGATGTATGACAAATAACGAGAAAGGTTTAAGATTTTGGCAATCTTTTGGATTTGAAAAAATTGCTGAGGCTAAGGCTGGACAAAATGATTGTATTGTCTTAGAATTACAATTAACATCTTAAAGGAGAAAACTATGACAAAACAAGAATTTCAACAACTTCATCAAAAAGCACAATTCAAATATCAAGAATTAAATCATCAATCAAATATTATTGCATTGATTCGTTTTTTACTTGGACTGGGAATAATTGCTTTTTTATGTATTGGTTATTTTCAAAAGATGCCTTGGTTATATGGCTTATCTTTATTGTGTTTGATAGTATTTTGTATTTTGATACGTTATCATGACCAAATGAAAAAACAATGTCGCTATTATCAGTCATTAAGTGATATTTATCAAAAACATCTTTTAAGAATTCAAGGACAATGGGATGCTTTTGAAAATGATGGCAGTGAATATTTGAATGACAAAGCTTATAAAGCTATTGATTTGGATATTTTAGGACATCATTCACTGTTTCAATTTATAAATATAGCTTTTACCAAACGGGGACAAGTTCAATTATCCAAACGATTATCAAATGATTGTATCGCTTGTGATGAAATTAAGAAAAGACAAGAAGCTATTTTAGATATGAGTGATCATCAAGAGTTTGTTTTCCAAATTGAAGCTTTAGGACATATGCTTCATCCAAAACAAGAAAAAGCCATCGATCAATTTGTAGAAACTGAAAAGATTCATCAACAAAAGATAACTCCATTGATTTTTATTGTTTCGTTTTTAACAATTGTTTCATTGATATGTTTATTGTTTTCTATTGGACAACCCTATGCTCAAGTTATTTTTGAAGTGGGATGTGTCTTTCAATTATGTTTTTCATTTCTTTATATCAAAAAGCATCAAGATTTATTTGAACCCGTTGCTTTATTGAATAAAGGATTACAAAATTATCTTGATATTTTTAAATTGATTTCAAAGACATCATTTCAAAGCTCTCAATTACAATTTTTACAAATGCAAATTTGTCATCAAGGAAGAGCAGTTGAAGGAATTGAAAAATTATCAGTTATTGCTCAAAGAATAGGATATCGTCAAAATATTTTTGTAATTATTTTTTTGAATGCTTTAGGTCTTTATGATTTTTGGTTAAGAAATCAATATTTATCTTGGTTAGAAAACTATCAAAAAGATATTCCAATCTGGTTTGATGGTTTGGCTGAAATAGAAACCGTAATGAGTTTGAGTGTTTTAAAAATTGATGATTTTGATGTCACAATGCCAAAATTAAGTATAAAACAAAGCTTAAGTTTTTCTAATTTAAGACATCCATTAATTGCCCAAGAAAAAGTTGTTGGAAATGATTTTGTAATGAAACAATCCGTATGTGTAATTACGGGTTCGAATATGTCAGGCAAAACAACTTTTATGAGAACTATTGGATTGAATCTTGTTTTGGCTTATGCAGGTGGATATGTTTTTGCTAAAGAGATGACATGTTCTCCAATGCATATTTTGACATCAATGCGTGTTAAGGATAATGTCGAAGAGGGAATATCTACATTCTATGGTGAACTATTAAGAATTAAAGATATGATAGCTTTTTCTAAAAACAAACAACCAATGATTTGTTTTATTGATGAAATCTTTAAAGGAACCAATTCTTTAGATCGTATCGCAGGCGCCAAAGCAACAATTCAAAAGTTATCACTAGATTATGCAATGACATTTTTAACAACACATGACTTTGAATTGTGTCAAATTCAAGATATTCATTGTCAAAACTATCATTTTGATGAATATTATGAAAATGAACATATTTATTTTGATTATCATATTAAAGAAGGACAATCTCAATCAACAAATGGTCAATTCTTATTAAGACAACTTGGTATATTAGAAGATTAAAATGGGGTGATGGGTATGAAAGAAAAAACAATGCGTGATATGATGCGTTTAACATTTGGAGAAGAAGTTGGCAATGCGATTAGTCATGGTGTTATGGCTTTGGCTTGCTTGTTTGTATTACCTTGGGCAGCTGTCTATTCTTATGTCAAGGGTGGAGCTGTTCGCTCGGTAGGTGTTTCTGTTTTTATCATTTGTATCTTTTTAATGTTTTTGATTTCAACTATCTATCATAGTATGGATTATGAAACAGAACAGAAATATGTATTTCGTAAACTGGATCATATCTGCATTTATTTTGCAATTGCAGGAAGTTATACACCAATTGCGTTATGTGTTGTTAAAGGATGGTTAGGGATTTTGATTTTGGTTTTAGAGTGGGGTGCTGTCATTGCTGGTATTCTTTTGAAATCTATTTCTAAAAAATCATATCCAATTTTATCAACTACAATTTATTTGGTTATGGGATGGACAGCACTTTTCTTTATTCCATCTTTAATTCATCATACATCATGGCTTTTTTTAACATTGATTGTTTTAGGTGGTGTTATGTATTCAGCAGGTGTTTTCTTCTATTCTAAACATAAAAGATATTTTCATTTTGTTTGGCATTTGTTTATTAATATTGCTTGTCTTATGCATTTTGTAGCAATTGTCTTTTTAATGTAAAAAGCAATCCTCTTGTTGGGATTGCTTTAATCTTCATCTGGATAGAAAGTATCTAACATCTTTTCAGCAATCATTTTGTATTGATTGCTTAATGAACAAATTAATAAAAGTAAAATATTTAATTGATCTGGATTTTCTAGGTCAATTTTTTTACTATCAACAAATTGTTCTAATGATGTTGTAACAAGTTGAGCTAATTCTTTTTGAGTAGAAAGGAATTCATTATAAAGAGGCTCAATTTTTTCTGTTTGTTCATGATAGGGTTGTAATACTTTTTTGATTTCTTGAATAGAGATTGTATTTTTTAAAGAATAAATCAATAACATTTGTAAGATATGATCTTTAGAATATTTTTTCCCTTTAATAGGTTTTAATAAACCTTCTTTAGAATAATTGTTGATCATTGTTTTGGTTAACAGTTTATCATCTTCATGACGTTTATTATCTGCCAAATTGACATCAAAAAGAGTCATGATTTGATCCATATATAAATCTAATGCTGGAATATCTTTAGATTGAAGATGACTTGTATTTTCAACATCAGTCAATATTTTTTGAAATGTGTCATTGTTCATAATTTTTCACCTCATTACTATCATACATGATTTTATATAAAATAACAACATCTAGTTGACAAATACGATAAATGTAATATAATAAATATGTAATGTAGTTATGATAACTACATTAAGAGGAGATGATGTTATGAATAAATTATTTAAAAAAGCGATGGATCCGATTAGTAGTGAAACACATTTTATAGGTGCTTGTTTATCTTTTGTTGGTTTATTAATTATTCTATGGATTGGGATAACTGACAAGGTGACACCTTTAATGTTGGGTTCGGCTATTGTCTTTGCGATTTCATTAATTGCTTTATATAGTGCAAGTGCCATTTATCATTTCTTTAAGGGAAGTGATAAAATCAAAACAATTTTAAGAAAACTTGATCATTCTATGATTTATGTTTTGATTGTTGGAACATATACACCTGTTGTTATGGCATGTATGCCTTCACCTCATTCTTATTATTTTTTAGGAATTTTATGGACGATTGCGATTGTTGGAATTATTGTGAAGGTGTGCTGGTTAAATGCACCACGTGCAATTGCAACGGCTATTTATTTGATTTTAGGTTGGTCAATTGTTTTTGATTTTCAATCTTTTATGGGAATTGATGGGGTATGTTTATCAATGATTGCGGCTGGAGGTATTGCTTATTCAATAGGCGCATTTATTTATATTTTTAAAAAACCAAATATAACAGATGATTTTGGTTTTCATGAATTATTTCATATTTTTGTGATGTTAGGGTCTTTGTTGCATTATCTTGCAATTGTCTTGTTTTTACTATAAAAGCACTTCTGTGCTTTTTTTCTTTGCTTTATGTTGATTTTTTGCTTATAATAGGTAATGGTGATAAAAGGTGAAAAAATTAAATTTAAGTTATAAAGTAATTATGCTTTATGTTGTGACATTTCTTATAGTTGTTGGAGGAGATCAATTGACAAAGATGATTGTTGATCATAATCTTCAATTAGGTGGTGCTTATTCCATTATTGAAAATTTCTTTTATTTTACATATTTTCATAATACTGGTGCTGCTTGGGGGATTTTTCAAGGTCATTTGAATTTGTTCTATGTTGTTGCTGTGATTGCAGCTGTAGGAATTGTTTATTATTTTGTTCAATCTGAAGCATATCAAAAATTAACGCGTTTTGGTTTGGTTTTGGTATTTTGTGGTATGATTGGGAATCTTATTGATCGTATTGTTTTTGGATATGTTCGAGATTTTATTGGATTTATTATTTTTGGATATAATTTTCCAATCTTTAATGTTGCTGATATGGCCATTACAATTGGAATTGGGTTGGTTATTTTAGAAGTTGGAATAGAGGAGTATAAAGCATGGAAACTGTCGAAATCAGAATCAATCAAGAACAAGTAGGGAAAAGACTAGATAAAATATTAGCTCTTTCTTTTCAAGACTGTTCTCGTACACTTATTCAACAATGGATTCAAGATGGACATGTGTTGGTTAATGGAAAGAGTGTAAAAGCAAGTTATAAAACAGAAATGGATGATTGTATACATGTCACAATCCCTGAACCTGAAGCTACAGATATTTTACCAGAAGATATTCCTTTAGATATTGTTTATGAAGATCAAGATGTTATTGTGGTGAATAAACCAAGTGGAATGATTGTTCATCCTTCTGCTGGTATTTACACAGGAACATTGGTAAATGCATTGTTATATCATTGCCATGATTTATCAGGTATTAACGGAGTTATGCGTCCTGGTATTGTTCATCGTATTGATAAAGAAACAAGTGGTTTGTTGATGGTGGCTAAAAATGATATGGCTCATCAAAGCTTAAGTGAACAATTACAAGAGCATACTGTAACAAGACGTTATTTGGTTTTGGTCCATGGATTGATTCCTCATGAATTTGGTCGTATTGAAGCACCTATAGGTCGTGATCCTCATGATCGTCAAAAGATGACATGTACAGATAAAAATGCCAAAGAAGCTATTACAAATTTTAAAGTTGTTGAAAGATTTAAAGATATGACTTTGGTGGAATGTCGATTGGAAACAGGAAGAACGCATCAAATTCGTGTTCATATGCAATATATTGGTTATCCTGTATATGGTGATCCACAATATGGTTTAAGAAGAGATGATACGACGCATGGACAGTTCTTACATGCGAAAATTTTAGGTTTTATTCATCCAAGGACACATGAAGAAATGTATTTTGAAAGTGAATTGCCAGATTATTTTTCTGAAAAGTTAGATGAATTAAGAAGAGAAATGGAATAAGAGGAGGGCTGTTTTATGTCAAGAGTTATTAGCTGGGATCAATATTTTATGGGAGTTGCTAAATTATCAGCATATCGTTCAAAAGATCCTAATACGCAAGTAGGAGCTTGTATTGTGACACCAGAACATAAGATTGTTGGTGTTGGATATAATGGTTTGCCTTGGGGATGTGAAGATGATGAATTCCCATGGGGAAATCGAGAAGGAGATATGTATGATACCAAATATCCTTATGTTGTTCATGCGGAGTTAAATGCGATATTAAACAGTATTCAAAATCTTCATGGATGTCGCATCTATGTCTCTTTATTTCCTTGTCATGAATGTGTAAAAGCAATCATTCAAAGTGGTATCAAGGAAATCATTTATGAAGATGATAAATATAGCAATACACCAAGTGATAAAGCAGCAAAACGTATGTTAGATGCTGCTGGCGTTCAATATACAAAAATGGAACCATTTGAAATTGATATTCAATAGGATGCTTTGCATCCTATTTTTTTGGGCATAATAAAAAAGAATGGAGACCATTCTTTATTGATTTTCTAATAAAGCTTTTACTCTTTTGGTATTGGTAAAGTTTAACTTTGCCACCTTTGTTAACATCTTTTCACCATATTTCATGGCAATATGTGCTGCAACAGTATCGACAGAGGCACTTGTTCCTCGACAAAGATTCATCTTTAAACTCTTTGTCATATTGGCATAATACTGTAAATAAGCATAACGAGAAAGAATTTCAGCAGCAAGTACAGCCATATATTTTTCTTCTGCATTTGATTCAAACATTAAATCTTTCACAACTATAACTTCATTTTTCAGATAGTTAAAATAAGTTTTTGGAGAAACAAATTGATTGATCACTTTTACCTTTACATTCTGCTTCACTTTTTGCATGACATTGACAGTTGCTTGATTGTATAGTTTGGCTTTAATATTGGCTTGATTTGTTCCTTCTTGAATCATTTTGTTATAATGTGAGTTATCTAAAATTAATAAACTATAAACCAATCTATCTTTGATTAATTTAGCATAATTCACAATATCTTGATTTGATAAAGTTGATAAGCTATCAATATTGAAATCTTTTAACAATTGAACATCATCTTCTGAAACATAACATGAAACCACACAAATAGGTCCAAGATAGTCTGCAGAACCAGTCTCAGCACATCCAATATGATGGTAAGAAAAAATATCATCAGTAATAGCAGTGATATTAGCAAGTTCTTTCGCTATTTTTTTAGACCAATGTTTTGCTTCCTGTATAGCATTTTGTCCAGTCAGTTCAATTGTTCCATCTTTTTTTGCGATAATGTCGCAACCAATCGCATGCGCTTTAAATATAAGGTCTGTGTCATCAACTGGAACCATTTGGCTATCATAATATTTTTTCATTTTCTCCAACGTACTATCTTCAACTTTCAGTATAATTGGTTCCATGATAATCACCTCTTTATTATTTTAACATAAATTTGTCAATTTTGACAGAATAATTTTCAAATGTTATAATATCTTGGTTCTGAAGGAGGATTTTATTTTGAATTTTCAAATGATTGATATTATTTTTGTCATATTTTTAATATTTATGGCAATTCTTGGATATGTAAAAGGCTTTGTCACAAGACTTTATGATTTAGTAGGTGGCATTTTTGTTTTGATATTATCTTATTTTTTAGCAAAGCCACTTAGTTCTTTAATTATGATTTATCAATATGATCAACAAGATGTTTTTGCTTCAATGATAGGACAAATGTTAAATCAAATTTTGATCTTTTTCATCCTTCTTGTGGTCTTAACAATTCTTAAAAAATTATTAGGTATTGCGATTAAACCAGCATTAAAAGGTTTAATGGATACTTTCTCATTGACTTCATTTGTTGATAAAATTTTGGGAACAGTTTTAAGTTTTATTGAAGGTATAATTATTGCTTATTTGGTCTTGGTTTTCATTGTTGTTCCTTTCACTAATATTGGGAGAGAAGATTTAGAAAAAACTGTACTTGCTAAGGAAGTTATTCATCTTGTCCCAAGTGTGAGTGAACAAGTTCTTGAACTAACAGAAGTGATACATAGTGATAATCAAAACAATTATTCTCGTCAAGCACTTATGCAACTTATGCTAACTGCAAAAGATATGAATTTGCTTGATGATGAACAAGTAATCACCTTATTTCAAGAAAACATTGAAAATGAATTAAAACAAAAAGAGATAACTTTATCTTCTTCTCAAAAACAACAAATTGAGGTTCTTTTAAAGAAAGCTGGTTATCAAAATAAACAGCTTGAATCAATATTATCAAAAATAAATGTGAGTGATGAATAATGAAAACAATTTATGAAACATTAGAAATGAATGAAATTCAACGTCAACTTGAAAGTTATTGTGCGTCTTCATTAGGAAAGAAAAGAATTCAATCTTTAATTCTTTTTGATGATTTAGAAGATTTACAAGAATCTTTAGAAAAAGTAAAAGAAGCAATGCGTTTAATTTCTTTGCAAGGACGCATGCCTCTAGGGGGATTAAGTGATATTCATGTGTTGTTAGAAAAAGCCAATCGTGATGGAACATTATTAGGTGAAGAATTATTAAAAGTTGCTTCTCATCTTGAATGTATTCAAAGTGTTAAAAATTATATTGCATCATCTGAATATAAAACACATTATCTTCAAGAATTAAGTGATGGATTGGTGGAGAATCAGTATTTGATGGATGAAATCAAAAGATGTCTTTTACCAGATGGAACTATGCAAGATCATGCAAGTGACTTGTTATTTTCGTTGCGCCAAAAAATCCATCATTTACAATCACATATTCGTCGTCAAATGGAATCCCTTGTCAAAGAGTCAAAAGATATGTTATCGATTGATCAAATGACAACCAAAAATGATCGTTTGGTTTTACCAGTAAAATCTGGTTATAAAAATCAAGTTCAAGGGCTTATCCATGCACAAAGTGCTACAGGGCAAACACTTTATATTGAACCTGAAGTCATTGTGTCTATGAATAATCAATTGAGTGAAGTACAAATTCAAGAAAGAGAAGAAGTAGAACGTATTTTACATCAACTTTCTCAAATGATAAAAGGAAATTATTATCCTTTTCATTTTAATATGGAAATATTAGAGGAATTAGATTTTGTTTTTGCAAAAGCACAATATGGTTATCTTCATGATTGCTGTATTCCTCAAATAAGTGAAGATAGTGAAAACATTGTTTTAAAAGAAGCACGTCATCCATTGATTGATGAAAAGAAAGTCGTTTCAAATACAATTATTTTAAAAGACCATCGTATGTTGTTGATTAGTGGTAGTAATACTGGTGGTAAGACTGTTACTTTAAAAACTGTTGGATTGTTATCAATGATGGCATTATGTGGACTTCCTGTTCCTTGTTTGGAAGCCAATTTACCATTGTTTGATCAAATTTATGTTGATTTAGGTGATGAACAATCTATTGAACAATCTTTGTCTACATTTTCAAGTCATATGATGAAGATTATTGATATTTTAAAACATGCGAGTCATAGAAGTTTGGTTATATTAGATGAAATTGGTTCGGGAACAGATCCTCAAGAAGGAGAAAGTTTAGCTGAAGCTATTTTAACACGTTTTTTAGAATTAGGAAGTTTTGTTTTTGCATCAACCCATTATGGACGTTTAAAGACTTTTGCTAAGGAAAATCCAGAAATCTTATTAGCATCAGTTGCTTTTGATTTAGATGCTATGCGTCCGACATATCAATTAAAATTAGACAGTGTTGGTCAATCTTATGCAATTGAAATTGCTCAATTGTTAGGAATGGATGAAACAATGGTTGCTCATGCTAAGAAAATTAAAGAAGAATCTATGAGTGAACATGAAAAGTTAATGGAAGAATTAGAAGTCAAACAAGAACAATTGACTTTAAAAGAAGAAGAATTACAAGCATTACTTCTTCAAAATCAAAAATTAGAAAAACAATATAAACATCAACTTCATCAAATTGAAGTTCAAAAGGAACAATGGTTACAAGCGGCTAAGGATGAAGCCAATCAATTATTAGAAGAAGCCAAAGACAATATTGATTTGGTTGTAGAAACAATCAAAAGCTCTTCATTAAAACAACATGAAGTGATTCAAGCAAAACATGATTTAGACCAAATGAAGTTTTTATCAGAAGATGTCTTAGAAAAACAAGATCATCCTTTAGCAGTGGGCGATCATGTTCAAGTCATTAAGATGAAAAGAGAAGGTGACATTGTTGAAATTTTAAAGAATCATATGATCGTTGTGTCTTTAGCAGGTTTAAATGTGAAATTACATGAAGATGAAGTGCGTTTTATGCATCCTCAAACAAAAGTCAAGAAAGTGAAAAAAGCTGCAATGAAAAAATCAACAGTGAAAAAAACAGGTTCATATGAGATTAATGTGATTGGAAAACGTTATGAAGAAGCTATGGATATGGTTGATAAATTCTTAGATGATGCTTTGGTTCTTGGTTATCCTCATGTGCGTATTATTCATGGTATGGGAACTGGGGTTTTACGTAAAGGGATTAGAAAAATGTTAGAAAAGAATAAACATGTTGTTTCTTATCGTGATGGAGGACCTAATGAAGGTGGATTAGGTGCGACTTTGGTGTACTTTGAATAATGAATGATTTAATTCGAGATAAACTCTCTTTATTACCATCTTCACCTGGATGTTATTTAATGAAAAATAAAGAGGGAACGATTATCTATGTGGGAAAAGCAAAGAAGTTAAAGAACCGTGTTCATTCTTATTTTGTTGGTGCTCATAACTACAAAACAACAAAATTAGTGAGTGAAATTGTTGATTTTGATTATATTGTGACAGATAGCGAAAAAGAAGCTTTATTGTTAGAAATTAATTTAATTAAAGACTATGCTCCTCAATATAACATTATGTTTATGGATAATACATATTATCCCTATATTCAAATGACAAATGAAGAACATCCTCGTTTAAAGATTGTAAGAAATGCCAAAGAAAAAAACGCAAAACATTTTGGGCCTTTTCCTGACGCTACGGCAGCAAGAGAAACATATAAATTATTAGACCGTTTGTATCCTTTAAGAAAGTGTAATCATATTCCTAAAAAACCATGTCTTTATTATTCCTTGAATCAGTGCTTAGCACCATGTATCCAAGAGGTTGATCAGCAGGAATACGCATCCATTAAAAAATCAATTGTTAAACTTTTAAATGGAGATATTAAAGACAAAGTTAATGAATTAACAGAAAAAATGAATAAAGCAAGCGAAGAGTTGAATTTTGAACAAGCCAAAGAATATCGTGATTTGATTTCTCATATCCAATATGTGACTGCTAAACAACATGTACAATTTAATGACCATGTTGATCGTGATATATTAGGATATTATGTTGATCATGGCTATTTAAGTATTCAATTGTTCTTTATGCGTTCTGGAAAACTATTGTCACGTGATTTGAATTTAGTACCTATTGGTGAAAATGTGCAAGATGATCTTCAACAATTTATTGTTTCTTTTTATCAAAGCAATACTTTACCAAAAGAAATTCTTTTACCACAAGATGTAGATGATTCACTTATCAAAGAAATATTGGATTGTAAAATCTTAAAACCTCAAAAAGGCAATAAATATTCTTTGGTTCAAATGGCTATTGAAAATGCAAAGGAATCTTTAGAAAAGAAATTTAGTCTTATTCAAAAAAATGAAGCTGCAACTATTGGTGCAATGAAACAATTAGGCGAACTTTTAAATATTCCAACGCCTCATGTGATTGAATTGTTCGATAATTCTAATATCCAAGGAGCCTATGCGGTAGCTGGAATGGTTTGTTTTAAAGATGGTGTTCCTTCTAAAAAGGATTATCGTAAATACAAAATTAAAACAGTTGAAGGACCTGATGATTATGCCAGTATGCGTGAAGTCATTTATCGTCGTTACTATCGTGTCTTAATGGAAGGCTTAACACCACCAGATATGATATTGGTCGATGGTGGATTAGGACAAATCCACGCTGCAAAGGAAGTTATTGATTCTTTAAATATGCCTATTCAAATATGCGGTTTGGCCAAAGATGATAAACATTCAACGGCCATGTTGTTGGATGAAAATGGAACACCGATTCCTATTCATCCCAAAAGTGAATTGTTCTTTTTGCTTACGCGTATGCAAGATGAAGTCCATCGTTATGCGATTAGCTTTCATAAAAACGTACGTTCAAAATCTTTATTTGCATCAATATTAGATGACATTGAAGGGATTGGACCAAAACGTAAGAGACAATTGCTTAATCGTTTTAAGAGTGTGAAACGTATGAAAGAAGCAACTTTAGAAGAACTGCAAGAAATCTTACCAGAGAAAGTTGCTCAAGAACTTTACGAATCTTTACAAGATGAGCGCACATCATAAACTTTTTCTCATATATTAAATCAGGGAGGGTTACAATGCATTCCTTATTAACGAAAAGAGAAAAAGAGATTTTCACGCTATTAACACTTAATAAATCTACAAAAGAAATTGCTGAAGAATTATGTATCAGTGAAAAGACTGTTCGTAATCATATTTCTAATGTGATTCAAAAATTAGGTGTTGAATCGAGAATACAAGCTGTTTTGGAATTAATCAAGATGAAAGAGATTGATTTGTAAATTAATCTCTTTTTCTTTAAAAAAAAGTGAATATGTATTATAATGGTCGAGAAAGGGTGATTGTATGAAAATGAAGACTTGGCATTTATTTTTGGTCATTATCATTTTATTTGGTTGCTCCTTTTTTGTGGTCAATTTAAGATTTGATAAATTTTATAGATTAAATGGTGTTAATAATGATAATCGTGTTTTGATTGATAAATATTTAGATGAAGATGAACAGACCTATTTGATTGAAAATCAAATTTCTATTCATTTGTTTATTGATTATATTAAAGAAGATGATTTTCATTTACAAAACTATCAATATTATAATTATTTAAAAGATACCAATCGTTATCAAAAAACAAATGATATTTTAGATATTGGAAATAGTTTAGCGACACGTTTGAATTATTTATATAAGAATCAAGCTTTTGATAAAGCCAAACAATTAATTGATCGGACTTTAGAGGGTGCATTTTTAGCAGAAGAGAATTTTCAATTTGATTACATAGATATATATGCTGATTTGTTACCTTTATATGATAAAAATGATTATTCTTTTATAGAAGATACGGACTTTTATGTTCAAAAACTTCATATGATGGGTATTGAAAGTTTTGATGATGTCAAAGCAAAAATGAAAATGTTAACAACAGCTTATACAAAGAAATCTTTAAAGCAGTTATTAACACAAGAATTACCACCAGAAACAGAAATTATTTTTAATCCTTATGAATTATCAACAATTGTTAATCAACAACATTATATAGGACAATATGAGCCTAATGGCTTATTGTTGGTTCAAGATGTTCCAAGAGTGAGATATGCGATGTATTTACAAAGCGATGCTTATAGTGCGCTTTTAAGAATGTATCAGGATTTAAGTCAACATTATAATGGTTTCTTATTAAGAGAGGCGTATATTGGACCACAGAATTTATCTAAGGATGAGATTGGATATAATGAATGGCAACTTGGTTTAACTATTCAAGTCGCACAATCTGAGACTGCTTATTCAAAATTTTCTGAAACACAAATGTCAAAATGGTTAGAGGAACATGCTTATGAATATGGATTTATCTTACGTTATCCTAAAAATAAAGCTTCAATTACTAACCATAGTTATGATGCTCATATTTATCGCTACGTTGGTAAATCATTAGCAAAGTCTTTATATGAATCCAATCTTACATTGGAAGAATATCAAATGCAAAAGAGATAGGAGATAGTTTATGAATAAACCAATTGGTCTTTTTGATTCAGGAGTTGGAGGCTTAACAGTTCTTACTTCTTTGATGAAAGAATTACCACAAGAAGATATTATATATATAGGAGATAATCAACATTGTCCATATGGAGATAAAACGAAAGAACAATTATTATCTTATACAAAAGACATCTGTCAATATTTTGTTGATAGAGATGTCAAAATGATTGTGTTGGCTTGTAATACAACAAGTGCTAATGTTTTATCAGAATTACAGGCATTATTTCCTCAAGTTCCCATTGTTGGAGTCATTCATTCAACCGTTCATGATTTCTTGATTCGTCATCATAAACGTGTATTAATTATTGCAACCAATGCTACTATTCAATCTCATAAATATAAAGAAATGATTCATCATTATGATCAATCTGTAGAGGTTTATGAACTAGCAACACCAGCCTTGGTTCCTTTGATTGAATCAGGAGATTATAAACAAGGAATTCATCCAGTTTTAAAAGAGTATCTTCAACCATATCATGATAAGGTCGATTCTATTATATTAGGATGTACGCATTATCCAATTGTTTTAGACCAAATTCAACATGTTTTTCCATTGAAAGACTATGTTTCAAGTAGTGATTCTGTTTGTCAGGAAGTGTCTTCTTATTTGAAAGTTCATCATTGTAAGTGTGAGGAAAAACATGAACGTTATATTGAAATATATACCACAGGGGATGTAAGGGAATTCTTTCATTCTTCTCAAGGATTCTTTGATTATCAAGAACTACAAGTAGAACATCTTGATTTATAATGCATATCGCAAAAGATATGCATTTTTCTTTTTTTATAACATATAGTGTTTATTGAGGTGGTCTCCATGAAAAAGAAGATAGGGGTTATAACAGTTTTGGTTTTTTGTTTGGCATTTGTTTCTTATGTTTATCTTCATCGCGATAAAAATAAAGAAGAAGTAACGGATGTTTATTTAAAAACAGTTGTTTTTAAAGATGGTGATGGAGATTTGATTCCTGTATCAGTTAATCTTCATTCCAAGATGGAATTAGAAGAAGAAATCAGAAATCGTGTGGATTTAATGAAATCAAAAGAGATGACACGTTATGGATTGAATCCTATTTTTAGTCAAGATCTTCAAGTCCAATCAGTTGAATTAAAAGATCATGTTTTAACTATGAGTTTTAATGATGAACTCTATTCTAATCAAGATGCTTTGGATATTTTAGAAGCTTTGACTTTTACAATGACCGATTATGATGATGTCCAACAATTACGAATTCAAATAGATGAGAAAAATGTTTCCTATCTTCCTAATAGTACAATTCCTTTATCTTCATTAACAAAAGATTTAGGATTAAATAATTTTGAAGAAACAACATCATTATTACATGAAACAATTCCAGTTATGGCTTATCATCAAAAAATAATTAATCAATATTCTTATTATGTTCCAACAACTGTAAGAATTGATGAAAATGATTCTTTACAACAACAAGTTCAAACAATATTAAGTTATGTTCAAAGTAAAATTCATTTGATTGATGCTCATCAAGAAAATGGTGTTTTAACGATTGAATTAGATTCTAATATCTTATTAGATAATGAAAGAATAGATAAAACTTTAGAAGATTTAATTGTGTTATCATTGTCTTCTTTAAAAGATGTCGAAGATGTTGAAATTAAAATCAATGGTGAGGATGTGAGAACACAGAAATCTTCACAAATTGAATATAATTATTTGAAGATATAGTAATTTTTTTAAATTCTGTTATAATATTTTCTGGTGATGAAAGTGAAAAAAATTGTTGTAATGTCAGATAATCATGGAATGGATGAAATGATTGAACGTGTCAAAGAATTAGAACCTCATGCAGACTATTATGTTCATTGTGGAGATAGTGAAGCAAGTTATCAACAATTATTAAATGGTTTTATTTGTGTGAAAGGAAATAATGATTGGGCTTTAGATTTACCATTAGAGGCAAAATTCATTGTAGAAGATATACCAATTTTAATTATGCATGGGCATTTGTTTGGTTTCTTTAATCGTGAATTGGCTATGAATGATGCTTTGACAAGAAATGAATGTCAAATTCTACTTTGTGGTCATACCCATATGCCAATGTTTCAAAAAGATGGTTCTTATTATTATATTAATCCCGGCTCTACTTCTTTACCACGTGGTGGAAGTTCTCGTAGCTATTGTGTTGTCACAATTGACCAGGGACAAGTTGATTGCGAGTTTAAAAATATTGATGCTTAAAAAGTATATGGTTTAAGCTAAAAACTTTTAACAAGTAACGGAGTTTATTTTGCTCCGTTTTTATTTTAGAAATTTGTAAATAATACTGTTTAAAATTTTGTGGTCTATTTGTGTTATAAATAATCTTTGATAGAATGAGAAAAAGTAGTGCATTTGAAACAAACATTTTTAATGAAATGAAATATAGTGATAGAATCAATGAATTTCAATCTTTTTTTGATTAAAATGAATTCACTTTATATTTGGAACTTGCCAAACACTTAAAGTCCAGGGGTCTCTTTTGTGATTATTTAATGTATGATAAATAAATTATAATCATCATTGTAATTCGAATGTTTAAGGACTATAATTTGTGTGATTAGAAATAATATGGATTTATCTCATATTGACCCGTTGGTAGTATTCAAATATTATCTATACCAATGCAACCAAATATTGCTTTTTCTATAGATATTATTTGCTAAAGAAAAGAGGAATAATAATGAAAAAGTTAATAACAATTTTCATGGCTGCAAGTTTAATAGCCATGAGTTTCATTATGGTCATTTTGGCATATCCGGTTTCAGCAAATAATGAAACTAAAGATATTGCTATAATCAACAATAAACAAGAAAGTCATCAATATTCTCCACAATCAAAAATGACTTCTTCATCCTTAAATGAAGCAAGTATCAAAACTGATAAAGTACTCATGGATACAGGAGATATAGAAATTAATTCATCTAACTTTCCTGATAAGAACTTTCGTACATATATATCAAAAAATATTGATACAGATCAAAACGGTACATTATCAACAGAAGAATTACTGAAAGTCACGTATATAAATATCAATTCAAATAATCCTTGGTTATTTAAGTCGTTGGATGGAATAGAATATTTTACTAATCTAGAGACATTAAATTGTAGTGGTTCATATATTACTGCTTTAGATCTCAAAAAAAATACAGCTTTGAGAATTTTGTGGTGTTCTAGTATGCCATATCTCAGAACTTTAAATATTTCGAGTAATACTTCTTTAGAAAGCCTTAATTTAAATAATAATAAATTGATAGAAAGTCTAGATTTAAGTCCAAATATTAAGTTGAAAACATTGAAATGTAATAGCATGACAAACTTAGCTAATATAAATCTTTCTATGAATACAGATTTAAAGGATTTGGATTGTTCAGGAACAGTATTAACAAGTTTAGATCTTAGCTATTGTGCCAATTTAGGTAATTTAAATTGTTCAAATATAAAAACTTTAGAAAATCTAGATTTAAAAAACAATAAAAAAATAATAATATTGAATTGTTCTGATATGGATAAATTAGTCAGCTTAAATCTTTCTAATGCATTGGGCTTGACGAAATTAACATGTACTAATTTGAAACTCTTGACAGATATTGATATTAGCAAAAGTAAATCATTACAACAGTTAGATTTTTCTGATTCTAATTTATCACAGTTAGATGTTAGTGAAAACACTAACCTAACACAATTAAAGGTAAATAATACAGCTTTGTCTTCATTAAATGTGACGAATAATGAAAAGTTGACGAGATTAGAATGTAATAATACCAATATTGATCAATTAGATGTTAGGAAAAATCTAGATTTAGAATATTTATATTGTTCGAAAACAAATATTTCTGATCTAGATCTCAGTAAAAATGAAAAACTATCAGAACTCAATCTTAATGAAACAAAGATAACCAATATTGATCTTTCTTCACAAAAAGAATTGAGGAGGTTGTATTTGAATGATTCAAGTATTAAAGAGTTAGATCTTAGCAAAAATTTAAATTTATTTAGTCTTCAAATAAATAATACAAGTATTGATACACTCGATCTAAAATCAAATATTAATTTGAGTTCACTAGAAGCTAATAATACTTTATTATCTACACTTGATGTAGGAAAACAAGAAAAGTTAAGTTCAATAGAACTTAGTGGTACCAACGTGGTAGGATTAGATATTAGACATTTGACAGCTTCACCAAGTCCAATTAGCACGCTTACTTTGAGAATATATAATGGGAAATTGGCATGGCTCAATGTAGGAGACCTCCCAAGTCTTGGCGTTTTTTACATGAATGAGAATTCAGAAATTGATTTAGAAGTTCCGCAAGATTCCTTTTTAATTACTGATATGTTCCCAGGTATTGATATAAGTAAAGTATCGATTACTGACAATACGACAAGTTATGATTCTACGACAGGAAGAGTTTCTCATTATACAAATGGTTCGGTAATTACTTATGACTATAACTGTGGTACAAAAGTGGTTCATTCAAACAGAGAAGACATTATTTTGCATGTTAAATTAAATATTACAGTAAAACAAAATAGTACTATTTCTATTGTAGATACTTTAGATAAAATCTATGATGGTGTTGCTGTCAAGGCAGAACCTCATGTGGTAACAACTGGAAGTACAGGTGAAGTTACTTATCTATGGGAAATGAAAAATAATGATGGTCTTTGGGAAACCTGTATTTCAGTTCCTACCAATGCAGGAACATACAGGGTAACTGCTACAATAGCTGGTGATAATTTGTATTTGGAAGGAACATCAGTTCCAATGGAGTTTACTATTTCAAAAGCTTCTAATGCTTGGGAAGAACCATTGACTATGAATGGATGGACATATAGCGAAAACATGCAACAGCCAAATGCCGTTACTAAATATGGTGAAATCACGTATACATATAGTCAATCACCTGATGGAAACTTTAGTACAAATTTGCCTACTACTGCTGGAACATGGTATGTAAAAGCAGTTGTAGCTGATACAAATAATTATACTGGTTTAGAAGATGTACGATCTTTTATAATTAAACAAAAAGATTTATCAAGCGCAGATATTGCTATATCTGATATAGAAACAGAAGCGGATTTAGATCATCTTGTTATTAAAGATGGAGATAAAACTCTTGTGCTAGGAACTGATTATATTATTACTAAAAATAATGTTGATAATAAAACAATAATAGAAATTATTGGAAAAGGAAATTATACTGGGTCAATAATAAAAATACAGGTTGATGAATCAGACAAGCCTTCTACTGATGATAATAATTCATCTCAAGAACCAAATGATAATAATCAATCTATAGATTCAAACACTAATCATAAAAATGATGGATCAAATGAAACAACTGGAGTTATTCAAACATCTGATAATACATCATTTATAGAAATAGTTGCTGTAATGATTTTATCAGGATGGATTTATGTGATAGTGAAAAAAGTTATAAATAAAGAAAATAGGTAATAAAAAAATGACGGGGCTTGTGCTCCGTTTTTATTTTAAGAATTTGTAAATAATACTTTTTAAAATTTTAAGGTCCATTAGTGTTTACTGCTAATCTTTTTTGAAATAATTTTTTCAAATATTCAAATCTTTTTTAATATTGTTAGCAAATATCCCCGTAACAAGAAAATTTCTGTTTCTATAAAAATATTTTGTTTTCAATTGAAAGCAAAGATGGAATCAGTGTAACTTTTAATGCCTAAAGTTTATTTCGTAATGATTTCATATATTAAAATATTTAGGTCTTCTCAAACGAGAAGACCTTTTCTTAATGAATAACATGTGTCGCTTTTAAAATTTCAATAATGAGAATAGGAGACATACTTAAAGCCAAACCTAACAGATAATGTGTTATTGGTAAAGCAATTAAACCAAAAATCATTGATAATGGTGGGATAAAAAGAACAGCACATATTAACGTGAATGAAAGCAATGCAGCTTTATTTAAAGTGGCATTGGTAAAAATACCAATTTTAAATAAAGACTTATGAGAACGCATATTATAAGCTTGAAAGATTTGTGCTGAAGAAAGAACCATAAAACACATTGTTCGACCAGCTTCTATGCTGTGAAGAGTTGTCTTTCCATAATAGAAGGCAAACAAAGATAGTCCACCAAATAACAAACCTTGAACAAGAATTCTTAAACCTAAACGATGAGCAAAGATGCTTTCATCTTTAGGACGAGGTGGCACATCCATAACATCATCCTCAACTTTTTCCATTCCTAATGCAATCGCAGGTAAACTATCTGTAACAAGATTAATCCACAACAGCTGCATAGAAAGAAGGGGAGCTTGTTTGAAAATCAACATAGCCACAAAAACAACAAGCACTTCTCCGATATTGGTTCCAAGTAAGAAACCAACAGTTTTCTTAATATTTTGATAAATACCACGACCATCTTTAACAGCTTCTACAATCGTTGCAAAATTATCATCCATCAAAGTCAAATCTGCTGCTCCCTTAGCAACATCAGTCCCTGTAATACCCATAGCACAACCAATATCACTGGCTTTTAAGGCAGGTGCATCATTCACACCATCACCCGTCATAGAGACAATCGCATTTTTCCTTTGCCATGCTTTAACAACACGAATCTTATCTTCAGGGGAAACTCTTGCATAGACAGAAATATGTTCGATTTGTTGATCTAGCTTTTCATCACTTAATAATGAAAGTTCACTTCCTGTCACGGCTTGATCACCATCTTGCATAATTCCTAACTCCTTGGCAATGGCACTAGCAGTAATGATATGATCTCCAGTAATCATAACAGGTTTGATGCCTGCTTTTAAACATGTTGCAACAGCAGCTTTGGCTTCTTCACGTGGTGGATCAATCATGCCTACCAAACCCATAAATGTTAATCCATTTTCTAAATTCTCACTGGTTGGCTCTTTTGGGAGAGAGTCAATGACTTTATATGCAACAGCAATGACACGTAAGGCATTTTGACTCAATTCTTCAGTCATGGAAATAGCTTGATCCAATTGCCCATTATGACATCTTTTCAATAATTCATCACAAGCACCTTTTGTAATAACAATCTTTTTTTCTTGGTCTTGAATCACAACAGACATTAATTTTCGCTCAGAATCAAATGGTAATTCAAAAAGACGTGGATATTGTTCATTGAGTTGATTTATATCAATATGATTTTTAATAGCTGCTGCAATAATACTTGTTTCTGTTGGATCACCAATATGAACTTCTTTTCCTTCAACATTTGTAACAGAACCATTAGAACATAAAGTTCCATACTTTAAAATGTGTAATGCTTCTTGTGAGTTATGATCACAAACATCTTCCAATTGTTGTGATTGATCAATAAAAATTTTGGTAAGAGTCATTTTGTTTTGTGTTAAAGTTCCAGTTTTATCTGAACAAATAACACTTGTACTTCCTAAAGTTTCAACTGCTGGAAGTTTTTTAACAATCGCATTGCGTTTGGCCATTTTTTCAACACCAATTGATAAAACAATTGTCACAATAACAGGGAGTCCTTCTGGAATGGCTGATACAGCTAAAGAAACAGAAGTCATGAAGATTTCAATTAATGAAATCCCATCAATAATTCCAATTACAAAAATAATGGCACAGACACCGATTGCTAAAAAACCTAACTTTTTTCCTAATTCAGCTAATTTTTCTTGAAGAGGAGTTTTGGTATCAATTTCATTATTTAAAAGGCCAGCAATTTTTCCCATTTCTGTATGCATACCTGTTGCAACGACAATGGCTTGAGCTGTTCCATAAGTGATACTGCAACCAGAATAAATCATATTAAGACGATCTCCCAAAGGAACATTGTCTTGAATCAATGCATTGGCATTTTTTTCAACTGGCACAGATTCTCCAGTCAAAGCTGATTCTTCAGATTTTAAACTTGATGAAATTATAAGACGACAGTCTGCTGGAACATAGTCACCAGCTTCTAGTTGAATCAAATCACCAACAACCAAATCCTTTGCTTCAATGATATATTCATGTCCATCTCTAATGACGCGGGCGTGAGGGGAAGAAAGTGACATCAAAGCGGCTAATGATTTCTCAGCTTTGTTTTCTTGGATAACTCCCATAATGGCATTTAAAACGACAATCAATAAAATTAATAATGGTTCGAAAAAAGCAGAAAGATCTTTTTCTTCAATGGCTAAACCAAAAGAAATTGCTGCCGCTATTAATAAAATAATAATCATAGCATCTTTAAATTGATCAATAAACTTTTGAAAACTTGTTTTTTGTTTAGCTTCCTCCAATTTGTTTTCACCATTTTTTTCTAACCGTATTTTGGCTTCTTGGTTTGTTAAACCATTCGTTGTATTGGTTTGATATTCATTAACCAATTCATCTATTGTTTTTTGATAAATTTCCATAAGTATATCCTCCATGTTTTTATTATACACTATTCTTATTTTTCATTCATTAAAATCCATTTTTATAATCAAAATCATATCTTTCTTTTGATAAAAAAATATGCAAAAAAATAGTAAAAAAGTCTTGCATCGTTTTTTTGTTTATGCTATTATATATGAGCAGTCGAGAGAGATGTCTACGTAGCTCAGCTGGATAGAGCACACGCCTTCTAAGCGTGCGGTCGGGGGTTCGAATCCCTCCGTGGACGCCATCTAAAAAAATAACACACTTCGGTGTGTTTTTTTGTATCTTTTTCATTTAATACAGGTATGCTTTCTATAGATTTATATTTTATTAAATAAGATATGTATCTCTGACTTCATGCAATTTTATTATTTACTTCAAAAAGCAAGCTGAAGCCTTTCTCAACTTGCTTTTTATTCACATTTAATGGCGGTAAATCTTCTATACAAGTATAATTCAACACAATTGCTTTTTTCATATTAACGATATTATTTATAATTAATATCAATCATTTCTATAATGTTATTTATACTACTAACATTCTCTAAAAATCCTTTAGCATTTAAAAACCTATTGAGTATTCTAATGTAGATACTAACTTAATCGTAATGTGACCAGTTTATTATTGCTTTTTATTAAGATATAATTAAGCTCAGTCATTGTGTGTTATCTATATTTTGACACAACAATTAATTTATATGAAACTAAATTATTTAATTTTGAAACAATTAACGGATTTTCTTCATGAAGAAGATAAAAAATAATTTTCTACCTTCTTGAATAATACAAAAGGGGATATACATTAAATTAGAATGATTTATTAAGTTGCTTAGTTTTTCTATTTGATTGAAATAATTGGGAGTGGTTTTACACTGTCTGGATTTTAATTAGGATGCAGGAATTTTTTTAAAACTTAAATTTGAAAAATAGCGTTTCCATCTAAGATGTGTTTTTTACTAAATTATACAGAAGTTATTAAAAAAGGACTGCTCGCAAAAATGCAAAACAGTCCAGTTTCTACAAATTAGTCTGATAAAATCATATAAGATACCCAAGCACCTTCTCCAACTTTAACCATTGAAATACCAATTTTAGTAAACCTAGAATCCATCATGTTCTGATAATGCAATGGACTATTATACCAAGCATTATATACCGATTCACCACTAGCCTGACCTCTGGCCGCATTCTCACCTTTTACAGTAGAACTAAAACCAACTTCATCTAATACAGTAGACCATTTTCTTCCATCAGGACGTTGATGTGCCCAAACTGTAAAGTCACCTTTTTGTTCATGTGCTTCTGTAGCACGAATTGTAGTAGCCTTACACAACGTAGGATCTAATGTTAATTCTCCTAAACCTTGTGCTTTACGTTCTGCATTTAATAATGCTAATACTTCTCCTGGGGCTTGTTCATTTACATAAATATTTGTATCTTTTGGTTCAAGATTGGCCATGTCCTCAGCAAGCCAGTCATAAGCATTTTTAATTCCTACATATTCACCAATCTCAATTCTTTCTTCTAGCAATTGTGCATAATATGCTACAGTATTATAAGATGCTGAGCTCCAATCATCTGGATTTAATGCTTTGAATTCTGTAAGTTTGGCCTGTGCTTTTACAATTAAACCTTGTACATCATACAAATTATCTTTGTAGTTTTGCATATGAACCTTAACAATATCAATTTGTTGTTGCAAATCTTCAATTGTTACCTCATCAATTGGATCATCAAGGAAGTCTTTCGCAACTGTTACACGTTCTTCCAATGTTTGTTTAAGGTCTGCTGGTCCTTGAATTGTTGTATCATTTAGCAATGCTTCTGCTTCTGCAACCACTTTTTCCAGTTCTTGATGCTTACCTGATATCGTTGGCAGATAGACTAAATTGTTTATTGCATCTTCTAATTTATGAATGAAATTTGTTACCTCATTAGATGTGATATTTTCATTTTCTAATGCTGAGATAGCCTCTTGTAAAACTGTTTCTAAACTTGCATAAGAATCAGAAGTATAATCATTCTTATTTACTGCTTTAGCTTCATTTATTTTTGTTACTAATGCAGAAGTATCTGTCATATCTTGTAGATTATTCACTGCATTTTTCAATGTTTCTATCATTGTGTTCATCTGTTCAAAAGTAATAGAAGGATCATTTTTCAATGTTTCAGCCTTTTTAATTGCTTCATTCAAAGCAGTCACAGTGGAAGGTTTCTTTCCTGTTGTATCAACTGCTTTTGCCTGATTGATTTCTTGAACAAGTGAAGTAACATCAACACGTAAGTTACTCAATGCATTTTTGATTGTATTTAATGCAGTAGATACTTCTTGAGGTGTTGCATTAAGATTTTTTGCAACTGTTTCGGCATTCGTAATTGCTTCATTTAAATTTTTTAAAGATTGTGTTGTATATGCCTTTGAAAGTTCTATTTTTGCATTGATAATCTCTTTATTTAACTCTGTGATATCTGCTTTTTTCACAAGTTTTGCTTTTGCTTGAGTTAAGGAATCCAGCGCATTATTAACTTCAGTTTCTGTTGCTTCACCTTTATCTCGTATTACTTTGGCATCATTAATCACAGAACCTAAACTAGCAGATGCCCAAGAAATAGGGGTATAATCGGCTTCCTGCAATGCTTCTAGTTCATCAATCAAGTTTGATAATGCAGTTTTATCTCCTAATCTGACTAAGTTGATAATGGCTGTGTTGATTTCTGTTACTTTATTATCAACTTCATTTTGTGTTGCATTGGCATTATTTATAACGTTTTCGGCATCAGTAACTGCTTGTTTTAAGGCGTTAAGAGAAGAAGTGGTATATCCATTTCCGTATTTATCTTTTGCTTCCTTAATTGCTTTATTCAGTTCAGTGATATTTGCTCTTTTTACAAGATTAGTTTTTGCAACATCAATTTCATTGATTACACTACTAATTTCTTCGGCAGTAGCACGATAATTATTTTTTACTATCTCTGCTTTTGCAATAGCATTTTTTAATAGAGAATAGCTATTTGGTGTGTAATCAGTTTCTTTTATTGTTTTTGCTTCATTGATAGAATCATTCAATTTTGTTTTATCAGCTTCTTGGAATAAAATAAGTTGATCAATTGCTGATTGTAGTGAAGATATTTCAGTGTTGATTTCTGCTTGTGTATGTGTTGTTTTGATAAAATCTTCAGTATGAGCAATTGCATCAGTTAACACTTTAAAACTATCAAGAGTATAATTGATTTCTAGATAAGATTTAGCATTTTTCAATGTCTCATTCAACAATGATAAATCAACATTCAAAGCATTATATGCAGATAATAACTCATCTTTTGCTTTATCAATTTCTTCTTGCGTTACTTTCTTTTTAATTACTGTTGCTTTTGCTATGTCTAGCTTTTTCTTCATTGTGTTATATGAAGAAGTAGACCAATCATCTCTATTTACTTTTTCAGCATCACTAATCGCTTGATTAATAGCATCCATATTAGGAGCTACATAGACAACAAGAGATGTCATTGCAGAGGATAGGGAAGATAACTGTGCATCCACCTCTTTTTGTGTTACATTGAGATTTTTTACTAATTCTTTTGCTTTCTCTAATTCCTGATTGAATGTAATAAGTGAAGTATCTGTATAATTATCCTGATTGATGGCTTCTGCTTCAGTAATCTTTTGATTTATTGCAATCAAATTGGCACGCTCAACAAGTTTAGTTAAAGTAGATTCTAATGCATTTGTGCAAGCATCTACTTGTTCTTGTGTAGCATTGTCATTCTGATTGATGTTTACAGCTTGTTCATACGCAATCTTGAATGGTGCATATGTTTTTGGTGTAAATTCCTCTTCCTTTACATCCTTTGCCTTGTTAATTGCTTCTTGTAGTTTTTCCTTGTGAATGACTAATTTTAGATTAGTAATTGCATCTTTAACTTCTTTGGTTGCGCTGGAAACTTCATCTTGAGTTGCATTTAAGTCATTATAAACAAGTTCTGCATTACTTACAGCTTGTTTTAAAACATTTAAAGTTATTTCTGTATAATCGCCATCATATTTAGATTTTGCATTCGTGATGGCTTTCTGTAAATCTTTTTTATCAGCTCTTTTTACCAATTGATTTAATGCAATTGTAATTATTTTCGTCTGTTCATCAATTTCGTATTGTTTATGTTGAGTTTGAAGAAATGATTCTGTTTCACCAATAATGTCATTTAATATTTTATATGATTTAGGAGTATATATATCTTCATCTATTAATTTTGCCTTGGTAAGTTCGATCATTAAATTTGAAGTATCAACATTTAGATTATTAATAGCTTGTTGTAATTGATTTTTAGCACTATTAATTTGAGAGGCAGTTACCTTTTTTATACTTAATGTATTTTCTGCATAAGTAATAGAACTTTTCAATACATTGTAAGAAGAAACTGAATATTCATTTTCTTTATATTCTTTTGCCTTCATTAATAATTTATTAAGTTCTGATGTATCAGGTGCAATATATTTTACCAGTGCTTTTAATGTGTTATTTAAATTTGTATTAGCATCATTAACTGTTTTTTGAGAAGCATTTAAATTTTTCAATACATTTTTGGCATTGGTTAAAGATTGATACATAGGTGCAAGAGATTCATCTGTATAATCAACATCTTTTATCTGATTAGCAGTTTTGATTGTTTCTTCCAATTGAGTGAAATCAGCTCTTAATATTAATGATTCCATTTTTTGAATTAATAAATTTGTAGTGTTATCTACATTTTTTTGAGAAGCATTTTTATCATTTAATACTTTTTTAGCAGAAACAATTTCTT
Organism: uncultured Erysipelotrichaceae bacterium; assembly: GCA_900538465.1. Classification (GTDB taxonomy): domain Bacteria; phylum Bacillota_I; class Bacilli_A; order Erysipelotrichales; family Coprobacillaceae; genus Longibaculum. The sequence continues at coordinate 76,903 of UPXV01000001.1, forward strand.
TGTTCAATATTGAAATTGAATTTGGTGTATATTTTTCTTCATTAATATTTTCTGCTTTTTTAAGTTGAGTTGCTAATTTACTAAAATCAGCAATAAATACTAATTGATTTTTAGCATTTTGTAATACTTTAAGTTCTTTGTTCACAGTACTTTGTGAAGCTGATGTTGTATTTAAAATCTTTTCAGCATGAGCAATTGTATTTTTTAATATCGATACACTTTTAGGAGTATATGCAGTTATATCCATGTTTTTATACTCAGCTATTAATGCACGTAATTGTGTAAAATTTGTCTTTACAATTGCACCTGGTTTTGTTGGTGTTTGAGATGGAACAAAAGGCTTGTATGATATCTCACCTGTATAATGTATAACTTGTTCGTTGTTTTCTTCATCAGTTACATCATCTTTTGAGAGATCAGTATCTTTGTCTTTATCTTCATCTTTTTTATTGTCCTCATCCTTTTTTTCAACGTTCTGATGTTTTTGGTAATCATCATCTTTATCATCACCTCCAAATAGACCACAGCCAGTCATATTCATTGTTAATATGAGAGCTAAAATAGCTTTCAAACTTTTCTTACTTGCTTTATTCATATTTTCCCTCCTTATTGTTATAAATATCATATAATGATATTTATATTATATATTCTACATCGTTTTAAACTGTTTCGCAATATGAACTCATAAGAGATTTTTAGATAATTCTTGAATGTTCAAAAGATTTCTATCTAATTCTCTTTTTAAAATTCTTAGCGAACCAATATAAGTACTGATATTTTTATTTAAATCACATTGATCAGTAATAATGTTTAAAAAATCAATGCAATCATAAACACTATCAGTGATTTCATTCACTAAGTTTTTATCTAATTCCTTCATAATATTAACTCCTTTATTTCCATTTCTTTTTCAACAAATCTAGAATATTTATAAATATATATTTTAAATAGGAATCAGAGGCTTTTTCTTCCTCGTATAAATTATCTAGGATTTGTTTGAATGATATTTTCATATTTTTTCTTATCTGCTTTCGCATAGAAATAAAAAGCAATTACTGGAATAAAACTTCCTATATCTCCAAATGAAAAATGGCCCATGACAGTTGCAAATATTTCTAACAATAAAAATACAATGAGTATATACTTAGCAATCGTTTCTCCTTTAGTCATTCTTTTTAAATGAATTCTATTTTGTTCTTCTATTGGTAATGCTTCAAATTTTTCTTTTTTAGCAATTAGCTTTTCTTGTCTTTCTTTGACAAACTTCCATACAAATGGTGCTAACATGGCTCCCATCACAAAAATTTCATCACCAATTCTTGAATATTTTTTTCTGTAATACATATAAAACACGCTCCTTTTCTTTATTGGATTTATTATCCTTACATTCATGAGACAGATAGAATTGAACATGGTTTTAAATTTTGCTGATTTATTTTGAAAACAAAAAAATAGTGCCTGTTTATAAACAAGCACTACCTTTAAATTATTTAATTGAATTAAATATGCTTCTTGCTAGTTCAATTCTTTTATCTGCGTATTCGTCAACTCCTATATTGCCAGAGTAAGATAGAACACATATTTCATACATTCCTTTTTTTCCTTCAACATGAATCGTCATTATATCATCCATATCGCTACTACTATTACCGTAAAACGATGCACCACGACGCATTGCCAGTATATACTCACCTCTATTATAAACTTCATAGCCATTATTTTTATATGTTTCAACATCATTAAGGCGAAGTTTTTCTTTTCCTTCAAGAAGTTCAAAAAAATCATCGAATGAAAAATATTCAATATGAATTGAAGCATCATTAGGTCCATAAATAGAATCATTTACATCGTAATGAGTCTGTCCTCCTTCATAAGCAAATCTTGTAGTCGAACTTGCTGGTATACTCATTTGCAAACCCATATAGCCAAGTGAGACAGTTTTCATCTTCGTGTTTTTTTGGATTTTATTAATTGGTTTTGCCGAAGAGACTGACTGTTGCTCGTTATTTTCTTTAACTGATACATATAGAATAGCTTCTGTTTTTAAGTTGTTTTTATCTGACACAGAATATTTAACTTCATATTTACCTGGCTTTTTTGTATTTACAGGATTATCTATAACAACTTTATCTTTTAAATTTCCATCTATTTCATCATATGCTTCTTTAATATAGTGAATTGGCTCAAACTTATCATTTACTGCGAGTTCAATTTCCTTAGTATTTAATGTCAATATTGGTTTCTTAGTGTCTTTAATTTCAACAATAATTTCAAAGATTCTAGAAACTTCATCTTTGGAAACAGAATATCTTAAAGTCTGTTTTCCTATTTTCTTAATATCTATATCGTCTAATACTTTTAAATTGCCTGTATGATTTAATATTAAATCAGATTCTTCAAATTCTTGACCATATTCATATACTGGTTTCTCTGAAAATTCAATATATAAACTATCATATATATTCTGTTTTTGTTTATCTTGAGAATTAAGATAAATTCCAACGCTTGTACCTAAAACTATCGTAGCAGCAGTTACTGATGCTATAACTTTAGATGATATTGTTTTACCAAATATGGTAATGCCTTGTTTTGTAATTTCATTACCCATTGCTTGCACGGCTTTGGATACAATTAAATGTATAGAAATTTGTGGAACTGCAATTGTTTGTTCTTCTTCTAACAACATCCATACCAAGAATGGAATCGGAGCAATACCAAATAAATGTGTACCTTGTCTTTGTAGTTCTTCTACTTTTTCTTTGATTCTTTTTCTTGCATAATTCAATCTGCTTTTTATAGTATTGTTATTTAATTCAAGTGACTCAGCTATTTCATTAATACTTAATTCTTCAAAGTAATACATCAATAAACACATTCTTTGATCTTCAGGTAATTCATCGATTAAGTTTTTTAATGCTGTTTTTAATTCTTGATAATCAGTATTTTCTTTTGGCTGAAATTCAATGCGATCATCTGTAATTGTTTCTTCAAATTGAATAGCATTCTCATCATCACTATCTAATTGTTCAAATAATAGCGGTTTGTTTTTAACAAGATAATTTTTAGCTTTATTAGCTATTATTTGAAATAGCCATTTATCATATTTAGATGGATCTTTTAATTGATTTAATTTTGTAAGTGAAGATACATAAGCATCCTGTAAAATATCTTGAGCATCTTCTTTATTTTTTAAATACTTTAAAGCAACAAAATATCCTTTTTTAGAAGTTAATTCAAATAATTCTTCAATTGCTTTTTCATCTTTCTTTTTTGCTTTTTCTACTAATTCAGTATAATTCATTTTATCCCTCTTTCATTATATTTATAGTTATAAGACAGCTAAATAAAAATTTGGTTTTATATTTATATAAATTTGTTATTTTTATTTTACTATTAATTTTAGTTTAATAATAGTTCTAAATGATTTTTGATGTCAATTCATTATAAAATATTGATTTTAATTCCATAAATAATTTATAAATACAAAAACATATAGTATAACCTAATAAAATATTTAATTGTGAATCTAATAGATAAATGTAAAATTTATTAATTGTTTTAGCAACTGGAATAGAAAATATTAAAATTAAAAATATAAGACTTGCATTTTTTGAATTTAAATAGATGAGTTTTTCATTTTCTTCATAATCAAGCAGTTTAAATTATCATAAATATAATAATTCTTATAAAATTGCTATAGTAACCTAAACAAATTATTCTATTTAGCAATGTTGAATTCGTAAAATTAAATATTTTTTAATCATAAATAGATCTCCATATTTTTATAATCATAATTATCTCATGAATATAATAACATATAAATCATATGTTGATTTTATAGTTATTCTTTTTATAACAAAAAAATCATAAAATGTTATAAAAGAATACATACTCTATTTAAAGTAGGTGAATACATGAAGATTAAAAGAACAAATAGTATTAATTATCAAGATTTAGGTAAGAAAATTCAATATTATCGCACTAAAAAGGGTATTACTCAACAAGAATTATCAGATTTAATTGATGTTGTTCCGTCAAATGTAAGTCATATTGAAAGAGGAACCAATCATGTGAGTCTTCCAACTCTTGTCAATATTGCTGAAGTCTTAAATGTTTCATTAGATCAACTTTTATGTGGAACAATAACAGAAGCTAAGGGACTACGACAAGACGTGATTGCTGAATTGTTAGAAGATTGTTCACAAGAAGAAATTGAATCTATTACTGATGTATTGATTGCGGTAAAATCAGCTATAAGAAAATAAATATTTTAAAACATTTGTCTAATAAGATGAATGTTTTTTTATTTATCTCGTATTTTTTAAAACCATTTCATTTTTTATCTGTCATATTATTGTAGGAATTAACATTATATCACAAAAAGTTATACAACATGTCATAAAATCATGGTATGATATATATGTTATATTACAATAAGGAGGGGAATCATGAAAAAGATAAAAGATTATTTTATGAAAAGAAAAATGATGTGTATTTTAGGAACATGTATTGTAATGGTTATGATTATTATAATGGTTTATTTCTGTTATCAAAATACACAACAAAAAACTTTAGAAAGTATGAAAATCATTTTCAATGGAGTTACAGAGATTGAATATGGAACTAAGGATTATGATGTTGAAAAAGGTTTGATTCAAGAAATCAAAAATGCAGAAATTAAAAATATTTCAAAAATTGATACAATGAAAATTGGTGAACAGACACTGCAATTTACACTTGTGAATGATGGGTTAGAAAAACAAGTTGAATATAAAATTAATGTTGTTGATACAAAAGCACCTGAGATCAAACTGAAAAAAGATTCAATTGAATTAAGTGTAGGAGATAGTTTTGATATCAGTTCTAACATAAGTTCTGTCAAAGATAAAGTAGATGGTGATATCTCCTTCAATGTTAAAGTATTAGACATTAATAAAAAAGCAACAGAAGAATACAACAGACTTGATACTAAAAATATCAATAAAGATACGAAAGTTGCAAATAAACTATTAAGTGAATTTCTTATAGAAGATAATCAAGGTCAAAAAGAAAAGAATCTTTATTTGAAGAATTGTTACTATTTTGATAGTTCTGTTGATGTTTCTAAAACAGGTAAAAATAAGGTAAATATAGTTGCAATTGATAAAAACGGATTAAAGACTATAAAAGAATTTACTGTTATAGTTAAAGAAAAGGAAGTTAAACAATCACAAAGAGCAAGTGTATCAACTAATAATCAAGGATCATCATCAAGTCAATCAAGTCATACAACTGGGAAAAAAGGGAGTATTCAAGATGTCATGAATACTGCTAATGCACAAGTTGGAAAGAAATATGTATTAGGTGGTAAAGGACCAGATAGTTTTGATTGTGATGGATTAGTATTATATGCATTTAAACAAAATGGATATTCAATGCCAAGTTCTTCAAGAAGAGCAGGTTATTCTATTGGTACAGATTTAAGAAATGCGCGAGCAGGTGATATTATTGTGACCGATCATCACGTGAGATTATATTTAGGTGGTATGAATACTGTACAAGCTTTTAATCCGAGAGATGGCATACGAAGTGGATATGATAAAGACATAGATGTATGGTATAGATGTCATGTTTATAATGATCCTAATTATTCAAATCCTATTGAAATTTTAGATATTCGTCGTGTTGAATAAGGATGTGAGGAAAATATGAAAAGAAATATAAGCAAAAAAAATATATATATAATTGGGATATGTATCATACTCATTTCAATTGGATGCTATTTGTATTATCAACATATTCAACAACAAATAATATTAGAAAGTATGAATATAACTTTCAATGAAATTATTGAAATTGAATATGGAACTAGGGATTATGATGTTAAAAAAGAATTAATCAAAGATGTGAAAAATGCAGAAATTAAAAATATTCCAAATATTGATACAATGAAAATTGGAGAGCAAACATTACAATTTATTCTTGTTAATGAGGGATTAGAAAAAGAAATTGACTATCAAATACAAATCAAAGATACAAAAGCACCTGAAATCAAATTTAAAGAAGATAAAATCGAATTAACAGTTGGTGATAAGTTTGATATTAAATCTAACATTGAAAGTGTAAAAGATCCAATTGATGGATATATCAAAGAGAATAGTGAAGTCTTAGAACTTAATAAGAAAGCAACAGAAGAATATAATAAGTTAAAGAAAGAAAATATCAAAAATGATACAAAAGTTGCTGAAATGTCTTTAAATGAGTTTCTCATTGAAGACATTCAAGATAAAGATGCAAAGAATCTTTATTTGAAGAATTGTTACTATTTTGATGGTACGGTAGAAGTTTCTAAAATTGGTAAATATAAAGTAAATATAGTTGCCGTTGATAAGAATGGATTAAAATCCATAAAAGGATTTACTATAACAGTTAAAGGGAAAGATGTTAAACAATCACAAGTCAATACAAATCAAAATAAGAGTCAAAGTCAAATTAATTCATCCTCAAATCACAATAGTAGTTCTTCATCGACCAGTAAAGGGAGCATAAGTAATGTTGTAAATACTGCTATTGCTCAAACTGGAAAGCCATATGTATATGGAGCAAGTGGTCCGGATTCATTTGATTGCAGTGGATTGTTATACTATTCATTTAAACAAAATGGATATTCTGTGCCAAGGGCAATTAGAAATGCTGGATTTAGCATTGGAAAAAACATGGCAAATGCACAGTTAGGAGATATTATTGTCTCTCCAGGACATGTCTCTATGATTTCTGAAAAAAAACAGATGACAATGACTCATGAAGGAATGGTGGTTTATTCTTTTAGAATTATTGAAGCAACGACTAACCTGGGAGTAAGACAAACGAGCCAATATTTTCCACTGATGGTAAGAACTGATGGAAAAGTCATAGGAACTGAGGGGCAGATTCTCAATGATTACCCATATTGGACAGATATAAGACGCATTAGATGATAAGTGAGATATAATTAATGAAGAAAGAAAAATACAAATTATTTAATAAATATTATTAATAATCTAATCTATTTTGATTTTTCAATTTCTTAATGAAACTTTAAGAAGGTAGTATCTTTCTTGTTAATAACATGCTTTTATTTAATTCTTTAACATTCATTCTTTAAAAAATATAAAATGAGATTAAATGTGAGCTATATTATATAACTTTATTTTTATTGCGTGTACATGAAAAACTTTACTACAATTTATAACAATGAAAGAATTAATCAAAATTATTTATTCTACATAAATTCTATAAATAATTTTATATGATGCAACGAGATAGTATTAGAGAATATGAATATTACAAAAAACTACTTTTATTGATTTAATATTATATGTTTTATCTCATTTACATTTTTTGCGTGTGGTCAGGGCTTCGAATCCCTCCGTGGACGCCATCTAAGAAAACACACTTTGGTGTGTTTTTTATTTTCTTGAAAGATTTATTTATTCAAAATTATTTCTATGATACAATAATATCAAGGAAGTGATAATAATGAGTAAACCACCATTTTATAAAAGTTTAGGTTACGCTATAAATGGAATCAAAACATGTATTTTTAAAGAAAGAAATATAAAGATTCATATCCTTGTGATGATTTGTGTCATCGTTTGTGGTTTTATTTTTCAAATAACCTATGTGGAATGGATGTTATGTTTCTTATTGTTTGCTTTGGTGATTTCTTTAGAACTTGTCAATACTGCTATTGAAGCTGTCGTTGATTTATGTAGTCCTGAATATCATGATTTGGCTAAAGTTGCTAAAGATACCGCAGCTGGAGCAGTCTTAATCAGCGCTCTTTTTGCAGCAGTTATTGGTTTGATGATTTTTGTGCCAAAACTGTTTTCATTTCTTTTTCAATAATATAAAGATATGAACTGACAACAATTGCAAAAAGAATTTCAATATAGCCGTTGACACGTGTGAAAACAACCAAAAGAATACCTAAAAAATAAACAGAATATTCATAATACCAATGAATACGAGCATATATTTTTGGAAATTGATAAAGCAAATATCTATTATAAACAAATAATAAAATCAAAAAGATAAGACTAGGAATCATAGAACAATAAACATGAATCATAGATGAAAGATCTTGACCATTTATTGTATATCTAAAAAAAGAACCAAAACTCATTATCATAGCTGTCAATATAATCAAATGATCTATCCAAGGTTTATAACTATATAAATAGTGATAAACCTTTTTTGTTTTATATGCAAAAACACAGGCACAAAGAATTGTATACCCAACAACAAGATAATGATACTGTGCAATGGCAGAAACACCTGTGATATTTTCATACATCAAATCTGCTTTTGAAGATATAAAAATTGTCAAAAAACATACCAAAATATAAATCATAACCCACCTCTTAAAAAATTATATACTTTTTTTCAAAAATAAAAAGAAAAATCGATACAAAACCTTGTATATAGAAGTAAGGAGGTAAATAATATGGATGTTAAACTTAATGCATTTCAATTTGAATCAAAGAATTTATCTATTGAAAGTCAAGATGTTCATGCAAAATTTGAATATCAAAAAATGAACAATGATGAAGTCAAGATTTATATGAACACCTTTATTGGTGGCGATCATCAAAATTGTTGTCGTTTTCAATTAAATCTTGAATACATTGTTAGACTTAATCAAAGTTACGATGATGATCAACAGATGATTCAAGATGTTTTAGAAAACATCATTCCAACGTATGGAGAATTGATTTCTGTTTTGGATGCAATCATAACAAGAGAAAGACATTAATTTGTCTTTCTTTTTTTCACGCTTTGGGGATTTTGACATAGTTTATTAGTGAGGTGGAAGATGTGCTAGTTTATGTGAATCATGATGATATGCGTTCTTTGGAATTGATGGAGGAAATGATTCGTCGTGGATATTATGTGAGTGATCAACGCAAAGATATGAAATATGCAGATGTGATTTATTTAGGAGTGAAGGGGATTGATCGTAAGAATCGTTTGTTGACGCATCAAGAAACAGTTATTCTTGATGAAGATGTTTTTAAAAACTTGAAAACAAACAGTTTGGTTGTGACATTGATTCATAATAGTTATTTAAATGAATTGTCACAAATTTATCATTTTCGTTATATAGCATTATTAGATCAGGAAGATTTTGTAGAAAAAAACAGTGTGTTAACGGCTGAAGGATTGCTTTCTTATTTAATTACTCATCGTCGCATGCCTATTTATCAAAGTCATATTTGTGTATTGGGATTTGGCCATTGTGCAAAGCCAATAATTGCTTATTTGGTGGCTTTAAAAGCTAAGGTAGAAGTTGTGGTAAGAAAAAGTAAATATCAAAAAGAGATTGAAGATATGGGAGCGTGTTATTGTGATATAAAGGATTTAAATTTATCTGATGTTGATATTTTGATCAATACGATTCCCAGTGTTGTGGTGAATGGTGATGCTTTGGATAAGGCCAATCGTCATATCTTTATGGTTGATATTGCTTCGTATCCTTACGGTATTGATCATCATTATGCTTTATCAAAAGGTATGAATTGTCAGATATTACCATCTATTCCTTGTAAATATGCTTATGGTTATGCAGGCATAATGATTGCTGATGTTTTGGAAAGGGAGATTGAAAATGCTTAAATTAGGTTTTTGTATTACGGGTTCATTTTGTAGTATGGATGATATGTTGGAAGTTTTAAAACAACTGTCAAAAGAATATGAGATTGAGGTCTTTTTAACCCCTCATGTGAATACAATGAATACGAGATTCTATAGTCATCAAGTACTGATTGATAAAATTAAGGACATTGTTCATAAAGATGTGCATACAACCATCCAAGAAGCAGAGGTTTATGGACCACAAAAGAAATTAGATGCTGTTTTGATTTATCCTTGTGATGCATCAACTCTTGCAAAATTGAATTATGGAATTAATGATAATGCGGTGACAATGTTAGTGAAATCATCATTAAGAAATCAAGCTCCTATCGTTTTAGGTGTTTATTCAAATGATATTTTATCAAATAGTGGAAAGAATCTCTTCACACTGATGAATATGAAGAATTATTATTTTGTACCCATGTTTCAAGACAACTATCGAAATAAACCAAACAGTATGATTGCCAATAAAGATAAAGTCTTAGAAACGTTACAAGCAGCTTTACATCATCAACAATATCAACCATTTTTCTTAGGATATAAGGAGGTTTAAGACATGAAAGAAATTTTTACGGCTTTAATTACACCTTTTAATCAAGATCAATCCATTGATTATCCTGGACTTTATCGGATTATGGATAAATTGATTGAAGAGGGGAATAAATCATTTTTATTGTGTGGGACAACGGGTGAAACTTCGACATTAAAATTAGATGAACGTCGTTTGTTGGTTGAAAATATTTTAGAAAAATATCCACAAATTCGTATTATCGTTGGAATTTGTTCAAATAGTACTTCACAGGTGATAAGACATATTCAAATGTATAAAGATAATCCACGCATTTATGCTTATTTGGTCATTGTTCCTTATTATATTAAACCAAGTCAAAGTGGTATATTTAAACATTTTGATTTGATTGCTTCTTCAACTGATAAAAAAATTATGATTTATAATATTCCAAGTCGTTGTGGCGTTGCGATTGATGTCTCAACAGTGATTCGTTTAGCCAATAAACATAAAAATATTATTGGTATGAAACAATGTGGACCATTGGATGAAATTCATCAAATCAAAGATGCCTTGCCACAATTTAAGGTTTATATTGGTGATGATCATTTGTTATTAGAAGGGTTAAAACAAAGAGCCGATGGAATCATCTCTGTAACAAGTCATTTGGATTATCCTTTGATAGAGGAAATTTGTAAGAATGAAAATATTTTTGATGATCGATATTTGAAATTGATTAGTGAATATGTTTTTATCGAACCATCACCGGCACCAATTAAGTATATTTTAAGTCAACTTGGGTATATTCAAAACATATTGCGTTGTCCTTTAACACCTATTAGTGAAGAATCAGAAGTGAAGTTAGCACCATTAATTGAAAAATATAAGAAAATCATTTGAAGGTTGAATGAGAATATGATATGATTATCATACTTTTGAAAAAACCTATACACAACAAGTAAAGACATGTATAATGGATATAGAAAACAATCATAGAAAAATAATAAGAAAGGGTGGAATGATGAAAAAAGATATCATTAAATTTATACCAATGGGTGGACAAGCAGAGATGGGTAAAAGCATGTACTGCTTTGAAATCAATGAAAAGATTTTTATAATAGATTCAGGATTCCGTTTTCCTGATTCAGACAAACTAGGAGTCGATGTGATCATCCCTAGTTTTACATATTTAGAAGAGAGATTAGATCAAATAGTTGCTATTATTATTACGCATGGACATGATGATGCTATGGCAGCATTACCATATTTGTTGCAAACAGTGAATGTTCCTGTTTATGCGCCAAATTTAACTGCAGATTTGATTGAACAAATGATTGAGCGTTATGAAAAACAAAATCGTATCAAATTAAAATTAGATTTGCGTCGTGTCAAAAGAAATGCTTCTATTGATATTGCAGGTGTTCCTATAGAATTTTTCCCAGTAACACATTCGATTCCAGGAAGTGTTGGAGTTGCCTTATGGACAGCACAAGGCTATATTGTTTATAGTGGTGAGTTTATTATTGATTTTGGTGCGCCAGAAGGATTTAGATGCGATATTCAAAAGATGATGGAAATTGGGAAAAAAGGTGTTTTGTTGTTATTGGTGGAATCATCAAGTTCAAAACATGAAGGTTATACTTCACCAAATCATAAGCTGACAAGTCGTATTGATCATATTTTTGAAGATAGTAATGAAAGAATTATTATCTCTAGTTATGCTCAAAATGTTTTTAGAACAAAAGAAATTGTTGAATTAACAAAAAAATATAAACGTCAAATCGTTTTCTATGGTCGTGATCAATATGATAATACAAATACAATGTTACGTTTAGGTCAAAAGTCAAAAAAGCCAATTATTGATGTTCCTCAACATATGCTAGGGAAAAAGGAATATATTGGAAATCCTCAATATGACAGCAATTATGTTATATTACTTAGTGGAAGTCCTCGTCGTATTTATCATGATATATGTGATATTATTGACGGTGGAGATGATTTATTAAAACTTCGTAAAGGCGATACGTTTATTGTGGCTTCTCCAGTTTTACCAGGAACTGAAAAGATTGCCAATAAAGCACATAATGGATTATATAAAACAGATGCACATGTTTATTTATTAAAGAATAAAGATTTATTCTCTATGCATGCATCTGAAGAAGACATTAAAGTCATTATTCAGATCTTTAATCCTAAATATTACATCCCAATTAAGGGTGAGTATCAACATTTTATTTCTAATATGCAAATTGCTTATGAGATGGGTATTGATAAGAATCATGTCATTATCGTTGATAATGGAGAACGTATTTCATTTGAAAATGGTGAATTTGTTCCTGCCCGTGATTTCTTTGAAATTGAAGATGTCATGATTGATGGTATTGGAATTGGTGATGTTGGAGAAAAAGTCATTGATGATCGTATTCAATTAGCTAATGATGGTGTTGTGATTGTGGGATTGACAATTTCTCGAGAAACAAAGGATATTATTGCTCAAACAGATTGTCAAACAAGAGGATTTGTGTATTTAAAAGATTCAGAATATGTGATTAAACATGTTATTGAAATCTGTGAAAATGTCGTAGGAAAATTAAAAGATGACCCAGAATTAGAAATTGCCGATATTCGTGCGATGATGAAAGATCAATCTATGCGTTATATTGTGAAAGAAACTGGTAAAAAACCTGTATTTATAGGTGTTGTTGTCGAAATTTAAGCAAGAGAAATCTTGCTTTTTCTTTTCAATATTGGATAATTTTGTTATAATGGAAAAAGTGAAAGAAGGTGAACCCATGGCAAAATCAAAACGAACAAAAAAATCTAAAAATCAATTAATTGAAGAAGCTTTGCGTTTAAGAATTATCACTATGTTGTGTATGTTTGTTGTGATTATTGCAGCTTTACAATTAGGAATTATTGGTCAAGGGATTCATCATGCCTTTGCTTTTATGGTTGGAAATCTTTATGGTGTTGTTTATGCAGCCTTGATTTTGTTATGCTGCTATGTGATTTATAAAGCGAAATTACCAAAATTAAATGGGCCAGAAGCGATTGGTGTTTATTTGATTTTTGCAAGTGGGTTAACATTGGCTTCTATTCCTGGTCAACCTGATATTAAAGGATTAGGAGTGATTAATACATATATTCAAAGTAAAGCTTTGAATAAGGGTGGTTTTATTGGAACGACTTTTTATGGTATTTTTAGTTCTTTGTTTGATAATTTAGGGACATTGATTTTATCTGTTGTTGTTTTATTGATTGGGTGTGCACTTTTATTTAGTAAATTGTATTTTGAATATCAATCTAAACAAAAGAAAAAGAAGAAACCTGTTCGTAAAGTTAAAGAAGAAGTTATTGAACCTCCGGTACAAACAATTGTTTTAAAGAAAAAATCTCATTTCTTTGATTTCTTATCTAAAGATGAAGAAATACCATTATTCCCGGATGAAGTTTTTGAAGATGAACCTGAAGAAAAACCATTAGATCCAGAAATCACAAGTGCTTTTGAATTTGATGATCAAAAGATGCAAATTGATATTAAAGAAATGGAACCACCTCAAGAGGAAGTTATTGAAGAAAAAATTGTGTCTACAAAACCACATAAAATCTCATCAACTTATCAATTGCCACCATTATCATTACTTTCAACAAAATCGACAAACAATGCTTCTAAAGAAAGAAGTTCAGCAAATAAAAATGCTGCACGACTGACAACTGTTTTAAAACAATTTGGAGTCAATGCAACAATTGAAAATGCTTTTATTGGACCAACTATTACAAAATATGAACTGAAATTAGAAACAGGAACAAGAGTCAATAAAATATTGCAATTACAAGATGATATTAAATTAGCTCTTGCTACAGCGGATATACGTATTGAAGCACCAATTCCAGGAAAACCTTATGTTGGAATTGAAGTTCCTAATCAATCAGCTTCAATGGTTGCCTTTAAAGATGTTTATAAAACATTATCTAGTCATAAAAAACTAGCCGAAAATAAGTTGGTTGTTGCTTTAGGAAAAGATGTTTCTGGACAACCTATCTATGCTGAACTAGATAAGATGCCTCACTTGTTAATCGCTGGGGCAACTGGTTCAGGGAAATCAGTATGTGTGAATACAATTATTACATCTATCTTGATGCGAGCAAGGCCTGATGAAGTGAAATTGATCTTGGTCGATCCTAAAAAAGTAGAGTTATCTGTATACAATGGTGTTCCTCATCTATTAGCTCCTGTTGTGACTGATCCTAAAAAAGCAGCGGCTGTTTTACATGAAGTTGTTGCAGAAATGGAAAGACGTTATGATGTGTTTGCAAGTGTCAATGCACGTAATATTAAAAGTTACAATGAATTTGCTAGAGATTATAATGAAGGTAAAGATGAATCAGAACAAAAAGAAATTCTTTCTTATCATGTCATTATCTTAGATGAGGTTGCTGATTTGATGATGGTTGCAAGTAAAGATGTTGAGGATTGTATTATGCGTATATCTCAAATGGCCAGAGCAGCTGGTATTCATTTGATTGTTGCGACACAAAGACCATCAACTGATATTATTACAGGTGTGATTAAGGCAAATATTCCTTCACGTATTGCTTTTGCTGTGTCTTCAAGTATTGATTCACGTACAATCTTAGATACATCTGGGGCAGAAAAATTATTGGGAAAAGGGGATATGTTATTTTCTCCAATGGGGGCATCTTCACCTGTTCGTGTTCAAGGATGTTTTGTTTCTGATGAAGAAGTGGCAGATATTGTTCATTTTGTTTCACAACAACAAGAAGCTGTTTATGAAGATAAATATGTCAATGCAAAAACTTTATCAAGTGGTTCTTCATCAAGTGGTGATAGTTATGATGATGAAGATGAAGAATATGAAATGTGTCGTGAATTTGTTATTCAGGCTCAAAAGGCCAGCACTTCACTCCTTCAAAGAAAATTTAGAATTGGCTATAATAAAGCTGCACGTATTATTGATCGTTTAGAAGAAGAAGGCGTTATCGGACCACAACTTGGAAGCAAGCCACGAGAAGTTTTTATTCGACAATATCATGAAGAAGATTTATAAAAAAGAGAGAGAAAAGTCATAATATGTAAAAATATATGATGTTATGAAGAATCTCTCTTTTCATTTTGTGATTTTAATGTTAAAATATGTTTAGATTTTAAAGGAGGAAAACTGAATATGAAAAAAATGTTTGCGTCACTTTTAGCATTATCCCTAGTGCTAGTTGGATGTGGTGGTGGAAAAGAGAAAACTGATAACACGACTACAAATGATGACGGAAAGAAAGAAATCATCATGTTAACTGACAAAGGTACAATTGATGACAAATCTTTCAACCAAGGAACTTATGAAGGTGTAAAAGCTTATGCTGACAAGAATGGAAAGACTTACACTTACATAAAACCTGTAGATGCAACTGATGATGAGTACAAAAACTCAATCGATCAAGCTGTCAAGAAAGGTGCAAAAATTATTGTTACACCTGGTTATTTATTTGAACCTGCAATTTATGCAAAACAAACTGAATATAAAGATGTGAAATTCATCTTAATTGATGGTTATCCAAATGATGGAGATCAAAAGAAAGCTAAATTCAATACTGAAAAGAACGCTATTGGAATTAAATTCCAAGAAGAACAATCTGGTTACTTGGCTGGATATGCAGCTGTTAAAGAAGGACATACAAAATTAGGATTCATGGGTGGTATGGCTGTGCCTGCCGTTATGTCTTTTGGATATGGTTATGTTCAAGGTGCGAATGATGCTGCTAAAGAATTAGGTGTTGAAGTTACTATGAACTATCATTATACTGGAGACTTTAAAGCAACTCCTGAAGTTCAAAATACTGCTGCTTCTTGGTATAAGAGTGGTATCACTTGTATCTTTGGTTGTGGTGGAGCTGTTGGTAACTCAGTAATGGCTGCTGCTGAAAAAGCAAATCCTGTTGGTGCAGTTATTGGTGTTGACGTTGACCAATCTTCTGAAAGTAAAACTGTTATGACTTCTGCTTATAAACAATTATCAAATGCTGTTAGTGATGCATTAGAAGCAATTTATAGTGGTGATTTTGATAAGACTGCTGATGAATCAATCGTATTTAGAGGTGGACAAAATATCGTTTTAGGTGCTGCTAATGATGCAATTGGTTTACCAATGGATACTTCTACATTCAAAAAATTCACAAAAGCTGATTATGATAAAGTTTACCAAACTATCAAAGATGGTAAAGTAACAATTAAAAATTATCAAGCTGGTGATGATGTAAAAGTTCTTAATGCTGATAAAGTGAAAGTTAATTTCATTAAATAGTTAATGGGAATGGAGATTTCTCAAGAAATCTCTATTCTTTTTTTGATTTTTATACAAATTTCTTATTAATTCAGTTATAATATGATAGGAAAGGCATAGGAGGTATGTATGGAAAAGATTATTGAGATGTTACATATCACCAAAAAGTTCCCAGGGATCATCGCTAATGATGATGTAAACTTGGAACTAAGAAAAGGTGAAATCCATGCGCTATTAGGAGAAAATGGAGCAGGGAAATCTACTTTAATGAGTGTCTTATTTGGACTTTATCAACCTGAAGAAGGAGAAATTAGACTCAATGGAGAAAAAGTAGAGATTAACGATCCAAATGATGCAAATCGTTTAGGAATCGGAATGGTACATCAACATTTTAAATTAGTTCATAATTTTACTGTTTTAGAGAATATTGTTCTTGGAGCAGAAGATGTGAAAAAAGGTATGCTTTATATGAAGGATGCTCGTCAAAAAGTTATGGAAATTTCAAAGAAGTATCAATTAAATGTTGATTGTGATGCATTGATTAGTGACATCACTGTTGGTATGCAACAAAGAGTAGAAATTATCAAGATGTTATATCGTGATAACAATATTCTTATTTTTGATGAACCAACTGCTGTTTTAACGCCTCAGGAAATTGAGGAATTGATGCAAATTATGCGTGATTTAGCAAAAGAAGGAAAATCAATTCTTTTTATCACACATAAATTGAATGAAATTAAAGCTGTTGCTGATCGTTGTACAGTATTAAGAAAAGGGAAATGTATTGGGACTGTAAATGTAAAAGATGTTTCTAAAGAAGAAATGTCTGAAATGATGGTTGGACGAAAAGTTAATCTGAATGTTGAAAAAGATGAAATGGAACCAACTGATGTTGTTTTAAGTGTTAAAGATTTACTTGTTGAGAAAAAAGGTCACAAAGATGTGATCAATCATGTTTCTTTTGATGTGAGAAAAGGTGAAATTGTTTGTATTGCTGGGATTGATGGAAATGGTCAAAGCGAATTGGTTTATGCTTTAACAGGAATGATGCCTATTAGTGGTGGACATGTCTTTTTAAATGGTGAGGATATTACACATACATCGATTCGTCATCATAGTACACATGGAATGTCTCATATTCCTGAAGATCGTCATAAACATGGTTTGGTATTGGATTATCCATTGTCTTATAATATGGTATTACAAAGATATTTTGAACCACAATTTTCTAATAAGGGATTTTTGAAATTTGACGCTATTAATAAATATACAAATGATTTAATTGAACAATTTGATGTTCGTAGTGGACAAGGGGCATCAACGATTGCTCGTAGTATGTCTGGAGGAAATCAACAAAAAGCAATTGTTGCAAGAGAAATGGATCGTGAACATGATTGTTTGATTGCTGTCCAACCAACTCGTGGTTTGGATGTTGGTGCAATTGAATATATTCATAGAAAGATTGTTGAAGAAAGGGACGCAGGAAAAGCGATTCTCTTGATTTCACTTGAATTGGATGAAGTTATGAATCTTGCAGATCGTATATTGGTTATTTATGAAGGTGAGATTGTTGGTGAGTTAAATCCAAAAGAAACAACTTTCAATGAATTAGGACTTTATATGTCTGGATCAAAGAGAGGTGAACAAGCATGAAAAAAATACTAAGTTCAAATGGAATCAAAGATTTACTTTCATCTTGTGTTGCTGTTTTGGTTGGATTATTGTTTGGTTTAATTGTTATTTTTATTGCCAATTCATCTTATGCGATGGAAGGATTTTCTACTTTAATTAGTGGAGGTTTCAGTAATGGAACAAGAGGAATTGGGCAAGTGATTAACCAAGCTGTGCCAATTATTTTGACAGGGTTATCTGTTGGTTTTGCCTTTAAAACAGGTTTGTTTAATATTGGAACACCTGGTCAATTTGTTGTCGGTGCATTTGTGGCTATTTATGTTGGTGTAGAATGGACATTCTTACCAGGTGCACTTCATTGGATTGTGGCTATTCTTCTTGCTGGTGTGGCAGGCGCTTTATGGGGTGCTGTTCCTGGTTTGATGAAGGCATATTTAAATGTCAATGAAGTTATATCTTCCATTATTATGAACTATATTGGAATGTATACTGTTAACTACATTGTTCCTTTAACAGTTTTTGATTCTATGAAAAACCAAACATTAAATGTAAATCAAAATGCAGTGATTTCTAAATTTGGGTTAGATGCTTTGATTCCAAATATTAATGGTGGAATTGTAGTGGCTGTGTTGGCTGTTATTGTTATTTATGTTGTTTTGAATAAAACGACTTTTGGTTTTGAATTAAAGGCATGTGGGTTAAGTCCAGATGCAAGTAAATATGCTGGTATTAATGCGAAACAAAAAATTGTTTTTTCTATGATGATTGCTGGAGCACTTTCTGGTATTGGTGGAGGACTTATGTATTTGGCTGGAACTGGTCAATGTTTACAAGTTGTTGATACCCTTGCTCCACAAGGATTTAATGGAATTGCGGTGGCTTTATTAGGATTATCTAATCCAATTGGTGTTTTGATTGCTGGATTGTTTATTGCACATATTACAATTGGTGGTTCATTAATGCAAATTTATGGATTCATTCCTCAAATTGTTGATATTATTGTTGCAATTACAATTTATTTCTCAGCATTCTCATTACTTATTAAACAATTCTTAAATAAAAAGAAATTATTCAATGCAAAAGAGGAGGGAAATTCTAATGGATGATATTTTATTCTTATTAAGTCAAACAATGATTTTTGCGATTCCTCTTTTGATTGTTGCTTTGGGTGGATTGTTCTCTGAACGAAGTGGTGTTATTAATATCGCTTTGGAAGGGATTATGGTTATCGGTGCGTTTTGTGGAATCTTCTTTATTCACTTTATGCAAGATTCAATGGATCCCCAATTGTGTCTGTTAATTGCTTTATTGATTGCTGGATTAGCAGGTATGTTATTTACAGTATTCCATGCTATTGCATCAATCCATATGAAAGCCGATCAAACAATTAGTGGGACTGCACTTAATATTTTTGCACCTGCTTTCTGTATTTTCGTTGCTAGATTAATTCAACAAACACAACAAGTTGAATTTACAGATGTTTTTAGAATTTCTGAGATTCCTGTTTTATCGAGTATTCCAATCATTGGTGATGTTTTGTTTAAAAATACATATTTAACAACTTTCTTAGGAATTGGAATTTTGGTATTAAGCTGGTTTGTTCTTTATAAGACAAGATTTGGACTTCGTTTAAGAGCCTGTGGTGAATTGCCACAAGCAGCTGATAGTGCGGGTATTAATGTTTATAAGATGCGTTATGCTGGAACATTGATTTCTGGATTCTTAGCTGGTATTGGTGGATTAATCTTTGTAATTCCAACAAGTACGAACTTTAATGCAGATGTTGCTGGATATGGGTTCTTAGCTTTGGCTGTTCTTATCTTTGGACAATGGAAACCTTGGCGTATTGCTGGAGCTGCTTTCTTCTTTGGATTTATGAAAACAATTGCTTCTGCATATTCAGGAATTAATTTCTTTATGTCTTTAGGAATTCCAAATTATTTCTATAAAATTACACCTTATGTTGCAACTTTAATTGTATTGGCATTTGTTTCTAAAAACTCTGCGGCACCAAAAGCGGAGGGAGAACCATACGATAAAGGAAAACGTTAATGATCAAGACAGACGTCTTGGTCTTTTTTTATTTTATTTTGCAAAAAAATGAGTATAATAGTAATATGTGATAAAAAAGGAGGATTTATGAAAACAGTATATCAAATGAAGGGATATACACTGCATTTAATCCCTACAAAAAAATTTAAAACTATTACAATTTCATTACGTTTACAAAATTTATTAAAAAAAGAAGATACAACCTTAAGAACGCTTTTAACATTTGTCTTAGTCGCAGCAACCAAAAAGTATCCTTCCACTCAAGCCTTAGCAAGTTATCTGGATGAGAACTATGGTGCACGTCTATCAACAAATGTTGCTTCAAAAGGAAAATCTCAAGTGATGAATGTGTATACAAGTTTTGTCAATGATGTTTATTTACCACACCTAGAAAACTTGTTAGAAAAACAAATTCAATTGTTAAGCGATTTGTTTTTTCAACCACATGCCCAAAATGGTGCTTTTGATGAAACGATTGTGGAATTAAAGAAAAAAGAATTAAAAGAAAGATTACAAGTGAATAAAGATGATAAATTTTCTTATTCGTTAGATAAACTTTTTGAATATATGGGAAGAGATGAAGTCTTAGGAATTCCAAGTACAGGATATGAAGAGGCTATTGATGCAATCACTGCCAAAGAATTATATCAATATTTTCAAAGGTGTATTCAAGAAGATGAAAAACATCTTTATGTTGTGGGTGATATTGATGAATCAATTGTAGATATTTTTGATCAATATTTAACATTCCCTCAAAATCATCAAGATTATCCATCTTCTTATATATTTAAAACCAATCATAATGATGTTTTAGAAGTGATTGAAAAACAAGATGTAACACAATCTAAATTGAATATGGGTTATTGCATTGATTGTGATTTTCTTTCACAAAATCATTATGCTTTTACTGTTTTTAATGCATTGTTTGGAGGATTCTCTCAATCTCGTCTTTTTAAAGTTGTCAGAGAAGAAAACAGTTTATGCTATTATGTGTCTTCAAGTTATGATGCATTCAATGGGATTATGATTGTCAATGCTGGTATAGAGGCCAATGATTATCATAAAACAATGGATTTGATCAAAGAACAATTAGAGGATATTCAAAATGGAAATCTTCAAGATAGTGAAATTCAAATTGCGAAAGTGATGTTATCGAATGCTTTAAAGAAAACTGATGATGAAGCAGGAAGTATGATTGCTTTAACTTATAACCGTGATATTACACACAAAAAAGAAAGTAATGATGAATATATTCAAAAATTATTAAATGTAAGCAAAGAAGAAATTATTGAAGTTGCTAAAAAAATTAAACTTGATACAATTTTCTTCCTTACAGGAAAGGATTTCAATGGAAACAATTAATTATCAAACACTTCAAGAAACATTATATTATGAAGAGTTAAGCAATGGATTAAAAGTTTATCTTTTACCTAAAGAAGGCTTTTCTAAAACTTATGGTCTTTTTTCAACAAAATTTGGTTCTATTGATACAACATTTGTTCCCATTGGAGAAACAAAAATGGTAAAAGTTCCTGATGGAATTGCCCATTTTTTGGAACATAAAATGTTTGAAATGGAAGATGGTGATGCAAGTGAAAAGTTTGCTGCTTTAGGGGCAAGTACCAATGCTTTTACATCATCTTCACGAACTGCATATCTTTTTAGTACAACAAGTCATGAAAATGAATGTATAGAATTGTTGTTGGATTTTGTTCAAGATATTTATTTAACTGACCAAACTGTTGAAAAAGAAAAGGGGATTATCAATCAAGAAATTGGAATGTATGATGATGATCCTGATTGGCGTTGTTATTTTGGAAGTATACAAAATTTATATCAAAAACATCCTGTTAAAATTGATATTGCTGGGAGTGTGGAAACAGTAAGTGAAATTGATAAAGAAACACTGACAAAATGTTATCATACATTCTATCATCCTAAAAACATGATGTTATTTGTGGTAGGAAATATTGATCCTCATCAAACAATGAAAATGATTGAAGACAATCAAGCTAAAAAACATTTCGAAAAAGAAACCACAATCAAACGTGAAAAGGTCAGTGAACCTTATGATATAGATCAAAAAGAAACGACTTTAACAATGGATGTGGTCATGCCAAAAGTCATTGTTTCTATGAAAATCAATGATATATTGGAAAATCCAAAAGAAAAGTTAAAACGTGAATTGGGTATGAATTTGCTTTTAGATTTATTGTTTTCTAAAAGCTCGCCCTTATATGAAGAGTGGACACGTTTAGGTCTTATTAATGATAGTTTTAGTGGGAATTTCACACAAGAACGTGATTATTCTTTTTTACAAATTGGTGGCGATACATTAAAACCTCAAGAATTACGTGATAAGATTTTAGAATTGATTGAACATATTCATGAATATCATATTGATGAAAATGATTTTAAACGTATTCAAAAAAAGAATATTGGGATTTTAATTGGTGTTTTTAATAGTCCTGAAAGTATTGCGAATTTGTTTAGTCGTTATTATTTTGAAGGTATTATGATTTTTGATTTGATTGATTGTATTTCGCAATTGACAATTCAAGATTTAGAAGAATTAAAAACTTTATTTGATGTTCAATATACATCGACATGTTTAGTTGTTCCATTAAAATAAGTAGGGGAAATCAAAAATATAACCCATGCAAATCAGTGGTAAAAATTAACAAGCAAAAGTATGTTTACAGATTTGAATTTTGTGTTATAATAATTTTGACCTAAGAGATATATGTATTTCCTACACGATAGATAAGGGAATCTGATTGTTGGTCGATGGTGTTGAAAGCCTATCATGAATAGGAATCCTAAAATCGAACACAAGATACCCACCTGTATATACCAGGGATAATATCTAAAAACTCTTAGGTTTTTATTTTGGAGGAAAAAAGATGGCAAAAATAACTGATGAAATGATCCAAGAAATTAATCATTTGGCTCATAAAAGTAAAACAATTGGTTTAACAGATGAAGAAAAAGCAAGACAACAAGAATTAAGACAAGAATATTTACGTATTTTTAGAAGTGGCTTTCAACAACAATTGAAAAGTATTAAAGTTGTTGATGAAAAAGGGAATGATGTCACACCTGAAAAATTAAAAAAAGCTAAAAAAATGAATTAATTTGTAGAAAATTAGTGATTTGGTATTTGCTATTAAGATATTTTTGTGTATAATAACGATGAGTGTGTTTTGAGGAGGAAAATGGAGAAATGAATCAATCGGAATTATCAATAGCGACAATTAGATCTTTGGGAATTGATATGATTAATAAAGCAAATTCTGGACATCCAGGAATGGTGTTGGGTTCAGCACCAGCAATGTATACTTTATTTACAAAAGAATTAAAAATCTTCCCTAAAGAATCTGATTGGTTTAATCGAGATCGCTTTGTTTTAGCTAGTGGACATGCATCTTCGTTATTATATAGTTTATTACATCTATCAGGTTTTGATTTAACAATGGATGATTTAAAAGCGTTTAGACAATGGAAGAGTCGTACACCTGGGCATCCTGAAATTGAAATGACTGATGGTGTTGATGCATCAAGTGGGCCTTTAGGTCAAGGTGTCCCAATGGCTATTGGGATGGCAATGGCAGAACGTTTCTTAGCAAAACGTTATAACAAAGATGATTTTGAAGTTGTCAACCATTTCACTTATGCTTTATGTGGTGATGGTGATATGCAAGAAGGTGTCACTTATGAGGCAGCATCTTTAGCAGGACATTTGGCTTTAGGAAAATTAGTTGTTTTATATGATTCCAATCATGTCACATTAGATGGACCTTTAGATTATTCATTTAGTGAAGACGTTAAAAAACGTTTTGAAGCTATGAATTGGCAAGTGTTATCTGTACAAGATGGAAATGATACAGTTGCTATTTTAAAAGCAATTAAGAAAGCAAAAAAAGAACAATTCAAACCAACGCTTATTATTGTTGATACAGTGATTGGATATGGTTCAGCAAATCAAGGAACAAGCAAAGTTCATGGTTCACCTTTGGGAAAAGAAGACGGAAAGAGTGCAAAATTATCTTATGGTTTTGATCATGAAGATTTCTTTGTCCCTGAAGATGTTTACGAAGATTTCCAAAAGAATGTTTTCAATCGTGGAAAACGTGCTTTTAACAAATGGAAAAAAATGATGCGTGAATATAAGAAAACATATCCTGAACTTTATAAAGAATTAGCTGATGATGTCAAAGGACAATATCATTTTGATTATGAAGAATTTATTAAGGATTACCCAGAAGGATTAAGTGAAGCAACACGTAATACAAGTGAAAAAATCATTAATGAAATTGCGAAACAAAATCCAACTTTCTTATCTGGAACAGCAGATTTGGCTTCTTCAACAAAAACAGAAATTAAAAATGCTGGTCGTTTTAGTTGTGATGATTATAGTGGTAGAAACTTGTACTTTGGAATTAGAGAATTTGCAATGGTTTCAATTATGAATGGAATGACATTGCATAAAGGTATCAAAGTGGCTTCTGGTGGTTTCTTGGTATTTAGTGATTATTTTAAAGCAGCTTTGAGAATGTCAGCTTTAATGCATTTACCAATCGTTTTGCCATTATCTCACGATTCTATTGCAGTTGGTGAAGATGGTCCAACACATCAACCAGTTGAACAACTTGCGATGATGCGTTCTATGGTCAATGTTCAAGTTTTAAGGCCTGCTGATGCCTATGAAATGTGTGCAGCATGGAAAAAGGCAATGGAAACAAAAGATCGTCCAACTGCTTTGATTTTAACAAGACAA
Source organism: uncultured Erysipelotrichaceae bacterium (assembly GCA_900538465.1). GTDB lineage: Bacteria > Bacillota_I > Bacilli_A > Erysipelotrichales > Coprobacillaceae > Longibaculum. The sequence goes on from UPXV01000001.1 coordinate 101,819, forward strand.
AACGTTACAAATTTAACACATGCAACTTATGAAGATGTTTGTCGTGGAGCTTATGTTGTTTCACCAGAGGAAAGACAATTGGATGGTATTTTGATTGCGACAGGTAGTGAAGTTGAATTGGCAATCAAAGCACAAAACGTTTTGCGTGAAAAAGGCCAAGATGTTCGTGTGGTTTCAATGCCTTCAATGGATTTGTTTGATCAACAAAGCCAAGAATATCAAGAATCTGTTTTACCAAGTTCAATGAGAAAACGTTTAGGAATTGAAATGGGTACAGATTTTGGATGGTATAAATATATTGGTATTGATGGAAAGATGATTTCTGTGAATGAATTTGGAGCAAGTGCTCCAGCTGCAGTTGTGATGAAAGAATATGGATTCACAGTTGAAAATGTTGTAGAAACATTCTTAAATATGTAAAAAGAGAAACTGTTAAGTGATAAAGACTTAACAGTTTTTTTAACTTCTCTATGAAAACGGTTACATTTAAAAAAATCTATGTTATAATAAATTTAGATAAATCAAAGGATGAGGTGAGAATATGAAAAAATTAAATCAACAGTCTTTAGACTTTATAGATGATGTTATCTATAAACATAAAGACAAAAAAGGTCCCATTAAACTAATACTGCATGAAATTCAAAATGAATTGGGATATATCCCATTTGAAGCTATGGAAAGAATGAGTGAAGTCATTCATGAACCCATTTCTAAAATTTATGGCGTTGTGACATTTTATTCTCAATTTACAACTGAACCGAAAGGAAAACATGTCATTAGTGTTTGTTTAGGAACGGCTTGTTATGTCAATGGATCACAAACCATTTTAGATTTGTTGGTTGAAATGACTGGGGCTCCTGTCAATGGCACAAGTGCTGATGGTATTTTCTCAATTGATGCAACACGTTGTGTTGGAGCTTGTGGTTTAGCACCAGTTGTCAGTGTTGATGGAACTGTTTTTGGGTGTACAAAACAATTAGAAGATTTAAAAATGCTTGTCTTAAACTATAAGAAAGAAGAAGCACCATTATGTTGATGAAAGAGATTTTGGAAATTGTGAATGGACAAGAGATCTATGTTGATGATCCAGCAGTCTATGAGATAGATTTTCAAAATGCCTTTGGAACAGACTTGATGTCTGATGCTTTATGTTTTTTAAGAGATGCAGATGAAACAGAACTTTTAATTACAGGACTTGCAAACATGCAAATTTTTCATACAGCGAACACATTGGATTTAGCAGCAATTCTCGTTGTTAGAGGAAAAAAGATTGATGAGCATATGATTCAAGGTGCAAAAATGAGTAATCTCAGTGTTTTTACAACAGATTATACAATGTATGAAACTTGTGGTCGACTTTATGAAAAAGGACTAGGGAAATGAAAAAAATTTATCAAGTAGAAAAAGATAATTATGAAGATGCTGGACAAGCTTCACGTGATATCAAAATGACACTTAAAACATTGGGACTAGATCCTAAGGTTTTAAAAAGGGTTTCTATTGCTTGTTATGAAGCGGAAATTAATTTGGTCATTCATTCAGATGGTGGAACAATTACTTTTGAACTCGATGATGATGGTGTTGTTCATTTGGCATTTGATGATATTGGTCCAGGGATTGTAGATATTGATTTGGCAATGACACCAGGATATTCTACAGCATCAAAAAAAGCTCGTGATTTTGGTTTTGGTGCTGGGATGGGTTTAGATAATATGAAAAACTGTGCATCGACATTTGATATACAATCATCAAGTAAAGGAACGCACTTAAAAATGAGCTTTGTATGAAACCAGTTATTAGTTGGTTAGATACAACTTGTGCGCATTGCATTAAATGTCTAAAGTCATGTCCTATGGATGCTATTTCAATTGTCAATCAACAAGTCAAAATCAATGAAGAAAAATGTATTCACTGTGATGTTTGTATTCAACGTTGTCCTTCACGTGTATTAAAAGTTCAAAGTGCTCATATGAGTGAGACACTTTCGCATCATGATTATAATGTTGTTTTGGTTCCAACCAGTTTATTATCTGATATGAAATCTTATGAAGAATTTCAAATCAATTGTCAAGCCATTCTTCAATTAGGATTTGATGAAGTTGTTCAATATAGTGATATTGAAGGATTCTTATATCAAAAAGCACTTCAAGAAAGTCGTGAAAAAGAAGGTATATGGTTAACTTCTTTTTGTCCAACTATTAATCAATTAATTGAGAAGAATTATCCAACTTTATATGAACGCTTATTACCTTATGATTACCCAGTGGAAATTGCTGCAAGACGCATAAGAAAACGTTTAAAAGACAAAGATGTTGGTATTTATTCTTTATGTGAATGTGTTGGAAAAATGACACTTGCTAAAGTTCCTTTTGGAAATGAGAATTCAGCAATTGATTATGCAATGACAATTTCGCATGTTTTTCCTAAAATCAATAAATTAAAAAGTCAAGACAAGTATCCTATCAATATGAATCGCTATGGTGTAAAAAGCAATGTTGAAGACCTTTTTGGAAATCGCAGTTTATCAGTTGTACGTGTTGAAGGATTGAATCAAAGTCAAAGTTTATTAGAATTAATTGAATTTGATCGTATTCAGCATGTTGATTTGGTTGCTATGTATGCTTGTTATCAGGGATGTATTGGGGGATATTATTTGTGGTCTAATCCTTTTGAGGGATGTTATAACATTGAAAGTATGATGGATGATTATCATCTTGATAATATGGAATTGGATGATGAAGATTATCGTATTGAACGTCAATTAGATAATCATGAAATGAAATCAATGAAAGAGCGAATGGCATGGTTTCAAAAAGTTAATGAAATTTTAGAAACTTTACCTCAATATGATTGTGCTGCTTGTGGTTTTGCCAATTGTCGTAGTTTAGCACAAAGTGTTGCAGATGGACAAGTTGATATTCAAGTCTGTCGTGTTAGAAAAAAAGGTGATGAATAATGAAACTAAAAAATGATGTAAATTTAGCCGATGTCGTTTTCAAGGTCGGCTTGACACCGGTTAATGATGTTTCTTTTGAACGTACGATTCAAGCCATCTATAGTGGTGATTTATTGAGTATGGTTATGGGTAAGGCGGATGAGGAATCATTATGGATCACTGTTCAAACACATGTGAATTCCATTGCTGTGGCAGAAATGATGGATTTTTCAGGTATTGTTTTTGTTGAAGGATTGATGCCTGATGAAGATGCCTTAAAAAAGGCTAACGAACTTTCTTTGCCATTATTCACAACAACAGATGATGCTTGTCAATTGATTCAAAAACTTGTTTTGTTAGGTATTGAATAATGTTTTATGATTTACACATTCATTCTGCTTTATCACCTTGCAGTGATGATGATATGACATTAAATAATATTGTCAACATGGCTTATATCAAAGGGTTAGATATGATTGCTATTACGGATCATAATTCTGTAAAACAACTTTATCATTTACCAATTGTTGCTAAAGATAAAGTGCGATTTGTTTATGGTGTTGAAATTCAAAGTCGTGAAGAAATTCATGTTTTGGCTTACTTTTTAGAAAATCAATCATTGGATATTATTCAAGAATTTTTGGATTCTTATTTGATAGAAGAACCAAATGATGAAGATTATTTTGGTCATCAATATATTCTTGATGAATATGATCATATTATTGGTGAAGAAAAAAGATTATTAATTAAATCATTAGATTTATCTTTAAAAGAGATTATTCAATGGATTCACCAAAATCATGGTATTGCAGTTTTGGCTCATGCGATGAGTGAGAGATTTTCAATTATGAATGTATTGATGAGAATTGATGAAGATTTAGATATTGATGGAATTGAAGTGACACAAAAGGAACATCAAGACATTCTCATTCAAAAATATCCTTATCTTAAAAATAAATTATGGTTCATCAGCAGCGATGCTCATCGTTTAGAAATGATTAGTGAACCACTTTATGAAATAGATGAAAAAGAATTCTTTGAGACTTGGAGGAAACGATATGGATGAATTGGCTTTAAATATATTAGATATTGCATATAACTCCATTCGTGCGAAAGCCACTTTGATTCGTATTGAGATAGAAGATAGCCAAAAAGAGAATCGTATTTCTATAACAATTGAAGATAATGGAAAAGGAATGGATAGTCAAACAGTCACGCAAGTCACTGATCCATTTTATACAACACGTTCAACAAGAAAAGTTGGCTTAGGAATTCCTTTGTTAAAACAAAATGCGGAATTAACAGGAGGAAAATTACAAATCGTTTCACAAGTCAACCATGGAACAAAAGTAGATGTTTGGTTTGTTAAGAATCATATTGATACGCCCGTTATGGGTAATCTTATTGAGACAATGATAACTTTAATTCAAGCTGATGAAAAAATCGACTATGAATTGAAATATAAAACTGATGAATTTTGTTTTGAAATGAAAACTCAAGACATGAAAGAAATTTTAGGGGATGTGAAAATAACTGAACCAGAAGTTCTGATGTGGCTGAAAGATTATATGAAGGAGGGATTAAACAAATGAAGTCATTAGAAGATTTAAAGAAAATTAGAGAAGCAGCACAGGATAAAATGTCTATGCGTATGGATGAAGATCAAAAATATCGTGTTGTTGTGGGAATGGCAACTTGTGGAATTGCAGCTGGTGCAAGACCGGTTTTAAATACCATTGTTGAAGAAGTTGCAAAGGCAAAGTTACCTGTCACTGTTTTACAAACAGGATGCATTGGAATGTGTACATTAGAACCAATCGTTGAAGTCTTTGATAAAAATGATAATAAAACGACATATGTATTGGTGGATGCTCATAAAGCTAAAGAAATTGTTTTACGTCATTTGATTAATGATGAAGTTATTGATGATTATACTGTTGGAAAATATAAGAAATAGGAGGGATGAACATGGAAAGAATACAAGTCTTGGTATGTGCTGGTACGGGTTGTAGTATTGGCAATTCTGGCGAATTGATTGAAGCATTTAAAAGTGAAATCAAATCAATGGGATTAGAAAAAGAAGTCAGTGTTTTACGTACTGGTTGTTTAGGTCTTTGTGGTGTTGGTCCTAATGTTTCGATATATCCAGATAATATCATTTATAAATCTGTAAAAGTTGAAGATGTTAAAGAAATTGTTATGGAACATTTTTACAAAGGTCGACCTGTTCAACGTTTAATGTTGAATGAATCTGATCAGGAAACGCAGGAAATTCATGATATTAACAAAACAAAATTCTATTCTAAACAAAAAAGAATAGCTTTGCATAACTGTGGTGTTATTGATCCAGAGAATATTCAAGAATATATTGCTAAGGATGGATATTTTGCTTTGGGTAAGGTTTTAACAGAAATGAAACCTCAAGAAGTTGTTGATGTTATTAAAGCGAGTGGTCTAAGAGGACGTGGTGGAGGAGGATTCCCAACTGGTCTTAAATGGCAATTTGCTTTAAATGAACCTGGTGAAGAAAAATATGTGATTTGTAACGCTGATGAAGGAGATCCTGGAGCTTTTATGGATCGTTCTATTTTGGAAGGAAATCCTCATAGTGTGATTGAGGCAATGGCAATTGCGGCTTATGCAATAGGAGCACATTATGGATATATTTATATTCGTGCGGAATATCCAATTGCTGTAGAAAGATTAAAACACGCGATTGGAGAGGCCAAGGAATTAGGATTATTAGGTGAAAATATTTTTGGAACTGGTTTTGATTTTGATTTGGAAATTCGTTTAGGTGCTGGTGCGTTTGTTTGTGGTGAAGAAACAGCGTTAATTCAATCTATTGAAGGTGAACGTGGGATGCCAAAACCAAAACCACCTTTCCCAGCACACAAAGGTGTATGGGGTAAACCAACAATTATTAATAATGTTGAAACTTATGCTAATGTTGCTCAAATCATTAATAATGGAGCTGATTGGTTTCAATCAATTGGAACAGAAACTTCTTCTGGAACAAAGGTCTTTGCTTTAGGTGGAAAGATTACCAATACAGGACTTGTTGAAGTTCCTATGGGAACAACATTACGTGAAGTTATTTATGAAATTGGTGGTGGATGTCCAAATCGTAAACAATTTAAGGCTGTTCAAACTGGAGGACCTTCTGGTGGCTGTTTAACTGAAGAACAATTGGATACGCCTATTGGTTTTGACGAATTAATAAAACTAGGCTCTATGATGGGTTCTGGTGGGATGATTGTTTTGGATGAAGATAACTGTATGGTTGATGTTGCAAGATTCTATATGGATTTTATTGTTGATGAATCTTGTGGAAAATGTTCACCATGTCGTATTGGAACAAAACGTATGTTAGAACTTCTTGAAGATATTTGTGAAGGTCGAGGAACCATGGAAACATTGGATGAACTTGAAGTTTTGGCAAAGACAATTAAAGATACTGCTCTTTGTGGTTTAGGCCAATCTGCACCAAATCCAGTTTTATCAACGATTTCTAGGTTTAGAGATGAATATATTGCTCATATTGTTGATAAAAAATGTCCAGCAGGTGTTTGTAAAGCTTTATTATCATATGAAATTGATGAAGATAAATGTCGTAAGTGTGGACTTTGTGCAAGACAATGTCCAGCTAATGCGATTGATGGTGAGCTTGGTAAAGTCCCTTATCATATTGATCAAGACAAATGTATCAAATGTGGTAACTGTATGAAAGCTTGTCACTTCGATGTGATTTCAAGAAAGTAGGTGAAGAGGATGGGAAAAGTTAAATTAACAATTAATAACCGTCAGGTTGAAACATATGAAGGAAAAACAATTTTAGAAGTTGCAAGAGAAAATGGTATTCATATTCCTACTTTATGTTATTTAAAAGATTATACAGGAACAGGAGCATGTCGTGTTTGTCAAGTTGAGGTTGAAGGTGTGAAAAACTTATGTGCTGCTTGTGTCTATCCGGTAAGAGAAGGGATGGTTGTCAAAACCAACTCAATGCGTGCTTTGGATGCGAGACGTCGTGTTGTTGAATTGATTGTTTCTAATCACTCTAAAGATTGTTTATCTTGTATTCGCAATACAAACTGTGAATTACAACGTTTATGTCAAGAATTAGGTGTTCGTGAGGATGCTTTTAAAGGTGAAAAAACAATTCCAACATTTGATGAAGTATCTCCTGGTGTTGTAAGAAATACTTCAAAATGTATTCTTTGTGGAAGATGTGTTGCCGCCTGTCAAAAACATCAAGGATTAGGTATCTTAGGTTTTATGGAACGTGGTTTCAAAACCAAAGTTGGGCCTGTCTTTGATCGTAGTTTAAATGATGTCAATTGTATGCAATGTGGTCAATGTATTAATGTTTGTCCAGTTGGAGCTTTACAAGAAAAAGAAGAAATTCATAATGTCATTGAAGCATTAAACGATCCAAATAAACATGTGATTGTTCAAACGGCTCCAGCAGTTCGTGCCAGTCTTGGAGAAGAATTTGGAATGCCAATAGGAACACGTGTGACTGGCAAGATGGTCGCTGCATTGAAACTATTAGGATTTGATAAAGTCTATGATACGAATTTTGGTGCGGATTTGACAATTATGGAAGAAGGCTATGAATTTATCCATCGTTTACAAAATGGTGGTCAATTGCCAATGATTACCTCATGTTCTCCTGGATGGATTAATTATTGCGAAAAAGAATATCCTGATTTATTAGATCATCTATCAACTTGCAAGTCACCACATATGATGTTAGGAGCAATGATTAAAACATATTATGCCAAAGAAAACCATTTAGATCCTAAGAATATCTATGTTGTTTCAATTATGCCTTGCGTTGCTAAAAAAGGTGAAAAAGAACGTTCTCAAATGATTCGCGATGGAATGAAAGACGTGGATGCTGTTTTAACAACAAGAGAACTTGGAAAATTAATTAAAATGTTTGGTGTTAACTTTGTTGATTTAAGAGACGAAGAATTTGATCAAGATATGTTTGGTGAATACACAGGTGCTGCAGTTATCTTTGGTGCAAGTGGTGGTGTTATGGAAGCAGCTTTGCGTACAGTTGTTGATGTCTTAACTTCTCAAGATTTAGATAATATTGAATATCACGCTGTGAGAGGTCAACGTGGATTAAAAGAAGCTACTTTACAAGTTGGGGATATGAGTGTCAATGTTGCTGTTGCACATAGTATGAGTATTGCTAAACCATTATTGGATGATATTCGTGCAGGACGTTCTAAATATCATTTCATAGAGATTATGGGATGTCCAGGTGGATGTATTAATGGTGGAGGACAATCATATGTCAATGCTTTGATTAGAAACAGTGGCTTTGATTATCGAGGCGCTCGTGCAAAAGCATTATATGATGAAGATCGTTCTATGCCAGCTAGAAAATCTCATAAGAATACTCAAATTCAAAAACTATATGAGGATTTCTTAGGACAGCCAAATTCTCATCTTGCGCATGAATTATTGCATACGCATTATGAAAAACAAGAAAAATTCAAATAAAATACAAAAAGGTCTTAGAATTGTCTAAGATCTTTTTTTGACATTTTTTTCTATTGAGATTTGTTAAAATAAAAGAGGGTGATATGATATGTGTCGATATAAAATTGTTTACTTAAAAGAAAAAACGAAAAATATGGTTGAACATTATCCTTCTCTTCTTCATGTTTTGTATTCTTCTCAAAGAAATGCTTATGAATCAAAACAAGTAGAATTGTTTTTTCAACCCATATCTTATGGAAAAGAAAAACTCTTACAAATGTTGAATCAAAGAGAAGATTATAGTTATTTTCATGGTGTCCATCAAATTCATAATCCTATTACAGATGATATAATTGCTATAAAAATGAATGAATTTGATATTGAAGTTGAAGAAAATGGAGAAAAATTTGTGATTTTTGAAATAATTAAAGGATTTTCACAAAACTTTTATATGTTTCGTACATAATTGATTTTACAAATGAAAACATTTTGTGCTATAATAGACAAGTAATTGAAATGGAGGAATTAAAAAATGTTATATGCATTTCTAGGACTCGCTGTTGGTCTTGTTATAGGATTCTTTGCATCAAGATATGTATTTAAGAAAAATCTAAAGAAGAATCCGCCAATCAATGAAAAAATGATTCGTGCAATGTTTATGGAAATGGGACGTAAACCAAACGAGACTCAAATCAAGCGTATTATGAAAAGTATCAATGATCAATATAAATAAGGGAAAATCCCTTATTTTTTACTATGATGAGAATTTATTTAACACGTCATTCTAAAACGTTGTGGAATCAAGAAAAAAGATTACAAGGTCATTGTGATTCACCATTAACAAATGAAGGAATTGAAAATGCCAAAGCTTTAAAAGCTTATTTAAAGCAAAATCAGATATCTTTTGATAAAGTTTATTCAAGTCCTATTACTCGGGCTTATCAAACAGCTCAATTGATTTTTGATAATCAGGACATTATTCAAGATGATTTATTAAAAGAAATGAATTTTGGGATTTTTGAAGGAAGACAAATTCCTGATATTTTAAAAACCGATTTTGAATTATATGATCATTTATGGAATCATCCTGAAAAGTTTACACGCATCCCTAAGGGAGAAAGTTATGATGAGGTTATTGAAAGAGCACAAGCTTTTATTGAAAAAATAAAACAACTTCCTCATGAGAGTCAAATCATGGTCGTCACTCATGGTATGTTTTTTATTGTCTTATTAGCAACAATGCTTCATTTAGAAAAAAAGGATTTTATTCAAATCAATCAAAAAGTTGTTGAGGGATGTTCTTTAACAATTGTTGAATATCATAATGATTTTCAATTAAAGTCTTATAATCAATGTGATTATTTACCTCATGTGAGTCAAATTTCATTTAAAGATTAAAAAAAGATAGGTCGTGCCTATCTTTTTTACATCCAGGTAATTTTGTTTTCCGTTCCATTTTTTATTCTTATTATATTGGCTTTATGCTTATAAATCAATAAAGCAACAATACAAGCATTGGTAGCAATTCCCACAGGACTATAACCAATAAATGGTGAAATCAATAAAATCGTTGTTGAACCTAGAATAGAAGCTAGTGAAACATACTTAGAAATCTTAAGTGTTATTAAGAAAATAGCAACTGCAATAATAAAAGCATAAATATTAGTCATCAAAGCATATCCAATCGCAACAGATACAGCTTTTCCACCTCTAAATCCAGCGAAGATAGGATAACAATGTCCAATCACACAAGCGAGGGCACAAAGATATATAATATCAACATTGAGTCCCATATAGAAAGCGACTGTTTTTGCTATGAGAATAGAAATACAACATTTTGATGCATCTAATAAGATAACAGCAATTCCAGCTTTTTTTCCAAGTACACGTCCAGCATTGGTTCCTCCAAGATTTCCTGAACCACTATTTCTGACATCCGTATGGTAAAATAATTTACCAATAACCAATGCAAAAGGTATTGAACCATATAAATAACTCATCACAATTAATAATATATACACAAAATAATCCATAATTTCACATCCTTAGAAATTATTATACATTATTAGTTGGAAAAATCAATCATTTTAAGGTATAATATAATGGTTGTGAAAGGAGGCAATCATAAATGAAAGCCAATCATTATGATGAATCAAATATTCAAATCCTTGAGGGATTAGAAGCTGTTAGAAAACGACCAGGAATGTATATCGGTTCAACAGATTATCGTGGTTTACACCATTTGGTATGGGAAATTGTTGATAATTCAATTGATGAAGCCATTGCTGGTTTTGGTAAAAAAATTACTGTTACAATTGGTAAAGATAATAGCATTAAAGTTGAAGATGAAGGACGTGGATTACCAACAGGTATGCATGCTTCGGGACGTCCAACAACAGAGGTTATTTTAACTATTCTTCATGCCGGTGGAAAATTTAGTGAAGAAGGTGGCTATAAAACTTCAGGTGGTTTACATGGAGTTGGATCTTCTGTTGTGAATGCATTAAGTGAATGGTTGGAAGTAACCGTTTATCGTGATGGAAAAATTCATCAACAACGTTTTGAAGATGGGGCTAAAAAAATTTCTAAGCTAAAAGTTATTGGAAAAACCAATAGAACGGGAACAACAATACATTTTTTACCAAGTCCAAAAGTTTTTTCAACAACTGAATTTAATTATTCAACGATTTGTGAACGATTAAGGGAAAGTGCTTTTTTATTAAAAGGCATTCAAATGAATGTCATTGATGAAAGAACAAATAAACAAGAAAGTTTTCAATATGAACATGGATTAGAAGCTTTTATTGATTATTTAAATTATGAAAAAAAGGTTTTACATAAAACAGTTGCATTTGATGATGTTTCTAATCCAATTGAAGTAGAAATTGCTTTTCAATTTACAGAAGGCTATCAAGAAAATATTATTTCTTTTGTTAATCTTGTAAGAACAGGAGATGGGGGAACTCATGAAACAGGATTCCGTTCTGGATTTACAAAAGTCTTTAATGAATATGCAAGAAAATATGGTTTATTAAAACCAAAAGATAAAAACTTAGAAGGTAGTGATGTCCGTGAAGGATTGACAGGAGTTATTTCAGTGAAAATCCCTGAGTCATTATTACAGTTTGAAGGTCAAACCAAATCAAAATTAGGTTCTCCAGAAGCAAGAAATATTGTTGAAAATGTTGTTTATGAACAAATCAATTATTTCTTAGAAGAAAATAAAGAGATTGCCAATCAATTGATCAATAAAATGATCAAAGCTTCGCAAGCAAGAAATGCAGCTAGAAAAGCTCGTGAAGAAGCAAGAAAAGGTAAAGGCAATAAAGTAGAAAAGATTCTTAGTGGGAAATTAGCACCTGCTCAATCAAAAGATAAAAAGCGTAAAGAGTTATATCTTGTCGAAGGGGATTCAGCTGGAGGGAGTGCCAAACAAGGAAGAGATCGTAAATATCAAGCGATTTTACCACTTCGAGGAAAAGTTATTAATACAGAAAAAGCAGCTATGGCTGATATTTTAAAGAATGAAGAAATCAGTACCATTATCAATACAGTTGGTGCAGGGGTTGGAGCTGATTTTAATGCAGATGATTCTAATTATTCAAAAGTCATTATTATGACCGATGCCGATACTGATGGTGCACATATTCAAGTTTTGCTTTTGACGTTCTTCTATCGTTATATGCGTGGATTGATTCAATCAGGTAGAGTTTTTATCGCAATGCCACCATTATATAAGGTTTCAAAGAAAAATGGCAAACATGAAGATGCTATGTATGCTTGGGATGATCAAGAATTAGAAGAAGCTAAGAAGAAAATTGGACGTGGTTATGCAATTCAAAGATACAAAGGTTTAGGGGAAATGAATGCGGATCAACTTTGGGAAACAACTATGAATCCTCAATCTCGTACATTGATTCAAGTTTCTATTGAAGATGCTGCTTTGGTAGAAAGACGTGTATCTGTTTTGATGGGTGATAAAGTTGAACCAAGACGTGAGTGGATTGAAGATAATGTTCAATTCTCACTTGAAGATTCATTCTTCATTACAAAATAAAGGAGGGTAAGCATGGAAGAAAAAATCATTACACAATCATTAGATGATATTATGGGTGATCGTTTTGGAAAATATTCTAAATATATTATTCAAGATCGTGCATTACCTGATGTAAGAGATGGTTTAAAACCAGTTCAACGAAGAATTTTATATGCAATGTTTAAAGAAGGAAATACCCACAACAAGCCTTATCGTAAGTCAGCCAAGACAGTTGGGAATGTTATTGGGAATTATCATCCTCATGGTGATTCATCAGTCTATGATGCTATGGTGCGTTTGTCACAGGAATGGAAAATGCGTATTCCACTTGTTGATATGCAAGGAAATAATGGGTCTATTGATAACGATCCAGCTGCTGCAATGCGTTATACAGAAGCAAGATTATCACCAATTGCTGTAGAATTATTAAAAGATATTGATAAAGAAACTGTTTTGATGGCCTTAAACTTTGATGATACTGAATATGAACCAACTGTTTTACCAGCAAAATATCCAAATTTACTTGTCAATGGTGCTACAGGAATTTCAGCTGGGTATGCGACAGATATACCACCACACAATCTAGAAGAAGTTATTGATGCGACGATTTATCGTATCAATCATCCTCATTGTTCATTGGATAAATTGATGGAATTTATGAAAGGTCCAGATTTTCCAACAGGAGCCATTGTTGAAGGGAAAAATGGAATCAGAACTGCTTTTGAAAAAGGACGTGGAAAAGTTGTTGTTCGCTCACGTTGTGAAATTGTAGAAGAAAAAAACATCAATAAAATTGTTGTGAGTGAAATTCCTTACGAAGTCAATAAGGCTGATTTGGTTCGTAAATTAGATGAAATTCGTTTTAATAAAAGTATCGATGGAATTATTGAGGTTCGTGATGAATCGGATCGAAATGGTTTAAGTATTGTGATTGACTTAAAGAAAGATGTTGATGTCACAAATACATTAAATTATTTCTTTAAAAATACAGATTTACAAAAAAATTATAATTACAATATGGTTGCTATTAAAGACAAAAGACCTGTATGTATGGGAATTGTCGAAATATTAGATGGTTATATCCAACATCAAATTGAAGTTATTACAAAACGTTCATTATTTGATTTGAATAAAGCTCAAGAACGTAAACATATTGTTGATGGATTAATCAAAGCGGTCTCTATTTTAGATGAAGTGGTTCATACCATTCGTCATTCTAAAGATAAACAAGATGCCAAAATTAATATTCAAAAAGCATTTGGTTTTACAGAAAAGCAATCTGAAGCTATTATCACTTTACAACTGTATCGTTTAACAAATACTGATATTGTTGCCTTAGAAAATGAAAAAGCTGAATTAGAAGCATTGATTCAAACTTTAAATGATATTTTAAATAGTGATCAAGTTTTAAGAAAGGTTATTGTAGATGAATTAAAACAAATAAAAAAACAATATCCTTCACCTCGATTAACTGAAATTAAAGATGAAGTTCAAGAGATTACGATTAATGAAGAGGCGATGATTTTACCAGAAGATATTTATGTTTCTGTGACTCAAGACGGCTATATCAAACGTATTTCACAAAGATCTTATAAAGCCAGTGAAAATACACCATTTGGTAAAAAGGATGAAGATCATTTGATTGATTTACACTATGCCAATACATTAGATAAACTTTTGGTTTTTACGGATAAAGGAAATTATCTTTATATTCCATTACATAAATTAGAAGAATTTAAATGGAAGGAATTAGGAAAACATATTAGTTATTTGGTTAAAGTTTCTCCTGAAGAAAAAATGATTGGCTCTATTTTGGTCAAATCATTCCAATTACCTTTATATGTTAACTTTGCAACACGTTTTGGGCAAATGAAACGTGTTGAGTTAAAAGAATTTGATGTTACACGTTTTAGTAAACCAATTAAATGTATGAATTTGAAAAAAGATGATTCATTATTAAAAATTGGTTTAAGTGATGGCAATCAAGGCATTGTTTTAACAACCAAAGCAGGTTATGCAACGTTATATAGTGAACAAGAAATTTCTGTTTTAGGCTTAAAAGCTGGTGGAATTAAAGGAATCAATTTGAAAAATGATGAACTTGTTTCAATGAGTATCTTTAATCCATTAAAGAGCGATTCTTATTTCCTTGTAAGTGATCAACCTGGTATTAAACGTTTACGTATTTCTGATATTCCTAGCTGTAATCGTGCAACAAAAGGGAACTTGGTATTTAAGACACCTAAAACAAATTTAATTCATGCTTTTGATGCATTTGTTTTACAGACACAAGATTCTTTAACATTGAAGACAGATAATCAATCTTTAGATGTTACAGTTAAGGATTATTCTTATGGACAATTATTAAATAAACCAAGTCAGATCACGACTCTTAAAGATGAAAAATTTCTTTATGTTTATAATCCTTTGACATTATCAACAGATTTATATCAAGTTGAAAATATTCAAAATCAAAACATAACCACAGAAATTTTTGAAATCAAAGAAGAGCCTGACTTGTTTGAAGAAACTCAAGAAGAGATGGTCGAAGAAGAAAAAGTTGAACCAGTTATTGTGAAACCAGTTCAACCAAAAAAGGTGCAAAAAGAAGAACCAAAAGAAGATGATAAACATTTCGAACCAATTTCTTTTGATGATCTTTTTAAAGATGATTTTTAGAATATGAGGAAAACTCATATTCTTTTACTTATCATTGAGATAAGCTTTTAAAAGCTTGATTAAGGCACGTTTTTCTAATCTAGATACATATGAGCGTGAGATGTGGAGCTGACTGGCTATTTCTTTTTGAGTATAGACTTCATGATGGTTTAATCCATATCGAAAGATAAGAATTTGTTGTTCTCGAGGCGTTAAAATTGTAAAATATTCTTGAAGTTTTGTTATTTGATCATTGGTTTGAATTTGATCAATAATTTCTTTTTGGTCACTAGGAAGAATATCAAGCAAAGTCATTTCTCCACCATCTTTATCAACGCCTAAGACTTCATTTAAAGAGACATCCAAGGCAATCTTTTTATTGCTGCGCATATGCATTAAGATTTCATTTTCTATGCATTTTGCTGCATAAGTGCCTAGTTTTGTAGCTTTATTGGGTTTATAACTATCAACTGCTTTAATTAACCCAATTGTTCCAATACTGATTAAATCTTCTTGTAAATCTTTGCCACCTTCGTATTTTTTGGCAATATGGGCAACTAATCTTAAATTATGTTCAATAAGTTGATTACGAGCATTCTGGTCTCCTTGAAAGTATTTTTCCAAAAGATCATTTTCTTCTTGTGGTGTTAATTGTTTTTTAAAAGCTTGAGTTTTAATAAAAGATACAAATAGAAATTGTTGTAAAAGCGTTACAAGTGTTGTAAACATAATCCACCTCAAATCATTATATGAAAATTGTCGATGTTTATGTTTAGTCTTTTCATATAAAAGAAAATAGGGTACAATAGTCGAGAAGGAAGGTAATTTATGAATAAAGAAATGAAATGTTATGGTTGTGGTGCCATTATTCAAAATGAAGATGAGAAACATATTGGATATGTTCCTAAAAGTGCTATGAAACAAGACCAAGTTTTATGTCAACGTTGTTTTAAATTAAAGAATTATCATCAATTACAAGAGACTTCAATGACAAAAGATGATTTTCTTGAAATTTTACAAACGATTGGAGAAAAAGATTGTTTGGTTGTTTATATCGTTGATTTGTTTGATTTTAATGGCAGTATGATTCAAGGATTGATGCGTCATATTGCTTATAATGATGTTCTTGTTTTGGCTAATAAAAGAGATATTTTGCCAAAGTCAGTCAAAGAGAGAAAACTAGAACATTGGGTCAGAAGACAATTAAAGCAACAAGGAATCAAACCAGTTGATGTCATGATTACAAGCGGGAAAAAGAATTTGAATTTGGATATGATTTATGATGCTATTATGGACCATCGTAAAGGTCGTGATGTTTATGTTGTAGGTGTTACAAATGTAGGAAAATCAACATTTATTAATGCTTTATTAAAACATTATGCATCTCAAGAAGAAAATCATTTAATTACTGTTTCTGAGTTCCCTGGGACAACACTTAATCTTATTGAGATTCCTCTTGATGAACATTCAACACTTTATGATACACCGGGGATTGTTAATGAAAGTCAGATGACACATTTATTGAATCCAAGTGATATTCAATCAGTGATTCCTCAAACTGAATTAAGACCAATGGTTTTTCAATTGAATAGTGATCAAACACTTTATTTTGGTGGTTTGGCAAGACTTGATTATATTCAAGGTCAACCCGCAAGTTTTATAGCTTATTTTTCTAAGAATTTAAAAATTCATCGTACCAAAACAATCAAAGCTGATGAATTGTATAATCGTCATCAAGCTTTACAATATGAAATCCCTCATATTGAAACAATTGATCAAATGAAAACTTATGAATTTCAAATCAATAATCAAAAATGTGATATTGTGATTTCGGGATTAGGATTTATAACAATCAATGCCGTGGGTGGAAAAGTGAGAGTTTTAGCACCTCAAGGTATTTCAGTTATGATAAGAGAAGCAATTATTTAAAAGAGAAAGGAAAGAAATATGTTAACAGGAAAACAAAAAAGATATTTAAGAAGTGAAGCTCATCATTTAAATGCTATTTTTCAAGTGGGAAAAGATGGTGTTTCTTCAAATCAAGTAAAAGGGATTGTTGAAGCTTTAGAAGCACAAGAATTGATTAAGGTTAAACTTTTAGAAAGTTGTCCGGATGATGTTCATACAGTAGCTTTGGAATTAAGTGTTCAAGCGAAAGCGGAAGTTGTTCAAATTATTGGACATACAATCGTGTTATATAAATCAACTGATAAAGGACTTTACCAATTACCATGAGAAAAGTAGGTTTGTTTGGTGGGAGCTTTGATCCGATACATAAAGCTCATATAGAAATTGCTAAAATTGCTTTAAAACAATTACAATTAGATGAAATTCAGTTGATACCAACACAAAATAATCCATGGAAAGAAAGCAGTTGTGCTCCAACAAAAGATCGTCTTGCAATGATGAGGTTGGCGATTGAAAATGAAGATGCTATTTCAATAAATACAATTGAATTAGAAAAAACAAGTGGTGAAAAAAATTATACAATTGATACCATCAAAGAATTAATATCTTCTCATCCAGATAATCAATATTATTATATTATGGGAATGGATCAAGCCAATTTGTTTGGAGATTGGAAAAATGCACAAGATATGAGTAAGCTGGTTCAATTGGTTGCATTTCAACGAGGTGGCTATACACCTGATATGAAGCCTATTTGTGAGTATCATTTTCTATTGTTAGATAATACACCAATAGACGCTTCTAGCAGTGATGTACGAGAAGGGCATATAGAAATGTTAGATAATCGTGTTTTACATTATATAACGCAAAATGGACTTTATTTAGAAACGATTGTTGCAAGTCGCATGAAAGAAAAACGTTGGAAACATACATGTAGCGTTGCTCAATTGGCCAGTGAAATTGCCTTATCAAATGGCTTGGATGATAAACAAGCATATATTGCAGGGATGTTTCATGATATTGCAAAAGAAATGGAATATGAACAGTCATTAAAAATTATGCAAGAACATTTTCCTCAATATGTAGAAAAACCAGTTGCTATTTGGCATCAATGGGTTTCAAGATATGTAAGTGAACATGACTATTTGATTGATGATGAAGTTGTTTTAGATGCTATTGAACATCATACAACTGGTTCTATCCATATATCACCAATTGGAAAATGTGTTTATGTTGCTGATAAATTAGATCCATTACGTGGATATGATTCATCAAAGCAAATTGAAATTTGTAAAAAAGATATTCATCAGGGATTTAGAGATTCATTAATAGATTTTTATGAATTTTCAACAAAAAATCATCGTGATATTGATGAATGTTTTTATGAAATTTATGATTATTTTGTAACGAAAGGAGAAATTTAAATGACAAAATTAGAATGTGTAGTCAAAGCAATGGATGATAAATTAGGAGCAAATATTGTGGCTATTGATATGCGTGATGCCAGTCCTATTTTTGATACTTTTGTTTTATGTACTGCAAGCAATGATCGTTTGATGCAAGCTATTACACAAAACATTAAAGATGAGTGTGAAAAAAATGGCTATGAAGTCAAAAGTGTTGAAGGTTTAAGAAATTCAAAGTGGCTTTTGGTTGATTTAGGAGATATTGTTTGTCATATTTTTGAAACAAATGAACGTGAAAGTTATAATTTAGAAAAATTATGGGGTGATATGCCTCGTATCAATGTTGAAGGAATGTTAGCCAAATGAGTTATGAAACATTTTCATACTACTATGATAGTTTAATGGATCCTCAATTTTATGAAGATTATTATCAATTTATTATCAAACATTGTCAATTTGACGAAGTCTTAGAATTGGGATGTGGGACAGGAGAAATTGCTATTCGTTTAGCAAAAGATAATAAACGTGTTTTTGCGAGCGATTTATCAACAGATATGTTAGAAGTCACAAAACAAAAAGCCATGATGGCGAATGTAAATCTTTTATTACAACGTGTTGATATGCGAGATTTTTCAACATCTCATAAAGTGGATTTGATTTTATGTTTATGTGATTCACTGAATTACATATTAGAACCACAAGAAATCATTCAAACTTTTCAAAATGTTTATGCTTCATTAACAGATGAAGGGACTTTTATATTTGATGTGGATAGTTTATATAAGATGAATGAAATTTTAAAAGATTATCATGAATATCAAGATGATGAGGAATTTACTTTTCGTTGGGATGTTGATTTCATTGAAGATGGGTTTGTACATCATCAAATTTATATAGAAGATAAAATTGAAAATGATAAAGTTGAAGAAAGTCATTATCAAAAGACATTTTCGCTTTCACAATATTTATATTGGTTACGTGATGTTGGTTTTGAAAATGTTCAATATTATAGTGATTTTGAAGAATATCATGATCAATGTGAACGTATTATTTTTGTTTGTAGAAAGGGGTAAATTATGATTGGAATTATTGGTGCAATGGCTGAAGAAGTTGAAGAAATTAAAAAATTAATGAGCATTGAAGAACAAAAAGAAATTCAAGATTATTTGTTTTATGTTGGAAAGATGAATCAAAAAGAAGTTGTTTTGTTGCAAGGTGGTATTGGCAAAGTAAATGCTGCAGTTGCGACAACTTTGTTATTGAGTCACTATGATATAGATTGTGTCATTAATATTGGTTCAGCTGGTGGATTGTCACTTGAACAAAATGTGGGTGATGTTGTGATTTCATCAGAGGTGGTTCATTATGATGTTGATGTCACTGCTTTTCAAAGAGAATTAGGAGAAGTTCCTGGAATGCCAAGATTCTTTGTACCTGATCAAAATCTTTTAAAAAAAGTCAAAGATATTTTATCTCAACTTCATATGGTTTCTCATATTGGTTTGATTGCTTCAGGTGATCAGTTTGTTAGTCGTGAAGATCAAGTTCAAAAAATCACACATGACTTTCCTCAAGCCATGTGTGTAGAAATGGAAGCAGCTGCGATTGCTCAAGTTTGTCATGTTTTCCATAAAAAATTTATCATCACGCGTTCATTAAGTGATATTTTTAATAAAGGTGAAAATCATGTTCAATTTGATGAATATTTAAAGAAAGCCAGTCAAGCTTCTGCCAAAATGTGTTATGAATTGGTTTCTACATTATAGCAATAACTCTGTTATTGCTTTTTTGGAGGTGAGATAATGAAAAATATAGAATTATTAGCACCAGCTGGTGATCAGGAATCATTGATTGCAGCTGTTCAAAATGGTGCTGATGCTATATATTTAGGAGGAACATTGTTTAATGCAAGAGCTTTTGCAAAGAACTTTGATCATGAACAATTAAAATGGGCTGTGGAATATGCTCATTTAAGAGATGTCAAAATTTATGTAACTGTTAATACTTTGTATAAAGATAAAGAATTTGAAGATTTAATTGCTTATATTGATGAACTGTATCAATTACAAGTCGATGCTTTAATTATCCAAGATATTGGTTTATTTGATGTTGTGAGATGCAGATATCCTGATTTTGAAGTACATATGAGTACACAAGCTTCTATTATGAACGTTCAAGCTGCTCAATGTTTTGAAAAACTGGGAGCATCACGAGTGGTTTTGGCAAGAGAAAACACATTAGAAGAGATTCAACAGATTTGTCAAACAACCTCTCTTGAAGTAGAAGTCTTTGTCCATGGGGCTCTTTGTGTTTGTTATTCAGGACAATGTTTAATGAGCAGTATGATTGGCAAAAGAAGTGGTAATAGGGGAGCTTGTGCGCAACCATGTCGTTTACAATACCGTTTTTTAAAAGATGGAAAAGCTCAAGATAAAAAGAATATGTTTTTACTTTCTCCAAAGGATCTTATGACGATTGAGTATATTGGAGATTTAATTGATGCTGGTGTTACATCTTTTAAAGTTGAAGGACGTATGAAGAAACCAGAATATGTTGCCAGTGTTGTCAAAGCCTATCGACAAGCTATTGATGCCCATTTGCAAAAGAAAAAAATCAATTTAGAAAATGATATTGAGACAATGAAAGCTATGTTTAATCGCGATTATACCAATGGTTATATTGCTTGTGATTCACATATTGTTATTGGTGATTATTCTGGGAATAAAGGTATTTTGATTGGAAAAGTGCTTGGTTATAATAAACAAAGAAAAACCGTTACATGTCAATTGGAAAAAAGTTTAAAACAAGGGGATAGTGTTGTATTTGAATCCATTGATAAAGGGCGACCTGTCAATAAAATGTATATCAAACAAAAATTAGTTTCACAAGCACATCCAAAAGATATTATAGAAATAGAATTTGATTATCCTGTTAGAGATGGTAATGTAAGAAAAACAGTTGATATTGATGTTATTGATTGCATGCAAAAAACATATCAAAAAGACTATCGCAAAATACCAATTGATATGGAATTCACTGCTCATCTTCATCAAAATGCAAGACTAACATTAAAAAAAGATAATGAAACAGTCATTATTACAAGTCAAGATAAGGTAGAACAAGCCTTGTCAACACCAACTAGTCAAGAAAGAATTACTCAACAATTATCTAAGTTAGGACAAAGTAGTTTTTCGTTAAATCGAATTCAAATTGATATAGACAATCAAATCAGTATTCCTATAAAAACATTAAATGAAATGAGACGTGAAGGTGTTGAAAAATTAAGTGAAAGATTGAGTCATCGCATTATTCATCATATGTTGCCACAAAATTTACCTTTTTTAACAAATCATTCAACAAATAATGAACATTTTATGGATGTACTCGTTAGTCATTTTCAGCAATTAGAAGAAGTTATCAAATTTCAACCTCATATAATCTACTATCCTTATCAATCAGATGCAAAAGAGGCAATTGATTTTTGTCAAAGAAACAAACAAGATGTCGCATTGTTTATTCCACGTATTTGCAAAGAAGAGGATTTGATGGAAATTTATCAGTCTTCAGCTTATCAAATGGTTGAAAAAGTTGTGGTTAATGATTATGGTGCTTATCATTTGTTTTCTAACAAACAAAGAATTATTGGAACGGGTTTAAATGTTTATAATTCTAGAGCAATTGCTCATTATCATGAACCTGTTATTTTATCATTAGAAATGAGTCAAAAAGAGATTCATCATTTAACTTGTGATTTTCAAAAATGTATATTACCAATATACGGCAAAGTTGAAAATATGATCAGTGAATATTGTCCAATTTCACAATATTATTTTGGTTACCAAAAAAAGAATTGTCAATTGTGTCATCACCATCAATTTTCATTATTGGATCGGAAAAATGAAGTCTTTGATTTAATGATGGATGAAAAGTGTCGTATGCATTTATTAAATTGTCATCCTTTATTTATAGAACCATATCAAGAAGCTGTTGTTGCTGGATACTTTGTTCATTTTACGAACGAAGATAGAGAAATGACAAAATTCATTATGAATGATTTAAAAAATATTATTGAAAATCAAAAGAAGAGTTGTTTAAAAGAAAAAATATTGACAACTTCAGGATATTTTAGGACTTAATGTCGAAAAAGAGAAAACAAAATCTATTTATGTCTTTCATAAATGGATTTTTTTATAATTCTAAATTGATATCAATTTCAAAAAATGCTATAATAAAAGCACGGAGGTGACATTATGGCTATTGATATGGATTTAGCAAAAAGATTGAAAACTTATCGTAATTTTAAACATTTAACACAAAAAGAAGTTGCTGCTCACCTTAATGTTCCCCATTCAGCTATTTCAGATATTGAAAATGGTAAACGTGATGTAACAGTGGGAGAGCTTAAAATTTTATCTCATTTATATGGAAGAAGTGTTGAAGAAATCATGAGTGGTAAGAAATATGATTATTACAACATTGCCAATATTGCTCGTTTGTTGACTGAACTTCCAGATGATGATTTAAAAGAAGTAATGTTTATTATTGAATACAAGCGTAAAAGATTAGAAGAAAAAAGCAAGACCAATTCATAGTTAATGGGTCTTGTTTTCTTTTAAGATAACTTTAAATTCTTCTAATAAGCCCAATCCTTCTTCAAGAATATAGTTTTGGACGGGTAAATGTGTTTCATGATGATAATAGGTCACTTTTATATTTTCTCCATCAATATCAACAATAGCATAAGTCCCAAACCCATAACTTCCTCTGTTCATCATCAAACTTCCTGGATTTATAAAATGAATTCCTTCGTGAATTTGATGAGTTGGAACATGTGTATGGCCATGAAAACAAATCGAGCAATGGTTTTGTTGACATAATTGGATTAATTGATCATATCCATAATAAACATTATAATATTGTCCATGCGTTATACAAATATTTTTAAGAATTTCATAATGTGGGAAAGGGGCATCATCGTGGTTACCTTTAACAACAATGTCAAAGGGTTTTAATAAATCATCATCCACTGGTAG
This sequence comes from uncultured Erysipelotrichaceae bacterium, assembly GCA_900538465.1. Classification (GTDB taxonomy): domain Bacteria; phylum Bacillota_I; class Bacilli_A; order Erysipelotrichales; family Coprobacillaceae; genus Longibaculum. The sequence continues at coordinate 125,294 of UPXV01000001.1, forward strand.
TGAAGAATCACCACAATGAATCATATAATCAACCTGATCCTTATAAAGTTGTGTCACTTGGATTAAATAGTCATCAAAACGGTGACTATCGCTAACGACAAGAATTTTCATAATATCATCTCTTTTCCTATGTTTTATTGTAACACAAAAAAAATTTTTTTCATTTTTTTGTTGATGTATTCTTTATATTTTCTGAAATAGAAAAAAATTGTCTCGTAAGTGTTTACAATTGTCCTAAAAGTTGGTAAAATAATGATAGTGAAATAACTAGAAAAGGAGTAATGAATATGAAAACTATTTTATTAGTATGTTCTGCAGGAATGTCTACAAGTTTATTAGTAACTAAAATGGAAGGTGCAGCTAAAGATGCTGGTGTTGAATGCAAAATCTTTGCATTACCATTCTCTGATGCACCAAGAGTATTAGAAGAAGTTGATTGTATTTTACTTGGCCCTCAAGTAAGATTCCAAAAAGCTGCTATTGAAAAATTAGCTGCTGGAAGAAAAGCTGGTCCAATCCCTGTAGATGTTATCGATATGAGAGATTACGGAACTATGAATGGTAAAGCTGTATTCGATAGAGCAATGTCATTATTAGGTGAATAATCGAATTCAAAAAGGAGCTTGTGCTCCTTTTTTCTTTCTTTTTTATTATAGTTTTGCTATAATATTAAAAAATATTGGAGGAAAAAGAAATGGAAAAAGCAATTATTACAGTTGTTGGTAAGGATCAAGTTGGAATTATCGCAAAAGTTTGTGCATATTTAGCTGATGCGCATATTAATATTTTAGATATTTCACAAACAATTCTACAAGGATACTTTAATATGATGATGATTGTTGATGCAACACAAGCACATGGTGAATTTGCTGAGTTAGCAGAACAATTAGAAAAATTAGGGGAAGAAATTGGAGTCAATATCAAATTACAACATGAAGACATTTTTAATAAAATGCATAGAATCTAAGGAGGATTGTTATGATTAATCTATTTGAAGTTGCAGAAACAAATAAAATGATTGAACAAGAGAACTTAGATGTTCGTACGATTACAATTGGAATCAGTTTATTGGATTGTATTGATGCAAATATTGATGTTCTTTGTGAAAATATTTATAAAAAAATAACAAATACTGCAAAAGATCTTGTGAAAACAGGGGAAATGATTGAAAAAAAATATGGAATTCCTATTGTCAATAAAAGAGTGTCTGTGACACCTATTGGTTTTGTAGGAGCAGCTGCTTGTCACACACCAATGGATTTTGTTAAAATTGCAAAAACATTAGATCGTTGTGCCCATGAAGTTGGTGTTAACTTTATTGGAGGATATAGCGCAATTGTGTCTAAAGGAATGACAAATGCAGAAAAATTATTGATTGAATCTATTCCTCAAGCAATGAAGGAAACAGAACGTGTTTGTAGTTCTGTAAATGTTGGTTCGACAAAAACAGGAATTAACATGGATGCAGTGAAATTAGTAGGTGAAATTATTAAAGATACTGCTGATTTAACAAAAGAAAATGATTCTATTGGATGTGCTAAATTGGTTGTTTTATGTAATGCACCTGATGATAATCCTTTTATGGCTGGAGCATTCCATGGTGTCAGTGAAGCTGATGCGATTATTAATGTTGGTGTCAGTGGACCTGGTGTCGTCAGAAATGCTATTAAAACAGCAAAAGGGAAAGATTTTGGAGAATTATGCGAAATCGTTAAGAAAACAGCTTTTAAAATTACACGTGTTGGTCAATTGGTAGCAAGAGAAGCTTCGGCTGCTTTGAATATTCCTTTTGGAATTATTGACTTATCATTAGCTCCAACTCCTGCAGTTGGTGATAGTATTGCAGATTGTTTACAAGAAATGGGATTAGAAAGAGTTGGGGCTCCTGGAACAACTGCGGCTTTGGCTATTTTAAATGATCAAGTAAAAAAAGGTGGAGTTATGGCTTCATCATATGTTGGGGGATTATCTGGTGCGTTTATTCCAGTAAGTGAAGATCAAGGTATGATTGATGCTGTTGAAGCCGGAGCTTTAACATTAGAAAAATTAGAAGCAATGACTTGCGTTTGTTCAGTTGGACTTGATATGATAGCTATTCCTGGAAAAACCTCTGCAAAGACAATTTCTGGTATTATTGCTGATGAAATGGCTATTGGAATGATTAATCAAAAAACAACAGCAGTGAGAATTATCCCAGTTATCGGTAAAGATGTAGGAGAAACTGTGGAATTTGGTGGATTATTGGGATATGCACCTATTATGCCAGTTAATGAGTTCTCATGTGATGAATTTATTGATCGTGGTGGAAGAATTCCTGCACCAATTCATAGTTTTAAAAACTAAAAGACGATTTTTATCGTCTTTTTTTCAAGAAAGGAATGATTAATATGGATTTAAATCAACTTATTGTTTATCATCATTTATCAGTTGACCCTCAAGTCATCAAAGTTCTTCTGTATTGTGTTGAAAAAAACACAATGGATGAAAATGAATGGATGGCTATATTGCTTGATTTAGCAGAAAAATATGACTTACATGGTCATCTTTTTCAAGGGCTTTTGACTTATTTACTGGCTCATCATGAAAATGCTTTTACTTTATCTTTAGAAAGAAAACAACCTATTCAAGATTCGTTAAAAAAGGTTGTGATGAAAGATTTAGAATTTATATTTCAACTTTATCATTATGATTTTATAAATTTGAATCCTTTATATAAAGACTTGTTTTTTGATTTTCCTCACAGTAAGCCAGTCATGAATCAAGAAATATTTGATCTTTTAACACAATTACAACTTCAACTTTCTTTATGCACATCAGTGGAAGAATTCTATACAATCCTGTATAATCATTACGAACACTATGGAGTCGGTCAATATGGCTTAAATAAAGCGTTTCGTTTTCAAAATAATCAGATTATACCAATTGAACACATTGGGAATAATACATTAGATCAATTGATTGGTTATAACAGTCAAAAAGAACGCTTAAAAGCCAATACAGAAGCTTTTTTACAAGGTAAGAAGGCTAATAATGTTTTGCTTTATGGTGATAGTGGAACAGGGAAATCAAGTAGTATCAAAGCTCTTTTAAATGAATATTATAAAGATGGGTTAAGAATGGTGGAAGTTTATAAACATCAATTTATAGATTTACCACGTATTATTAATGAATTACAAAATCGTCGTTATAAATTTATTATTTTTATGGATGATTTATCTTTTGAAGAATTTGAAGTTGAATATAAATATTTAAAAGCAGTTATTGAAGGGGGACTCGAAAAGAAACCCGATAACATTTTGATTTATGCAACAAGCAATCGTAGACATTTGATTAAAGAAACATGGAATGATAGAAATCATGACCAGGAAATCAATAATAACGATGCTAAGCAAGAAAAATTGTCACTTGTTTCACGATTTGGCGTACAAATCATGTATATTCATCCTGATAAACAACATTATTTAGATATTGTTGATGGTCTAGCAGAAACATATCATATTGATATGCAAAGAGAAGAATTACATGATTTAGCATTACAATGGGAAATTAGAAATGGAGGTTTTTCTGGGCGTACGGCTAAACAATTCATACATATGCTGCTTGGAAAGAGATAATGAAAGAGTTAAAATTAGAGGATTATTCAATTATTGCACCATATTTAGATATGGCAAATTATGAAGGTTATAATTCTAATTTTGTAACCATGATGATGTGGAACCATGAATACCATATTCAATATGAAATTCATGAAAACTATTTAATTATGTTACATAATTATAAAGGTATTCAATTTTGGGCTATGCCTTTTACTACACCAGAACACTATCAAGAAGCCATTGATTATATGATTGAATATAGTCATAAAAATCATTTTGATTTTATTATTGATTGTGCTATTGAAGATTTTGTAGAAGCTATTCGACCTTTTTATCATGATCGTTTATTATTTGAAAGGACACCTTATAATGATGATTATGTTTATGATCGACAAATGTTACAAACTTTGTCTGGAAAAAAGATGCAGAAAAGACGAAATCATTATAATGCTTTTGTTAAAGAACATCCTCAATATGTTTATAGAGATTTAGATATTACAAATGATTTTGAAACAATTCTTTCTTGTTTAAATCGATGGGAATTTGAAAAAGATGATATGAGTGAATCTATGACAAGTGAAGTCCGTGGAATTATGTATTTGTTGTCATCAAAGCATTTATTGGATTTTGAGGTAGGGGGTATTTTTATTGATGGACAAATGGAAGCCTTTATTATTGCCTCAAAGTTAAAACATTCTACAATTCAAATTCATGTTGAAAAAGCGAATAAAGAGATTAGAGGATTATATCCGGCTATTTTAAAAGAAATGCTTGAACATCATTTTCCTGATGAAAAATATGTGAATAGAGAAGAGGATATGGGGTTAGAAAATCTAAGAAAATCTAAACAATCCTTACATCCATTGAAAATGATTCATAAATATCGTATTACACTCAAGGATTTTCAAATAACAACAGCAACCGATGATGACAAACAAGAAATCATACAATTGTGGCAAGATTCTTTTGAAGATGAAACTGATATATCAACACAGTATTATTTTGATAACCTTTATCGTAAAGAAAATACATACATTTTAAAAAATCATCAACAGATGATATCAGTATTACAAATTCATCCTATGATGATTCAACAAGACAATCAAAAAGAAGAGTGCTATTTTATATTAGGCGTTTGTACAAAAGATGATTTTCAAGGACAAGGTTGTATGAGATTCCTTTTAGAAGATGTTTTAAATCGCTATAAGGATAAAAAAATCTATTTACAAGCCTATGTTCCAGATATTTATCGTCCATTCGGTTTTCATGCCTCTCATTTTCATCAGATAATCACTGTAGATAAATCAAAACTACTTGATAGTTCATTAATACCTTCTCATAATAAAGACATTCTAAAGGCTTATTATGAACGTTATACACAATCATTTGATGAGTATTGTCTTAGAGACGAACAATATTGGCAAGATTTGATTTATAGATGCCAAATTTTTAATAATCAAATTTTGATTTTTGAAGATAAAGGATATCTCATTTATCAAGAAAATGATAAAGAAATATATATTGGAGAATTTATTTATTTGTCAAAAGATTCAATTATTGATATGTTATCTTATTTTAAAAATTCATCAAAGATTTTAAAAGTAGAAGGGGATTTGACGATTTCTGTTCCTGGAGAAAGTGAAAAAGTTATAACAATGATGTCAAATCAAGTCGATCACGATCTTATAGATAATCATAAATATATTAATGAAACATATTAAAATCAGAGCAATCTGATTTTTTCTTTATAGTAGCTTTGATTTGTGATAGAATAAAAAGAAGAGGGAGTTGAGTATAAAGGATGAACAGACCTATTTGATACAAAATAACAAATGAATATAAAACAATATTCTATTTTTTTATTTAATCAATAGGGAGGTTTTTATGTACTCAAAAAATGTAAAGATTATGTTTGCTATGTCGTTTTTTCAAGGCATGGTATTTTATGGTCCCATTGCCACTTTGTATCGGCAAAGGGTTGGTGTATCAGTTTTTGAAATAACTTTGATTGAAAGTTTATCTTTGATTTTTGCAATATTATTAGAAATTCCATGGGGAATGATTGCTGATAAAATTGGCTATAAAAAATCTATGATCATCTGTTCATTGCTTTATTTTATAAGTAAAATAATATTCTATAACGCTGATAGTTTTATAACTTTTTTAATTGAAAGATTAATATTAAGCATAGTTATTGCTGGTTTATCAGGATTGGACTCAAGCATTATATATTTATCTGCAAATGGTCAATCACAAAAAATATTTTCAATTTATAATAATTTAGGGACAATAGGATTAATTTTTGCAGCTGGAATTTATTCTTTCTTTATCAGTGATCATTATCGTTTTGCAGCATTTTTAACTATGATTTGTTACGGAATAGCATTCTTTTTGTCTTTAGGATTAGAGGAAGTCAAATCACAAAAAGAAAAGAATTATCAGAGTTCTTTAAAAGATTACCGAGAATGTTTTCAAGAATTTTTAAAACATAAATCATTTCTTTTGTTTTTAATAGCGATTGCTATTTTTAATGAAACTCATCAAACAATCACAACTTTTTTAAATCAGTTGCAATTTTTATCTGGTGGTTTAAACAATCAACATATCGGATACATTTATATCATAACAACGGTTTGTGGTTTACTAGGCATTTTTTCTACATCCTTAACAAAAAGACTAGGGGAGACAAAGTTTATTTTGACATCATTGATAATTATGTTTTTTTCTTGTCTGTGCTTAATGATAACATATCAACCATTGGTATCTGTTTTTTCAATAATAAGTATGCGTATTGTATTTAGTTTGTTACAACCTTTACAAATGAAAATTCAAAATCAACATATTATTTCTCATAATCGTGCAACACTTTTAAGTTTCAATGCAGTCATCATGGATAGTATTGCAATTGTAACAAATCTTATTTTAGGAAAACTAGCAGATATTCATTTAACTTATGCAATGATGTTTGCTGTTATCTTGAGTTTTATTTCTATAATCCTTTACTCGTTGTGGCTAAAAGTAGAAAGATAATAAAAAGGGGTTATCAATGGAAAGAGACCCCTTTATTGTATTTATGAAGATTATATATACAACTTCGCATAATATACGTTATGTGAATTTTAGATAAGGTAAGAACCGACTGTTATCGTCACTAAAAGCATTAATCCTACAGTTAAGACCATAATATACTTATAGATTGCTAATGAATCCTTTTGATGATTGCGATAAACAGCTAGAAATGCAGAAACATATAATAGCATCGCAAATACATAATTAGCAATCATAGGAAATAGATTATCTTTGAATGATGCTCCAAAAATAAATAAAAGACTTCCTATCAATAATGCTGCAAGTGACATAATAATGATTTGTCTTGGTTTATTATTTTCATTCATTGTATAAACTCCTTAAATGATTTTCTCTAACAGTGATTCACCAATACCAGGATTTTCAACTTCAAAGTTATCAGCAATTGTTGCTCCAATAACAGCATAGCTTTTTAATAATCCTAAATGTTGTGGTGTCTTTAATGATTTACTGTAAATAAGTAATGGTACATTTTCTCTTGTATGGTCTGTTCCTTTATATGTTGGATCATTACCATGATCAGCAGTAATCATTAATAAATCATCTTCATGTAAATTTAATAATAAATCATGTAATTGTTGGTCAAATTCAACAATTGCTTGTCCATATCCTTGTGGATTTCGACGATGTCCAAATACTGCATCGAAATCAACTAAATTCAAAAAAGCAAGCCCTGTAAATTCTTCTTTTGCTAAAGCAGTTGTTTTGGCCATTCCATCAGCATTTGAAACGGTTTTGATTTTTCTTGTAATACCTTGATCAACAAATATATCAGGAATCTTTCCAATTCCAATCACTTCTATATCATTCTCTTTTAATGAATCTAAAACTGTTTTTGAAAATGGTTTAAGTGCAAGATCATGGCGATTGGCAGTACGTTTGAATTCCCCTTTTTTATGACCGATATATGGTCTAGCAATTATACGACCAACTTTCCATCTTTCATCCATAGCCAATTCACGAGCAATTTCACAAGCTTTATATAATTCTTCTAATGGGATAATGTCTTCATTCGCAGCAATTTGAAATACTGAATCAGCTGAAGTATAAACAATCCAATCCCCTGTTTTGATTTGGTGTTCGCCCCAATCATCAAGAATTTTTGTCCCACTTTCTGCATAGTTTCCTACACATTTACGTCCTGTTTTTTCTTCAAACAATTGAATAAATTCTTTTGGAAAACCAGTTTCTGTAAATGTTTGAAAAGGTTCAGTGATTTTTAATCCCATCATTTCCCAATGACCAGTCATTGTGTCTTTTCCATTTGAGACTTCTTCAAGACGTGCAGTATATGCAAGTTGATTTTTTAAAGGATGAATACCTTTAAATTTTCCAATGTTTCCAAGTCCCATCCCTTCCATATTTGGAACATCTAATCCTCCTAATGTTTCACAAATATGACCTAATGTATTTGCTCCTTCATCACCAAATTGTTGAGCATCATGTGCATCTCCAACTCCTAATGAATCTAATACAATTAAAAAGACTCTTTTATACTTTTTCATGATTATTTTCTTCCTTTCTGACTTCTTGGATGTAATTTCATATATTCATCGACTGCTTTATGATTTGAAACATGTGTATAAATCGTTGTTGTGGAAATATCACTATGTCCTAGCATTTCCTGAATTGAACGCAAATCAGCATCATTTTCTAGTAAATGTGTTGCAAAAGTATGTCTTAATGTATGAGGTGTGACATGTTTTTTTAAGCCACTTTTTTGAACAATTTTTTCAAGAATATGATAGAAATCATCTCTTTGAATAGGTTCTCCTTTTTTATTGATAAAGAGATAAGAACTAGATGCATGAACACATAGTTCTTGACGTTCATTTTCTATATATTGTTTTAATAAATCGCAACATTTTTGATTCATAGGAACCAAACGTTCTTTATTCCCTTTTCCAATACATTTTACATAACCTTTATGAATATTCACATCTTGTAAAGTTAAAGAACACATTTCACTCACTCTTAAACCAGAAGCATATAAAACTTCAACCATACAACGATTTCGCATTGTAATAGGATCAGTCACTTCAATGGATTGAAGAAGCTGATTGACCTCTTCAACAGTCAAAACTTCAGGTAAATATTTCGCTTTTTTAGACATTTCAAAAGAACTCATAACATTATTTTCAACAATTTTTTCTTTGACTAAAAAGATATAGAATTGCCTTAATGCAACCATATGTCTATCAATCGAAGAAGCTTTCATTTGATCATGTAAAGTCATAAGATAATGATAAACATGATCTTTTGAAACATCATGAATGTCTTGAATTTGATATGTTTTTAATAAATAATCAAAAAAAGCTTGAATATCTCTTGAATAGTTTTCTATGGTATGACGACTATACCCCTTCTCTACAATCATATATTGTCGATATTCTAAAAGTGCATCTTTACATTTATATTTCAAAATACATCACCGAGTTTATTATACCAATTTTTTTAGTGAAAAACCATTAAAGTGATACTAAAACATAGGAATTATATATATTCTAAAGGCCAAAGCCAGTGAGAAAATAACCAATGCAATGATAATACAATTAAGTTTATAGTTTAACATACTTTTCATACTGAAATTTTGTTCAACAAAAAAAGTGACAAGTGTTGTATAAATAGATATATGAATACAAATGAAATTCATAGCAAAACATAAACTTATTTCTAAAACTGTTTCTAAAAGAAGAAAAAGGAATAAAAGAAAAGACATAGGGACATTTGTGAAAACGAAAATAAAAGAATAAGATAACTGTAATCCTTTTAAAAACAATAAAAATAATAATCCAAAATGTCCCAAATAACTTGTACTTAAATATGTACATATAAATATATAAAGACTTCCTTGAATAACATAAAGTTGATATTGATTTTCATACCCTTCTATATTCAAATAAAAAAGATGAGAAAAATAATCTTTAATCATCTGGTTTGATAAATGATATTGATAAAATCCAAACAATAAACCACATGAAAAAACAGTTATCATTGCTATCATAATCAATTTTTTATGTTCAATAAAACGACGTAAAAAGACACTCATATAATCACCTCTTCTAATAATATATATGAGTGTCTTTTTAGATTATTCATTGTTTTTCAAGTATTTCTTTTGAATTGTTTTCTTCTTTTCTAAGAGTTGTGAGGCTTTCATAACTTTACCTTTTGGTAATAATGTATTTAATTGATGAATGATTTCATCGGTTTGGTTACTTTGTTTTTTTTCTTTTTTTAACGGCGTATCAAATAAGGAAATTTGTAAATTCAATTCATTTTGATGAATAACATTATTTAAACTCACTCCCACAAGTCTTAACATTTCACCATGATAAATATTTTCAAAAAGCAGTAAAGCCGTTGCATAGATGGTATCATAATCATTTGTATAATGATCAATAATCATTTGTTTTGTTTTGCTTTTTTCACGTGTATATTTAAGCGTTATAGAAATGGAGTTGGAAAGTAATTGACGTTTTTTTGCACGTGAAGAGACTTGCTTTGATAATGATGAAAACATCATTCTAATATATTCTTCATCATTGCTATCACGTTCAAAAGTTGTAGAATTTCCAACGGATTTTAATTCATTGTGAGAAGCATTGATTTTGGAAAAGTCTTTTCCGTTGGCTTTTTGATAATATATTAATGCATTTTTACCAAAAATGGGTTTTATTTTCTCATAGTTTTCATATTTTGCAAGATCTCCAATTGTTGAAATTCCTAATTCTATTAATTTAGGTGCTGTTTTTTTACCGATTCCAAACATATCTGATATAGGCAAATTCCAAAGTAATTGTTTAAAATTTTGATTTGTTATGACTGTTATTCCCATTGGCTTTTTCATATCACTGGCCATTTTGGCTAAAAATTTATTTGGAGCGATTCCAATAGAACATTGTAATGACAATTCCTCATAAACAGTTTTTTGGATTGTTTTAGCAGCTTGTAAAGGATGAATATGATGCTTTTGGATATATGAGGTCATATCAACATAACATTCATCAATACTTGCAACTTCTAATTCTTTAGAAAATCTTGCAACAATATCGAAGAACTTTTGAGAAAGCGTTTTATAGAGTTCAAAATGCGGATGCACAATAACAAGATCAGGACACAATTCTTTGGCTTGAAACAAAGGCATTGCGGAATGAACTCCATATTGTCTAGCTTCATAAGATGCAGTTGTGATAATACTACGACGAGAATCTCGACAAATCACAACTGGCTTTCCCTTTAAAGAGGGATTTGATGATGTTTCTGCACTTGCAAAAAATGCATTAAGATCAATATGAAATATAATTTGCATCAACATCACCTACCTTTGACTTTATTTTAACATAAAATCCTTATAGTTATAAATGCTTTCTTTTTTCACATTATCAGTTTTATGGGCTAATCTTAATTTATCGGCTATCATAGCAATAAATTCTGAATTTGTTGGTTTAGCTTTGACTGCAGAAACAGTATATCCAAAAATATCATCAATCGCATCAGTATTTCCTCTATTCCAAGCAACTTCAATGGCGTGACGAATAGCTCTTTCAACTCTTGAAGATGTTGTATTATACATTCTTGCAATATCTGGATAAAGAACTTTTGTCACTTGACCTAAGATTTCAATATTGTAATAAGTTGTTAGAATGGCTGTCCTTAAATACATGTATCCTTTGATATGAGCAGGAATTCCAACTTCATGTAAAATTTCAGTAATTTCATTTTCAATTTTGACTTTTTTGTATTTTTCTGATTCATCTCCGTCTAACAATTGATCATATTTTTGTTGATCGGCAGTTGTGATATAAAGAGCAGATTGGACAAAATGTTGTAAATCAAATGGATATTTAAAACAGTAATCTACATTTAAATCTTCTAACATATTACAAATCATTTGATTTGTAAATTGAGTAATACAAATGACTTTTTTATAACTGTTTTTATGTAATTCTTTTAATCTATTTAAAACTCCTACACCATCGATTTCTGACAACATCAAATCGATAATCAATAAATCACAAGTTCTTTGGTTTAAGAAATTTAAGCAATCAGTTCCATTATTTGCAGTACCTATGATTTCGAATTGATTTGTTTTTTCTAAGTTATATTTAACATTATCCAATAATTCTTGTTGATCTATTGCGATAAAAGTTTTCATTTTTCCAATTTCCCCTTTCGATTTCTTCTCATCAGCAAATTTATTATATATGTGTCAAAAAAAGAAAGATAGTCTAAATGATAAGAATATTTGAGTCAACACGAATTTATATAAATTCGTCATTTTTTTCAACGGATTTTCCGACACTATACACCACCAAATGTCTAAACATGTTGAAATTTAAAAAAGGAATCCACAAAGATTCCTTCCTTATTTGTCGTTTTCAAGCATCCAATCAATATATAAACCATAACCTTGGTGAACATTGTTGACATCAACATGAGTGACACATCCAATTAATTTACCATCTTGAATGATTGGTGAACCACTCATTCCTTGAATGACACCATTTGTTAAAGATAGAATCTTCTCATCGGTTATTTCGAAAGTAATACCTTTAATGGATGGCTGTGATTGTTTTTTGAGATGTGTAATTTGAATGTTACACTGACTTAATGTATGACCATCAAGGACAGTTAAGAAGTAAGCTTCACCTTCGTGGACTTCCTCTATAGAGGCAGTGGAAATACTTTGTTGGTTTTGTCTTGATAATTGCTCATATTGTCCATAAATACCATAATTATTATTATCATAAATTTTTCCAATTTCTATTGATCCAATTTCAGCAACTTTTTCACCTGGTTGACCATTTTGTGATGGCTTGATTTTTTTGATATATGAATTAAAAACGCTTCCCTTTTTAATGATAACATCATTTGAAAGTGACACGTCACACATCATATGCCCTAATGCTCCAAAATGATGGGTTGCAGGATTAAAGTAAGTCATTGTCCCTACTCCTGTTAATCCATCTTGAACATATAGACCAGTTGTAAATTTGTTGTTATTTTCTTGGAATTTCATTTCTTTGATAATCTCTTTATGATTTCGTAACAATGTTAATTGAATCTTTTTACTCTTTTCAATGTCTTTTTCAACGACTTCCATTAAATCTGATATCGAATTGACTTTTTGATTATTAACATGAGTAATCAAATCACCAGACATATAGCCATCACTTGCAGGATTGTATTTTTTATTGTCAATAGAAATATCGTAAGTTCCTGTTATCATGATGCCTTCATAATCCAACTCAATTCCGATGGATTGTCCACCCAAAATAACTTCAGCTGCGAATACATTCACTGATTGGCACAGCATTGTAACGACAATAATAAGTGCAATACTTAACTTTTTAAAAAGCAAAGCATATACACCTCCTTGTAACCAATTTTTGATTACAATCTATTTTGGCATATATGCTTGAGTTTATACATTCAATAATTTTTTTGCATTTGCTAAAGCAGCATCAGTAATTTTTTCACCTGAAAGCATTTTAGCAATTTCATGGATTCTTTGTTCTGTATCAAGTTTATATATTGATGTTATTGTTTCATCATCTTTTTCTTCTTTTTCAATACAATAATGATGTTTTGCAACTCCAGCAACTTGAGGAAGATGTGTAATACAAATCACTTGTTTTTGGCTAGCTAAATTTCGCATCTTCTCACCAATACTTGAAGCAACTTTTCCACTTACACCAGTATCAACTTCATCAAAAATAATTGTTTCTATTTGATTATAAGTTAATATAATAGTTTTGATGGCTAACATGATTCGAGAAATTTCACCACCACTTGCACTTTCATTAAGTAAACTTAAATCTTGTCCTTTATTAATTGAAACCATAAATTGAATCTTATCAATACCATTTGATGTTAATGGTGTTTGTAAAAAATGAACTTTAAAAACAGCTTTATCTAAATATAAATCTTGAAGTTGAGTTTGAACTTCTTTTTCAAATTGTCTTGCAAATTGTAAACGTATATCATGAATTTGTGAAGCAAGAGACATAGCTTCATCATATTTTTCTTTTTCTTGTTTTTGTAATTTTGAAATATATTCTTCACGATGATTAATTTTTTCAATGTTTTGTGCAATTTCTTCACGTTTTTCTTGAATACGTTCCATTGTAAAACCATATTTTCGTTTTAAACGATTAATTTTAAAAAGTTCTTCTTGTAATTCATTAAAGCGATATTCATCAAATTGAAAATCACGATAAGTATCCATAACATTTTCATATTCATCTATAAGATTATAATATTGATTATAAATATTATCATAAGACTCTTGAAAGTTTCCATAATCTAACATCGATTGAAGATGACTTAACGCTTCTTTGAGTAAAGGAAGTGAACCTTGATGTCCATTCATGCATTGATCAAAATCTTGAGCAAACTGACTTACCTTTTCAAAATTTTGAAGCATTTTTAATTCAGCTTCTAATTCATCAACTTCACTATCAGTATATGTCACTTCATCAATTTCATTCAATTGACTTTGTAAGAAATCCAATTGTTCATCGCTCATATCTTCTTCAATTGTATTTTTTAATTGAAGGGATATTTGTTTATAATCATTATAAACAATTTGATATTCTTTTTGAATTGTTTCTAATTTTTGAGATGCATATTCATCTAAAAGAAGAATATGATTTTTTTCTTCAAAAAGTTTTTGTGTTTCAAATTGAGAATGAATATCAATTATATGTGGCATTAAAATTTTCAAAGCATTATTAGATGCACTTTGATAATTAATTTTAACATTACTTTTTCCAGATTCTAATATTTCTTTTGTAATAATAAGTTCATCTTCTAACTCGATATGTAGTTCATCACATAACATTTTTAGCTCAGGTGTCATTGTTATGTCAAAAATACCCTCTATAATCGCTTTAGAGCAGTTTTTCTTAATAAGAGACGTTGATGCTCTATTGCCACACAATTGTCCTAGAGCGTCAATAACAATCGATTTACCAGCACCTGTTTCACCGGTTAAAACACTCATTCCATTTTCAAAATCAATATGCATTTTATCAATAATGACAAATGAAGAAATATAGAGACTTTTTAACATAATTTCACCTACCCTTTAAAATGTTTATGTGCTTCTTCAACGACATTTTCAATATCTACAAAACAATCATCATCTTGTTTATTTATAAAACATGCAAGAAATTCAATATTTCCAACACCACCTGTAATAGGAGAATAAGTTAATCCTTTTATCGACATGTGTGATTGATGAGCATAATCAATTACCTCTTGAATCACACGTTGATGAATCAATGGATCACTAACAATACCATGTTTACCAACATCATCTTTCCCAGCTTCAAATTGAGGTTTAATAAGTGCCACAACATAACCTTCATTTTTTAAAATTTGAGACAATGGTGGAAAGATATGTTTAAGAGAGATAAAAGAGACATCAATACTTGCAAATTCAGGTTGTCCAAAAGTAAACATATCAAGTGTTGCATATCTAAAATTCGTTTGTTCCATGACATGTACACGTGGATCATCACGCAATTTCCATACCAACTGATTTGTTCCAACATCTAAGGCATAAACTTCACGAACTCCATTTTGTAATCCGCAATCTGTAAAGCCACCTGTCGAAGAACCAATATCTAACATCATTTTATCTTTTAAATCCAAATGGAATATCTGTATAGCTTTTTCTAACTTTAATCCTCCACGAGAAACATAAGCAAGTTTTTCACCTTTGATATAAAGATGTGAATCAACAGGAATTTTTGTTCCAGGTTTATCAATATAATCATAATCATCACGAACAATACCAGCCATAATAGCTCTTTTGGCTTTTTCTCTTGAATCAAATAATCCTTGTTCCACACAGAGAACATCAACTCTTTCTTTCTTCACAATTTTTCTCCTTCAATAAATTCAAAAGATCATCTAAACTGACTTTTTCATATTTTAATAGTGTTTCAATATCACCTTGAGGCGTATAACAATCATCAATACCAATATAATCAATATCCATATTCATATGTTTTGATGAATAATATTGAGCAATCATCTGACCTAAAGAACCAATTTTTAAATCGGTTTCATAAATAATCAACTTTTGCTTTTTTTGATATAAATCATCAAGCATTTGCTCATCCATCGGTTTAATAAAACGTGCATTGATAACATTAACCAATAATCCTTCTTTTTCAATCATTTGTACAACTTGATTAACTTTTACATCATATGTAATAATTGTTATTGAAGCTTGAGGATCATCAACAACAGATTCCCATTTTCCAATTTCTAAAGTCTCAGTTGTATCACATTGTTGATCTTCAACTTGTCCTCTAGGAAATCTTAATACATAAGGAACATCTGCACGAGTTAAAGCTGTATTGACCATCATTCTTGCTTCCATTGCATCTTTTGGCGTCATAATAACCAAGTGAGGGATTGCTGATAAAAAACTAATATCAAAGACTCCATGATGTGTTTCTCCATCAGAGCCAACAAGACCACTACGATCAATTCCAATTAAGCACGGCAAATTCATACGTGCAATATCATGATTGATTTGATCGTATGCTCTTTGTAAAAATGAAGAGTAAATTGTAATATAAGGTTTTTTATGCCCATTGGATAAACCAGCAGCAAAAGTCATTGCATGTTCCTCAGCAATTCCTACATCAAAACTACGATGAGGATATTTTTTAAAGATTGAACCTAAACAACAACCAGAAATCATGGCCGGTGTAATAACAACGATATCTTCATCTTTATCCATTAAATTTTCGACTTGCGAAGAAATAACAGCGCTCCAGCTTTTCAAAGGACCATTTTTCTTTAAAATTCCTTCTCGATAGTCAAAAGGTGCGACTCCATGATATATACCCTGACGATCATTTTCAGCCAAGACATACCCTTTTCCCTTGATTGTATGGACATGCACAACAACACTATGATTCATTTCTCTTGCTAAAATCAAGGCATTAATCAAATCATGAAAATCATGTCCATTAACAGGTCCAATATAATCTAAACCAAATTCACCAAAAATATTATCTTCCAAAACATTTTCTTTAATTTGATCTTTAATCTTTTTTGTCAATTGATAAAGTTTTTTACCAAATTGAGATTTATTTAAGAAATGACTATAATTATCTTTCGCATTTTTATATTGAGTAGAAATACGAATATCAGAAAAGAAATTACTCAATCCTCCAACATTCTTTGATATAGACATATCATTATCATTTAAAATAACAATCACTTTTGAATCAATAGATCCTAAATGATTTAAAGCTTCAAAAGATTCTCCACTCATAATAGCAGCATCACCAACAACACAAATCACTTCACCTTTTTCATGATTTAAGTCTCTTGCAATAGCCATACCAATTCCACCAGAAATTGCTGTCGAAGAATGTCCAGCTTCCCAAGAATCATGAATACTTTCTTTGCGCTTTTGAAAACCACTTAATCCATCAAATTGGCGTAATGTAGAAAAATCTTTTGCTCTCCCTGTTAAAATTTTATGAACATAAGATTGATGTCCTACATCAAAAATGATTTTATCTTGAGGAGACTGAAAAACATAATGCAAAGCCATAGTTAATTCAACAATTCCTAAATTACTAGAAAAATGTCCCCCCGTTTTAGAAACATTTTCAATAAGAAATTGACGAATTTCACTTGCTAAGTCTTCCAATTCTTCAATATTTAATTGTTTGACATAACTTGGACTTTTTATATCTTCAAGTTTCATCTAATTCACCCTTTTCAATATGGTTGTTAAAATCTCCAAAATAATTCCATGATTGATTTTCATCGTATAAATATTTTCATAACATGATTGAAATAAATCTTCAATCATTTTTTGTGACTCATCTATACCCAAAATAGAAACATATGTAGATTTGTTGTTTTCTATATCACTACCTGTTTTTTTACCTAATTTTTTAGCATCACCAATAACATCTAAAACATCATCTTGAATTTGAAATGCCAAACCTAAATCAAATCCAATTTGACTCCAGTGATCATAATCATTTGGTTGAGCAATTAAAGAAGCAAGTTGCATACTTACAGCAATTAATTCCCCTGTTTTATGTTTATGGATATCTTTTAATTCTTCTAATGTTGCTTTTTGATTTTCAAAAGCAATATCTTGTTGTTGACCATAAATCATTCCATTGACACCACTGGCTTCATATAAACGATT
Source organism: uncultured Erysipelotrichaceae bacterium (assembly GCA_900538465.1). Classification (GTDB taxonomy): domain Bacteria; phylum Bacillota_I; class Bacilli_A; order Erysipelotrichales; family Coprobacillaceae; genus Longibaculum. The sequence continues at coordinate 143,177 of UPXV01000001.1, forward strand.
GACAATTTTTACTTTTAAAGAATCATCCATATCAATATTTAAAATTGTATTAACACCAAGATTTAAAAGTGCATCACCAGCAAGAATTGCTGTTGCTTCATCAAATTTTTTATGACATGTGGGACGTCCACGACGCAAATCATCATTATCCATACCTGGTAAATCATCATGAATTAACGAGTAAGTATGAATCATTTCAATAGCACAAGCAATATCTATATAAGGATGATAATCACATTGATAAGCTCTTAAGACACTCAAAAATATCAATGGTCTTAAACGTTTACCAGGAGCCAAAAGTGAATAAGCCATTGCTTCTTTCACTGGTCCATCTTTTAGAGGTTGAAGAAGTTGTGATAATCTTTGATTAATTTCTGTTTTGATTTGTTCCATAATTTATTCCTCTGTTTGCATATCTTTAAGTTGTCCATCTTCATATATTTGAGCAACCTTTTCTTGAATGTTTTTTAATTTTTGATCACAATAACGAGAAAGCTCAATTCCTTCTTGAAATAAGGCAATACTGTCTTCTAAAGGAATTTCATTACTTTCCAATTTACCTACAATTTCTTCTAACCTTGAAATCGCTTTTTCATAAGTCATATTCTCCATATTTTCACCTACTTTAACTTTGCTTGTTTGATACCATCATAAAATTGTATTTCTATCTCATCACCAGATAAGAGTTCGCTTGCTTTTTTTACAATCTGTTTGTCTTTTGAAACCAATGTATAACCTCTTTGCATGACCTTTAAAGGGCTCAATGCATCTAATGATGTTAATAATTGTTCAAAATGATGTTGCTTGAATTGTAACATCGAATCAATTCTATATTTAAGATTTTGTTGATAAGATAAAAGTTGTTGATAAACTTTCATATCAAAGACCTTTAATTGATGTGTTAACTGATCTTGTAAATTTGTTAATCTTAAAATTTCATTAGAATATAAAGCTTCTGGACTTGTTAAATAATAAGAATTTTGTAGTCTTAATAAACGTTGTTGACGCATATCCAATAGATGTTTCATTCGATAAACCAATTGCCTTGATAATTCAGCGGTCTGTTTTTTCATTTCAACTTGATCAGGTGTAGCTTTCATAGCAGCAGCAGTTGGTGTTGCACAACGATAGTCACTTACAAAATCACAAATTGTAAAATCTGTTTCATGTCCGATTCCTGAAAGAATTGGCGTTTGACAAGCATAGATACAACGTGCCAAAGCCTCTTCATTGAAATTCCATAAATCTTCAATTGATCCGCCACCACGAGCCAATATAATTGTATCAAAGCCTAATTTATCAACTTTTTTTAAAGTTTCAACAATCTTCAAATATGCATTTTGTCCTTGAACAGGAATGGGAAAGACAATAACCTTCACAAACGGAAAACGCAAATGAATGGTTCTCACAACATCTTGAACAGCCGCTCCTTGTTTTGCTGATAAAACAGCAATACCACGAGGAAAACGAGGAATTGGTTTTTTATGTTCTTCATCAAACAATCCTTCTAAGGAAAGTTTCTTTTTTAATGCTTCAAATCGTTGATACAATTGACCTATGCCATCTTGTTGCATCGTTTGGACATATAATTGATATTGCCCTGTCACTTCATAAACGGAAACACTCGCATGAATATAAACTTGCATTCCATTTTCAATTTGAAAAGATAATTTTTTTGCTTGTGAAGCAAACATGACAGCACTGACTCTTGATTGCTCATCTTTGAGTGTGAAATAAAGATGACCACTTGGATGTGGTCTATAATTAGAAATTTCACCTTTAATATAAACACTCTGTAAAGCCACATCTTGATTCATCTTTGCTTTGATATATTTATTAAGAGCAAAAACACTTATATATTGTTTTTCCATTAAATAACCTGACTTAAAACTCCATTAATAAATTTGTATGAATCATCATCACAGAATTTTTTTGCATTTAAAACAGCTTCATTAATAATGATTGTTTTAGGTAACTCTGATTCTAAGAGCTCACAAGTTGCAATCATTAAGATTGCTCTTTCCATAACGCTTAATCGTTCAAAAGTCCAACCTTTTTTTAAATGCTTTCCAATCAATTCTTGATAAGAGTCTTTATTTTGAATCGTTGTCTCAACTAACCATTTTGCAAAATCCATTGTTTCTTGATTACCTGTTAAAGTTTTATCTTCACTTAAAAAAGTTATAATTTCTTCAAGAGAACTTTCCACCAAAAGATTTTGATAAATTCCAATCGTTGCTTTTTCTCTTGCAATTTGTCTACGTGTTTTTTCCATAAAAATTCAAATGCCTCCACACTTTCTAAATATACCCTATTTTATCACAAATACTATCAAAAATAAACAAAAGAAAAGTAAGAATCAATATTCTTACCTTTTCTATTCAAAATCAATATTATCAACTTCAATATCAATATGTTTAACTTCAACGTCAGTCATTTGTTTAATTGATGTTGCAATTTTTTCTTGAATTTCTTTTGTCATCTTAGAAACATTTACACCATATTTCAAACGAACATGGATATTAATATAAACTTCATTATCCTTAATCGAACAAGAAATAACAGATTTTGTTCCTGGAATCTGAATACCTTTTGATGTATCTAAAGCTACATTTTTCATTTCACTCACTGTACGCTTTGTAATTTCATCAAAAACATGAATATTCATTAAGATTTTTCCATTCACAGTTCCTTGTTCAAATGTATAATATTCATTATGTGCCATAACATTACCTCTTTTCTCTACTCTTATTGTACATAAATGATACAAAAATTACAAGATTTATTCGTTAATAAATTTGACTTCTACTTGATAATTTTCTCCAACCAAATTTAAAATTTCTTTAATAACTTGAGAAGCATCACTTTGGGTTGCATCTTTTTTTAAAACAGTCACTTTAATTGTTTGATTTTCAATTTCAACATAAGCATCCTTATAACCTAATTCTTTAATTTTCGCAACAATGTTCTTTTCTTTTTCTCCTAGATTTTTTGTTTCATTGATTGTTTCTAATGCTTCATTAATTGAATCAGATGTACTTGATTCTTTAGCGATGATTTCATTATTTTTAGAAATAATATCTTCACGCTTTTGATTTAATTGTTCTTGTAATTGTTCAATTGTAGATTGTGTGTTGGTTACGGCTTTTTCATTTGAAGTTGGTGGTAACATAATATAATAAATTGATAAAACCAAAATCAAACTAAATAGGGTTAAAAATGTGAAAGCTTGTTTATTCATATTCCATTCTCCTCCGACTTTTTCTTATATACTATATGAAAGAAGATATGAAAATATGAAAAAAAGAGCTTACGCTCTTCCTTGATACTTACCATCAGTTGTATTAACAATAACAACTTCACCTTCACCAATAAATAAAGGGACCTTGATTTGGAAACCAGTTTCAATTGTTGCATTTTTAGTTGCACCAGTAGCAGTGTCACCTTTAACAGCAGGTTCAGTTTCAATAATTTTGAAAGGTACGTTAGTTGCTAATTGAACACCTAAAACTTCTCCAGAAAAACTTGTCACTTCAACTTCGTCAGAAGGTTTTAAGAAGTTTAATTCCCATTTTAAACGCTCACTTGGGATTTCAATTTGTTCATAAGTCTCATTATCCATAAAAACCAAAGAGCCACCTGCATCATATAAATATTGCATTTTTCTTTTATCAATCATAGCTGGATCAATCTTTGCAGTTGGGTTATAAGAAACTTCAGTAATTGAATTTGTTCTCATATTTTTTCTTTTGACCATATATTTTCCAGATAATCTTCCTTGCTTATTTTGTTCATTAGAAAGACATAAGAATAAATCATTTCCTTCAGTATATGCATTACCAGGTTTTAACTCTTTAATATTAATTGCCATAAATGTTATCTCTCCTTTGTATAATTTTCCTTTAGCATTATAACAAATTTTTACACATATGTAAAATAGAAAACCACTCTATTTATCATATCTTTTAACCAACCAATGTTATCACAATCACAATTGTCAAAAGAATCGCAATAAGAATTGATAATTTCTTTTGATTTTCTGGTTGATTTTTGTATCTGCTTTGACGTAAAACTGATAGTATAAAACTTACAAACAATAACAACATTAAGATATAGAACATTTTCATTCCTCCTTATATTCAAATTTGAAAACAGTTTGTGTATCGGTACTGATTTGTACAATAAATGTGTAATTCATATCACGACCTTCGATATGTGTCGTGATTTCATAATAATTTCCCATATCATCAACAAGTGAATCAATGGATATATCATCATCACTATAATCATCACTCATCAAAAAGCCATCTTGCATTTGTTGACAATAATATTCAACGAGCATAATTTCTAAATTTTTTTGTTTCATTAATGTTTGAATCAAATGATAATTAGTGACGCGATGAGAAATCAAAGCTATACAAATGGTTAGACTAGATAACATAATTAAGAAAGTGACCAAAACAATTTGAAGAGCGGAACCTTTATTCTTCAACTGTTTCATTGTCTTGATACTCCCTTGCAAAATTAATTAAAAAACGATATTCCTGCTCATCACGTGTTATATGCATCATTATTTTTTGATTGTCTTCTTCAAAAGATAATGAATCAATGTGAGTCGCAAGAATTTCAAAACCTGGTTTCTTGACAATTCGATGATTGTCCAAAGAAATTGTTATCTCCTGTAAATCTTGATCGACATAGATTAGTTCGTCCCCTATTTCTTTATAAAAATGACCTAAGGTATACTGACTAACTTGTTTTGCTGCAATATAAATATCTTCATGAAAATCTTTGATTTTTTGTGAATGTGATAAGGTTTGATAAAAGCCAGTAAGACTAATCACAATGATTAGTGTAATTGATAATGACAATAAAACTTCTACTAATGTAAAGCCATTGTGATTGTTTCGATAAATTCGTTGCAAAATGAAAGCTCACCTTCTTTCGCCATGAGAGATTCATATTGTTTTTGAATTCGACTTTCTTGTTGATACAAAGTTGTAAATAAAGAAAGGAAAACAACCAAAACACTTATAAAAATATCAAACGCTAATAAACTTTCAATTAACGTCATACCTTTTTTATTCAACATAGAAACACCCACTTCCAACTTGATAAACAAATCGATAATCATGATTTTTAGTATGATAATGAATTGTTTTGGCAGTTTTGATATTACCATTTTCATTAAAAGTCATTTGGTAATCTTCAAAAGAATTGTCTTTATCAAGTTTTAAACTTTTTTGTTGATGAGCACTTGAATAAGAGATTTGATGATGAGAAAAATGAATGGTTGTTGTTTGCTTAGAAATCATTGCATTCATTTTTGCCTCATTTAAAAAAGAAACAATTTCATTCAATTCGACTTTCTCACTTTTTTGTGGTATATGTAATGTCATCGTTACAGTAAAAAGAATACAAATAATTGATAAAACAAAGAGAGTTTCTATAAGTGTAAAACCTTTTTTATTCAACATAAGCTTGACCATCATCAATTGAAATAGATTTTCCATTAGGACAAATCCCCTGCTTTTGTGTTAAATAAGGATGCTCTCCTTGGGTTAAATCAGAAATACTTGTTGGTAATTCTCCATTTTCTATTTCATAAAGTAAAATTTGTGAATTGACTACTTCAATTTGAGCTTCACAACCTTTGTTTTTGACAACTGTGTTCTTTGAAGTGACGTTAGGGATGACAAGAAGTAAAATTACCAAAATAACTGAAATACAAAAAATCATTTCTATTAATGTAAATCCTTTTTTATTCATATAAAGCTCCTTTCTTAAATATCTGAAATAATATTCATCATTGGAATAATAATAGAAATATATATACTTATGACAAATACAGCAACAAAAACATATATAGAGGGTATCAAATACTTTAAGAAAGTTGCTATCCAAAGGTCGATTTGTTGATATGTCATTTGTATATAATGTTGCAAGGACTGATGTTCTGAAGGATTTTTGATATACATTTCAAAGAAACTAATAAAGAGTTCATCAAAATAATCAAAATCTTTAAGAATTTCTTCCAATGTTTCTCCTTCATAAAGACGATTATTGATTTCATAAAGCATAATTTTAAGATCACTTTCATTCATTTGGTCGTTTAACAAACGAATAATACTCACACTATCCATTTCTTCATCTAGTAATTCTTGATAATAAACAGCAAATTTTAAAGAGAAATACTTTTGTAAAAAAGAACTGATGAATGGAAATTTTAAATATTTCTCAATAACTTTGTATTGTTTATGATGTAAAGCATGAATCAATTCTACAATCATAACAATCAGAATAATTCCTAAGATAAAAATAAGTAACGGAAATAAGTAAAAGAATCCAAACAAAATTTTCATTGGTAAAGATCTCTCGATTTGAAAAGAAACAAACAATTGATTCACATTGGGTAATAAAATAAAAACAACAAAAATAGAAAACAAAAATAAGAATGCAATTAAAACAATGGGATAAGTTAATTTAGATTTCAATTGATTCTCATAATTTTCTTTAGACAAACAAACATCTAAGCTTTTAGAAATCGCAACAGATAAACAGTTCTTATTTTTATAAAACTGAAAATATTCCTTAAATGTTTTTGGAAAATCACTATGTAACAAAATCTCATCCAACGCCATTCCTTCATGCAACTTTAATAACATATCATCAATCGAGACATGATGAAAAATTTGTTTACTAATCATCAATGTTTCTTCTATGCTATAGCCTGCTTCTAATAGTGTATAAAAGTTTTTTAAAAACAGATAATCTTTATTCATACTTATTCTCCTTGAAATAATTCTGCTTGAAACCCTTTCTTTATGAGTTTTTTCGCTTGTTTATGAAAATTCAAATAATCGAGTGTTTGATTTTCAAAATAATTTCTTATTTGTTTTTGATTCACTAATTCCGATAAAATAACAACTCTTTCATTTTCTTTATCATACTTTATCTTTTGTGATAATGACCCAATCACAACATCTTCTAAATCAACTTGTGAAACACCTAAATTCATCATTCTTTTTAAAGCCAATAAAGCGTTACTTGCATGAATAGTTGTTAAGACCAAGTGTCCTGTTAAAGCGCATGTAATAGCAATTTTGGCTGTTTCTTCATCTCTAATTTCACCAATCATAATGACATCAGGATCATGTCTTAGAATCTGTCTTAACGTATCATGATAAGTAATTCCTAATTTCTCATTCAATTCAATTTGTAAACAATCTTCTAAGTGAATTTCAATTGGATCTTCTATTGTAATAATGTTTTTGTTATGAGAGGAAATGATCTGTTCTAATACAGTATACAAAGTTGTTGATTTTCCCGATCCAGTAGCTCCACTAATTAAAAATAATCCTGAGTCTTGTTTTGTTAACCAATGTAGAAATTCTTTAATATCATCTTGATAGGTTAATTCATCAATTGTTAAAACATCATGGTTGTTAAGAATTCTAATAACAATACTTTCAAAATCATTTGAAGGCAAATAAGAAATTCTTAAAAAATATTCTTTTTTTCCAACACTTACAGTAAAATCTCCAGTTTGTGGAAGCAAACGATAATTTGTATTAATTGTTGAACGATACTTAATATAATTCATCAATTTACTCCCAATGTCTTTATCTAGTGAATCGTATTTTATCAATTCACCAAAAACTCTAAACTTAATCTGCAAATTGTCTTTTAAGACCATATGAATATCAGTTGCTTTTTTCTTTAATGCTCTATAAATCATCTTATCAAATAATTCATCCATAAATACCCTCCTACTATATATATACAAAGATTTTTTTCATTTTTCTTTTTTTTTATGAAAAAAAGTCATATTTTTTTAATATGACTTTAAATAAGGGTTATTTTGTTGTTCAAAAGCAAGTGTACTCTCTTCTCCATGACCTGGTAAAAGACGTGCATCAAACTCTAAATTTTTTATAAATTCTAATGATTGCTTCGTTTGTAAATGTGATGATGTTGGAAAATCATATCTACCAATTGAGCCAGCAAATAAAACATCACCACTAAACATTGCATTTTCTTGCATGACATAAATCATACTACTTCCTTGGCAATGACCTTCTAACAGATACCATTTGATTGTCCATGGCCCTATTTGCATTTCATCATCACTAGCAATAACAGGTGACTGAATTGTGAAAGGTTGTTCATAAAAAGAGAGATTCGTCTTTATATCTTTTAATAACGGAAGCGTATGCTGATGTGTATAAATTGGACATTGGTATTTTTCAAAAAGATAATCAACAGCTCCAATGTGATCAAAATGACCATGTGTTAATAAAATAGCTTTCACATTGAACTCATGTTCATGAATAAACTTAGCTACTTTTTGACCGTTTGCTCCTGGATCAATAATAAAACAATCTTCTTCATTATAAACAACATAACAATTTGTTTGCATTGTTCCTAAAATTAATTTTTTAATCATAGATAATTCCTTTCTAAAGAAAAAAAGCCATAAGGCTTATTTCTTTTCTTTATGAGTTGTTTTTTTGTTACATCTTGGACAGTATTTTTTAACTTCCATTCTATCTGGATGATTTCTTTTATTTTTTGTATTGATGTAGTTTTCTTCACCACATTCTGTACATTTTAAAATGATGTTTTCTCTCATTTTTACACCTCCATTATGACTTCGCCATACTATAATAGCATAAAGTGAATCAAAATGCTACAATTTTATTTATTTTTTACGCCATATTTATCAAAGTATTTTGTTAAAGCATATTTTGATAAACCACCACAACCACTTGTTGTGGATTGTGCTTGACTTTCAGACATACATGCTACTGCAATTTGAGGATTATCATAAGGCGCATATCCAATAAATGCACGGTTTTGATACTCTACATTTTTAATTGGAACCTGTGCTGTCCCTGTCTTTCCAGCAGCTTCATAATAACCATTAACACTCTTTGCTAAACCATCAACACAACCTTTTCTAAAACCAGTTTGAACACGTTCAATTCCTAATTGATAACTAGAAACATCATCTAAAACTTTAATTTTATGTTGCAATAATGATATTTTGTTTCCCTCATTATCTTCCTCAAAAGAATCCAAGAAAAGATGTGGCTGAATTCTTTTCCCACCATTAGCAATTGTAGAAACATATTGTGCCATTTGAATTGGTGTATAAGTGTCATATTGTCCAATTGCAAAGTCAAGTAAATTCCCACCTTGACGAACTGTCACTGGTCCACGATAACCCAATGCTTCTGTTGGCACATCAATTCCAGTTTTTACACCTAAACCTAATTCTCCGGCATCTTTTCTCAATACATCGAAAGCTTTGTCATCAATATAAAGTGGTTTATCATACTCATATTTTCCACCACCTAATCGAATGGCTACATGGAACATGTAAACATTGGAAGATTGTGCTAAAGCTGACACTTCGTTCAAAAGCCCTAACCCTCTTTTATTCCATGATTTTTTCGCAGGTGTCCCTGCAATTTTAATTCCAGCTGCAGTATCATTAAAATAAGTATCTTTTGTAATAACGCCTTCTTTAAATCCGGTATAAATAGTTGCTCCTTTAAATGTCGATCCAATCGCATATGCTGATAAATAGTTTCCAGCTGCAAAATCAGTGATTTCCCCTGTTTTTGGATCCCTTTGTTTTCCAGCCATAGCAACAATTTCGCCATTATTAGGATTGATTAAAATAACAAAAATATGATTGTTATAAGTTCCACCCGTACGAGCTTTCAAGAAACTTTCAATATATTGATTGAGTTCTTCTTGAATCTCCCAATCAATTGTAATACGCATATTACTTCCCTTCGTTCCACTTGAAACAGGTTTAACAATTGGATTCCCACTAGCATCATAAGAAATTGAGTATTTAGCAGAATTCCCACTTAATATTTGTTCATATTGAGCTTCTAATCCACTGACCCCAACACGTGAGTCATTATTGTAATCTTGAGCCAGTAAAATATCCTTATTGCTTGCAGGAAGACCTTGTTTCTTTGTTGTAACTTTTCCTAAAACTTGAGTAAAGTTATTTTCATAAGTATATTGTCTCGACCAGTCATTTGTCACTTTAATTCCTCTTAGAATATTAGAATTTTCACCAATAAGACTAGCTTCTTTAATAGAAAGACCCTCTAACAAAACAGTTGATCCCACACTACAATTTTGAATCTTAAAAAACAACATATAATATTTAATATCACGTTCATTTAACTTGCTATTCAAAATATCCTCAGTAATACGTTCTAATTGAAGTTTGTATACAGTATTAGAATCACTCTTTAATTCTTCTTTGGATAATAAACTTTTTACATATTGAGGATCCTTTTTGATTAAATAATCCTTTTTTTCACGATCTGTAACATTATCAATATCAACTGTTACATTATCAACCAAGAAATTAACAATGACATTGATTTCTTCTTCTTTAATACCCTTTACAGCATAATATGTCGCACAATTGATATTTTTATTGTAAACCAAGCGATTATATTCACGATCATATATATTTCCTCTAAAAGTATCTGCAGTAAAAATACTTGTATTATATTGAGATAACTTTGTTTCATAGTAATTTTTTTGTGAAATTTGAGTGACAAATAAGCGCACAAGTAATAATACACCAATGAAAGCAATACCACCCATCAAGATTTTAAATCGACGAGAAATGACATTCTCAGTTTGATTTTTGATTCTTGATTCAATTTCTTTCGTTCCATCAAATCGAATCACATTTCTTTTTGGAAACTTCATCTTATGCACCTCCTCGACTTATTATATTATAAACAATCCTGAAAGTAAATCAACCTAAAAGAAAAAGAGAATTTCACAAATTTTCAAATTCTCTTTCTAATCATGATTTTTTGTTGCTGTATTTTTCACTTCATTATAAATTTGTAAAAAATCTCTTTTATTGTTTTGATAAATTTCTTCTAATTGATACGAAACTGTAAACGTATCATATTCATGAAATATATTTGGAATATATTGATACAATTTATCTGCTAACATTTGTGCATGTTCAATATCAACACCCACAACTTTAAATAATTTCTTCTCAGTAAAAATCAATAATCTCACTCTATAAGGTCCACCTTTTGTGCCAACTTGAGCACAAAGCCAATATATTTTTTCACGTGGAATGGCAGTCACTTTATCCCCACAAATCAACAAATAAGAAGCTGTTAAAATAATTCTTTCTCCAGAAGGTGTTTTCCCTTCTAAAAATTCATCAATATACTCTTCTACCAAAACTCCATTTTCCACTTCCTGATTGATAATTTCAGCTATTTCTTCTTTTGTTCCTTCCTGAAATGGTAAAATTAAGTTTTCTCCATGAAGAGCAACCCGACTTGTTTTAATCAAACTAATCACATTTGCTACTATGACAATAACAATCAATCCTGTAAAACAATATACAATTTCTTTCCCTGATGATTTATTCGTATCAAAAATATCTCGACCCAAAAAATAAATAAACAAAATTAAAATAATAATAAGAATTGAACATCTTAACATTCTTTTTCTTACCATTTCATTAACATTCTTTGATTCTTGTGCCAAAAAAGTCTTATTCATACAATTTCCTCCGTTTCTTTTTTTTTTAAAGAATTTAAAAAGCTATCATTTTCATGATAGCAAATAAACGGTAAAAAAGATTGTAATATCTTATCCAAATGAGGATTAATCGTCATCAACAGAAAGAATAGCCATGAATGCTTCTTGAGGTATTTCTACACTTCCAACAGCCTTCATACGTTTTTTCCCTTCTTTTTGTTTTTCTAGTAGTTTCTTTTTACGAGAAATATCTCCACCGTAACATTTTGCCAAAACATTTTTACGCATAGCTTTAATATTTGTTCTGGCAATGACTTTTCCTTGAATAGCAGCTTGAATAGGCACTTCAAACATTTGTTTAGGAATAATTTCTTTTAATTTTTCACAAATAATACGGCCACGATTGTATGCAAAATCTTTATGAACAATTGTTGACAAGGCATCAACAACATCACCATTCAATAAAATATCCATACGCGTCAATTTACTTTGTTTATAACCGTCAACTTCATAATCAAATGAAGCATATCCTTTTGTACAAGATTTTAATTTATCAAAAAAATCATAAACAATTTCACTTAAAGGAATCAAATAAACCACATTACGGCGCATATCATCAATATACTCAATATCTTGATATTCACCACGTTTTGATTGACACAATTCCATAATTGGTCCAACATACTCTTCTGGAGTCATAATAGATGCTTTTACATAAGGTTCTTCAATATGTTCAACCTTTTGAGGATCAGGTAAAGATGCCGGATTATCAATTTCAATCATAGAACCGTCTGTTAAATAACAATGATAAACAACTGATGGAGCTGTTGCAATTAATTCCAAATCAAATTCACGCTCTAATCTTTCCTCAATAACATCCATATGTAAAAGACCTAAAAAACCACATCTAAATCCAAATCCTAAAGCCTGAGATGTTTCTGGTTCAAAAATCAATGCTGAATCACTTAATTTCATTTTTTCTAATGCTTCTCTTAAATCTTTATATTTAGAATTATCAACAGGATATAACCCACAATAAACCATTGGATTTAATTTACGATAACCTGGCAATGGTGTTTTTGATTCTTGTTGAAGAGTTGTCACAGTATCACCAACATGAACATCCTGAATAGATTTAATAGAAGCCGCAATCCATCCAACTTCACCAGTCACCAATTCATCTTTTTTCTCTTCTTTAGGTGTTCTCACACCCACTTCAATAACCTCATAGACTGCATTGGTAGCCATAAATTTAATTTGGTCACCAACTTTTATTTTTCCATCCTTAACACAAACAAATACAATAACCCCACGATAACTATCGTAGAAAGAATCAAATATTAATGCTTGTGTTGGATTTTGACAATCTCCTTTTGGTGCAGGAACATTTTTCACAACATCTTCTAAAACATCAATAACATTTAATCCTGTCTTGGCAGAAATTAATGGTGCTTCATCAGCAGGTAATCCAATAATATCTTCAATTTCTTGAATAACACGTTTTGGATCAGCACTTGGTAAATCAATTTTATTAATAACAGGCAAAATTTCTAAATCATTATCCAATGCCAAAAAGACATTTGCTAAAGTTTGTGCTTCTACACCTTGAGCTGCGTCTACAACCAATACGGCTCCTTCACAAGCAGCAAGTGAACGAGAAACCTCATAAGTAAAATCGACATGACCTGGTGTATCAATAAGATGAAGCAAATACTCTTGTCCATCTTTGGCTTTATATTTTAATTGAACTGCATTTAATTTGATAGTAATACCACGTTCTCTTTCTAAATCCATACTATCAAGGAGTTGTTCTTTCATTTCACGATCACTGACAGCACCTGTTAATTGCAAAATTCTATCAGCTAAAGTAGACTTCCCATGATCAATATGCGCAATAATAGAAAAATTTCTGATATGTGATTGATCTATATTCATTATTCAAACTCCTTTCTTTTCACTTTATCTATTTTACACAATTCTTATCAAAAAAGAAACAAAAAAGTAGTATCACGACTACTTTTTTACTAAATATTTGTCTAAAAACTCAACGTGTTCAACTTTAACTTCCATGGTTGTCGTTGTTTGGTTTTCAGAAGTTTCATATGTTCTGGATTGTAACCGTCCTTTAATACCAAGAAAACTACCAATTTCACAACAGTCTTTGACCTGTTCACTGATCCCTTTCCATAGAACACAATTGATATAATCATGATCCTTAATACCTAAATTGTTTCGAAATGGTCTTTCTACATCAATCACAATTGTTGCGAGTTTAATGCCTGTAGGTGTTTCCTTAATAATGGGTTTATTGGCCAGTTTTCCAATAACTATAATTTCATTAAACATTTCTCTTTCCTCCTTATTTTTCATTATAAAGGAGATAAATTCATAAGCCAAATTTGTTAAAATTGGCATTATCAATGCCAAAAAACAACAAATTCAAACAAATCATGCCAAAAGATTTGCATAATTTATCAATTTTATCTTATAAAACATACCAATTGAAAAAGATTGTATAAAAAAAGTAAAGAAAAATTCTTTACTTTTCTATCACAACAAATGCAATTGCATACTTATTTTCATGAGAAATAGAAATCAAAGCATTCTCATCGTTTAAATAAGGACATCCTGTCTCATCATTTAAAATTTCTATATCATGAAAATCAATTCCACCTATTCCCTTTTGATTTGCTTTTAAATAGGCTTCTTTTCCCGCAAAACGACCACCTAAAAACTCTAACTGACGTTTTGAAGAAGACATTTTTTGGAAAAGTTGATACTCTTTTTGAGATAAGACCTTTTTTACAAAATGGTCATTATGAATATTTAATCTTTCAAGATCAACAATATCAACACCAATTCCCTTCATTAATCTTTAAACTTCTTTTCATAAAGACTCATTAATTCATCTAAACTCATAGAATCATCAATTTCATCTATAAAAGAGTCCTCATCTTCTTTTTGTAAATCCAATTTAAATTCACCAGTACGTTCTTCAATGATTTTTAATTGATCTTGTTCCTCTTCAACAATATGAGCAATATTTCTTAAATTTTGTTCAACACTGGGTTCTTCTACTTTTTTTATTGTTTCTTCTTGTCTATCTTGAATCTCTTCTTTTTCATCTTCTTGAGAAGCTGATCCATAAAATGGACTAATAATTGGAATCAATTCATCAGTCTCTTTTTTTATTTTTTTAACTTTTGGTTTTGCTACTTTTGTTTCAGATTTCTTTGTTTTTTGAACACCAGTAATTGGAGAAATAATTTCACTCATTCGATATGTTGATTCAGTATTGATTGTCTTTTTAGGTTCGGTTTTTTTAACGTCTACTTTTTCTACAGGTTTTTCTTCAGTTTCTTCTTCCTCGTTATAGATCAAAGGTGTACTGAATTTTTCTTTACGTCTTTGTTCCAAAACAGGATCTACTGTTTCAAAAGTTTCTTCCTCTTCTTCATCTCTTCCAAAAAATTTCTTAAACATTTGTTCATCCTCCTATTTAAAAAATGAATCTCCCACTTGATAATCATGTTCATCTAATATTAAAATTCCCCTCACTTGTGGAGCGTTTTCTAAAGCCAATTCACGTGCCGAGCAAAGCATACCATTCGATTCTACTCCACGAAGCTTAGATGGTCTAATAACAAGACCTGAAGGCATAACAGCATTATTCTTAGCTACGACAACAAGTTGATTCAAAGCCACATTTGGCGCACCACAAACAATCTGTAATTGTTCATCACCAGTATCAACTTGGCAAATATGCATATGATCAGAATCAGGATGTTCTTGAATAGCTATAACTTTTCCTACTCTAAACTTATCATCATAATCACTTTCAACACATTCTAATTGATGAGCCTTCAACACCTGATTCAATTGTTCAACAAATTCAGGTGTCATTTTGACCTTCCCAGTCTTTAAGTTAGTTATATATTGTGATGCATGAAACAAATTATATCCGATGATTTTTTCATCATGATATAAACAGCATACATCATCTTCTTTATGGTAATGAGTGACTTGACGATCATGTCCCAAACGAATCAGTAAAACATCACCAATATGTTCTAAATTATAAAAAGCATGTAAATTCATTGTCTTCACCTATCCTAAGTTATCTATAAAAGTTTGTATTTCTTCTTGTGTCTTTCTTGCTTTGCTGACAAAACGAGAAACTTCTTGTCCATCACGATACGCAATAAAAGATGGGATTCCAAGAATTTCTAAATCCACACATAAATCAATCATTTTATCACGATCAATATAATAGAACGTCCATTTTGGATTATTTTGAACCAAATCATCTATAAACGTTTTTAAAAAATGACAATCAGGGCACCAAGTTGTTGAAAACACCATAAGAGATTGTCCTTGAATGGCTTCTTGATAAGCTTCTAAAGTTAATATTTCTTCTAGGTTATTCATCATGAGTTCCTCCTTTAAATGTTGTAACAATACGATATATCGGTCCAAATGGAGAAAACTTACGCTCATATTCTGTTTGAATATTGTCTTCATATCCAACACTATGATGTAAATCTAAACAGACATCTAAAAATTGAAGTCCAAATTGTTGGAAAGAAATTAATGAATATTCAAATAAAGAACGATTATCCGTTTTTAAAATCAATTCTCCATCTTCTTTTAATATATTTTTATATGTTGGCAAAAAAGTATCAGAAGTCAAACGACGTTTCGCATGTTTCTTTTTAGGCCAAGGATCACTAAAATTTAAGTAGATACGACTAATCTCATTCGTTTGAAAAATTTCATTTAACAAAGCTGCATCTTCTTTCATTAATCGTAAATTAGGCAACTTACTTTCTTGATCAATCTTTTTTAAAGCGCCTACCATAACACTAGGAAATTTTTCAATACCAATAAAATTAATATCAGGATATTGTTTCGCATTTTCAATAATGAAATCACCTTTTCCCATTCCTATCTCAATATAAATAGGATGATCATTACCAAAGAGTTCTTGCCATTTTCCAAAATATTCTTTTGGATTAAACATAACAATATCTTTGTGATTTTCTAAAATTTCATTTGCTTTTGGATTATTTCTTAATCGCATATATTCCTCCAATATTTTTTCTTATTGTAGCATAGATTCATCTTTTAATCTATCTAATTCTTCATTTGTCAGGCGTCTATATTCGCCAAGTGCAAGAGATTCGTCTAATTCTAAATTTTTCATACGAATTCTCTTTAAATATGTCACTTCTTTGCCAATAGCTAAAAACATTTTTTTCACTTGATGAAATTTTCCTTCATAAATTTCAACGGTAATTTCACTTGTTGTTTCATCAGTTTCTATAATATGTAATTGAGCGCTTTGACATTGATAGTCATCATCAATAATAATTCCATTTTTAAATTTTTCAATGTCATCTTCATCAACAACCCCATTGATTTTTGCAAAATAAACTTTTGGGCAATGTTTTTTTGGTGAAAGCAATTGATGTGCAAGAACTCCATCATTTGTCATCAATAGTAAACCTTCTGTATCAACATCTAATCGACCCACTGGGAATAAATCATCACGATAATAATCATCAATTAACTCAACAACAGTTGGATAAATATTATCGACAGTTGCACTTACGTAACCTGCAGGTTTATTAAGCATATAATAGACATATTCCTCATAGATAATTTTCTCTCCATCAACTTGGACATTATCACGAGTTGGATCAACTTGTGTTTTATCTTTCTTTATCGTTTCACCATTGACACTCACATAACCTTGCTTAATCAATTCTTTGACTTCTTTACGTGTTCCAAAACCACTATGGGCTAATAACTTATCTAATCTCATTTGTTAACCTCAATATACTTTTCAATTTGTTTTGTTTTTTGTTCATCAGCAAAATAAGAAAGATATAATTTAACAGTTCCTTCTTTTTGACAAGTTCCTGATAATTGAACACCTTTATAATAATTATGTGTTTTATCCACATAATTCACTTTTAAATGATATTCCTCTTCATCAAAAACTCCTAATGATGGATAACTCTCATCTAAAGAATTATCAACATAGGCAACAGCTTTTATATTGTACATATCTTTCGTTGCTTGGTGAATAATGACATCATAGCGAAAATAATCTTCAATAGGATTGAAAATAACTTCAATCTGGCAAGGATATGAAGAAACAAATTCTTGTCTTTGTTGAAGATGATCAACAATTTGTTGATACATATCTAGTTGAGAGTTATTGTTTTGAGATTGACATCCAAAACATAAACATAACATCAAAAATAAAAGTGCTATTTTTTTCATAAAATCACCACTACCATTATAACACTTTTCTCATGATGAGAAAAGTCATGATTTTTTTAAAAGAAAAAGGCTAAAATAGCCTTTATTTCAATTCAAAAGTATCACAAGCAGTTTCTTCAACATCCTTAGCACAGGCACAATCACAATTCCCTACTTGAATACATTTGGCTTCACAGTGTCCATCACATTGATATTTACAGCTTTCCACGCTACATTTTACATCTTTAGCCATGACTTTCACCTCCATAAATTAGTATGGCAAAATTCAAGACAAATATTCAATCATGCAACTAAAACTGTATTCCAATTCTCCATTGTGTGATGTCATTGCAACTTGATAATGCATTTTATGAACATCTGGCTCTTCCTTCTCCAAAAATTCATTAATTGCATCTTCTAAATCTAATTCATGTGTTTTTTCAATAATTTTTACTTTCATATCATGATTATATCATGATTTTTAAAAATATTTTGTCATTTATTGGTTAATTTCAACAGTAAATTGGCAAGTAAATTCTTCACCTACAGGCAATTCAACAACACCTTCTTTTTCTTTGAATTCACCTGTAAAATCAACATAATCACTATGACCAACCCAAGGTTCAATAGCTAACAAACCACCAACATGTCGACTTGTCCAAATTCCTAAATGATTAAAATTATCCATATAGAAACGTATAGACTTATCATGATTTAATGATTTTAAAGAAACTGAATGTGATTTCATATTCTTTACAACAATTGCATCATTATTAAACATGGCTTGTCTAACAAAGAAACGTCTTTCATTATCAAATAACAATTCTTCTTGATGAGACATGCCATGACGTTCTACATCAATGATTTTTGCATTTAAGGTTTCATTTTCTTCAAACTCAATATAGTAATCATTACTTGATTCATTTTCCATAAATGGACAAGCAAAAGCAGGATGTCCACCAATTTGGAAATATATCGGTTTTGAATCTGTATTTTTGACAACACAACGACATTCTAATTGATTATCTTTTAAAGTATAAATGACTTTTAAATCAAAAAGGTATGGATATTGTTTTAAGATTTCATCATTAGGTGTCAATTCAAATTCAACACAAGTCTTTGACAATTGATGTGTTGCATATTCATTATGACGAGAAAATCCATGTTGTGTCATTGTATAAGTTTGCCCATCAATACGACATTCATTATTCTTCAAAGCTCCTACAATTGGAAATAAGATAGGAGCACTATTGGCCCATAAACTTGGATCTCTTCGCCACATATAATTTATTTGATCTTGTAATCCAATGATTTTAATAATTTCTGCACCCTTAGCATTTAATTCAACTTCTAATTTCTCATTTTTTAAAACAACCATTGTCTCTCTCCTATTTTATTTGTCCTTTAATCATTGTTTTTTCAATATCAATATGATCATTAAAGAAAATCAAATCAGCATAATTTCCTTCTTTAATTTCACCTAGTAAATCTTCACCTAAACTTTTCGCTGGATTATAACTTGCAAGATTGACAGCTTCATTTAAAGTCAATCCCAAATGATGATATGCATTTCTTACACAATCATTCATATTAGCGATACTTCCTGCCAAAGCACCATTGGCAAGTCTTGCTTCACCCTCTTTTACATATACAGGTTGATTTCCTAATTTATATGTTCCATCAGGCAATCCAGCCGCTTCAATAGAATCAGTAATTAAAATCAGTTTATCTTTTCCTTTTGTACGTAATAATGCCTTAGCAGCAGCAAAATTAACATGAATACCATCTAAAATTAATTCTGCATAAACACTATCATTAATCATCACTGCACCAACAACACCTGGAGCTCTATGTGTTAAAGGTGTCATCGCATTATAAGTATGCGTACCTGAAGTTGCTCCTGCATCAATAGCAGCTTGAGCTTCTTCATATGTTGCATTTGTATGTCCCAAAGATACAACTGTGTTTTTATCATTTAAATATTCAATAAGTTCAATAGAATGTTCCAATTCAGGAGCAATTGATATTTTTCTAACAATATCTTGATGATCTTTTACAAAAGATAAATAATTTTCTACCGTTGGTAAGATCATACATTCTTCTGGTTGAGCACCTTTATATTTTTTATTAAAGAAAGGTCCTTCTAGATGTGTTCCTAAAATTTGAGCACCTTCCACTTTATCCTTATGAGCAGCAATATTTTCAATAGCTTTTGCAATGTCATCTACAGGCATTGTCATTGTTGTTGGTAATAATGTTGTCACACCAGTTTTTAAAGCAGCTTTTGAAATCGTATTTAAATCTTCAAAAGTTGGATACATCGTATCACTACCAGCACGTCCATGTGTATGAACATCAATAAAACCAGGACTCACAAATAGTCCTTTTGCATCAATCACTTCTTCATCAACAGGTTGACGATCACTGACTTCAGTTATTTTATCATCTTCAATAAAAAGATTTTTTTCTACAATTTCATCATGTAAAACAATTTTCCCGTTTATAATACATTTCTTCATTTTTTTGTCCTCCTGTGTTTATTATACCACGTCTTTGTTTATCTTCAAATAAAATACATTGAAAAAGGTATACATCAGTATACCCGTTTTTTATGACATTGTTGCACCATCAACAGAAAGAATCACTCCAGTAATGTAGCTTGCCATATCACTTGCTAAAAAGACAAATGCATTTGCTACATCTTCTGGTTCTCCGACTCTTCTTAATGGAATCGTATTAATAATTGGTTGAATCACTTCATCTGGCAAAGCAGCAACCATATCTGTTTTAATCACACCTGGTGCAACTGCATTGACACGAATATGATCTTTACCAAGTTCTCTTGCTAGTGATTTTGTCATTCCGTTAACAGCAAATTTAGATGTTGGATATCCAGCACCAGCAGGTTGACCATATAGAGAAACCATTGAACTTGTATTTAAAATAACGCCACCACCTTGTTCCTTCATAATATGAGCAGCCTCTTTTGAACAAACAAATACAGCATTGACATTTAAATTCATAATTTTTTCAAAATCTTCAATATTATAATCAAAAATTCTATCTCTTTGTGAAATTCCAGCATTATTAACAAGAATATCCAAATGTCCAAATTCATCTAATACCTTTTGAAAAGCTTCTTTAACTTCATTCACATCCATTAAATTTGGATGTAATCCAATAACTGGATAATCTTTATTTTCTTCAGATAATTTTTCTAAAGCCACTCTCACTGTTTCTTCACGAGAACCAAATAAAGCAACTTTGGCACCTTGATCAAGAAAAGCTTTGACTGTTGCATATCCAATTCCTCTTGTTCCACCTGTCACAATTGCGACTTTTCCTTCTAATAACATATCTTCTATTTCCTTCTTTCTTTCTATGATAGTTTTATTTTATGCTTATTTTACTCATATGTCAATTATTTCACAAGGAAGTTCTAAAAAAAGATAGAATTTCTATCTATCTTTTTCATTTAACTCTTCAATAATACTATCAATTTTATTTCCATATTCTAATGAAGTATCTAATATAAAGTGAAGTTCAGGACATTTACGAATTGTTAATCTCTTTGCAAGTAAAGAACGAATAAATCCTTTTGATCTTTCTATAGCTTCCATACTTTTTTTTGTATTTTTATTTAAGAAAGAAACATATATTTTTGCAATTGATAAATCACTCGTAATATCAACTCCAGTAATTGTACAAAAACCAATTTGAGGATCTTTGACTTCAGTCTGTAAAATATCAGAAAGTTCTCTTTGAATAATATTATTCATTTTTTCTTTCTTTTTGACCATTCTTATCAACTCCTATTTTCTTTCAACTTCCTCCATGATATAACCTTCAATAATATCTCCTTCTTTGATATCATTGTAGTTTTCAATTGTCATACCACATTCGTATCCAGTTGCAACTTCTTTGGCATCATCTTTAAAACGTTTCAATGAAGCTAATTTTCCTTCATAAATCACAACACCATCACGAATCAAACGAATACCACAGTCTCTTTTGATATATCCATCAGTAACATAACATCCAGCGATATTTCCAACCTTTGATACTTTAATGACTTGTCTAATCTCTGCTTGTCCAGTAATCACTTCTTCAAGTTCAGGATCAAGCATACCTTTCATAGCTGCTTCAATTTCTTCAACCATTTTATAAATGATATTGTGAAGTCTAATTTCAACGCCTTCTTCTTCTGCTTTACGTCTAACATTTGCATCAGGACGAACATTGAAACCATAAATGATAGCTTTAGAAGCACTTGCTAATAAAACATCAGATTCACTAATTGCTCCAACAGTCGAACGAATGACATTCACTCTAGCACCATCAATATCAATTTTTTCTAAAGAACCTTTCACTGCTTCAGCAGTTCCATTAACATCTGCTTTGACAATAATATTCAAGTCAACAACTTGACCATCTTTAATTTGATTAAACAAATCATCAAGACTCATAGCTGCACTTGTTCCACGATCTTGTTCTTGTTTTGCTTTTTGTCTTTCTTCACCTACATGACGAGCCATCTTTTCAGATTCAAAGGCCATAAATTTATCACCAGCAACAGGCACTTCATTTAATCCCGTAATTTCAACTGGAGTTGAAGGAGCAGCTTCTTTTAATTCACGTCCTGAATCATCTAACATTTGACGCACACGTCCAAATGCAGTTCCAACAACAATTGGATCACCTGATCTTAATGTTCCATTTTGAACAAGTAAAGTTGCGACTGGTCCACGACCTTTATCTAGTCTACCCTCAACAACACTACCATATGCATAACGTTTTGGATTTGCTTTTAAATCAGCTAATTCTGCAACAACCGTTAAAGTTTCTAATAATTCATTAATTCCTGTTCCTTTTTTCGCAGAAATATTGCAATAAACAGTATCTCCACCCCAATCTTCAGGCATTAATCCTAATTCACTCATTTCACCTTTGATACGTTCAGGATCAGCTCCCTCTTTATCAATTTTATTAACAGCAACAACAATTGGAACACCAGCTGCTAAAGCATGATCAACAGCTTCTTTTGTTTGTGGCATGACACCATCATCAGCAGCCACAACAATAATAACAATATCAGTCACTTGAGCACCACGTGCACGCATAGCCGTAAATGCTTCATGTCCTGGTGTATCTAAGAAAGTGACTTTTTTCCCTTTCACATCGACTTGATAAGCCCCAATATGTTGTGTGATTCCACCAAATTCACCATCAACCACTTTAGATTTACGAATAGAATCTAATAAAGTTGTTTTTCCATGGTCAACATGTCCCATAATTGTAACAACAGGTGGACGGCTAACCAAATCAGCCTCATCATCAATAATTTCAAAATCTTCAAAATTAATTTCACTTACAACAACTTTTTTCTTTGCTTCATAACCATATTCAAGGCAAATCAATTCAATTTGTTCATCATCTAATGAAGAATTGATTGTTACCATAGTTCCAAGCATAAATAATACTTTAATCACATTAGCAGGAGTTTGTCCTATCTTTTCTGCTAATTCTCCAACTGTAATTCCTTCTTCATATTCAACAATTCCATCACCAATTTTCTTTTCTTCCTTAGCTTTATTAGGAATATTAGAAATCAGTTTTTTCTTATGTTGATTCCCTTTCTTTTTTGTTGAAGTATTCTTTTTTGCCATAAACATCAACCTCCTAACTTTGATTTGATCTTATTTGCAAAACCGCGATCTTTAATTCCCACAGCAACTCGATTTTCTTTACCAATTGCCTTTGAGATTTCATCAATCTGCCCAACTATCAAACAATCAATTTGATAATAAGCACATTTATCTGTATATTTCTTTTGTGTATTCGCACTCGCATCTTCAGCAATCATGACCAAATCCACTTTCCTTGCACGAATATCTTTTAATAAAATATCACCACACGTTATCTTACGTGCACGTGATGCTAAACCTAATAAGGATAATACATCTTTACTTAGCATAAGTTTTGAGTTCCTCATAAATAGAATCAGGTATATCAACTTCCAATGAACGTTTTAAGACACCTTTTTTTTGAGCAATTTCAATCGCTTCTAAACTTCTTTTTAAATATGCCCCTCTTCCATTCATTTTACCAGTTGGATCCACAAAAACTTGTCCTTCTTTGTTTCTTACAACACGAATAAGTTCTTTTTTTGGTAACTGTTCATTTGTTGCAACACATTTTCTTAAAGGTATTTTTTTCATGAAAATCACCTCTATTTTTCATCATAATATTTATCGAATTCATCATAATCGATGTCTTCATCATATTTAGGATCATATTCATAATCCTCATCTTCATAGTCATCGTCTTCATAATCATCTTCTTCAAAATGTTCATCAGATGCTTCTTCAACGACTTCTTCATCATCAAAAGATTCTTCTTCAATAACTTCTTCAATTTCTGGTTCATTAACTTCAGGTTCTTCAACTTCTTGAACAACTTCTTCAACAATTGGTTCTTCGACAATGTCTTCTTCAAATGTTTCTTCCATAATTGGTTCAACACTTTCAGGTTCATCTTTGATCATTTCAGCTTCAAATTCTTTTTCAAATTCAGCATCTTGACCATAAACAATACCTTCTTCAGCAGCTTCACTGACTGATTTAATATCAATTTTCCATCCTGTCAAACGAACAGCCAATCTTGCATTTTGTCCTCTTTTCCCAATCGCAAGTGATAATTGATTGTCAGGAACAATAACCAATGCACTATGATCAGATTCATTAATTTCAACACTGACAACTTCTGAAGGTGACAAAGCATGAGAAATAAATACTACAGGATCTTCATTCCATTCAATAATATCAATCATTTCACCATTTAATTCATTGACAATATTACGAACACGGCTTCCTTTTGGACCAACACAGGCACCAATTGGATCAACATTTTCGTTACGTGTATAAACAGCAATCTTACTACGATCTCCTGCTTCACGAGAAACTGATTTGATTTCTACAGTTCCATCAAAAATTTCAGGAACTTCCATTTCAAATAATCTTTTTACTAAACCAGGTTCAGTTCTTGAAACACCAATATGAGTTCCTTTTGTATTTCTTTCAACATCACTCACATAAACTTTAATATGTTGTCCTTCATAAATTTTTTCACCTGGAATTTGTTGATTTAAAGGTAATAAAGCTCCCGTTCTTCCAATATTGATAATCGCAAAACGATCTTCAACACGATCAACAATCCCTGTAATAATATCATCTTTCTTATCAACAAATTCGTTATAAAGCGTTTCTTTTTCAGCTTCACGAATTTTTTGTTTTAACAATTGCTTTGTTTGAATTGCAGCCAAACGTCCAAAAACTTCAGGATCAACTTCAGTAACGACTTCATCTCCAACTTGATATTTTGGATTAATCATTTGAGCTTCTTCTAAAGATAATTCATAATCTTCATCATTGACATCATCAACAACATGTTTAATTTCATATAAACGAATTTTACCACTATTTTCATTAATATCAACACGAATAATTGATTCAGGACCACCATAATTTTTCTTATAAGATTTTTCTAACGCTTCTTTTAACGCATCTAAAACAACTTCTTTTTGAATTCCTTTTTCACTTTCTAATAATTCTAAAGCTTGAATAAACTTCTTGCTAGCCATTTTTATTTTCCTCCTTAAAATTTAACAGCTAATCTCATAAATGCAACATCTTGATATTCAATCGTGCATTTCTTTTTGATGTTTTTAACCATATATTGAAGTTCAATTGTTTCACCATCAACGCTCAAGATAGTCCCATAAACTTCATCCATCCCCTGTGTTGGTTTTTTAAATTGAATATAAACATATTCTCCAACAGATTGTTGAACTTTTTCCAAAGTCTTTAATGGTTTTTCTGCACCAGGTGAAGACACTTCTAAATAATATTCATTTGTAATGATATCAGCTTCATCTAATTGAAGACTAATATCTTCACTGACAGCAACGCATGTATCCATATCTAAATGTCCAACGTTTTTTTCAATAAAGATTCTTAAATACCATTCATTCTTTTCTTTCACATACTCAATATCATCTAAATAGACATCATGTTGTTCTAGAATGGGTTGAATTAGTTTTGTGATTTTCTCTAGCATATAGTCCTCCGTTTACAAATATAAACGAGAGGGTCGCCCCTCTCGTAAATCACTTATTACACGTATATACTAGCACAATTCATTTGAAAAAACAATGCTTTCATCACATTTTTTTATAAATCAAATAAAGATAACTGATTTTCATCAGACATATTATCAAATACAATCGTTTTTATAATAATATTTATTATGATTTTTTTTAAATATAAGATAGTCTTATTTTATATTTTGCACACAAACATATTTTTCTTCCTCTTTATTATCAGGAATAAATTTAATAAAATACAATCGATAATTAATAACTTTTTTATAATATTCCTCTGTTTGATTTTTGTCGAGTCCGATATCATCATAACCAGCATTTCCTAGCAAGATTCCAAATTGATCATCTTTTTTTATAAACATTTTTGTCCCATCTTTATCTAATGAGTTTAGACATTCTAACACACAATCCAAATATAGTTTGTCATTAGCTTCAATATCTCTAGTTTTTTTATTGTAATTTACATATCCAATAACAAGTCTTCTTGGACAATTAATATATAATAACTTTACAACTTCATCAAGCCAATCCTTACTTGAATTTTCATGTTCAATAGCAATATTCAAATCCCACATGTGCAAATTAAAATTTTTTGCTTGTTCAAACTTTTCAGAGTCTTTCAATTTATCTTTTCTTTGAGTCCAACCTATCAAATCAATTCGATAATATTCTTTTTGTGTTTTTAATTTTTGTATTTTACTTTTTTTATTACTATCAATTTTTATCGGATGATGAGGATTTGTCATTTCTTCTAAAACTTGTTTCAATAATTCAATAATTTTTTTAGTGAATGCTTTACTTTTTCCCTTTTCAGTATATTTATAATTTTTAATGAAATTTTTATCATTGATTGCCTCTTCAATTAACATTTCACAAACTTCTCTTAAATCATAGTCTTGCCTTACATCAGTCATTTTTAATCTCTCTCCTTTATAAATAGAATAAACTATAATAATTATATCAGAAAGAAAATTTATTTCTACTTTGTTAAATAATAAAAAAAAGATCAACCCATACAGATTGACCTTTCATCACATTTTTTTATAAATCAAATAAAGATAACTGATTTTCATCAGACATATTATCAAATACACCCATTTTTGTAAGGAATTCAATTTGTGTATTTGTTAATTTTGTACGCTTCATCACATCTTCCTTAGATAAAAATGAATTATTGACTCTCGCCTCAATAACGCTATCACCTACGGCTGCCCCCAAACCATCAATGGCAGTAAATGGAGGTAATAAACCATCAGGATCATCAGGATCAAGAATAAAATTACGTGAATCTGATTTTTCTAATGAAATATTATTGAAGTGAATATCACGTTCATACATTTCTAAAGCAATTTCAAAGACAGAAATCAATGCTTCTTCTTTATTAGAAATCTTCACACCATTTTGCTTATCAGTTAAAATTTGTTTATAACGAGATAAGATTGTTTCTTTTCCTTGGATAAGTGTTTCAATATCATAGGCATCACAACGTGTTGTAAAATAAACTGCATAATATTCTCTTGGATAATATAATTTCCACCAAGCCACACGAATAGCACTTAAAACATAAGCCGCAGCATGGGCTTTTGGGAACATGTATTTGATTTTTTTACATGATTCAATATACCAAGAAGGAACATCATGTTCACGCATCAATTCTTCATATTTCTTTTCTGGGAAAACTGCAGGTGATTTTCCTTTACGAACACATTCCATAATATCAAAAGCATCTTTGTTTGGAAGTCCTTTTTCAATTAAGTAAACCATAATATCATCACGACATCCAATAACTTCTTTTAAGGTACATGTTCCTGAACTAATTAAAGTTTCTGCATTTCCTAAGTAAACATCAGTCCCATGTGATAGACCAGATAAGATAACCAAATCACTAAATGATGTCGGATGTGTTTGTTCAAGCATTCCACGAACAAACTTTGTACCAAATTCTGGTAATCCCAAAGCACCAGTTTTACAATTCAGATAAGATAAATCAATGCCAAGTGCTTCAGTTGAATTAAATAAACTCATAACTTTTGGATCATTAGTTGGAATGTCTTTTGGATTTACTCCAGTTAAATCTTGTAACATCCTAATGACAGTTGGATCAACGTGTCCTAAAATATCAAACTTCAAGACATTATCATGAATAGCATGGAAGTCAAAGTGAGTTGTTTTCCATTCTGCAGTTAGATCATCAGCGGGATATTGATAAGGTGTAAAGTCATAGACATCCATGTTTTCAGGAATAACAATAATTCCCCCAGGATGTTGACCTGTTGTTCTTTTTACCCCTGTACATCCTTTCGCAATACGTTCCAATTCAGCCACACGAATTGTATCTTCTTTTTCCATTAATTCTGCATAACCTTTGGCATAACCATAAGCAGTCTTTTCGGCCACAGTTGAAATTGTTCCGGCACGATACACATGACTTTCTCCAAAAATTTCTTTTGTATAAGCATGTGCTGTTGGCTGATAATCACCAGAGAAGTTTAAGTCAATATCAGGAACTTTATCCGCATTAAATCCTAGGAAGGTTTCAAATGGAATATTATGTCCATCTCCCTTTAAAGGTTTTCCACATTTTGGACAAACTTTATCTGGCAAGTCATACCCATTAGCAATAAAGCCATCAGGTAAAAACTCACTATATTGACAATGTGGACAAAAATAATGTGGCGGTAAAGGATTAACCTCAGAAATATTGGCCATTGTAGCAACAAAGGAAGACCCTACAGAACCACGGCTTCCAACCAGATATCCTGCTTCATTAGATTTTTTAACCAATTTATGAGCAATGTAGTAAATAACCCCAAATCCATGTTTAATGATGTTATCTAACTCTTTTGATAAACGTTTTTCAACAATTTCGGGTAAGACTTCCCCATATTGTTTATGTGCATTATCAAAACACAATTGACGTAAATTTTCATCTGCATTATCAATATGTGGTGTAAAAAGTTTGTCATGAACAACATGGAAACTTCCATCAATCATATCAGCAATTTTATTTGTGTTTTCAACAATATACTCATATTTTTCATCTTCGGTTAAATATGGAAAACTATCCATCATTTCATCTGTTGTACGGAAATATTCATCAGGTGTCCAAGCTTTAGGATTGCTTCGATCCGTTAAAGGATGGAGTGTCCCACCAAGTCCGATTTTAGGATTACATGTAAAAACATCTCTAAAAATTTTATCTTGTTGATCAAGATAATGAACATCTCCTGTTGCAACAATCATTTTTCCCATTTCTTTTGCTGTATCAACAATACGACGCAAAATACGTTTTAAATCTTCTTGTGTGTCAATACGCCCTCTTTCAACAAAGTAATCACAAATATCAAGAGGAAGAATTTCTATGTAATCATAAAAAGCCATGGCTTGTTTTAATTCTTCTAAGCTTCTGGTCATTGCTAATTCAAAGATTTCTGAATTATAACATCCACTTCCAAACAAAAGCCCTTCTCGATAATATTCAAGGCGTTCACGAGGAATACGGGATGTTTTTGAATAATATGTTGTATTGGCTTCTGAAACAAGTTTAAACATATTTTTAAGACCAGCTTTATCTTTTGCTAATACACACATATGTTTTGGTCTCACAATCTTATAGGCATCCTGACATTCCATAGCATTCATATCTAAAAGATTATAAAGTTGTTTTTGCATCATATCATGGAGCATCATATTGAAAACCCCTGCTAAAACATCAGCATCATAATCAGCACGGTGAGCATCATCTCCATCATATGGGATACGATAATACCTCGCAACATTACCTAAACGATATCCTTTTAAATCCGGTAATAATTTCCAAGCCAGTGTTAATGAGTCAATGGCTGGATTCGATAAAACGGGATATCCATGACGTTTTAAAATTTCATTTAAAAAACCAACATCAAATGTTGCATTATGAGCAACAATAACATCATCTCCAAAGAAATCTAAAATCTTTGGTAAAAATTCTTCAATTGTAGGAGCATTTTTTACATCTTCATTAGTAATATGAGTGATGTTTGTAATCTTCTCAGAAATCGCTTTATTTGGTTTGATCAAACTTTGTAAACGTCCAATTTCTTGTCCATTCTTATATCGAACAGCCCCAAACTCTGTAATATCGTCATCCATTACTGATAATCCAGTTGTTTCAAGGTCAAAAGAAACAAAAGTTAAATCTTTTAATGATAAATCTTTTTCATTATAAACAACCATAAAAGAAGGATCAATCATATACATTTCCACGCCATAAATCATTTTAATTTTATTTTTAATACTTGCCATCTGTGCTTCTGGGAAAGATTGAACATTTCCGTGATCAGTCACAGCAATCGCCTGATGTCCCCAATAAGCAGCACGTGAAATATAATCACTAATTGAACCAATTCCATCCATTGGTGACATTTTCGAGTGAACATGTAATTCAACACGTTTCTTTTCAGCATTATCTTGTCTAATTTTAGGAGAAGGAATGACTTCAACTTCTCTTGCAATAATTACTGTATCTTTTGCAAAGGTATCATATTCAACATTCCCTTTGACACGTACCCAAACGCCACCTTTTTTGACTTTATTCATTTCTTCTATGCTATTGCCACCTTTATTTTCAAATCGCTTGACAACGATACTATTCGTATAATCAGTGACATACAAAGATTGAATTGTTTTTCCAGTTTTGACTTTTTTAGAATCTTCTTTAAAGACATATCCTTGAATCATCACTTCTTTAACAGTTTCATCAATTTCATCAATTGTTAAAGAAAAATATTCTTTTTTATAACTTTGAAATTTTTGTTTCTTTTCATAAACAGGTTGTTGTTCAACTGCATGAAAAGTTGCTTCATCAACTTGAACTTCATTTAAAGCATTCATTTCTTCTTGAATAGATTGATATGTTTCATTATTTTGATCAATATAAGCCTCAAATCCTATTTGAATACCAAACTTATTAAAATATTTATCAAAGATTTTATAAAGATGTTGCATTTGATTCAATTGAATTTCATTAAGAACTTCTATCTTTAATGTATTCTCATCAAAAGATAAAGATTCTTCTTTAATAAAATCAATTTGTGGAAAACGTCCTTTCAATCCATTAAAAATAAATAAAGCATATTCTTTCACATCTTGCACAGTATAAGAAGACATCCAATCAAAAATAAAATCTGTTGGATATGGAAATTCCTTTTTAGCAGCAAATAAAATACGAATCTCATTTAAAGGAACAATATGTGAAGCAGAGATATAAAACACATAAGAATTATCAGGATTCACAATGACTCTATCAATTATTGCATTCTTTAATTGTTGCACTTCATCTTCAATATGGAGTTGTTGTAGTAAAACCAACATTTTATTCATTCTTTTTTCCTCCTTTACATAGGAAAAGGGATAATCTATCCCTTATCCAAATATTCTCGTAATATCCTGATATGTGACAAATACCATCAATAACATCACTAAACCTAAGCCAACCATCTGTAAAGCTAATTTTAATTTTTGCGGTAAATCACGTCCAATTAACTTTTCAATCAATGCGAAGATAACTTGGCACCCATCAAGCCCAGGGATTGGTAATAAGTTAAAAATTCCTACATTAATCGATAACATGGCTAGTAAATTTAAAACATAAGCAATCTGCCCTGTTTCTGTCACTTGTGCAGTGACTTGGAAAATACCTGCAGGTCCGGATAATTGAGTTACAGTTTTTGAGAAATGTGTAATCAATTGTCCTAAAGCCGCAAAAATTGCAACACTCATTTCTCCTAAAGAAATAAATGTATATTGAAAAGCTTCAGTCAAACTCATAGCACGTGTCGCTTGTGTAATTCCTAATTTATATTTTCCATCTTCTTGACTAAAAGGAACTTTCAAAGTTATTGTTTCCTTTTTGTCTTGTCTTTCGACAGTCATCTTCATTGTTAAGGAATCAGCAGTTGTTTTTAAATGATCTTGTGTAAAATTAATATCTTCATAATTAGAAATTAACAATGTTTGTCCTGTTTCTACAATATCGACTTGTTGAATAATATCACCAGTTTTTAAACCATATTCATCAGCTGGTGAATGTTCCAATATGGTTCCAATTTGTGCCACATTTACAGGAATTTGTCCAGCAAAAACATTAACTCCTAATGTTACCACAACAGCTAATACAAAGTTCATGAAAACTCCAGCCAAAAAGATAATAACCTTTTGATATGTTTTCTTTCCTTTTAAAGTTCTTTCAACTGGAATATCTGCCAATTCTTCATTATCCATTTGGTCTTCTTCACCTGCCATAGCAACAAAACCACCAAATGGTAAAGCACTCACAACATATTCCGTTTCTTTGCCTTTTTTTGACCAAATCTTAGGTCCAAAACCAATTGAAAATTGAGCACAATAAACACCAAAAAACTTAGCGGCTAAAAAATGTCCCAATTCATGAATAATAATAATTGAACCTAAAATCAATAAAAAGACAACAACATTTATAATTGATTGCATCTAATCTTCTCCTACTCTTTGTAAAACATAATTTCTTGCCCATTGATCAATCTCTAACAATTGTTCTAGTGAAGGATGTTTAATCCATTGGCTTTCATGGGCACACATAGCTTCTTCAACTAATCTTTCAATATCTAAAAATTGAATCTTGCGATTTAAAAATAACGCATTGGCTTGTTCATTTGCTCCATTTAAAACACAAGGCATAGAGCCTCCACGTCGTCCTGCGGCATAAGCCAATTCTAGTGCATGGAAACGTTTGAAATCTGGTTTATAGAAATGTAAAGTTCCCACATCAGCTAAAGATAAACGTTTTGCCGAAATCAAAGGAATACGTCTTGGATATGTCAACGCATATTGAATAGGCAAACGCATATCTGGAGTTCCAAGTTGTGCAATAACAGCAGTATCTTGATATTCAACCATAGAATGAACTATACTTTCTGGATGAATTAAAACTTCAATATCATCATAATCTTTATCAAACAACCATTTGGCTTCCATAACTTCTAAACCTTTATTAAACAAAGTCGCACTATCAATTGTAATTTTAGCACCCATAGACCAATTCGGATGTTTTAATGCTTGATCAACAGTAACATCTTTTAATTCATCACGAGTCTTATCCCGGAAGCTTCCCCCACTTGCTGTTAAAATAATTTTAGCAATATCACCATGATTTTCACCATTCATTGATTGAAAAATTGCAGAATGCTCACTATCCACCGGTAATAATGCGACTCCATATTCCTTCACAAGCGGACAAATCAAATGTCCTGCTACAACCAATGTTTCCTTATTGGCAAGCGCAATATCTTTTTTTGCTTTGATGGCTTCCATTGTTGGAACCAATCCAGCAAAACCAACAATCGCATTTAAAATGACATCCACTTCTTTTAATGTTGCAATTTCAATAAGTCCATCTTGTCCATAATAAAACTGATGATCAGGATATTTCTTTTCCAAATACTCTTTATCTTCTTTATTTTGAACACAAATATGATGAACATGCAAAGAAGCCATAATTTCTTCAAGCAATTGAATGTTTTTCCCAGCACTCATAGCAACGATTTCAAATTCATCGCTATGATTCTTAACAACATCAACAGTTTGTGTACCAATAGAACCAGTGACTCCTAAAACAGTTATTTTTTTCATCTTAAATCACCACCATCTTCACAAAATGAAGCAACAATCCAAAAACCATCGCATTAAATAAAATTGAATCAAAACGATCTAAAATTCCACCGTGTCCAGGCAATAATTGCGAATAATCTTTCACTTCAAAAGTTCTTTTGATACTACTAAAAGTTAAATCCCCAATTTGCCCAGTCATTGTTAAAATCAAACACATTCCAATTAAAATAACAATTGGTATATTTATTTGAATATATGCACCATATCCAACAGAAAGAACAGTCCCAAGTAACATTCCACCAAGTGACCCTTCAATTGTCTTTTTAGGTGATAATCTTGGATTTAATTTATGTTTTCCAAACATCATTCCAGCAAAATAAGCACCAGTATCAGTTCCAAAAGTGGCTAATGCAAGAATAATCAGATAATCAACGCCATAAATTTGACGCAATTGATATATCATATGTAATCCCATTGCGACCAAAACTCCAACAGTAAAATAATAACAAAGACGATTAAAATTCATACCATCATCAAACATACTACAAGCCAATAAAACAATCAAATAAATAATTAATATTTCACTAGGTATCATCAATTCTCCAACAAAGAACAATGAGTAAAATACAAAAATACCTACTAATGGATATAAATAAATATTAGCTTTAGGACGTTCACAAATAGAAAGCATTTCAAAAACAGCTCCTGCTGCCACTAATGCTAGTAAAACTTGAAAAGGAATATTTCCTAAAATCACACACGGTAAAATAACTGCGATTAAAACAATCCCGGTTATAATTCTGGTTTTCATTTCAAAACACCTCCAAAACGTCTTTCTCTTCCTTGGTAAATAGCAATGGCTTTATGAAGATGTTCTTCATCAAAATCAGGCCATAAAACATCATCAAAAATAAATTCAGCATAAGCAAGTTGCCATGGCAAAAAATTAGATAAGCGATATTCTCCACTACTTCTGACCATCAAATCAACAGGTGGTAAATCTCCTGTCATCAAATGTTTTTCAAAATAATCCTCTGTAATATCAGAAAGTTCTATTTCACCATTTTTATATTGTTCACAAATTTTCTTCGTTGTTTCCACAATTTCATCACGCCCACCATAAATAAACGCAAACGTTAAAATCAACCCTGTATTCATTGATGTTTTTTCAATGGCAGCTTTTATAATATCTTGTGTTTCTTTAGGTGCCATTTCTAAATGCCCAATATAACGAATTTGAACATTATTTTCCATTAATTCTTTTAAATAAAGATTAAAGAATTCTTTTGGTAATTTAAAAATATATTCCACTTCACTGGCTTCTCTTTTAAAGTTTTCAGTTGAAAAAGCATAAACAGTCATAGCTTTCACACCTAAACGATTAGCTTCCAAAGCTAAAGTACGAATTGTCTTTGTTCCTTCATGATGACCATAAGTTCTAGGCATTTTTCTTTTCTTAGCCCATCTCCCATTCCCATCCATAATAAATGCAATATGAGAAGGGATATTATTCATGTCTAATTCATAGTTTTCTTTTGTTTTTTTATTGAAAAACATAATCTCACCTCATTAATCTTTATGTATTATATCATAAAGAATCATTGAAAGAAACAAAATCAAAGAAAAAAAGGCTTTCGCCTTTTTATACTGTCATTAAATCTGCTTCTTTTTCTTTTGTTAATTGATCAATCATTTTTACATATTCATCAGTTAACTTTTGAACTTTTTCTTTTCCTTGTTTTTCTTCATCTTCAGTTAAACCAGCTTTTTCAACATCATCATTTGCTGATCTTCTGACATTACGTAAAGCAACCTTAGCTTCTTCAGCATATTTTTTTGCTTGTTTTACATATTCTTTTCTTGTTTCTTCAGTTAAAGCAGGAACATTAATACGAATGACTTCTCCATCACTTTGTGGAGTCAATCCTAATTCTGCTTCATAGATAGCATGTTCAATATCTTTTAAAGTACTTTTGTCATAAGGTTTAATCAATAATTGACGACCTTCAACAACAGAGATACCAGCAGTTTGATTTAAAGGTGTTTTTTCACCATAATAATTCACTTTCACACGATCCAACATTGTTGGATTAGCACGACCAGTTCTCACTGATGACAATTCATGTTTAAAAGCTTCAATAGATTTTTCCATTCTTTCTTTTGTTTCTTCTAAAATTAAATCTAACATTATGCTTCCCCTCCTCTGGAAATAATTGTTCCAATTTCAGCACCATCACAAGCTTTGGCAATATTACCATCTTCTTGCATGTTGAACACACATAAATCAATACCATTATCTTTACATAAAGTAATAGCCGTTTGATCCATGATATGTAAATCTTCATTTAAAACATCTAAATAAGTGATATGATCATATTTTTTAGCATTTGGATCAACTTTTGGATCAGCTGAATAAACACCATCAACACCATTTTTAGCCATTAAAATAACATCTGCATTCATTTCAGCAGCACGAAGTGCAGCAGTTGTATCTGTTGTAAAGAATGGGCTACCTGTTCCAGCACCAAAAATAACAATACGTCCTTTTTCTAAATGACGAACAGCTCTTCTTCTAATATATGGTTCAGCCACTTCTTTCATGTCAATAGCAGATAACAATCTTGTATCTAAACCAATTGCTTCTAAAGCATTTTGTAAAGCCATACCATTCATCACAGTCGCAAGCATTCCCATATAATCCGCAGCAGCTCTTTCCATACCCATATCGCTACCCGTTTTTCCACGCCAGATATTTCCACCACCACAAACAATAGCAATTTCAACACCTAAATCTTTTGCATCTTTGATTTGTCTTGCAACGTCTGCAACAACAACAGGATTGATTCCAAAGCCTTGTTCACCAGCCAAAGCTTCTCCACTTAATTTCAATAATACTCTCTTGTACTTCATATATATCTCCTTCATTTTATAAGAAAAGGGCACAAAAAGTGTCCTCCCCCGTATATAATTATCCTTTCATTTGAGCAGCTACTTCTTCGGCAAAGTTTTCTTCTCTTTTTTCCATACCTTCACCAACTTCGAAACGAATCATATCTAAAACTTTTCCGTTTCCTAAGTATTGAGCAACTGTTTGATCAGAATCTTTAATGAAAGCTTGATCAACTAAGCACATTTCTTTTAAGTTTTTGTTTAAACGACCTTGAACCATTTTTTCAACAATATTTTCTGGTTTAGGTTTTGCACTGTTTGCATTTTCTTCCATAGCTTGAGCTTTTAAGACAGCTAATTCACGATCTAAAACTTCAGCAGGAATAGCAGTTCTATCAATATATTGTGGATTGATAGCAGCCACTTGCATAGCAATGTCTTTCGCTTTTGCTTCATCAATTCCTGAAGCTTTTACTAATGCAGACATTTTTCCACCCATGTGAGAATAAGCACCGAAAACTTCATCATCAGCTTTGTTCATAACAACGAATCTTCTTAAGCTTAATTTTTCACCAATTTTACCACTCTTTTCAGCGATAACTGTTTCTAAATCTTTACCATCAACATCTAATTTTAAAGCAGCTTCTAAATCAGCTGGTTGATTCTTAACAACAATTGCAGCAACATTTGCTACTAATTCTTGGAACTCAGCATTTTTAGCAACGAAGTCAGTTTCAGAGTTTACTTCTACGATTGCAGCAGCATTTCCTTCAATAACAAAAGCAGTTAACCCTTCAGCAGCGATACGGTCAGCTTTTTTCGCAGCCTTTGCAATTCCTTTTTCTCTTAACCAGTCAAATGATGCTTCTAAATCACCATCACATGCTTCTAATGCTTTTTTACAGTCCATCATTCCAGCACCAGTTTTTTCACGTAATTCTTTTACTAATTTTGCACTAATTGCCATTTCTTTATCCTCCATTTATTTTTTTATAAAAAAGGGAAAGACATAAGCCTCCCCTTAATACAACTATGCTTCAGTTTTTTCTTCTTTAACTTCAGCTGGTTTGCTTACTTCAGCAGGTTTGTTATTTCTAGGACGTCCGTTATTTTTATATCTTGGTCCTCTTTGTTTACTTTCTTCTACAGAAGCAACAGCATCATTCATAGATACTTCTTTGTCATCTTCATCTTTTACATATGCAACAGTTAAAGGTTCACCTTTTGCTTCACATACAGCATCAGCCATTGCAGCAACAATTAATTTTACTGCTCTAATAGCATCATCATTAGCTGGGATAACATAATCAACTTCATCAGGATCACAGTTTGTATCAACGATACCAAATACAGGGATACCTAAGATTTTTGCTTCTGCAACTGCATTATGTTCAACTTTAGGATCAACTACGAATAAAGCATTTGGTAATCTTCTCATTTCTTTGATACCACCTAAGTTCTTTTCTAACTTAGCTTTTTCTTTCATCATAAGAACTGCTTCTTTCTTAGTGAATAATTCTAAAGTTCCATCTTCTTCCATTTTTTCTAATTCTTTTAATCTTCTAATTCTCTTTTGGATAGTTTTGAAGTTTGTTAAAGTTCCACCTAACCAACGAGAATTTACATAGAAACTTCCAGATCTTTCAGCTTCGATTTGTACAGCTTCTTGAGCTTGTTTTTTAGTTCCTACAAATAAAACTTTTCCACCTTTTGCAACGATATCCATCATAGCTGCATAAGCTTCATCAATTTTATCAGATGATTTCTTTAAATCGATGATGTAAATACCATTTCTTGCTGTGAAAATGTATGGAGCCATTTTTGGATTCCATCTTTTTGTTTGATGTCCAAAATGAACACCAACTTCTAATAATTTTTTCATTGAAATTACTGCCATTGTAACTTCCTCCTTTTCGTTTTTTTCCTCCATTGTTTCTAACACAAACCACCTGAATAAGGCACTAGATTTATGAATTCACAATGTGTGTATTTAAAATACCTGCAATATAATATCATAAAAATATAAAAAAAACAAGATACAATCTCATTTTTCTCTATTTTTTTACACTCAACAATAATTCGTAAACCATATCCTTTTCATCAACCATCCCCTCTTGTCTTTGGTAATAATTATGATAGTCTCTTCGATAAATGAATTTTTGATTTAATATGATTTTCTTTCTTTCATATAATGATGGGATATGACTATAATATTGTCTTAACATTGTTGGTATTGCTTTCCAATATGTGATTTGTTGAACAAATAAATAACCTATAATCACTAATGTATTGATTTTCAAATAACATATACTCAAAACACAAAATGAAAATACTGATATTTTTAAGCTCAACTCAAGTGCCCTTTTCAAATCCATAAGCCTTTGCAACAACAAACTCATCAATCTTCCTCCATCCATAGGATAAATAGGCACAAGATTAAATCCAAAAACAAACATATTCATCATCAATAAATAATCCTGATATACTCCATTTATAAATGTTTCTATAAAAAAATACAAAAACAAATGACTACATGGTCCTGCCAAAACAACACAGATTTCATGAATGATAGGATGATAAAAAAAATCATCTAAAGATAAATATGCTCCAAAAGGAAGAATTTCAATTTTATCAATTTCAAAATGAAAATAATATGCCATCATAAGATGGCATAATTCATGAAAACAAACAATAGCCAAAGTAGAAAGATACCATTTCAAATATCCTCCTATCAATGCTAAGAGAAAATAAATAAGCGTAATGGGATGCACTTCTATTTTAAGAAAGAAGTTCTTCAAATGTTGAATAGTCAATTTCTTTTTCACCTTGGGTAAAAATAATCATTACCTGATCTTGATATGTCCCTAAGATTGTGCCTTCATCAACTTGATCATACATACTCACAAAAACATCACTCAGTTGTCCGTAAGTTACCTCAACATTATTTTCCAAAAGAACAGTGACATATGAACCTAACATATCTTGCTTTCCTACATAAATGACACGTCCTTTATCAAAATTTAAAACTTCATTGCTTTGATTGGTATAATAATTGTCTTTGATATTTGTATAAGCCACTTGACTAGAAACAGTTGCTGCTTTATCCCCTTTTTGAAATGATAACAGCTGATGATTCACCCATTTGCTTAACTCTGTAAAATGTAAATCATTTAACACATAATCTTTAATATATTCCCCATTGGGACTTACTTTCACATAAGCACATAATGCAACACCTACTAATAATACAACCATACATTTAATCATACCATTATAAAGTCTAGAAAAATGTCTATCCGTTAAAACAGGTTGTCTTTGTCCTTTGCGTTTTGCCATTCTCCTTTTAATATCATCAATTTCATTCACAAGTCTGTCACCTCATAATATACTTATGAAAGAAATTGAAAAATATTATCTTAAAATTCTTTCTAGGAACGATTTCTTTTTATTTGTCTGGAAAGGAACTTCTTGTCCTTCTAATCTTTTGATAATCCGATCAAAACATTTTGCTGTTGCTTGACCTTGATTTAAATAGATTGGCATTCCTTTATTGTTAGCTTCTATCATTGTGTGATCATCATAGACAACACCAATTAAAGGAATTGACAAAATATCATAGGCATCTTTTAATGTTAAACTTCTTCCCTTATGTATATCTTCATCGTTATATTTATTCACTAACATATGTAAATTTGTAACACCTTGTTTCAACAATAATCCTACAACACGATCGGCATCTCTTAATGAAACAACATCTAAAGTAACAACAATAATAGCTTCTTGTGATAATCCACTTGCATATTGAAATCCTTTTTCAATACCTGCTGGACTATCAATTAAAATATAATCAAATTCTTCTTTTAATTGTTCAATCATTTTCATCATATAATCAATATTTAAACTTTCAAAAGATAATGATTTACAAGCTGGCAATAAAAACAATGAATCCATTCTTTTATCTTTAACCAATATTTGTTTTAATGAACATTTATTTGAAATCACATCTTTCAAATCATAAATAACACGATTCTCCAGTCCCATCATCACATCAAGATTTTTCAAACCAAAATCAGCATCAATTAAGCAAACTTTTTGACCAGTTGACGCCAAAGCATAGCCTATATTAATAGACATACTGCTTTTACCAACACCACCCTTACCTGATGTAATTACAATAGTTCTGCTCATACCCATCCTCCTTCTTCGCCAAAATCTGGTTATCTTTATAATAGACACTTGTCAGCGCAGAAGTTGTCAAATCATGTAAAGTTTCATGATTAATTATAATTTGAGCATTTTGAAAATCATGCCCATAAATTTTTACATTTTCATTCATAGCTACAATTGTACCTTTGACAGTATTTAAAAAATAAACATTATCCGCACAATAAACATAACTTCCTGGATTCACCGTTCCTAAAAACAATGTCTCTTTTTGAATAAATAATTCTTCCCCATTATGTAATTGTTCTCTTTGAATCTCTAAATGATTTTGATTAACCGGCAAAGACACACCATCAAATAAGACTGTTTTCTTTTCCTTCAACAACAAAATTAAACTTTTTAGTTCTTCTT
Source organism: uncultured Erysipelotrichaceae bacterium (assembly GCA_900538465.1). Lineage (GTDB taxonomy): Bacteria > Bacillota_I > Bacilli_A > Erysipelotrichales > Coprobacillaceae > Longibaculum. Next base: position 184,245 of record UPXV01000001.1, read on the forward strand.
CTTTCAATTGTCGACATCCAAAATCAAAATATGCCCTTGGATAATAACCATCTTGTTTAAAGATAGGTTGTTCCAAGAGCATATTCAATTCATCAATAAAATTTTCAAAAGAACAATTTTGATTCACTTTCATGATTAAGATGCCATTCACACCTTTGACTTCAATATTCATTATTCCACCTCTATCTTGACTTTTTTGTAGATCCAATAGATTGGTATAGACAATATCAAATTGGCCATTAATGTTGGTAAAATACGCATCAACATAAATGACGAAATTGAATATCTTGTCATATTGGTAATCCACATAAGCCAATATAGCACAACTTCCTGTGCAAAAACTGTCAAAACACAGTAAATCATGGATTCAAATAAATTTAAAGACTCTAATTTAAACAAATAAGATCGAACAAAGGCGATTAAACAATAAATAAGTATATATATGGCTAATGTATTAGAATAAACAATTGAATAATAAAGACCACAAACAGTTGCAAAGAAATAACGTTCAGCTCCATCAATTGTTTTCACTAACATTGCAAAAATCATTAAACCCAAACATGGTACAATTGTTATACCTGTTTTGGTAAAGTTGTATGGTAAAAAGAAAGCTATCGTACTATCAATAATAAAACATAAGAAAACGATAATAAAACATTTTAATAAATAACTATCTCTCATTCGTGCTTTCATTATTCATTAACCCTTTGAACAACTGCTACATAATTTAAAGAATTAAAATCAGCACTTGGCTTCACCATACAAATAGATTCAGTTGCATCATCACCAATTGTAAATTCTTCAACAGTTCCTAACAAAATGCCTTTTGGACTCTTTCCTTTGCCACCTAATCCACTCGTCACAACTTTAGCCCCTTTTTCAAGTTTTTCAACATCACTCAATAAAGTAATACGATAACTCTTAGATGTTAAATCATAACGATTTAATAAACCATAATATTCTTGATCACCACTGATAATCATAACTGGTAATTGACTTTTGTTGTTTTCAGTTGATAACAAAGAAACAGTAGAAGAAATTTCACCAACATTAGTAACTGTTCCTATCATTCCTTTTGCACTAATAACAGCCATACCTTCTTTAATTCCTGAAAGTTTTCCTAAGTCAATAGTGACTTCATTATTCCAGCTCTCAGCATCTCTAGCAATAACTTTTGTATACTTAACACGATAATCTGTAGGTAAATAATCAATTTTTGTTAATTCTTTTAATTGATTGATTTCAGATGTTAAAACATCATTCATTGCTGATTCACGTTCTAGATTTTCTAATTGTTTCTTTAATTTAGCATTTTCTTCATAAACATCTTTCATTTCATTATATTCATCAATCAAGCCACTCACGTATTGAACTGGTGCTTTGATAACATAATATTCGATATTCGCAATTGTATCTTTAAAGATTCTTTCAATTGGGCTTGCCGAACGTGTTGTGACAAGTGTAATGATTGAAAAAAGAACCAAAACAATTGTTACAATCACAATTCTTTTATTGTGTTTGTTCCATTTTTTATTTTTATTGTACAAAATATCACCCCTAGTCTTCATACATTATAATATCTCACTTAAAAAAAAGCAATTCAAAAAAAGATAAACACTTAAACATGTTTATCTTGATACAATTGATTTGCAATTATACTATAATATTGATTCCAGCCAATAATGATATGGTCAACAATTTCAATCATCATCATTTTCCCAAGTTCCATAAACTGTTTAGTCAAATAAATATCTTCTTGGCTTGGCGAAGCATCACCACTGGGATGATTATGTAACAAAACAATTTTCGCACTATTGACATTGATGGCTTCTCGAAAAACCTCTCTTGGTGTAACAACACTTACATTTAAAGACCCTATAAAAATCGTTTTTTCCTTAATGACACGATTTTTGTTATCTAAGCATAAAATCATAAAATGTTCTTGTTTTAACATCATCATCTTATTTTTCATTCGTTTATAAATTTGACTTGGGGTTTTTAAATTTTCTTCTTGAACAATTGTTTCTTTTAAACGTTTTGAAATTTCTATAATGCTCAATAGTTCAATCGCTTTGGCTTGTTTAATTCCTTTGATGCTGGTCAAATCTGCATAGTTGACATATGCAAGTTTTGAGATTCCCCCAATCTCTTTCAATAATCTTTGAGCAAGTTGAAGAACTGATTCTTCTTTATTCCCTGTCCGTAAAATAAGAGCTAATAATTCAACATTGCTTAAAGAATCAATTCCATATGTTAAAGCTTTTTCTCTGGGATTTTCTTCAATAGGTAATGATTTAATCATATGTTACTCCTTTCTCTAAATTTTCTAAAAGTAATTGCGGAGTCATATCACTTGAAACATGATATGTTTTGACAATTCCTTTCACTTTTGTTGCATGTTCTTCTATTGTTTTTCGATCTTCACTCATCAATGAAAGAACATAATATTGTTTATCCTTTTGATAACAATAACCTTCAACTCCTATTTCTTTTAACTCTTTTAACTTTGCATCTTTGTTGGCTTCTTCTTTATAAATACCAACCTGGTAAGCATAAATTGTTTTTTGACCAAAAGAACATGCATATGTAAAAAGAAACATACAACAAATAGAAAACAATACACTTAAAATAATAATCTTAATTTCAAATTTCATATCCATCACCTCACCAATTATATGCTTACATGATGGAAAATATGAAAGGCCTAAGCCTTTCATATTCATTTCTATTTAATCACGCCATTCAATATTTAAAAGTCTTGGAATTGAAATGCGCCCTTTCTTTGATTTCCAAATCTTATAAATTCCAGCGCCAAGCATTAAATAGAATAAAGCTGTTCCAATAAGTGAACCTCCCTGAATTGTACATTGTTCTCGTAATGATAATTCTTTCATAAATATCCTTCCTTTCAAACAGCCCCCTCACTATATATATACAAAGATTTTTTTCATTTTTCTTCTCAAAAATGAAAAAAAGTGAAATTTTTTTTATTTCACTTTTACATATTGGCTAATTTTTCTTTTACAGCCTCATATTTTGATTGATAATCAGCTAATTTTGCTTTTTCTGCTTCCACTTTAGCTGCTGGAGCTTTATTGACAAAATTTGGATTAGATAACATTCCTGTACAACGTTTAATTTCTCCTTCAAGTTTCTTTAACTCATCTTGAAGTTTTTGTTTCTCAGCTTCTAAATCAATATAATCACCAAGCTCAATAATTAAGGCATTTCCACCTTTAATCATTTCCGTTGCAACATTGTTTGAAGTTTCTACATTATATCCAATACAAATTGCATGACACAATTTATAGATATATGGTGTTAAACCACTTAGCAATGTTTCTAATTCATTATCTTTTGTTTGAACACTGTAAGCAATCTCAATTGCATTTTTAATGACATATTGAGCACGCATATTTCTAATTCCTTTGATAATATCAATTAAGTATTGGAATTGGTCATGAATTTTTTCATTATCAAAGCGATGATCAACTTGTGGCCATGAAGAAATACAAATAGATTCTTCTAAATGAGGAATAGATTGATAAATTTCTTCCGTCACAAATGGCATAAATGGATGTAATAATCTAACAATCGCATTTAAAACATAAACCAAAGTATTTTGTGTTGCTTGTTTTTCAATACTGTTTTTGCTATTTAAATGAACTTTAGACAATTCAATATACCATGAACAGAAATCATCCCAAATAAAGTTATACAGTTCACTTCCAACATTAACAAATTCAAATTTATCCATATTTTCATCAACAGAAACAATCACATCATTTAAACGACTTAAAATCCATTGATCAGATAAATTCAAATGTTCAAAAGTTAAATCTTCATATTTCATATCTTCATCAATATTCATCAAAACAAAACGTGCAGAGTTCCAAATTTTATTAATGAAATTCCATGAAGCTTCAAGTTTTTCAGGAATATATCTTAAATCCATTCCTGGAGTTGAATTGGTTGTTAAGAAGAAACGAAGTGTATCAGCTCCATATTCATCAATAACATCCATTGGATCAACCCCATTACCTAAAGATTTAGACATCTTTCTTCCTTGTTCATCACGAATCAAACCATGAATTAAAACATCTTTAAATGGTCTTTCATGAGTAAATTCTAATGATTGGAAAATCATACGAGATACCCAGAAGAAAATAATATCATATCCAGTAACTAGTGTATCAGTTGGGAAATAACGTTGAAATAACTCACTATCAGTATTTGGCCAACCCATTGTTGAAAATGGCCATAAAGCACTTGAAAACCACGTATCTAAGACATCTTCATCTTGTTTCCAGTTTTCTATATCTACTGGTGGATTCTTTCCAACATAAACTTCACCAGTTTCTTTGTGATACCAAGCAGGAACTTGATGTCCCCACCACAATTGACGTGAAATACACCAATCTTCAATATTTTCCATCCATTGTTTAAAAGTCTTTTCAAAACGCCCAGGAACAAAATTGACTTTTGAATCTTCATCTTGATTTGCAAGTGCTGCTTTTGCCAATGGTTTCATTTTTACAAACCATTGTTTTGACAAATAAGGTTCAACAATGGCATTGCTTCGTTCAGAATGTCCAACTTGATGCATATGTGTTTCAATATGATCAACCACATCGGCATCTTCAAAATCTTTAACCAAAGCTTCACGACATGCAAAACGATCCATACCCGCATACTTACCACACATATCGTTCATTGTTCCATCATCATTCATACAAATAGGCATTTTTAAGTTATATTTTTTTGCTAAAGCAAAGTCATTTGGATCATGTGCAGGTGTACATTTCATAACTGCTGTTCCAAAACTCATATCAATATAACTATCAGCCATAATTGGTAATGCTTCTCCATTAGCTGGATTAATTGCATGTTTTCCTACCAAATGTGTATATCTTTCATCATCTGGATGAACAAAGATGGCTTGGTCAGCAAACATTGTTTCAGGACGAGTTGTCGCAATAACAAGTGTTTCATCTGTTTCCACAACTTTGTATTTGAAATAATACATATGCCCTTCAATTTCTTTATGAATAACTTCAATATTTGATAAAGCTGTTCTTTGTACAGGATCCCAGTTAATAATACGTTCACCTTGATATATCAAACCTTTTTCATAAAGAGTCACAAATACAGTTTTAACAGCTTCACTTAATCCTTCATCCAAAGTAAATCTTTCCTTTGAATAATCAAGTGATAATCCTAATTTTTCCCATTGACTTCTAATAATAGAAGCATATTCTTCTTTCCAAGACCATGCTTTTTCTAAGAATTTTTCACGTCCTAAATCATAACGTGAAATTCCCTCTTCACGCATTCTTGCTTCTACTTTTGCTTGTGTTGCAATACCTGCATGATCCATTCCAGGCAACCATAAAGCATCATAGCCTTGCATTCTCTTATAACGAATAATCATATCTTGTAAAGTTGTATCCCAAGCATGTCCTAAGTGTAATTTCCCAGTTACATTAGGTGGTGGAATAACAATACTATATGGTTTTTTAGAAATATCTCCAGCTTCAAAATATTTTTTTTCAATCCAAGTTTTGTATTTTCCTTCTTCTACTTTCTTGTGATCATATTTACTCGCTAGTTCCTTCATCGTTGTCATCTCCATCTTCTAAATATTCTTCAGGAATTTCAGTATCATAAAAATCTTTTTTATGATCTAAAATATAATTTGTAATTTTTTCATTTAAATTTGAAGTATTGACCATTGTTAAAAATTCATTAGTAAAATCTGAAAAATTATAACGAGAATATTCTCCCATTTCTGGATCATTTTCATCATCTTCTTCATCATTTTCAATAATCTCAGCAAAACGTCTTGCTGCTCTCATTAAATCAGCAATATCATGAGCACCGACTTCTTCAAAAATATCCACAACAATAGGGACAAATGGACGTGTTGAAGGACTCAAGAAAAAGCTATGTAATGATCCTCCTTGTCCTTGTAAAGACATACTTACTTGATAAATTCCAAAAATCACTCTTTCACTGTTATTCATCTTTTCAAAATAATTTTCAAAATCTTCATCTTCTTTTCTCATACAATGAAATAATGCAGCTGCAGACACATCATCTCTAGGACATGTATCAAACACACCAGGTTGAAGATAAGTGTACTTTTGTCTTTTTGCATCATACTCAGCTTGCATTTGAAGACGAATTTCTTTATTCTTTTTCACACGTTTTGCAAAGAAATAACCTAAAAAGACAAGTGTACCAATAAATAAAACCCACACCAAAATAATTTTCCAATCCATTTTCATTCCTCCTTCAATAAAAAAGAACATTCGCATAAGGACGAATGTTCGTGGTACCACCTTAATTCATATACATTACGTATATCTCTAAACTTTAACGCAGTTCTACGTGCTTCCCTACTTTATTTCAAGAAACATACTCCGAGGCTACCTTCCATTTCTTCTTCAATCTCTTTCCACCAACCAGAGACTCTCTAGATGAATACAAAATGTACTCCTCCTCATCAACGTACGTTTATTTTAACAAAGCAAACATAAGATGTCAATTATAATTGGCCAATAAAGTTATGAATAGAGTCCAAATAATACAATAAACGTGATAATTTGATAATGTTTTCAATCTCATCATGACCATAATCAATGATAGGAACAATATTCATTAAACAACAAAGTAAGAGTTTTTCATCTTCTTTAATTTCAATTTTCTTAAAATAATATTCACTAAAACAATCCAAATCAAAGAGAATATCGGGTATTCTTTGATAAATATCAAAAAGATCATAAATAGGTAAATCTATACACACATTATCAATTGACAAAAAAACTTTTTCTTTTAAAGAAATATGATCATAATCAAAATGCTTATAATTTAAACATACACGTATTTGATGAAAATCACGTGTATGTTCAATGTATTGTGATAAATATTGTCGTGAACTACAAAGAGCTTCATAGATCCGATAATAATTCATCACTAACATCCATTGACTAGGTGAACGCATTGCAATATTTTCAAAATTTTGAATCATTTGTTCATAATAAATAGAACGTTCATTAATAATTTTTAAAATATCATTTTGTAAAATTTCAAAATATTGTTGATTCACCTTTGTGTAATAGAAACTATGGTAATGAAGATAAGCCAATGTTTCAAAATAAAACTTTATCTTCATCTCTTTTAATAATCCCTGACTATTATCAATATAGGGCATCATATAAAAATATTGATTTTGATATGGTGTTAAGAGTTCATTGTTTTTATTTAAAAGAACGCTCACAAAGCATTGAATATGCAATGTTTCAATATATTCATAGATTTTTTCAATATGTTTATCTTTCACAATTTTTATAACATAATAGCCTTCTTGTGATTTGATTTTATAAACATTTTTATTAATTTTAATAATTCCAATTGCTTGTAAGTGATAATAGTCAAATATCAAATCATTCATGAATAATATGGAACAATAACAATTGTCCCTTTGCTTAATGGACGCTCATGATTATAATCTTTTAACTGATATTCATCAACTTGATAATGAGCAGCAATAGATTGATAACTATCCCCATCTTGCACAACATAAAGATAATATGTTCCAATATCCTCATCATCTTCATCATCATCTATCGTTTTTTCAACAACTGCTTCTTGAGTTGGTTCTTGTCTTTTTTCAACAACACTAACAATATTTTCAACAATTGGAACCTCTAACACTTCTTCTGGTTCAACAGTTTTTATAACTTCCTGACTCACTTCTTCTTCACGCAATAGATTTTCAATTTCTAAAGCAACATCATCATCGCTTTTCTCTTCTCTAGGTAATGTTGTTTCAATGATACGATCTTCATCATCAAGAACACCATAAATACAAGCTTGAATGATTAAAGACAAGTTTCCATCACTTAAAGTATAATCAAAATCTTCAACTTTGACATGAAAATCACGCTTATCCGTTATCTTTTCAAATAAAGCCAAAATATCTAAATCAATTGATTCATGAAAACTTTGTTTTGAATCCTGATTTTTATATTCACCATTAATCATAATACTTCCGACTGCTCGCATTCCTTGTGTTTCCATTTTATAACTTATCGATTCATCAACAGAAATAGAAACCAATTCTTTTAATTGATGATGGACATCCACTAATTTTTTAAAATATATCTTTTGCATACTTTCCCTCCTATCAAAATGTATGCAAAAAAATAAAGAATATGAAAAAAGAAGTTTATAACTTCTTTTCAACTAAATCTATAGCTTGTTTTAAAACGGCTGCTCCATTCATCATGCCATATTCACGCATACCAATATTTGCAACAGGAACACCAGGCGCTTCACTTTCTATTTTCTTTTGTGCATAGCGTACTTGAGGTCCTAATAAAATCACATCAGCTTTTTGAGCATTAGCTTTCACTTCATTTGCCCCAACTGCCCAAATATCAACCTCGATATTTTCTTCTTTAGCAGCCTTTTTCATTTTTTCTACTAGTAAACTTGTTGACATCCCAGATGCACAACATAACATAATATTTATCATAATCATTACCCCCTGTTAGCCATTATACATCATTAGGAAATATTTGTTAAGAATTTATTTTTCGCATAATTTCAAAATAGCATCCCAAACATCATCTATTCCTGTTTTCTTTAAACTTGAGAATCTCACAAATTGATCATGAGGATCAAACTCTAAAGCCTCTTTAATTATTTTTTCATTCTTTTTTAAATCATTTCTTTTCAATTTATCTTCTTTTGTTGCAACAACAATAACTGGAATATCATAATATTTCGCATATTGATACATTTCCTTATCATCATGTGTTGGCTTATGACGATAATCAACAATTAATACCAATCCTTTTAACGTATCACGTTCACGAAGATAAGTATCAATCATATCACCAAAGCTTTCTTTAATCTTATCATTGACTTTCGCATATCCATAACCAGGAACATCTACCAAACGCAATTCATTATTAATATTAAAGAAATTCAAAGTACGTGTTTTCCCTGGTGTCCCAGATACTTTGGCTAATTTACTGTATCCTGTAATTGTATTGATTAAACTTGATTTCCCAACGTTACTGCGTCCTGCCATACAAATCTCTGGCAAGTCATTGTCAGGCCATTGTGACTTCCATGCAGCGCACAAAACAAATTCTGCTTTATTAACTTTATACATATTCATCCTCCTCTATTATGACAATCTCTTATCAACTTTATTCATCTTAACATAAAAGTTTTAAAATAACTAGAAAAAATAGAGCCATAAATGACTCTATTTAACCAAAGCATTTTCTAAAACTGTATCAATATGATCAGCAAGAATAATGTTTAAATCCTTTTGTACTGATTCAGGAATCTCATCAATATCTTTCTCATTATCTTTTGGAATAATGATTGTTCTAATTCCACTACGATGTGCAGAAATAGATTTTTCTTTCAAGCCACCAATCGGTAAGACTTGACCTCTTAATGTGATTTCACCTGTCATTGCGACATCGTCACGAACTGGACGATTACTAAAAGCAGAGAGAATCGCTGTTGTTAATGTGACACCGGCACTTGGTCCATCTTTTTTCACTGCTCCTTCAGGAACATGAATATGAATATCCTCTTTATCAAATGCAATATCTTCTAAACCATATTTTTTAATATTGGCTTTCATATAGTCTAAAGCAATTGATGCAGATTCTTTCATAACGTCACCCAATTGACCAGTAATAATAAATTTACCAGACCCATTAAAATGGTTGACCTCAATTGGTAAAATATCTCCACCATATTGAGTATATGCCATCCCAGTAACAACTCCAACTTGAGGTTTATCAAGTTTCTTTGTATGTTCAAAAGGAGCTTTTCCTAAAAATTCTTCCAAATCTTCAACTTTAAGTTCAATATTCAATGAAGTATCCTTTAAAATTTTTAAGACTGATTTACGGCAAATACGTGCAATTAATCTTTCTAATTGACGTACACCTGCTTCTCTTGTGTAATGACGAATCACAAACATCATTGTTTCATCGGGAATCATTAATTGTTCTGGTTTTAAACCATGTAAATCCATTTCCTTTTTCAATAAATGTTTTTTAGCGATTTGTAATTTTTCTTGTTCTGTATAAGAAGAAATTTCAATAATTTCAAGACGATCACGTAATGGTTCAGGAATGCTTCCTAAATCATTGGCAGTAGCAATAAATAAAACTTTAGATAAATCATAAGGTTCTTCTAAATAGTTATCAGAGAAGAACTGATTTTGTTCTGGATCTAAAACTTCTAACATCGCACTTGTTGGATCACCTTTATAATCACTAGACATCTTATCAATTTCATCTAATAAGAAGACAGGATTAACGACACCGGCTTTTTTCATTCCTTGAATGATTCTTCCAGGCATTGAACCCAAATAAGTTCTACGATGTCCACGAATTTCCGCTTCATCCTTAACACCACCTAAAGATGCCTTTACAAATTTTCTACCTAACGCTCTTGCGATAGATTTTGAAATTGATGTTTTCCCAACACCTGGTGGGCCAACCAAACAAATAATTGGCGCATTTAAAGATTGTGTCATTTGTTTAACAGCCAAATGTTCAACAATTCTTTCTTTTGGTTTTTCTAAACCAAAATGATCTTCATCTAAAATACGTTCTACTTCATTAATATCTTGGACATCCTCGGTTTCTTGATACCAAGGTGTTTTCATGACCCAATCGATATAAGTACGAACAACATTCGCTTCTGCAGAAGCTGCAGGCATCATATCATAACGTCTTAATTCTTCTTCAATTTTGTCTTTGACATGTTGAGGATATGGATGATTATTTAATTCTTCACGAATATAATCAGTATCATCTTCCTTATTAGGTGTATCACCTAATTCTTCTTTAATCGCACGTAATTTTTCTCTTAAATAATATTCTTTTTGATTTTCATCAATGCTTTCTTTCACACGTAAATTGATTTTTTCTTCAAGTTCATTAATAACTTTCTCTTCTTCCATACTTCCTAAAACAAGAAGCAAACGTTTATTAATATCACATTCTGCCAAAATCTTTTGTTTTGTATGTAATTCAACATTGATATATTGACCAATTGTATCAGCCAAAGCACTGGCACTCATCCCTTGAGATAAGTTAGAGAAAACTTCACGAGGGAACATTTGTAAATTTTTATTCATTGATTGCATCTGTTCACTGACTTTACGAACCAACGCAATTTCTTCACTCTTATCACCTGGAATATCTTCTAAATATTTCGTCTTGGCATATAAGCATCCATCACGTTCTTCAAGATTCAAGATTTCAACTCTCTTTTGTCCTTCAACAGTTAATTTGATTGTTCCATGGTTATCGCGTTTGATTCTTCTTTTCACTTTACATAAAGTTCCATAGTGAAAAACATGATCAAAACTTGTATTCTCATCGAGTGGATTTATTTGTGAAATAAAAACAATGTTTTCATCAAATTCACTCATACTTTTTTCAATTGCTTTTAAACTAAATGGTCTTCCCACATCTAAAGAAATTTCATGCATAGGAAAAACAAGCATTCCCCTAGTACAAATGACAGGTAAATCAACTACAACATCTAATTCTTCCATAATTTTTTACCTCCTTTATAAAAGCACATCATTGTGCTTCCAATATGACACTATTATATATAATAATGTTTGTTTTGTCTATCTAAATGACTTAACAAAAAGACGCATCAAGCGTCTTATTTTACGTTATCTTTGATTAATTGAACAGCTTTACGAGTTGCTAAATCAGATTTGATTTGTCCTAATTGACCTTCAAAGATTTTCTTAACTTCATCAAATTCTCTACCATAGTATGTAGCGATTTCTTTGATTTCTTCATCAAGTTCTTCTTCAGTAACTTCAATATTTTCAGCTTTAACAATTTCAGCTAAAATTAAATTGAATTTGACACGTTTTTCAGCTTGTTCTCTCATTTCAGCTTTCATATCATCCATAGTTTTTCCAGTTAATTGTTGGAATAACTCCATATTTAAACCTTGTTGAGATAAGTTTTGTTCAACTTCTCTAAGCATAGTTTCTGTTTCAGTTTCAATCATAGCTTCTGGAACTTCTAATGGTGTATTTTCAATAACTGCATTGAAAATATCATCGCTGAATTTTGATTCAACTTCGCTTTGTTTTCTATTTTTAATTTGTTCTTTTGTATAAGTTTCTAAATCAGCTAATGTTTCAATTCCATCGATATTCACATCTTTTGCTAATTCATCATCGATTTCTGGTAAAACTTTGTATTTGATTTCATGAACTTTCACTTTGAAAGTTGCAACTTGTCCAGCTAAATCAGCGGCTTGATAATTTTCTGGGAAAGTGACTTCGATTTCTTTTTCTTCATCAACTTTCATTCCAATTACTTGTTCTTCAAATCCTGGAATAAATGAACCTGAACCGATTTCTAATGGATAGTTTTCACCTTTTCCACCTTCGAAAGCAACACCATCTTTAAATCCTTCAAAGTCAATAACAGCAGTATCTCCATCTTCAACTGCGCCTTCTTCTTTAATAACTAATTCAGCAAATTGATTTTGATAGTTCTTTAATTCTGCTTCAATTTCTTTTTTAGTCACTTTGACTTGACCTTTTTTGATTTCTAATCCTTTATATTGTCCTAATTCAACTTCAGGAGCAACAGGTGCAGTCACTGTTAATTTTAAAACATCTTCAGATAATTCATCAATTTGAACTTGAGGTTGACCAACTGGATTGATTCCATTATCTAATAAGATACCTGCATAACTTTTTTGTAAAATCATATCAGTTGCTTCTTCTAAGATAGCACCTTTTCCTACTCTTGCTTTTACTAATTTAGCAGGTGCATGCCCTTGTCTAAATCCATCAAGTTTTACATTTTTAGCTAATTTGTTTAATGCTTTTTCTTGAGCATCTTTCCATTCTTCAGTTGTGAAAGTGACTTTCACTTCCATCATACATTTTTCTAGTTTGTTACAAACTGTTTCCATTTATACTTCCTCCATTATTTCAACACGCATATTATACATGAAACATCATAAGATTGCAACTATTTTAACACTCTAATTGTTTGAGTGCTAAAATTTGTTGTTCAATCTCGTTTCCATCGCAATAATATAAGACTTCTAAATCTTCCAAGTCAACATCCATTGATAAAAGCATTGCTACATAATAGTGAATAGCTGCTGCCATAATATGATAAGATTGATCATCAATTGTTTGTGGATACAATGCATATAAAACGTATTCTAAATATTCAACACATTGTTCAAACAATGATGGATTTTCATCTTCTATAGCATTTTGTAAATATTTCAAAATCTCTTGATATTGAATTTGTTCCAATACCAAAGGCATATAGCTTGGATTAAAATCAAAAATGTGATTAAATTTATCAACTTGCATATCTTCATCAACTTGTTGATCAATCAAAATTTCCATCAATAATGTTTTCGCAAAAAAATGACGATGAGGATCCATAAGATAATCCTGTATTGTTGGAATAATCATTCTTACATTCAATTGTTGTAATTGATCAATTGCCATATATAATAAATCTTCATTACATTCTTTATTTTTTAACACTTGTGCAATTTCTTCAATTGAAAAGATTTGATTTTTTGATTCCACTTCAAAATTTGCCTCTTGTTTGTCTAACAACACTTCATCATAAGCAGTATTGAATAACATTTCATATTGATAAGGAATATAAGGCATCGATAATTCCTCAATCAAGATATTAATTGCTTCTTCATAATCTCCAAGTTCTTTAAGTGCTGTGACATACATTGAAACAACATCATAATATGTTTCCTTTGCATTAGCCTTAGCCCATGCTCCTTCTGCTTTTGCTTGCTGATATTCTTTCAAACCAACAAGACATACCAATCTTAAATATCTTGTTGTTTCATCATTCATATCATGAAGCATAGAAAGAGCTTGATTGTATTCACCATTTTGAATTAATTCCTCAATCATTCTTTATCCTCCTGACTTGCAATAGTCATTCTATCAAAGTTATCCCCTTTTATCAAATAAAACTCATTAAATTTCAAAAGTTTATGAAAAATACATCGACAAAAACAAATTTACTTCTTTATTGTAAACGTGTTATAATGTAAAAATAGAAATGGAGTGATAAAAAATGATTATTGGAATCCCTAAAGAAATAAAAAACAATGAAAATCGTGTGGCCATGACACCAGCTGGTGCCATGAGTCTTGTAAAAGCAGGACATCAAGTCTTAGTGGAAACAAACGCTGGTATTGGAAGTGGATTTAGTGATGAAGAATATCGTCAAGCTGGAGCAGACATTTGTGATGTAGAAACAGTTTTTGCAAAAGCAAATTTAATTGTCAAAGTGAAAGAATATTTAGAAAGTGAATACAAATATTTACGTGAAGATCAAATGGTCTTTACTTACTTGCATATTGCCAGCAATGAACCCTTTGCTAAAGCTTTAATTGATTCAAAAACAACTGCTATTGCTTATGAAACAGTTATTGGTAAAAATCATTCTTTACCATTGTTAACACCTATGAGTGAAGTTGCAGGACGTATGTCAGTTCAAATAGGAGCACATTTTTTACAAAAGACACAAGGTGGTCGTGGTCTTCTATTAGGTGGTGTCCCTGGTGTGATGCCTGCTGAAGTTGTTATTATTGGTGGTGGAACAGTTGGTTTTAATGCAGCGAGAATTGCCAGTGGCTTAGGGGCTCAAGTTCATGTCTTTGAAGTTGATGCACAAAGAATGGCTTATATTGATGATATCAGCAATGGAACAATTCATACTGTCTTCAATAATGAATATAACTTACGTAATGCCTTAAAAACTGCTGATCTGGTGATTGGTGCTGTTTTAATACCAGGTGGTCGTGCACCTAAATTGGTTAGTGAAGATATGGTCAAAACAATGAAACAAGGAAGTGTTATTGTAGATGTTGCGATTGATCAAGGTGGATGTATTGAAACTTGTGATCATACAACAACTCATGATCAACCGACTTTTGAAAAATATGGTGTTATTCACTACTCTGTTGCTAATATGCCAGGAGCTGTTCCAAGAACTTCAACAATTGCTTTATCTAATGCAACATTGCCTTATATTGAAAAATTAGCCAGCTTAGGTATGGATGCTTTAAAAGCTGATGAAGGATTTATGTTAGGATTAAATACTTATCAAGGTTATTATACTTGTGAAGCTGTTGCTAAAGCGCTTAATCAAGAGTATCATAATCCAAAAGAATTGTTATAAAAAAAATCGTGCTTAATGCACGATTTTTTTCTATTCATCACCGAAGCAAACACCAATTGCTTTGGCAGCTCTTACCAATTCACCATCAGGATTAACACGTTTTTGTTTACCAAACTTCGCATCACCAATAACTTCTTCTAAAGATGTATAATCCATTGTTTCTCCATGAAGAGTAACGACATTTCCAAAAAGACCTTCATCAATCAATTCACAAGCTTTAACACCAAAACGAATTGATAAAATACGATCATATGGCGTAATATCTCCACCACGGATAATATGTCCAGGATTGACAGAACGAACTTCATGATTAGGAATCACTTTTTCAAGATCATCAGCAACTTTTGCAGCAAGTCCACTATAACGAACTGGATCAGGTGAATCTTCTACAATTTTACCAATAACTTTTGTTCCATCAGCATATTTTGCCCCTTCTGCAACAGCAATAACAGTATAAGGCAATCCTTGAGCATCACGTTTTGCAACATGTTTAGCAATATTTTCGATTGTAAAAGGAATTTCAGGAATCAAGCAAACTCCAGCATTTCCTGCAAGACCAGCATATAAAGCAATCCATCCAGCATCTCTTCCCATTAATTCACAGCAGATAACACGATGATGAGATTTAGCAGTTGTTTGTAAACGATCAATAAATTCAGTTCCCACACTCATTGCACTGATAAATCCATAAGTCAAATCAGTACTTGATAAGTCATTATCCATAGTTTTAGGAACCCCAATAACATTCACACCTTTTCTTGAAAAATCACGTGCACTTGTTAAAGTTCCATCACCACCTAAAACAACCAAAACATCAACGCCAGCTTTTTTAAGATTTTCTACACCAACATCACTAACATCTTTTTTTACTTTTCCACCTTTTCCATCATCAACTAAATAATCAAAAAGGTTATCTTTATTAGAACTATATAAAATAGTTCCCCCTTCTTTATAAATATTTTCAACTTTTTCTTCTGTTAATTCAATATAGTTGTTATTGTATAAACCACGATATCCATAAACATATCCAATAACTTCCCAACCATATTTACGGATTGCAGTTTTTGTAATTGATCTAATGACAGCATTTAATCCAGGACAGTCTCCTCCACCTGAAAGCAATGCAATTCTCTTAACTTTCTTTTCCATATATTTTCATCCTCCATTTTTTCCTACTCTCTATTATAATAAATATTTAACAAGACTACAATACAAAAATGTATCCGTTTTCAAATTGTGATAAAAAAACGCAATATATATAAAAAAATCCCATATTAATGGGATTCAATAACGTTATATTTTTTCAACAAATAAAGAAGACTCTTCACAGGCAATCCAATAACATT
This sequence comes from uncultured Erysipelotrichaceae bacterium, assembly GCA_900538465.1. Taxonomy (GTDB): domain Bacteria; phylum Bacillota_I; class Bacilli_A; order Erysipelotrichales; family Coprobacillaceae; genus Longibaculum. The sequence goes on from UPXV01000001.1 coordinate 200,857, forward strand.
ATCACGATCACCTTCCACATGATCAACAAAACAATCAGCAGCTCCTTGAATACCATAAGCGCCTGCTTTTCCTTGCCACTCACCAGAAGCAATATAATCATCAAGTAAATCTTCAATATTTTTAAAATAAACAGTTGTTTTCTCTACAAACACATGAACTTGTGAATCAATATACACAGCCACGCCTGTATAGACTTGATGTTGATTTCCAGAAAGTTTCTTTAAAATTTCACGTGCTTCAACTTCATTTTTTGCTTTTCCAATAACTTCATCTTGAAAATAGACAATTGTATCTGCCCCAATCACAACTTCATCAGGATGTTTACGATGAATAGGTTGAGCTTTTTCAATAGCTAATTTCATCATACGTTCTTCTAGAGGTAAGCTTTCATCCATCACTTCATCTATAGGAAAACTTTCGACAACAAAATCAATACCTGCTCTCTCTAGTAATTCTTTTCGTCTTGGAGACGTTGAAGCTAAGATAATTCTACTCATGAGTTTTCTCTTCTTTTGGTTGAACTGGTTTTGGTAATAAAGCCTTTCTAGAAACATTAACACCTTTATCAGTAATTTTTGTAACTTTTACTTTAACAATATCACCTAATTTTAAGACATCAGAAACTTTATTGATTCTTTCATGAGCAACATCACCTACATGTAAGAATCCATTTGTTCCTTCAAACAATTCAACAAAGGCAAATTTGTCTTCAACACGAACAACTTTACCATCATAGATTTCACCAACTTCAGCTTTTTTAACAATATTTTCAATTAATTTAGCTGCAGTGTTAATAGCCTCTTGATCAAAGTGATAAATTGTCACACGACCATCTTGTTCAATATCAATCTTGACATCATTAGATTTTTCAATAATTTCATTAATATTTTTACCACCTGGTCCAATAACATCTTTAATTTGATCAGGGTTAATTCTCATCATAAAGACTTTTGGAGCATATGGGCTTAATTCTTTTCTAGGTTCTTGAATAGCCCCTAACATACAATCCATAATTTGTTGTCTACCAATTTTGGCTTGTGCTAAAGCTTCTTGTAAAATTTCTTTTGTAATACCATCAATTTTAATATCCATTTGTAAAGCACAAATACCATTTTTTGTACCCGCAACTTTAAAGTCCATATCACCTAAATGATCTTCCATACCTTGGATATCAGTTAAAATCGTATAATCATCACCTTTTTTTACCAATCCCATAGCCACACCACTAACTGGATTGCTAATAGGAACACCTGCACTCATCAAAGCCATTGATGATGCACAGATAGAGGCTTGTGATGAAGAACCATTTGATTCTAAAACTTCAGAAACAACACGAATTGTATATGGGAATTCATCTTCACTAGGAATGACTTGAGCCAAAGCTCTTTCTCCTAATGCCCCATGTCCAATTTCACGACGTCCAGGAGCACCCATTCTTCCTGTTTCACCAACTGAATATGGTGGGAAGTTATAGTGATGCATAAAACGTTTTTGATCTTCTAAACCTAAACCATCAATTTTTTGATGTTCACCTAAAGCTCCTAATGTACACACTGATAAAACTTGTGTTTCACCACGTGTAAATAAAGCTGAACCATGAACTCTTGGTAATAAATCAACTTGTGCATTTAATGGACGCACTTCATCAATTTTTCTTCCATCTGGTCTAATTTTATCTTCAGTAATTAATCTTCTGACTTCATCTTTTTCTAAGTCATGTAAAACAATCTTCACTTGTTTAATCACTGAATCATGTTCTTTTAAATCTGCATAATCTCTTTCTTCAAAAAGAGCAACAACTTCAGCATTGATATCATCAATAGCGCCATATCTTTCTAATTTTCCAGGAATAGAAACAGCAGCAATCATTTTTTCTTTTGCTAAAGATTCTACTTCTTCTACAATTGCAGGATCTAATTCAAATAAAGGAATTTCAATTTTTTCCTTACCACATGCTTCAACAACTTTTTCTTGGAAAGCAATTAATTCTTTAATCTTTTCATGACCAAACATTAAAGCATTCAACATTGTTTCTTCATCAACTTCTTTAGCATCAGCTTCAACCATGTTAATTGCTTCTTTTGTTCCAGCAACTTCAAGATTAATTAAACTTCTTTCCATATCTTCTGGACCTGCATTGATTGTAAATTCACCATCAATTAATCCAACATTAACACCAGCAATTGGTCCATTAAAAGGAATATCAGATAGACAAAGTGCTAAAGATGCACCAAACATCGCAGCCATTTCTGGTGATGCTTCTTGATCTACTGATAAAACAGTATTCACCACTTGGACTTCATTTCTAAATCCATCAGCAAATAATGGACGAATTGGACGGTCAATCATACGAGCCGTTAATGTCCCATGTTCACTAGGACGTCCTTCTCTTTTTAAGAATCCTCCAGGAATTTTTCCTACAGAATATAATTTTTCTTCATATGTAACTGTTAATGGGAAAAAGTCCACATCTTTTGGTTCTTTCCCAGCAACTGCTGTTGACAAAATCACTGTATCATCATATCTAACCAATACTGAACCATTGGCTTGTTTGGCAAGTTCTCCTGTTTCAACAGTTAATGTCTTTCCATAAAATTCTAAGCTAAACACTTGTTTTGACATATTATATTTCCACCTCATTTATTATCTTTGTTATTATAGCACACTTTATCCCAATAACAAACTATTTCTTTTTGATATATTCCTAAAATTGCAAAAAAACAAAAAAACATCTTCAAAAATTAAGCCTTTAACTTTTGAAAATGTTCATAATGTAGCCCAATATGTCCAATTCCTAAGAGAATTGTCGAAAAAATCAAGAAAACATGATGTTCATAGATTCCTAAACAAAGAAAAGCAAATATCGGTAAAGTTGCTCCAGCTAAAGGAATTTTTAAAAATGATGCATAAAAATCACTTAACTCTTGTGAACTCTTAAAATAGTTTATCCAATATCCTTCATAAAATAACATTGCAATACAGGAAAGAATAAGACACACATCTATTTGAAAACTCACTGGTTGAAAAGACACAACAGCAAAAACACTCACGAAAACTTGTCCCACTCTTTCAAGCATTAACAATACTTTATTTTCATCAGAAGAATCATAACCATGAGGAAGATGTTTTGACCACAGAATATTTGGAATAAAAAGCATCAACAAATAAACAATACCAATAATTGATATATTTATATTTTCAAACATAAAATTCACCTATATTCCTAAAAATATTCCAGCAACATTAAAATAAACTAACAAAGATAAAGCATCAACAATTGTTGTAATAAAAGGGCTTGCCATAACAGCAGGATCAAAACCAATCTTATCTGCCAAAATAGGTAACGTACATCCAACAAACTTTGCTACAATAACAGTCACAAATAAAGTCATACACACAACAAAAGCCACTAACATAGATGTTTGATCAATCAAAAGAATCTTAACAAAATTTGCAATCGCAAGAGTTGCTCCAACAATAATAGAAACTTTCATTTCTTTCCAAATAACAAGTGGTAACTCTTTAAATTCCACCTCATCCAAAGACAAAGCACGAATCACAGATACAGAAGCTTGTGAGCCACAATTTCCACCTGTATCCATAAGCATTGGAATAAACGCTGTTAAAATTACATATGTTGATAAGGCTGTTTCAAAACCTTGAATGATTTTCCCTGTAATGGAAGCTGATATCATCAACAATAGTAACCAAGGGATACGTTTTTTATACGTTTCAAAAACACTTGTTTTCATATAGGGTTGATCAGTAGGCGTAATGGCAGCCATCATTTCGATATCTTCTGTTGCTTCTTCTTCTAAAATATCCATAACATCATCAACAGTAATAATACCTACTAAACGATTTTCATTATCAACAACTGGCATAGCAGCAAAGTCATATTTTTGGAATTGTTTTGCGACTTCTTCTTGGTCGTCTAAGGTATGAACAGTAATAATATTTTCAGTCATCAAATCTTTAATATTTTCGTTTGATTCTGCCAGAATAATTTCACGCAAAGTTACAATTCCAAGCAAATGCTTTTGAGCATCAGTGACATAACAAATATTAATTGTTTCTTTATCAACACCAATTTTACGAATACGTTCAATCGCATCCATAACACTCATATAAGCACGTAAATCAACAAATTCAACAGTCATAATACTTCCTGCTGAATCTTCAGGATATTTTAACAAACTATTGATATCACGTCTTGTTTCTTTATCCGTTGCAGCCAATACTTTTTTAACAACATTGGCAGGCATTTCTTCTAACATATCAACAGCATCATCTGAATACAAATCATTCATAATTTGTCCAATTTCTCGATTGGTTAATGATTCAATAATCATTTGTTCATATTCTACTGGAATATATGAAAAAACATCTGCCGCACTATCTTTAGGTAATAATCTAAAAAGACGAACAACATCTTCTTTTTCATCAATTGTTTCAATGATTTCAGCAATATCTGCTTCATTTAAATCAACTAACAACTCTCTAATTTGATGATATTTTTTATCATTTAATAAATCTTTAATTTGTTTTTCTAATTCTTCTATTCTTTCTTCCATATTTGTCCCTCCAAGATATTATTGTATGTAAAAAGGATAACGGCTCGGGAACTTCATTATTACTATAAAACATACAAATCACATCCTTTCTTGACAAAACCATTTATATTATAAACAAAATAAAGAAAAAAAGATATTCTTTTTTGAATATCTTTTATCTTCTTAATCCTAATTTGTCAACTAATGTTGTATATCTATCAAGATCTTTATTTTTTAAGTATTTTAATAAATCTCTTCTTCTACCGATTTTCTTTAAAAGACCTCTGTTTGAATGATGATCTTTTTTATGAACTTTAAAGTGTTCATTTAATTTGTTGATATCAGCAGTTAATACAGCAATTTGTACTTCTGGAGATCCTGTATCTCCTTCTGCTCTTGCATATTCTTTCATAATTGCAGTTTTTTCTTCTTTAGTTAACATGTGTTTTCCTCCTTATTTTTAACTTAGCCAAATCCAAGGTATAGGTCGAGGACTCTTATATCCTAGATATAGCCGCACTTGTTATTATAAGGAAATTATGAGATAAGTCAAGAAATTTAAATCATTTTAATGGAAAAATATTCTATTCATTTATAAAGTATTTTCAATTGAGCTTGCACCATAATGACTATCCAAGAAAATATTATTCTATGCATTTCTCTTCTATAGTTAAAACAAACAAAAAATTCATTATTTATATAACTATAGAGTTTTTCAATTTTATCGAAAAACAATAATAGCATATTATTTATTTTGATTGTTTTGTATAAATAACATGATGAAAAAAAGCAATCGCTTGAAACTCAGGAATAGAGCTAACTCTTTCTTCGATTTCAATCATTTTATTTTGCCAATCAACATTTTTTTGAATATCTTGTTTTTGTTGCAAATCAAAGAAGCTTCTCATTCCATAACATTTTTTTATAACAAAACCCTTTTCTATGTGACATATATCATCATCATCATAATAATGAATTTCACCATAATCTTGTGCAATACTATTTTGCCCATCTAAAAGTTGGTGAGCTTTTTCAAATTGATTTAATAAAACAACCATTTGCATCACTCTTCCCAAACGGTTATGTTTCACAATAGATAAACAACCATCCTCTTTTAATAACCGATAAAATTCTTTCACTATTTTTTCTCGTTGTTGAACATATTCCAAAACATTATGGCACACAATGACATCAAAAGAGTCTGCTGGAAATTTCTTTAACTCTTCAATACCTCCAACAATCTGTACAAAATGATTTTGATACTTCATATTTTCAAACATATTTTGATAAGGTTCAATCGCAATCACTTCGTTTTCTTTTGATAAAAGTGATGCCATCACACCATTACCACTGCCAAAATCAAGAATTCTTTTTCCTTGAATAAACTCTAATTGATGGTATGTCATTTTCTTTTGTAATAATTCCCATGTTGGAATAGTATCTTCATTCATCATTATCACTCCTCGTAAATATGAATTACAAATCTTATTATACATGAAATAAAAAAAGATTTCCTATCTTTTACAAATAGTGTTAAAATAAAAAAATCAAAGGGGGAACGTTATGAAGACAATTGCATTTATCGGTGTTGGTGTTATGGGAAAATCAATGGTAAGAAATTTACATAATGCAGGTTATCCTATTTCCATCTATACACGTACAAAAAAGAAAGTTGAAGATTTAATCAATGAAGGCATTGATTGGCAAGATAACATTAAAGACTGTATTCAAAATAAAGATATTATTATGACAATGGTCGGTTATCCAAGTGATGTTGAAGATATCTATTATAGCAAAGACGGTATTTTAAACCATGCTAAAGATAATGCAATACTGATAGATTTTACAACTTCATCACCAAAGCTAGCTCAAAAAATATATCAAGATGCCAAAAACAAACATTTAAGAAGTTTGGATGCCCCTGTTTCTGGTGGTGATATTGGAGCCAAAAATGGAACATTATCAATTATGGTTGGTGGAGATCAAGAAAGTTTTGATGAAATCTATCCTATCTTACAAGTCTTAGGAAAAACAATTCATTATGTTGGTCAAGCAGGTTTAGGTCAACATACAAAAATGACCAATCAAATTGTTATTGCAGGAACAATTGGAGGCGTTGTTGAAGCTATCCACTACGCCAAAGAAGTTGGTCTTGATACAGATATTATGATGCAATGTATCAGTAAAGGTGCAGCAGCAAGTTGGCAATTAGAACACAATGGTCAAGCTATTCTCGATGAAAATTTTGAACCTGGATTTTATATAAAACATTTTATTAAAGATATGAAAATTGCTCAAAATGAGATGACTGAGCAAAATGAACATTTACAAATTTTAAATACAGTATTAAATATGTATGAAGAATTAGAAGAAAACGAAAAAGGAACACAAGCTCTTATTCACTATTATGAAAAAGACTAGTTCCTTTTTCTTTTTGACTTTTCATCAAATAAATCGCAATTCCTAATAAAACAAAGCCAATAAAATGTAACCAATCAAATTCTTCTTTTAAAAAAAGCAATGATTCTACATAAGTCACAATAGGATTCAAGCTTAAAAAGAAACTTGTTTGAAAAGCCCCAATAACACCAATTGCATTCATATATGTCACTTGAATATAGGCAAAACCAATTCCTGAAACAACCAAAAACAATATCCAATGAAAAATAGAGACTTGAAATAATGGTTCAAAATGAAGTTGCCCTTTCCACCAACAATGAATAAGTAAAAAAAGAAAACCAAATAATAATTCATAAAAAGAAAGAGTCAAACAATTTCTTAAATTCCATTTTTGAATACAAACATTTGCCAACATATACAAAACCATTCCTAAAAAAAGATACCAAAAACCAAGTTGAATTGAAAAAATTTGAAAACGAATGGATAATAAAAAAGCCAAAAGAGTTAAACCAATAGTAATATATTCTTTAAAACTCCCCTTTTGTTTTAATAAAAGAACTGAAAAAACAAAAGTTAAGATTGGTGATAATGCATTCATAAAAGCATTATCAATACCTTTCACTTCATTCATTCCTAAAAATGTAAAAAAGAAATTCAAATAAATAGCCATAATTCCAATAAATAAAGCTTTTTTCTTATGTTCATAATGGAAATTAATCTTTTTGACTTTCATATAAATACCAATAAAGAAAAAAGAAAAAAAGACTCTCAATGTAGCAAGTAATAAAAAAGGAATTTCCTTTAATAATAACTTCATAACAATCACATTGCTTCCCCAAAAGAAGCTTGCAAGTAAAAGTTGAATATAAATAGACATCTCATCACCATCATAAGTATTATCCATTTTTCAAAGAAAAAAACAGGAAATTAATTCCTGCTTCTATTCATCATATTGATGTGATTTTCCCACGATTTCATTAATATCTTCAATTCCCATTTCATCTAAGATATCATTCATTTCTTGAATAATTTTTGGACAAGCATATGGATCAACAAGATTTTGGCAGCCAACTGCAACTGCGCTAGCACCAGCAATCATCATCTCAATCGCATCTTTTCCACTTGAAATTCCACCCATACCAATGATAGGAATATTGACAGCTTGAGAAACTTGATAAACCATTCTTAAAGCCACTGGGAAAATAGCTGGTCCACTATATCCACCTGTTTTATTAGCAATAATTGGTTTTCCTGTTTTGATATCAAAACGCATACCAATCATTGTATTGATCATTGTAATTCCATCTGCTCCAGCAGCTTCAACAGCTTTTGCCATAGCGACAATATCTGTTACATTTGGTGATAATTTGACATAAACAGGTTTTTGACTAACAGCTTTCACAGCACGTGTAACTTCAGCAGCCATATCAGGATTTGTTCCAAATTGAATTCCACCACAGTGAACATTAGGACAAGAAATATTTAATTCCAATGCTCCTACCATATCATGTGAAGATAGTAATTTTGCCGTTTGAACATAATCATCAATGGCACTTCCACCAATATTAGCAATCACTTTGTCTTGATACAATGGTCTTAATTTTTCTAATTCTTCATGGAAAACAGCTTCTGAACCTGGATTTTGTAAACCAATTGCATTTAACATACCACTAGGACCTTCAGCAATTCTTGGTAAAGGATTTCCATAACGTGGTTCTAAAGTTGTTCCTTTTAACATCATTGAACCCAAAACATTAATATCATAAAATTTTGCAAATTCATAACCAAATCCAAAAGTTCCACTAGCTGGAATCACTGGATTTTTCATATCTAAACCTGGTAGTTTTACTCGTAAATTAGCCATTAACAATCACCTCACTCGAATGTAATACTGGTCCTTCTACACATATTCTCTTATATGGTTTTGTTTTGGTTTTGCATGAGCATCCCATACATGCACCAAATCCACATCCCATACGTGCTTCAAATGACAAATATCCATTATCAGGATAAGCCAATGTTAAAGCATCTAACATTTTTTCAGGACCACATGTATAATACACATCCATATCAAAATCATGATTTTTTAAAACATCAACAACAGTTCCCTTTTCACCAAGAGTTCCATCCATTGTCGCAACATAAGTTGGACATAACGCTTCAAATTCTTTTTGATAGAACACAGCATCTTTCGTATTGAAACCTAAAATAGCAGTAACTTGAACACCTTTTGCCAAAAGGTCTTTTGCAAGTTTATACATTGGTGGAACTCCTAATCCCCCACCAATGACAACTGCACTTTGATGATCTAAATCAACAAATCCATTTCCAAGACCTGTTAAACAATCAAGTTGGTCTCCGATTTGTTTTTGTGCTAAGATTTTTGTTCCTTCTCCTACAACTCTAAAGATAATTGTTATATGATTTTCATCATAATCACAAATACTCATCGGTCTTCTTAAATAAGGTTGTAAAGAATCATTAATTTTAATGTTAATAAATTGACCAGGTGTTGTAATATAGCTTGCCGCTTCACCTTCTAAAATCATTTCATAGACATCTTTGACAAGTTCTCTTTTTGAAACAATAGTCATTATTCCTTGATAATTTGCCATTTATATTTCCTCCATTTCTGTCATTTTTCCATTAACAATATTGGCAATAATCTTTCCATAACATTTGACTCCTAAAAATGGTGTATTGACTGATTTTGATTTGATATCCTCTTCTTTAATAATAAATTCTTTATCTAAATCAAAGATACATAAATTGGCTTTTTGTCCTAATTTTACATCTCCTTCTAAACGTAAAACATGGGCAGGACCAGTTGTTAAAGCATCTAAAATTGTTTCTAATTTCACCAAATTCTTTTTCACTAAATATGTATATAATAATGGAAAAGCATGTTGAATCCCAATAATTCCAAATGGAGCATCTTGAATTGGTTTATTCTTTTCTTCTCTGGCATGAGGTGCATGATCCGTCGCAATAACTTTGATTGTTTGATCATTTAATCCATCAATTAAAGCTTGATGATCTTCAATTGAACGTAGTGGTGGATTCATTTTATAGTTTGGATGACAATCCTTAATATTCTCTTCTGTTAAAATCAAATGATGGGGACTTGCTTCTCCTGAAACTGGTAAACCATCTTTTTTGGCTTGTCTTAACAATTCAACTGTTTCCTTTGTTGAAATATGACAAACATGATAGCGATTTTGATAATGTTTGACTATTTCTAAGTCTCTTGCCACTTGTTTATATTCAGAAGCACTATTAATACCAATTAAATCATGTTCTTTTGCATAGTGTCCTTCATGGATACATCCTCCGTGTAATTCCCTTTCATCTTCACAATGAGCAACAATAATAGAATCAATATTACTTGCAAGCTGCATTGCTAAATCCATCATCTCATCACTTTGAACACCTTTTCCATCGTCAGAAAAACCTAAGACAATATCTTCTTCAACAATATGTGCCATATCAACAAGTTCTTTGCCTTTTAAATCTTTTGTAATTGCACTATATGTATAAGTATTCACTTGTTCATCTTTTATAACTCTCTTTTTAAAATCAGCAATTGTCTCTAAATCATCCATACATGGTAATGTATTCGCCATAGCCACAACAGTTCCATAACCACCATACAAGGCACTCATTGTTCCAGTATAGATTGTTTCTTTATGTTCAAAGCCAGGTTCTCTTAAATGAGTATGCATATCAATGAAGTTATGAGCAACCATTTTTCCTTTTAAATCATAAGTAGGAATATCACTTTCTATATTTTTTTCAATTTTTGTAATCACACCATCTTCAATGAGAATATCAACATTCTCAAATTGATGATTGATATACAAATATGCATTTTTTAATAAATAACTATTCATCTTCTAATACCTTATGAATCATCGCCATTCTCACAAAAACACCATTTCTCATTTGCGTAAAAATACGACTCTTCTCACTTTCTACTAATTCATCTTTAATTTCTACATCTCTATTAATTGGTGCAGGATGCATAATAATCGCTGTATCTTTCATACGATTATATCTTTCTAATGACAAACCATAAATTTGATGATATTTTTCTTTTGAGAAGTTTTCATCACCTTGATGTCTTTCATGTTGAACACGAAGTAACATCACAACATCCATATCTTCAATCACTTCATCAAAATCAACATAATTATATCCTTCTTGTTTATATTCTAATGGGCCAGATGTGTATACACTCATCCCTAAACGTTGCATCACACTATAATTCGAATGAGCAACTCTTGAATGAAGAATATCTCCCACAATAACAACCTTTAATCCTTCAAAATGACCAAATTCTTCTTTGATTGTCATTAAATCCAATAATGATTGTGAAGGATGATTTCCTTTACCATCTCCGGCATTTAAAATAGGAACATTTAAAGCTGTTAATTGTTTATAATAATCATCATCACTATGACGAATCACCAAAGCATCACAACCAATACTTTCAAATAATTTACAAGTATCATAAAGCGTTTCTCCCTTTTTCAAACTTGAATTACTTGCTTCAAAATTTTGAGTACGACATCCTAAGTTTCCAGCTGCCATATCAAAACTATAATGTGTTCGTGTTGAAGGTTCAAAGAATAAATTGGCTACAACCTTCTTTTGTTGATAATCAACGACCTTACCATTTTTAAAAGCAATCGCTTCATCAATCAAATCATTGATTTCCTCAAGACTTAAATCATCTAAATTTACAATATTCTTCATGTCTGTCTCCTTCCAAAAAAAATATACCTATTAGGTATATTTATATTTCATGAATAGATATACCTTTATCTTTAATATCATACCAAAACTCTTATGATTTGACAATTATTCTATTCATTGATTTTCTTTTTTAATGCTTTTTCAACAATTGGTGGAACCAATCCTTCAACACTATGATGATGAGTTGCAATTTCTTTCACAGATGACGAAGAAATATAAGAATGATTAGGTCTTGTCATCAAAAAGACCATATCAACACTATCATCCAAATATTGATTAGAAAAAGCAAGTTGTAATTCATATTCAAAATCCATAGTTGCACGAAGTCCTCTTACCAAAACACTTGCACCAACTTTTTTTGCATATTCCACAGCTAATGCATCACTATAATCAACAGAAACATTATCAAAAGAAGATGTAACTTCTTTTAACAACTCAATTCTTTCTTGTAAAGAAAACATTGTTTTCTTTACTGGATTATCAAAAATCGTTACATATAAATGTTCATACATACGACTTGCACGTTCAATAATATCTAAATGTCCACTTGTTACGGGATCAAATGTTCCTGCATATACTGCTTTCATATTGTTACTCCTTATATTTTAATATTTGTAATGTTGTTATACCATATGATTGTTGCTTTTTTAAAACAAATGGTTCTTTTATTTCTAAAGTTTCTTCATTTAAATCTTCTATTACAATAAGACAATCATCATTTAACATATGATTTTCAACCAAAAAATCCAATATTCCCTGATTGATTTTTAATCCATAAGGTGGATCCAATAAAACCAAATCAAATGTTAATGATTCTTGAGCAAATTGTTGCAATGCTTTTCTAAAATCCATCTTATAGACATGAGCAACTTCCTCAAGATGAAGCAGCTTGATATTTTCCTTAATTGTCGCAAAAGCTTTATATTGTTTATCAACACTATAAAGTTCATCCATTCCTCGACTTAATGCTTCAATACCAAGTCCCCCACTTCCACCAAACAAATCCAAACAGATACCACCATCAAAATAAGGTCCAATCATATTAAATAAATTTTCTTTATTCTTATCTGTTGTTGGTCTTGTTAAAGAAGAATCTACACTCTTTAATTGTCGACTTTTAAACTTACCTGCAATGACTCTCATATTAACCTCACAAAGTAAACATTTCTAATGCAATTTCATCACTTATATTTTGAAAAACAACTTTTGTCACTTCTTCTAATAATTCATTAAAAGCATAATAGTTTTGATAATAGGATTGAATTTGAGGATGGGTAGATAATTCTTTTTTGACTTCTTTTAATTTTTCTTTTAATTCATCATTTTCTATATAATTTTGATATCTTTTCATCCTCAAATAATCTTCTTGAATCATTTGATGCCTTGAAAGCAACAACATCACATCTTCCTGATGTAATAATTTTTCTGATTCTTGATATTTTTTAAATGTTTCATCTTGACATATTGCTTCTATCAGTTCATCTATCTCTTTATACATATTTCCACCTTACATTAACATTTCAATCATTTGTAACATCGTTCCAACCTTTTCAATTCGATCAGCAAGTGTTAATTTATTTTCAATTTTATATTGTTCAAGCATTGTTGGATACTCTTGTGGATAACGTGAAAGAATCAAATACCATTTCGGATGTAATCTAAGATACATCCGAATTTCATCATCAATCATCATACCATTGCCTTGATTGTGTCTTTGGTTCATCTTTACCAACAAATCCACCGACTAAATCAAGAACTTTTTGAATTCCATCAAAACTTTTAGCCAAAGCATCCAAATCAACATTTTTAACAATTTCTAAAATACCACCTAAATCAACTTGCGGTGTTTTCTTATAGGGTTCCCACATCTTATCATCTTCACCATATAAAACATAAAATTCATAAAGTTGTTGCCAACTATAACGTCCTTTAACAACTTCATCTTTTATTGAAGGAATTGTTCTTACAAATGTTTTAAAATCATCAATTTCCATATTCTCACCCATAACTAGAATATGCCAAAAGTCTAGATTTGTTCTTTCAATTGATCACGATTATACTTAGAAATAATAGATTGAGCAATCCCAATACCAATCATGGCAGCCCATGTTGAAGACCCACCTGAAGAAATCAATAGGAGTGGGACACCAGTCATTGGAATGAGTCCAGAGACACCGCCAACATTAATAATCAAATGTGTAAAGAAATAAATACCAACACCATATAATATCAATTTACTTTTGGTATCTTTCACTTTCATTCCATAATTAAACATCTTCCATATAATAATACAATAAGGGATTAAAAATAGCATAAAACCAGCCAATCCTAATTCTTCATATATAATAGGAACAATAAAGTCATTGTGTGATTCAGGTATGTATCCATATTTTTGACTAGAGGCTCCAAAACCTTTTCCTAATAGTCCCCCTGATGTAAAGGCAATTAAGGCATTGGTCAATTGCCACCCATCATTTTGGACATCCGCTAAAGGATTCAACCATGTATAAATTCTCCCCAACTGATGAGGTTCTAAAATAAAAGTGGCACCAAAAACAATAATAACTCCTCCAATAGCCAATAATACTAAAGACGCTTTTTTATATTTGGAATAATATGGCCGTGGTGTTATAAAAAATAACATCATACATAAAAATGCCAATATTAAAGAACTTCCTAAATCTCTTTGTAATAATGCACCTACAAGAAATGCCCCAAAGATTGCTAAAATCGGACGTAATATACAATACCAAAATTTTCTTTTCTGTAACAATTCTTTTTTTGATTTTGATATATTTTTTGGAATTTGACAGTATTCTTCAATTTCACCAAAATGAAAAGACAAAAATAAAATCATAAAAACTTTCATAAATTCGGCAGGCTGAATCGTAAAAGAGCCAAAACGAATCCATGCATGTGAACCTTTTACACTCGTAAAAGCTAAACAAGCAAGCATAAGTGCAATTCCAATTCCATAAAGTACCCATGTTGAACCAGCTTGTATCCAACTCTTTTTAAAACAACGTGTCAAAAAAATCATAAATCCATAACCAGTCAAAACAAAAATGACCTGCTTGACCATATTGATTGTTGCATACCCAGTTCCCATAGTAGCCGTTTGTCCGACTGAGGCACTCCCTATCATGACAATACCATAAATCGTTAAAATAACAACACAGACATAGACAGTCTTATCAACACCCCGACTCTTAAATATTCTTTTTAATAAACTAATCATCGCATGTCAATCCAATCATTGTCTTTGGCTTTTTGAAAAACACGATATATTGAATAATGAGAAACTTTTTCAAAAGCAGCATCAATTTGTTTTTGTTCGCTTTTTGAATCAACGACTTGACAAAACAAACGATAACATTTCATAAATTCTTCTTTTGAGATACCTTCTTCATATGCTTTTTCTACAGCGTTATATAATGACATGACATCAATAATGTCTTGTGTACTCCAATAAGGGTCTAACGGATAATCATACATATCTTTCACTTCCTTTGTCTTCCCTATTATACATGATATCTTATAAAAATAAAATAAGAATTAGGTAGAAACACTAGCAATTTTGTAAAATACGAATACATTAAATTGAAAGGAGGGAATTCAATGAACTCATGTTATAACTATGGAGGTTGCGGATGCAATAGCTATATGCCAACTTTCCCATGTAACCCATTTGGTTGTGGTGGATGTCAATCATGTTCTGTAATGGGTAACTGCGGTTGTGGTTTTGGTGGCGGTAGTGGATGTACTTGGTTTGCTATCGTATTGGTTGTCTTCTTATTACTCATCATCTGTGGATGTACTAAGATTTGTTAAGTTAAACAAAAATATGCTAGATTTCTAGCATATTTTTTATTTTTATGATAGAATAATTTTCGTGAGGTGAAAAGACAATGTTATTAATGAAAGATATAATTGATGATCATCATCCTTTAATTAGGGAAGTCTCTCAACCTGTAGATCTTCCTCTTAGTCAAGAAGATGAACAATTATTGCTAGATATGCATGAATTCTTAGTGAATTCTCAAGATGAAGAAATGTCAGAAAAATATAAGTTAAGACCAGCTGTCGGAATTGCCGCTGTGCAATTAGGTATCTTAAAAAGAATGTGTGCTATTCATGTACTTACATATGATAAGGATGGAAATGTTGCAAAAGCAGATGATTATGCTTTGGTCAATCCTAAAATTGTTTCCTATACTGAAAAAGTTTCTTATCTTAAAGATGGTGAAGGATGCTTAAGTGTTAATGATGATGTTGAAGGTTATGTCCCTCGTCATGCAAAAGTCACTGTGAAAGGTTATGATGTTTTAACACATCAAGATGTTACAATTGTTGCTAGAGGATTTTTATCTATTTGTTTGCAACATGAATTAGATCATTTTGATGGAAAACTTTTCTATGATCATATTAATAAAGAAGCACCAAAAGCACCTATTCCAAATGCTATGGTTGTTGAATAAAAAAATCCTATATAGGATTTTTTTCAGATTGTTGACAAAGTGGTAACTTTTAAAAAGTTGCTACTTTTTTCTTTTACTTTTTTATTATAATTTCTTTTTCGCTTATTAATAGTCCTATTTATATCAAGAAAGATGCCTCCCTTTGAACCATCTTTCATTATCCTTTTCTTCATTCTTGCCAGTTTTCCTAAATTATGGCACCCAAAAATAATCAACGATTCATGTTGATTTTTTTTAAGCCCTCTTACTCTTGTAAATCTTAAGCAATGCTTTTCCTTGCAATCTGCATATACCC
>UPXV01000002.1 GCA_900538465.1 uncultured Erysipelotrichaceae bacterium
AAAACGGACATCACTGTCCGTTTTTGCGTATTTAGAAACTATATCGATTTATTTATTCGTTACAGCCTCTTTATTTTTTCATTTCGTTTTCAAACATTTTTTTACTTGTGATATAGCCAATAACCAAAATCAAGAAAGAAACATCAAAAGGACTGGCTGCCCCTAACACTGCTGTTAATAATCCAACAAGAAAGGTAGCAACAATCATCACTGTTATTTTTTTAGGCATTTGAAATCTCTTTAATAATTGAAATTGATTCATAACATTATGAAGTGCAATATAGAAAGCCACAACAGCGACTAATAAATCAATAGAAAATGAAATCAAATAATGTCCTGTTAACAATTCTTTAATAAACAACAAAACAATATATCCTGCCATTGTTTCCCATAAACCTGCAATGGTAAATTTATCAATGGTTTGTTTTTTTATAACTTGCATTTTTTCTTTCATGTTTATTGATTTTTCAACTTGAGAAACATAATTTTTGATGCCTTTTATAAAATTGATTTTTTTATTCTCATCATTCATTTGATCTAAAATCGTTGAAAGAAGAATATTGGCCTTAACGACATCTTTTTGATGAAGAAACACATATTTTTGAATGTCTTGAAAGATTTGAAAATTCTCTTCATTCAAAGATTTCACTTTGAGACTATTTTCATAGAAAAGATCATTTGTTGCTTTTTTCATTAGCGAGTAACCTTTAATTCATGCGCACTTGTTTCTTCAATGTGACTATTAAAGAATTCTTCCATCACTTGAATCATATAATAAGTATCCTTGATTCCTGCTGTTTCATAAGAAGAATGCATAGCAAGTTGAGGTAATCCAATATCAACACTATTCATTGAAACTTGTGCCATAGCAATATTTCCTAAAGTACTTCCACCAACAGCATCAGAACGATTCGCAAAGAATTGAACAGGAACCCCTGCTTTTTCACAAATTCCTTTAAAAATCGCAATGCTGACACCATCACTTGTATATTTTTGACCAGCATGTGATTTAATAACCACACCTTCATTCATATAAACACAATTATTCACATCTGTTTTTTCAGGATGATTTGGATGCACAGCATGAGCATTATCAGCACTTAACATGAAACTTGCTGCTAAAGCACGATAATAATCTTCATCATCTTTTCCTAATGCATTATTGATACGATGTAAAACATCATATAAGAAAGTCGAAGCAGCTCCTTGTTTTGTTCCTGATCCCACTTCTTCATTATCAAAGCAAGCAAAGACATTAATTGATTGATCGTTTGATCCTTTTAAGAACCCTTGTAAAGATGTATAAGCACATTGTAAATCATCTAATTGTGGTGATGAAATAAATTCTTCATGAGCACCCCAAATAGATGGACACATACGATTATATAAATATAAATCTTGTCCACAAATATCTTCTTCTTTTACATTTAATTCTTTTGCAATTAAAGCTTTTAAATCACCAGCTTTCGTTTCAGAACCACCAAACAATGGTAATAAATCAACTTGCTTATTATAAGCAAAACCATCATTGACTGCTCTATTCATATGAATAGCAACATTAGGAATCAAGACCAAATCTCTATCAATCTTTAATAAACGTGTTAAATAAGAATCTCCTTCTTTAACCAAAACACGACCAGCAATTGATAAAGGTCTATCAAACCAAGTGGCACATAACATTCCACCATAACCTTCTGTATTTAATTGTGTATATTTTCCTTTGATTTCTAACTCAGCATTTTCTTTTAATTTAAAAGTTGGAGAATCACTATGAGATGCAGCGACATTAAAACTATAATTATCTAATTGTGTTCCAAGATTCAAAGCAATCAAACTTGAATTATTTCTTGTCACAAAATAACGATGACCAGGTTCAATATGCCATTTTCTTCCTTCTAATAATTCTTCATAACCATTCTCTTTTAAAAGATTTTTCATTTGTTCAACAGCATGAAAAGCAGTTGGACTTTTTTGAATAAAAGATACCAATTCTTTTGATATTTCTTTATACATATACTATACCTCCATATACCTGCGTATATTATAACATATCCTTTTGAAACCCAAAAGGATATGTTGTATTGTTATTGAGTGATTTCATTTGTTGTTTCACGTTTTTTAATGGCTGGCATAATTAAACCTAAAACAACCAAAACAATAGGAGTGATAACGTTTAAAGCTGTTGTAAACATATCTCCTTCTTTATACATACCAAATAAACAACAAGCAGCAGTGACAATAAAGCACCATACTCCTGCTGTCATAGCAAAACCTTGATTCTTCACAAAACGATATTCTGGATTAAATTTATCTTTTGCTTTACGTAAAGCAATATAAGCAGCAAATACCCATAAATAACGCATTGGCATTGTGACTGAATTTAATTTTGTTAATTGTGTTAAAACAGCATCAGCACTTGGAACCAAAGCTTGAATTAAAATGATAGCTCCTGATAAAAAGACAATCATCCAAATCCCATTTACATATGCTCCAAATTTATTTTTCTTTAATAATTTAGAAGGGATAAATTGACGTGCATCTTCACTATCTAATAACATTCTAAGTGGTGCATCAATACTAATAACAAGTGTTGAGAATTGTCCAATCGCATTACATGCAGCATAAATAATCATCAAAGCATTTCCCATGCCATAGTATTGACCAAGTTTTTGGAATGCCCAATAAGAACCATTCGCATTATAAGCATCAAAGTTTGCTGCAATATCTGCTGGATCAAACATCATACCCATAGCTATTGTACCCAAAATCGCACAAACCATAACCATGATTGCTAAAGCAATCATACCTTTAGGGAATCCCTTAGAAGGATTTTCTACCTTATTAACATAAGGAGAAATCTTTTCACATCCACCAACAGCAAAGACCAAAATTGATAACGATGTAAAATAACCCATATTAAATTGAGGAATTAAATTCTTCAAACTTAAATCCATATGTAAGTATCCACCATTAGGATTAATCGCTGGGGCAGCAAACATCATGACAATATATAAAATTGACATAATAAACATACTTGTTCCAGCTAGAGTTGCGAGTTTCTTTAATGGATTTAAACCACGACTAGCTACCCAGCAGAAGAATAAGAAAATAGCCAAAGTCGCAAATTGAATTGGTCTTGTCCCAAATGATGCAAATGTTGTTCCATCTTGGAATACCATCCAACTTAAAGCTTTTAAACCACCACTACCCTTACTTGCAATATAAGTAATGTGACAAGCCCAATAAGTCCAACCAGCATAATAAGCAAGTTTTGGCCCCATTGTTTCGTGAATCCATGAACTCACGCCACCACCGGCATTCTTAAATGCAGAACCAAGTTCTCCTACCATTAACGCATAAGGAACAAAGTATAAAGCAAACATAAGAATCCAACTAAAAATAACTTGAATACCGTTAAAATAGATATAACCATTTAAAACATTTCCAAATCCCCAAACGGTAGAAAATGCCATAAACGCAAGGTTATACCAAACGATCTTCTTAGAATCTGACATTCTAATAACCTCCTTTTTTTATCAATCGAAAACTGTCATGTATATTGTATTAATGTATATACATTTTTCAACAACAGAACTATTATAACAAAAAAACAGGATAAAATCGATATTTTTCTCTTTTTTTATTAATCCATCAAAAAATAACATTGTTTTTCACATATAATCTATGTAAAATAAAACCAACTGAAAGGATGATAAAATGAATAAAAAATATTTATTTCCCTATATACTTACATTTTTGATGGTACTAGCAATGGTTTCTTGTGCCCAACTCATGAATGAACCAGAAATCATTTTTCCAGAAATCACTGCCTTAGCAATTGGTGCTTGGTTAGCTCCTAAACAAGTTTGGAAAACATCATCACTAAAATTGGTTTTATTAATTATGATCTATGCTATTTTAGGTGTATTGATGGTTAGATATTTCCCAGTTTCTTTACTTATTAAAGTCATTGTTGGATTTTTATTATGTCATATTGGATTAATTGTTTCTCAAACAACTTTTGCACCTCTCATTTCAGCTTGTATTTTACCGATTTTAATGAATACAGAATCTTGGATTTATCCCCTGTCTGCAACAATTATGGCTATCATTATTGTTATAATACAAAATCAATTACAAAAACATCATCTGCTTCATGATTATCATTATGAGAAAGTGACTTTTGATTATCATCATGAATTCATTCTTTTTTTCAAAAGATTGATTGTGATTGTGGGATTGGGATTTGCAGCGATTTCTATGAATCTTCGTTTATTGATTGCTCCACCATTGATTGTTGCTTTTTTTGAACTCAGTGGCAATCATAAAAAATTAAGAAGTCAGGCTCCTCGTCTCTATCCATTGACTGTTTTTATGGCTTTTGTTGGCGCATATGCAAGATACTTTCTTACTATTCAATATCATTATCCATTATGGATAGTATCAGCACTTATCACATTGATTTTATTATTTTGTATATATCACTATGAAATTTATTTTCCACCTGTTGGAGCTATTACCATTTTACCAATGATTATAGCAAAAGAAATGTTATTGATTTATCCATTTTTAGTTGCTATAGGTTTTGCTTTATTGATTCTTTTTGCATTTATGATTTCCTATAAGAAAAGTTCCGTATAAAACGGAACTTTTTTAAACACCAACACTCATTGTTTCAGGAAGAGTTGATCCTCCATCAATCACAATTCCTTGAGCTGTTATATAACTTGCTTCATCACTTGCTAAAAAGGCAGCCAATTCTCCTAATTCTTCAATAGAACCTAATCTTCCCATTGGGATTCCTGCACGAATACCTTCAATCACGGAACTTGGATTTTTATCATCACTATCCTTAGCAATTCCTTCTACCATTGGGGTCATAATATATCCTGGCATAATTGCATTTACACGTATGCCATATTGAACCATTTCAGCCGCTAAGCCTTTGGTAAAACCTAAAAGGGCAGCTTTGGTCGTCGCATATGCAACTTCTCCGCTATCGGCCACCAATGGCCCTGTCACGCTTGATAAATTAACAATACTTCCTTTTTTATTTTTTATCATATAAGGAACAACAGCCTTAGCCATATTCCATGCCCCTTTCATATTAATATCAAAATGAGCATCTCTTAATTCATCACTTGTATTCATAAAAGTATCTAATTTTGCAATCCCGGCATTATTTACTAAAATATCTATTGTTCCATAATCCTTTATCACATCATCAATACATGTTTTGATTTTTTGATTTTCTCGAATATCACATAAATATCCTTTGACATCATATCCTTCATCTTGAAGTTGTTTTGTTGTTTCATAAACTTTTTCACTATAATCAAAAATGATGACTTTTGCTCCATACTTTAAAAATACTTTAACAATACCTAAACCATTTCCCATGGCTCCGCCTGTTACAATCGCAACTTTATTTTCTAATTTCATAATCTGCCTCCTTTGATAGTTCTATTATAGCATAAACATGTTAAAAAAATAACAAAGTTTTATGAATCCTGTTCTAATATTTCAATTGCTTCTTCTACAGTTAAAAAATTTAAATCACGAATTCCTAGATCATCCGCTTGAAAAATAACATCATGATATTCTAAATCTTCTAAAACATATTTGGCCTTTTCTTCACTATAATGAAGTTGTTCCATCAACAAATCAATAGAAGCATAACCAAAATCAAGCAAAACCTCTAAGACACTTTGATATTGATTTTCTATAATATCTTCTTGTTTTTGATGATGAAATAAAGAACGACGATTTGCTTTTCTCTTCATCTTTTCCAAATCATTTCCATCCCACAAGTCAACATGATTCTTTTCAGCCAAGGCTTGCGCTTGCATCGTAAAACGAGAATTCGTTACGACAACTGCATAATCACATTGATAATATTGACACCCTGAATAGGCTTGTTGAATCGCAGCAACCCCAACTGGCTTAGCATATTTTTTACATTGAAAAGCATAACTTTCCCCTTGATATTTTGCTAAAATATCAATCCCATAATCTCCACTTCTTTTGGTTAATTGAACATCTTTATATCCATTATGTTTTAATATCGCTTGTACATACTCTTCAAATTCCTCTCCACTCATACGTTCATCAAAATCAGGTATCCATCCAAATAAAAAACCAAAAATAGATTTCAATATCATTTTCAATATTTTCAAGAATCCTTTTATAATATAAAAAGGAATTTTCACTATAAAAACAATAACTTTCATAATTCTCCTCTATTCTTTAAACTTTCTTTATCTATCATAACACAAATTCAATAACAATTCAGAGAAGAAAAAAAATACTGGCTAAAAATCATTTTAGCCAGTACTTTATGAAAACATGTCTACCTTATTCAATTCTCTTACAATAGAACAAGTATCACCAATGTATAAAATGCCATCACATTCTAAACATCCTGAGGGATTAGATAAATGAATATGAATATTTCTACTCAAATGTATATCTGATAAAATATGAAAATCATTTGTAATAAATATATCTGTTCTTCTATTTTCTTTTTGAATTTCCTCTAATACTTTTCTTAATTCAGTTTCATTTTTTACATAATATTCTATACTTCATCATCCCTCTCTTTCACATTTTGTTTTCTTCTTGTATAAGTAAGCATATATTTCTTTTCAAAAGCTTCTATAGATAAGGGGTGATCAATATAATATCCTTGAACCAAATCACAATTTTTTTCCTTGAAAAAATCATATTGTTTTTGATTTTCCACACCTTCCACTACAACTTTCTTTTTCAATTGATGACAAACATCAATAATATTTTCCATAACGACTTGATCTTTCCAATTTGTTTCCACAATATCCACTAATCCCTTATCAATTTTAATTGAAGAAAACGGATATTCTATAAATGATTTAAGATTACTATAATCGACTCCAAAATCATCTAATGAAAGAGAGTAACCTATCTGTTTTAACTCTTCAATAATTTGTTTCTCTTTATCTGTATTTTGTAATTGAGATGTTTCAGTTATTTCTATAATCAGAAAATTTGGAGAGATATCATATTTTTGACGAATTATTTCCATTTCAAATATAAGATTTGATTTATCTAATGTTTGTCTTGAAAAATTAAAAGATATAGGGATGATATGAAAATGGTTTTGTTTCCATTGATGGAGAAGTTGGCATACTTTTTCAAAAACAAAGAGATCTATTTGAGAAATTAATTTTTTCTTTTCAAAAATAGGAATAAATTCATCAGGCCCAATGATATGTTCATTTTCAATATATCTAACAAGAGCTTCTGCTTCTTGTATGTTTTTATTGAAATTACATTTTGGTTGAAGAAAAATTGTATATTGACCTTTCTCAATTTCTTTTTTTAATTCTATGCAAAAAGAATAATCATTTTCTCTTTGTACAAATATTTCTGTAAAATTAAGTTCTTTTATCATAATGATCTCCCCTTTATCTATAAGCTTTAAAAAAACACGGGGCTTATCACCCCGTGTCATTGGGATAATCTAATTAGGTAGATAAAATACTATTAGATTACCGTAATCTCATATTTTATTATCTCACTAAAGATTTAAGCAATACTTGATTTTATAATTCGTTACCCTCATGAGTTAAAGTATAAGTAATTGTATCAGTATAAGTACCTTTTACAGTTGCTTTCTTTGTTAATGTACCTGTGGCAGCTTCTTTTGTATGAGTTTTTGGATCTAATGTTGCAACTTTTACTTTTGTTGAAGCAGTTGGATTAGTTGTTACATTTAAAGTTGGATAAGTTACACTATATTCAGCAGTTTCACTAATAGTTGTATCAGTGTTTTTCAAAAGGTAAGCATTTGCTGATTCAGCATAAACATTGACCTTTAAATCTGGATTCAATTGATCTAAAGTATATCCATTCATACCAATTAATTCTAATGGTAAAGCTTGAGTTGTTGTTGTATCAGTAAATTGAATAGCTGATGGGAATGTAACCATCCATAATCCACTATCCCCTTCTGCACCATTTAAATTTGTATAAGTTACATTTGTATCTCCTGTTCCTGCATCAGGGACTTCAGCAGCGTTAACTCTAGATAATGCAAGTCCTCCAATTGCTAAAAATGTAGCGGTTCCTGATAATAATATTTTTTTTGTGTTCATAATTTTTTCTCCTCCTATTGATTTTCTTTTAAATTTTGAACTTTTTTATTAATGAGATAATATTTATATATACAAGTAAATACTTGGATATATCTTTCTAGTTAGAACTCAATTTTTCAATGAAAGATAGTAGTTCATAACTCCTCGATAAATTGATTTATCATTTGTTTCCTTTTTCGCACTTAAATTGAAATGAATGATATTCGTTGTAGAATTTAAAATGCCTATTTCTGCTTTGCCATCAGTGACAGGTTTTGGTGCACCTGCTTCATCATAAAGATGAACTGTATAAGTATCTGATGTCTCTTGACTCGTTAAACTCAATTCTTCATCAGCTTGAACAAGAATATTTAAGACTGTATTCTTTTCTGTTTCTATAAGTTTGACATCTGTTTCTTTACCAATGTAAGAAGAATTAATACCTCCATCATTTTCCAAATTCACTGCTCTTGGTATCACAACATAACAATCTGGTGTATTTCTATACACAGTTACATTCAATGGAACAGTTATTGTTTCACCATCAACCAAGAAATCTACTTCAGCAGTATAAGCAGTATCACTAGGTGCACTTGTTGTTGAAATATTTCTTATAGCTGTGATTTGAGATATGTTCATATTAAGTTTTTGTACTTGACTATCTGCTGTTGCCTTTTCAATATAAATTTGAATATTCTTTAATAATTCCGTTTTTAATTCATCATTGCTCATCTTATGAAGATCGATATCAGATATTTTAAAATCTTGACTAATACCATGATGATTTTTTGAACTTGAATCAACATAGTGATCAGCAATCCACATACGACGAATCACTGTTTCTTGAGCACTAGGATTGAAATTCGTTTTATAATCACCAGCACGTTTGTCATAGATACTTAACTTTGTATAATACATACCTAATTTATCTGTTGGGATTTGACTTGGTGCAATTGGTACATTGTCTTCATCATAAGTTTTTTGAGAAAGAACTTGTGAATAGTTAGTCATATCATAACTTAAAACACTTTCAGCATAGTCATAAGCAATACTTTTATCTGTCAGTCTCAAAATCATTATATTTATTGGAATGGCTCCACCTTTATCACATTCTTGATAATAGTAACTATAGAGAGCTTGATCTATATCGCCTTGTGTTAAAAGACTTCCAGAAGTCTTGAGTGGAAATACATTATTTCCAATTGACTCAAGGACGGCATTATAATCATTAGCCGTTAAGAATCTTCCTCGACTATAAATAGATAATGGAGACGCTTCAAATGATTGATTTGTTCCTTGACTTTCTTCTCCAGTTGTTAAAGATATTTTTAATGGAGATGATTTGATGTAACCATTCGCATCAATATATCTAAATGAAGCAGGGATTTTCACATCGTATTCAATTATAGATTCTTGTGCATTAGCAGCAAACTTGACGTATGTACCAGCCTTTAAATCACCAGTAATTGAAGTTGTTGTTCCATTCATGATATTTTTAGCACTACCTGCAATAATTGATAATGGTGTTGATGTTGGTAATGTCATTTGAAGATCAGTAATCTTAACATAGAAATCAGTAGGATTACTTAATGGAGTATCTGTTTTCACAGTATGTTTGACTCTGATTGTCTCACCAGCAAATCCATTATTTAATAATGTTTCTGTAGAATCATTATTCACACGATAATAAGCTGTACTTACAACGTTTGCCAATGGTGCATGTTCAATCGTAACATTAACTGGGATCGTTATTGTGTCACCATCAACTAAGAAATCAACTTCTGCATTATAAGCAGTATCTCTTGCTATATCTGTTGTTGTAATATTTCTTACGGCTGTGATTTGAGATATATTCATACTCAATTTTTGAGCCTGAGTATCTCCTAAAATATTGCCGTGTGAATCAATAGTTGTTTTTTCAAGATAAACTTGAATATTCTTTAATAATTCACTCTTCAAGTCATCATTGCTCATCTTATGAAGAGTCCCATCATATATTTTAAAGTTTCGACTAATACCATGATGATTTTTAGAACTTGAATCAGCATAATGGTCAGCAATCCATACACGTCGAATAATTGTTCTTTCCCCTTGTTCATTAAATTGAGTATTATAATCACCAAAACGGAAATCATAAGTTGATAACTTTGTATAATACATTCCTAATTGGTTCAATGGTATTTGTGTTGGTGCAATTGGTGCATTTCCTTCATTGTTATAAGTTTTTTGGGAAACAACATTATGATAAGTACCACTTTGACCTTGATAAATAATTCCATTTGATGAATTATAGGCAATTAGAGAATTTGTTTGTGCATAAGCATTTATCAATTGGTTCATTTCTTTATAAGCATCAACCTTCAATAAAGTTGTATTATTAGAATAAAGTATCTTAGATGCCATATCTTGCGTTAAGGTACCACTTGACAATGCAACTTGACCATTATAAATGGTATCTGATGGATTGAATTGTGGTCTTGAAAGAATAGGTATTCCTGTAGGAATAAACGCATGTCTATCTGATGCTGCTAATTCTCCAACATCCCCTGATACTTGGAAAGGTGTTCCATCCCCAACATCTCTATCTAGATACTGTGGTATTGCAACCTCATATTCGACAATAGATTCACCATTATTTGGTGCAAATTTGACATAAGCTCCTACTTTTAAATCACCACTTATTGGATAAGTCGTTCCATTAATAATACTTTTTGCTGTTCCATCTATAATAGGCAACTCAACAATTGGAAGTAAATGACTCGATCCTAAAGAAATAGAATTCACTTGCATAAAATCTTCATCAATACTGTTGACATTATTATTTCTTTGAACATAATGTTTCACTTTAATAGTTTCTCCACTACAAGCAAAATCACCATTGCCCATTAATGTTTCACTACCATCTTTTTGTATACGATAGAATTCTGTTTTATTGACTTGTCCACTTGGATCAGCGTTAACTGTGACCTTTACAGGTATTGGTAATATTACATCATTCATTTGAACATTAACTGTCACATTATATGGTGTTAAACTTGCTGGACTTGTTGAAGAAATACCACTGATTGATTGAATATGTGCAGTTGTAAGACTCCATTTAAGTGTTTGGTACTTCCCAGTCACATTGTTATGACCATCCAATGATGCCTGTTCTTGATATCCTTGAATATGATTTAAGACTTCTGTTTTCAAATCTGTTTGACTCATATTCTTAAGTGTTTCAGCTTGTATCTTGAAATCCTCACTCAATCCATGAAAAATACCTGAATTTATATAATGATCAGCTACCCATAAACGTCTAACAATGACTCTTTCTTGATCTGTAAGATATGGTTTATTTTGTTGCATTGTACGCTTATCATAGGCCGTTAATCTTGTATAGTACATGCCCATAGAACTTAATGGAATAGATGTTGGAGCAATCGGAGCATTTCCATTCACATTGAATGTATTATCAAATGTTTTTTGTGTTAACGAAAGATTTGATGTAGATGTTGACGTACTCAATGTTCCCTCTGACAAATTTGTTGCATTTTGTATATTTGTTGCATTATTTTTAATGAGAGAACCTAAATTATCACCACTTGCACTTCCACTTTCATGAAGCACTGTATTTGCTATTTGTGATGGTCCATTATATCCATAAATATATTGAATAGCTTCATCCTGTGTTAACGTTGAACCTTGTCTCAATGGAATGGACATATTTTCAATTGGAGATGTGTTCTTAAACTTTGGTCTAGATACAACAGTATAACTAGTAATTGTATTAACCGCAGGAGTGACACCATCACTTGCTCTGCCTAATGTTGTCTTTATTGTCAGATTCGCTAAATTTTCTGAATCAAAATCTTCTGGAATTGTTACCCTAAATTTAACGACTGCTTGCATGTTAACAGCAGGCAGATAAATATAAGCCCCATTATTAAGATCTAAATTATCTGCATAAACTGGTTTTGAATAAGTATAATCACTACTTATAGCGGGCTGAAGCGTTAAAGCTTTTCCCTCCAAAGTCATAGAAACCTGTGCAAATGTTCTTTCAAGTTTAGAAGGATTATCGTTATAAACTAACAACCAAAATTCAAGTGTTTGACCACTATAGAAAGGTGATATTCCATTAAATGGCAATGTACCATCTGATTGAGGAGAATAACATTCATAGTTATAAAAACGAGCAGGTACAATAGGGCAATTAGGATCAACATAGATACTTCCTAAAGCTTTTGCAGAAGAAACTTTTCTTAATTTTTTTTGTACTTCTACTTTTGTTTCTTTTGGAAGAACGGGGTCATTTTTGACTTGAACAGGTTCTTCTTTTTTTAATTCTACAATTTGATCAATATGAATTGTAAATTCTATTTTTTCAATTTCATCACCCACTGTTTGTGTTGGGGTTTTCGTATTTACTTGAATATCCTGAGATTCACCAGCTGATTTTTCATCAGGAACAGATGTTTCAATAATGTTTTTATAATTGACACTAAAGAGATAGTCTCCATTTTTTGAAACCTCATAAGTAAAAACAAGCGTATTTGAATCTTTTTCATATATAACCTTTTCATCATTTTTTGATATGATTGATTGTATTTCATATTTGTTTCTATTGATTTGACTTATGTCAAAAGAAATGGTTGCAGCTGTTTTGTCTTTGTTGAGTTGTACATTATATCTAGGAAGTACATCTATATCACTCGCAAAGATCGGCTGTCCAGATAATGACAAACATGCAATCGCAAGTACTGTCACCAATATTCCAATTATGAAATTCTTTTGAAATAATGTTTTTTTCTTCATATGTTTCATTCCTCCTATTCTAACGCACGCAATGTTCCTTTGACTTCTGCTCCATTTAATGGAGTTTCATAATCTTCAAGATCAAATGTATTAATCTTTAATGTCACAGGATATGTTCCACGTTTCATTTTTTGATTTAATTGAATACCTGAAATTCCTTTTCCTGGTGGAATCAATTTACTTTCGTAAAGAACTTTATGTCCTTGATCTAAAATCAATATATATTGAAAGTAACATGGATTTCCTTTTGGATTAAAAAGTGTTGTATTTGTAAGTCTATCAGTTCCTGCATCCATGACTAAGTTTGTAATACCTGGAACTGCAATCTGTGTTTTATCTAAATTATCTGGTCTTTTTAAACTAGAGACGTAATCTTTTATAGCTGGATCTATATCTGGTCCTTGGTTAGATTTCCATAAAAAATAACCTCCCAATAACAATGCGATAAGTAGTAACAGGATAATGATTGGAAATTTGTAATTTCTTTTTAAGACTGCTACATATTCATCTTCTCCAACTTGTAAATAAGATGATACTTTGTATTTATAGCGTTTATAATAGCCCACTGCTTTGACTCTTAATTCAATGCCCTCAATTGTTGTAACAAGAAAACCCTCATCTTCTTTAACTGGCTTTTTCTTAATAAACTCACCAATGACTTTATAATCACCATTTAATTCATTTTCTTTTAACTCTGTCATATTGATACTCCTTTATTTATTCATTATCTTTCTTTTTACGAATCAAAATGCAAATTCCTATGCAAGAAGCAACTAGCATAATAAGAACAAGACTTTGAATTGTTGTGGAGTCATTTGTTTTGACAACAGGACTCCTTGTGGCATCATTTGTTGGCTGAGTCGTTTCTTTACGAAAATAAACCTCTAAATTTTGATTGAATTCTTCACCAACGATTTCTATTTTCCCTGATATAACTTTTTGGGTTATATCCACATTATTGAGGAGAACACGATCTAATTGGTAACCTTTATCTGGAGAAATAGTAAATATTTTCTTGACTCCAGGTTCAATTTCATATTTATTAATTTGTTCTCTTATGATGCCTTCTCCATCATATAAGGAACCATTTCCAAAGATAGTGACATATAAAAAATATGTATCATTTTTTTCTTTCACATACGAAACCGATACTCCTGCACTTCCATCTTTTTGTTCTTGTGCATAACAATTCATATTTGCCAAGCAAAAACAACAAGTCATGAGTATCGCTGCCAAGGACATACACATCTTCTTCAAAAACGTTTTCATGTTCATTATTTAACCTCCCTCATTTTCTTTATAAGCTTGTAAAATCAAAAAGTGGTTACCAAGAATTTTGATATAGTGACAACATAATACGGATTATGTTGTATTTTTGCGCTACAATTTTTTATAAAAAAAGATTAAAAATGAAAATTTTTAATCCTTCTAAGCAAAAAATACGCATTTTTTAGGTTTTTTTGTTCTTTTTTTGATGATAACGGTTGCAAAACTCTGAAATTTGGACTATCATAAAGTCGAAAGATAGGTCATTTAGGAAGAAAATATAAAAAAATGACAACATAATCCGTATTATGTTGTCACTTTTTTATATTTGTTTTATATCGACATTCTTATTAAATTCATCTGATTGAAGACTCTTTGACATTCTTTACCATTTGATTTCAAGTAGATACGTGTTGTCTCAATACTTGAATGTCCTAGAATATCTGCAAGATGTATAATATCTTTTTCTAATGAATAATAAGTGACTGCAAAGAGATGTCTTAAATTATGAGGGCAAACTTTCTTGCGATCAACTTTTGCATCTTTGCATAATGACTGCATCATTCTATAGATATTACTACGATCTAAGATTTTTCCACTGCTTGTTATGAAGATAGAACCACTACAAATGTTTCGTTTTCTACAATATTGAAGCAATCCCTTTCTTAATTCTTTTGGGAAAAAGATTTCTCTTATTTTTCCTTTATTGTTGATTGTCATATAACCATTTTCTAACGCTTCTACTGTTATATACTTATGTTCGCTCACTCTAATTCCAGTAGAACAAATGGCTTGCATTAACATAACAAGACGTTCGTTATGTTTAGATTTTGCAGCATTTAATAATCTTTCATATTCTTTTGAATTTAATTCTTTATTTTCTGATATAAAAATCTTTTTTTGTATTCTTAATGTTTTTATTTTGAGTTCTGACCAATCTTTATAATCGAAAAAACCATTTAAAGCAATAATCATACTATTGGCACTTGAGGCTTTATACTTTCCTTGAAGTTCTTTCTTGTAGTTCATGACAATATCTTTTGTAACAATATTCTCTTCACCTACATACTCATAAAATTTTCTAATATCACAGATATACTTTTGTATAGTTGCTGTGCTCTTTTCTTCTTCTATAAGATATTGAATATACTCATGTAAAAATTTTTCCTCTAAAACTCTCTTTAACATTTTCATCTTCCCTCTTTTCATATTGACAGTTTCTTATCATAGCAATTTTTTTTGAATTGTTAAAGTGATAATTTTATTTATGAGTTTATTTCAAGGCCATTCTTTTTAAAATAAAGTCGATAAATTCAATAAAAATTATAAAGATGAAAGTATAAAGTTTTTTGTTTGAAATTTCATTTATTCTTTTCATTTTTGTAAATGATTAGGAATAATCGGTATGTCTAAATCTTTAAAAGTACAATATCTTTTTTTCATTTATGAAAAAGAGAAATCAAAATATAAAACATTTATTATAACATAAAATGATTATCATCTATAAATCAATATCTTATTGTATTTTATATTGGTCAATAATGTTTGTTTTTTTCCTCCTTTCCTAATCATTTTACAATTATATTCTCATTCATTGAAATTGAAAAAAGACTGATATTATCAAAATTAATGGTGCCTTTTCCAATTTTTATTTCTCACTTATCTATTATATCACAAAACTCTTGTTTACAAAAATAAAAGTCATGATAAAATAGAAATACAAAGGAGAATGATTATGCTGATAACTGCTTCACATATAACAAAATATAATAATTTAAAATGTATTGTTGATGATGTTTCATTTACTATTAATGAACAAGATAAAATTGCTTTAATTGGTATCAATGGAACAGGGAAGTCAACATTACTTAAAATGATTGCACAAAGAGAAGATTATCAAGGTGAAATATTAAGAAAAAAAGATATTCGTATGAGTTATCTTCATCAAAATCCAGATTTTTGTGATGATTATTCTGTTATTCAACAAGTTTATGAATATGTTGGTAAAGAGATTCCTGAATATGAAGTGAAAGCTATATTAAATAAATTTGGAATTATCAATTATGATCAAAAAATCAAAGAACTTTCTGGTGGGCAACAAAAAAGAGTTGCTTTAGCTATTACTTTATTAAAACCATGTGATTTATTATTATTGGATGAACCAACAAATCATTTGGATAATGAAATGATTGAATATTTAGAAAAGTATTTGATAAAATTCAATAAAGCTATTTTTATGGTAACTCATGATCGTTATTTTTTAGAGCGTATAACCAATAAGATTTTTGAACTTGATCGAAGTCAAATTTATGAATATGAAGCCAACTATTCTCGTTTTCTTGAATTAAAAGCGCAAAGAGAAGAAATTGAACAAGCCTCACAAAGAAAAAGAAAACTCTTTTTAAAGAAAGAATTGGAATGGGTAAGAGCTGGTGTTCAAGCACGTTCTACCAAAAGCAAAGATCGTCTTCAAAGATTTGAAGAATTGAGTCAACAAAAAGATATTGAAACCATTCAAAATGTAGAAATGGTCAGTGTTTCTTCACGACTTGGAAAGAAAACAATTGAATTAGAGAATGTTTCTATGACTTATGATCAACTTTTATTTAAACCTTTTTCTTATCACTTTAAAAGACATGATCGTGTAGGTATTTTAGGAAAGAATGGTTGTGGAAAATCAACTTTGTTAAATATTATTGCTGGATTAATACCTCCAACAAGTGGTCAAGTGATTGTTGGAGATACGATTCAAATAGGTTATTTTAAACAAGGGCATGGTGATATGGATCCTGATTTAAGGGTGATTGATTATATTAAAGAAACAGCCAATATTTTAAATACCAGTGAAGGACAACTGAGTGCCAAACAAATGTGTGAAAAATTCTTGTTTGATGCCAATATGCAATATACTCCTATCAATCGCTTATCTGGTGGTGAAAAACGTCGTCTTTACTTATTAAAGATTTTAATGAGTGCTCCTAATGTTTTATTGTTAGATGAACCAACAAATGATTTGGATATTATGACATTACAAATTTTAGAAGATTATTTAGATAGTTTTGATGGTATTATTATTACTGTTTCTCATGATCGTTATTTCTTAGATCGTATTTGTGATGAATTGTTTGTTTTTGCAAATCAACAAATCAGTTATCATATTGGTGGATATAGTCAATATATGGAATTAGACACGTCTTTAAAAAAGGTGAAACCAACAACAAATACTTATAAAGAACAAAAGAAAAACAAAGTTAAACTGTCTTATAAAGAAAAACAAGAGTTACAAACATTAGAAGAATTACTTCCTCAACTCGAACAACAACTTCAAGACATTGATGAAAAAATGAATGATGTCAGTGATTTTACACTCATTCAACAATTCACACAAGAAAGAGCTTCTCTAGAACAACAAATTGAAGACAAAAGTGAAAGATATATGGAGCTCTTAGAAAAAGAAGAACAAAGTCAAAACAACGCACGTTAAATGCGTTGTTTTTGATTCCATAAAATATTTAAATGTCCTGGCTCTATTGTATCAAAACGAGTATGAAAATCTTGAAGACGAAGAAATTGGAAACCACATTTTTCATTCACTCTTGCTGATTGATGATTCTTTAAAAAATATCCACATAAAAGATAATCATAATGTAAATCTTCAAAACAATACTGAATCACACGTAAAACTGCTTCACACATGATTCCTTGTCCCCAATAATCACGACTTAAGACATAGCCAATTTCACGACCATAAACATCTTGAAAAGCTGGATCATTAGCTAAACGATCTTCTTCAATTCCAAGACTTCCAATCACTTTATGATTGGATTTGAATTCTATCGCAAAAGTCTTTTTTTCTTGAATAAACATTTGAAGAATATGTTTTGATTCTTCCATTGATTGATGCGCTGACCAACCAGCCATTTCTCCTACGCCATCTTGTGAAGCATACTCATTAAAATCTTTTAAATCATCTTCACGCCAAGGGCGCAATAATAAACGCTCTGTTTCTAGGTAAACTTGACTTACATCAATCTTGGCGTTCATCTTTTTGTTCCTCGTTGTGGACTTGAACTTTGATGGTTGTTTGTTCAACTTTGATATCTTTGACTGCTTCTTTGGCAGTTGCAAATAAAGGAATATCGACCTTTGATGTATCTGTATCTTGTGTATCTAATTTTGTTTTTAATGCCATTTTTTATTCCTCCTTTAAAATTTCATTGAGTAATGTGACTGATGCCATGGCATCTTCACTATAATAATCAGCACCTATTTCATTTGCAATTTCTTGCGTTAAAACAGCTCCTCCAACCCAAATAGGACAGTCAACAGGAATTGCTTTTAAGGCTTCAATTGTTCTTTTCATATTGACTACTGTCGTTGTCATCAAAGCACTTAATCCAATCATTTTAGGATGATAGTGATGATAGGCTTCAACTACAGCTTCGACTTTGACATCTTTTCCTAAATCAATAACTTGATAGCCATAACTTTCCAAAACAACCTTGACAATATTTTTTCCAATATCGTGAATATCTCCTTCAACTGTACACATCACAACAGGTCCTTTATTTTGACTATTGATTTTAAATGTTGATTTGACAACTTCAAAAGCCAGTTTTGTTGTTTGTGCTGATTGCATCAATTGAGGTAAAAAGATTTTATTTGTTTCATAATCTTTTCCAACTTGATTTAAAGATGGAATGATCATTTGATTAATCACTTCCATAGCATCATGTGTTTTTAAAAGTTCTTGTGTTTTGGCTTTGACTTCATCTTTTAAACCATGCATAATAATCTCTTCTAAAGACCAAGATGTTTGTTTTTTTGTAGGCTCATTTTGACTTTGAGATTGTGAAGCAATATAACAAGCACTATCTTGATCATAATTATATAAAACATTATAAGCCTTAATACTATCCATAAGTTGTTGATCTAATGGATTGATAATTGGTAAATCTAATCCTGATTGCAAAGCTAATGTTAAAAAAGTACGGTTTAATAAAGGACGATTAGGAAGTCCAAAAGAAACATTAGAGACCCCTAAAACAGTATGAACACCTAATTCCTTTTTGACAAGTGAGAGAGCTTTTAAAGTTTCTTGAACTTCTTTTTGTTGAGCTGAAGCTGTTAAAGTTAAACAATCAATAATGATATTTTCTTTTTCAATACCATATTCCTTAGCTTTTTGAATTATTTTTTGAGCAATCTTTAATCTTTCTTCAGCTAACAAAGGAATTTCATCTTCAAGTGTTAACCCTATCACAACCCCTCCGTATTTTTTCACAATCGGAAATATGGCATCCATCACTTCATCTTTTCCATTCACAGAATTAATTAAGGGTTTTCCATTATAATAACGACATGCTTTTTCAATCACTTCAAAAGAAGAGGAATCAATTTGTAATGGTAAATTGATAACTTCTTGTAATAAACGAATGACTTTCACCATTGCAGAGGCTTCATCAAGACCAGGTAATCCCACATTGACATCTAAAATATCAGCGCCTGCTTGTTGTTGTTTAATACCTTCAATGACGCATTCTTCATAGCGTTCTTCTTTTAAAGCTTCCTTTAATTTCTTTTTGCCTGTAGGATTTAATCTTTCTCCACAAACAACAATTTGTCCTTGGAATGTGACCGTTTGATTTTGACTAGACACACGTGTTTGTTTATCAACTTTTCTTTCTTTAACAGAGTGTGGAGCGATTTTTTTAAGTGCTTGAATAAATTCAGGTGTTGTTCCACAACATCCACCAACCAAGCCTACACCACGTTCCATATAATCTAACATTCCTCTAGCAAAGTCTTCACTTTGCATATCATAACATGTTTTTCCATCACACAAGCGAGGCAATCCTGCATTGGGTTGAATCAAAATCGGTAAAGAAGAAACAGATAAAATTTCATCAATGATTGGTTGAAGTTCAACTGGTCCCAAAGAACAATTGACACCCAAAGCATCAACTCCTAAACCTTCTACTACGTTTACAAAAGTCAATGGATCACTACCTGTTAAAGTTCTTCCATTTTGTTCAAAAGTCATTGTAACAAAAACAGGCAAATCACTATTTTCCTTCACTGCCAAAATACCTGCTTTGACTTCATATAAGTCGGTCATTGTTTCAAGTAAAACAACATCAACATCATCTTTGACCATCATCACTTGAGAAGCGATCATTTCATAAGCTTCATCAAAAGATAGTGTTCCTAATGGTTCTAACATTTGTCCAATAGGACCAATATCCAAAACAATATAAGCCTCTTTATTTACATTATCTCTTGCTGTTTTGGCATTTTGAATAGCTGCTTTTAATAAATCACAATAACAATATCCACTATCACTCATTTTATAAGGATTACAACCAAATGTATTGGCTGTAATAAAATCAGCACCCGCTCTTAAATATCTTTCATGAATATCAACAACTATTTCAGGATGTTCTATATTATAAACCTCAGGTATATCTCCTGCTTTTAATCCGGCATTTTGTAATTGAGTGCCCATGGCACCATCAAATATCAATATTTCTTTTCCTAATCTCTCACGTAACATCTTTGACCATCCTTTCTTAGTTCACAACTTTCTTTTCTAACACAAGATAAACAGTTTTTAGAAGCTGCTATCCCTAATCCAATGATTCCTAACATTGACTTCATAGGAATAAATAATCCTCCCTGATTGATGAAAACACCTATTCTTTTATCAATTTGTAAGATGCGTGATAAAGGATGATTGAGTTCTAATGGTAAATCTCCATATCCAGGTGCAAAACGAAATGTATGGGTTCCAAGTTGTAATGATTTTTCATATTCATCACAACACTCCTCTAAATAACGATTGCTGACAGCATCAAAAACAACAGCCTTCCCCATATCAATATGTTGATAATATTTCATCTTACGGTCAATTTCAATTCCTAATGTACAAGCAACAACAAGACATTGCTTACAATCTTGAAAATAATAAGATAAATCTTCTGATTGTAATTGTAAAGGTATTTCTACAATGGCAAGTGGCTGATGCTGTAAAGTAAATCTTTGTGAAACTGCCTTAAAATGGGCAATCTCTTTGACTTCTTGTATACATTCCTCAATTAATAAATTGGTTTTTTGATCAATCTCACCATAACAATTCAAATATTGTAGAATTGCTTTTTTATTCATGATTTAACTCTTTTAAAACAGTTGGAATATTATTAAAAATTGCCTGGGCAATTTCAGGTTTATTCATTGTATAAATATGAATACCATCAACGCCATTTGTAATTAAATCAATAATTTGGTGAGTTGCATAATTGATACCAATTTCTTTCATTGCCTCAGGATAATGATAATAAGATTCAATCATTGTAGATAATTGATAAGGAATTGAACATCCACACATTTTAGCTGTATGCAGTAAAGATTTAGAATTGGTAATCGGCATAATTCCTGCTAAAATCGGAACAGTAATTCCTCTTTTTCTTGCTTCTTTCACCAATCTATAATAATAATGATTATCAAAGAAGATTTGCGTAATTAAATATTCTGCACCAGCATCTACTTTCTCTTTTAAAGCCCTTAAATCATCTTCAAAACAATCTGCCTCTTGATGAACCTCTGGATAACATGCCCCTGATAAACAAAAATCTCCAGGAAATTCTTGACTAATCAAAGTATTTAAGTCTTTAGCATAATGAAATTCAAGATTATCTTTATCAAATGTTGGATCTTGTGGATAATCTCCTCTTAAAGATAAGATATTTTCAATATTGTGTTCCTTTAACTTTTGACATATCTCTAAAACTTCTGCTTTTGTAGAAGAAATACAAGTCAAATGTGCAACAGCTTCAATATGATATTCATTTTTTATCTTTGAAGCAATTTCAACTGTTTTTCCTTTTGTTGTTCCTCCAGCCCCATAAGTCACACTGATAAAATCAGGATTTAACTTTGCTAATTCATCAATTGTATGATAAATTGAAGAAATATCACCTTGTCTATTCTTTGGTGGAAAGACTTCAAATGATATAGTTGATTTGTTTTTTAAGATTTCTGATATTTTCATATACTTTTCCCCCGTTTTGGTCTATTTTAAAGCAAAGAAAAAGAATAGTCAAAAACTATTCTTTAAAATTTCATTATTCTCTTATTGTTTTATTCTCTAGACCATCTTTTTTAAGAATTGAATAAATCGGAAGCAAGGACAAAGCAATCAAAATCATAATCAATATCAATGCTGGTATCACTTGTTCCAATAATGGGAGAGGATCCATAAAAATATGCCAGCCGCCATTGCCTCCATGTTCAATAAGCATATCTGCAAAATGATAATAAAGTGCAAAAACAAAACCTAAACTTGCAATAAACAAAGACTTATACATATATATTTTCCATATTTCTATTTTTCTAAGACCTAATAATTGATAAGTTGCAATTGTTTCTCTTTGTTTTAATAATTCAAAAGACAACTGATAAATATAGATAACACTTGTTCCAATAATCAATGCCAAACGTAAAGTTGGAAAATCAAATACAGATTCTTTTGACATTTGATATTCATAATCTCTTTGTTGTTGTAAAGAACTATCTATAACAGTATATTTCATTTTTGGATTTTCTTTTGCAAAAGCAAGAATTGCTTGATTCTTTTGGGCAATACTTTTAAAAGAGGCTTGGACTTCTTGATAATGTTTTAAATCTGCATATTTTTGAAAATCATCTTGAGACATGATCATAAAACTCTCTTCATAGTTACTTAATATCAACTTCACATGAAAAACACTACCATCAGCTAAAGAATAAATTTGATTCTCATTATCTCTATCAAATCCTTTGCTGACAATGACTTCACCGCTCTTTAATATTTGATCCTGTTCTAATGAAAACTGCTTTTTCACATTCTCGTCAAGACAATAGATTTTATGAGTATAACCATTTTCAGGAGCATATAAATGCGTGAATAAAATATCTTGAGCATATGGTTGAAGAACTTTAAAATCATCGGTATTGATATTTGTATTTTCAACCATTGGTGAATATGTCAAAATCACATTTTGAGATGTTTCAACATATTCATCTCTTTGATGTGTCAAATGTATATTATAAATATAATCTCCAATAATGGACATCGTCATCAAAGACGCTATAAAGACAAAGAAAACCTTGAATATCATTTGTTTTTTATTATTAACCAATTGACGCCATCCTAAATACATTGGACGCATTTGATGTAATTTTTTATAACGATAATAGAAATATTGAAACTCTGTTGATTCAAAAGATCCACTTAATGCACGACGTGTCGCTCCACGAGCAGGCATAAAATAACTGATTAAACACATCAAAATAATTATAAAAACACAACCCAGATAATAATTCCAATCGAACTGTAATGGTATGATGGTATCAATCATAAGTATCATAACATTGCCAACAATCACATAAGCAATGCTTGCAACAATAATAGATAAAAGTGCTAATAACATGGCTTGAATAAAAACAATATAGTAAACTTGTCGCTTTGTTGCACCAATTCCACGCAATAAAGTATAATCATTCTTCCGATTTTCAAATGAGGCTATTGTCAATCCTGAAACAATGATACAGCCAACAATAAACAAAACAAATTCCACAAGGACAATTAAGAAATCAAGTTGAGATTTTGGACCAATATCTTGATTCAAATCAAAGACTCTATCTAATTTTATATCTCCATGAACACTTATATTTTCTTGTTTATAAGTATCAATATAAACAGCATATTTTTGTGGTGGTGTTTGTTTTCCTAAAAGGATAGATGTATCCCCACTTTCTTGTAAGATACCCACAACTTTCCATTGCCCTATAGCATTATAGCACTCATCGTTCCCCTCTGGTGTAGGTTGATAATAGCTATAGGCCACT
Source organism: uncultured Erysipelotrichaceae bacterium (assembly GCA_900538465.1). Classification (GTDB taxonomy): domain Bacteria; phylum Bacillota_I; class Bacilli_A; order Erysipelotrichales; family Coprobacillaceae; genus Longibaculum. The sequence continues at coordinate 24,060 of UPXV01000002.1, forward strand.
TCAATATTTTGTTCAAGTTTGATATCGTAACCCAAACGTTTGAGTGTACTTTCTTTAACAGCAACTTCATTTTCTTTTTCAGGAAAATGACCATCTTTTAATTGAATTGATAAAATATCCTTATTTCCTTCAATATAATGAATGGAATCATCTCCATATGAGTATCCGATATTAGCCACAAGGGCATACTTAAAATCAGCATCCTTAAACATCGTTTCTTTCTTTTGATAAGTTATAGGTGTTTTTAAAATTTCATCTTTATCATAAGTTGTATAACTTGTATAATCATAACGACCATGTTCGGCTTGTGAATTTAAAATATATGAATTAAGTAAAAGCGGTGTTAAAAAGGTAATCATCATAATAACAAATGAAAGAACAATCAATGTGAACAAAGTCACTTTACTATCGCTACGATGGGTTTTTAAATCTTGAATTGCAAAATGATGCAGTAAATTATTTTTCATCTGTATCACCCACAATCTGACCATCACGAATCGTAATAATACGATCAGCTTGAGACGCTATCATATCATCATGTGTGACCAAAATGAGAGTTTGCTTATATTTACGTTGTGACAACTTTAACAAATCAACAACTTCCAAAGAACTTTTTGCATCTAGATTCCCCGTTGGTTCATCTGCCAAAATGATAGCTGGTTTCATAGCCAAAGCTCTTGCAATCGCAACACGCTGTTGTTGACCACCAGAAAGTTCTTTGACAAAAGCCGTTTTCTTTTCTTTTAACCCTAATAAATCCAAAAGTTCATCAATAAATACATGATCTTCTTTTAAATGATCCAAATGAATAGGTAAAACAATATTTTCAATAACATTTAAACTCGAAATCAAATTATAGAATTGAAAAACAAATCCCATACGGCGACGACGATAACGTGAAAGTTGGTCATCACTCATATCATATAAAGAATTTCCTTCTAATAAAACCACTCCATGTTGAGGTTTTGTTAATCCTCCCATCACATGAAGAAGTGTTGATTTCCCACTCCCACTCTTTCCTACAATAGCAACAAAACTTCCTTCTTCAATGGTAAGATTGATATGTGAAATCGCATCAACCTTATTTTCATCATATCCATAACTCTTTCTTACATCTTTTAATTCTAATAATGCCATACACTTTCCCTCCTCACTATCTAATATAAACTTCTTTTCTTACTCGATAGTGACTGGGTATTTATTTTTTGTTTCTTTTTGAGGCAAAAGGATTTCAAAAACAGCCCCTTGATCATTATAAATATGAATACTTCCATGATGATCTTGAATAATTTCTTGAGAAATCGATAATCCAATTCCTATTCCTTGATGAGATTGATATTCACTTCGATAAAAACGTTCAAACAAATGAGGAATATCCTCTTTGATAAAACCATCTCCATGATCATGAATCATAATTTTCATATAAGATGATTTTTCTAAACAGGTGATATCAATAGATGAATGAGATTTTTGTTCAATACAATTCTTTAAAATATTTTCAATGGCTTCTTTCATCCATTGAAAATCACAATAAATCATTTGATTTTCTCCTTGTATCTTCAAATGAACATCATTGTCTTCCATAAATGGATATAATTGTTCTTGAATAGAATCTATAATCTCTCCAAAAAGATAATCTTTTTTATGATATTCAATAGAATGAGAATCAAGTTGGGCAAGATGTAATAAAGATTCAATACAATCTTGTATCCTTTGAGTTTGAAAAACAATTTGTTCTACAATTTGATGTTGTTTTCCTTGAGTCATTTCTAATAAAAGATCTTCTTTTAAAAACATGGCTGTTAAAGGTGTTTTGATTTGATGAGATATATTTTCAATATAGTTTTTTAATTGATTTTGTTCATGATGTAAACACTCTAACATCCCTTGCATTCTGATATTTAATATATGGAGATGAGATGATAAAACAGCAATATAACTTTCTCCATCAATAAGCGGAATGGTTTCTGCTTTTTCTTCAATAATCATTTGACACATATCTATTAAAGTGAGAAGTGATTTTTTTAAATGTTGAACATATCTAAAATGAATGATGATTATAACAAAAGAAAGACAAAGAATGATATTATAAAAAAATACATTTTGTGTGATAAGAGCCACTATACAAATCAACATAATCATCAATAAAAATACAATACAACCTATTGAATAGAGTGATTGGCTTTTTCTTAAATGTTTTTCCATCGATATCCAATCCCCCTTACTGTTTCAATATAGTCCATTCCTTGATAAGTTCCTAATTTTTCTCTTAATCTTTTCATATGAACTGTAACTGTATTATCTTCAATATAATTTCCTGTACGCTCTTCAATAAATTCAATTAATCTTTCTCTTGTCACAACAACACCTTGATTTTGAACCATTAAAAATAAGATTTCATATCCAATAGCACTTAATATAATTTCTTCTTGTTGTTTAATAACACAATATTTTTTCATATCAATATATAAATCATTTGTTTCAATAACATCCTTATTTTTAAGGATTCTACGTGAAATACTATGCATTCTTGCTAATAATTCATTAACACGAAATGGTTTGCTGATGTAATCATCCCCACCCGCATTTAAAGCCTCGACCAATGTTTCTTCATCAGTTCTCGCTGTTAAAAACAAAATTGGCACTTGGCTAACTTGACGAATTTGTTGACATAACGTTACACCATTACCATCTGGTAATTGAATATCCATGATAATCAATTCAATATCATGAATATCTATATTCAGTGCCTCTTTGATTGTATAGGCTTGTTTCACTTCATAATCTTTCATCGTTAATAAATCATATAATGTTTCTTGGATTCCCAAATCATCTTCTACAATTAATATCATTTTATCCCCACCTTTTTCTTCATTGTACCATAAAAAAGCCAAAAAAAAGAATAGCTAATCGCTATTCAATGATTTTTCCATACATACACAAATAGAATCTCCTACAAAATCACCAAAATTATCAACCAAATGATAACCACATTTTTCATAAAACAAAATGTTATCTTGCATATCACATCCTGTTTCTAATTGTGCTATTTTATAACCATGAAAGAAGGCATGTCTTTCTAATGCTTTTAATAAGGAAGAAGCAACTTTTTGACGACGATATTGTTTTTCAACAAACATTCTTTTGATTTCAATTGTCTTTTGATCAATGATTTTATAACATCCACATCCAATCGCAAGTTTCCCGTCATAACACACCAGTGCATAAGCCATCTTTGACAATTGGTGAAATGACTGATATCCATTAGCTATATCTTTTCCCCATTGTTCTTCAAAGAAACAATCCAATTTTCTAACTAATTTCAACAAATCAGGATGATTAGTTGGTACTTCTTCTATTCTCATAAGCTTCACCTTCTTTTTATATGATAACATTTTTATAGACTATATGCCCATAAATTTTTGATTTGCGTTTTGATTTCATCAAAGCGATAACCTTTTTGACTTTTCAAACGACTATTAGGATCGTTGACATATATCAACCCATCTTTATATTCCCTTAAAACAATAAAATGACCTTCTGTTGTAAAAATACCTTGAGAAACACTACAAATTATTGGATGTCCTTGTTGTAATTCACTGATGATAAGATTTTCATCTAATGACAATTGTGTTACTTGTATATCAAAATGTTGGGCAGCAGATGTCATAAAGTTCCATGATGTTCCTGCACTTTGATAATAACCATTTTGATAAGCATATTTAGCAATAAAATAAGGATTATATCGTGGATTTTGTTTTAAGTAACTGACAACCATTGAAAAACATGTTGGTCCACATCCATTAATAGCTAACATCTCATCACCATAATAACGATAACCCCAACGTTTATCCCATTGTAACAAAAGTGGAATTCCACCTCTTTTTAAATCTTTTTCTAAACTCATAGAAAGGTTTTGATTACGTTGTGGGTATTCTGCAACAAAATCAATAGCTTCTTCATTTCTCATGGCTAGTTTTAATAATGCTGGGGGATAATCATTTTGATGATCAACTATCTTTTGCCAAGAAGATGATTGATGAGCTTTTGCATTCAAAGGTATCTCTTCTTTAAAAACCAAATGATCTAAAAATAATATCATAAAAGGAATCAATAAAATAATAAGACCTATCATCCATTTTCTTTTCATACTTTTTCACCTCAAGGATAGTATAAAGTAGAAAAAAAGAGATTTATTTAAAAATCTCTTAAGAATTTCTTAATATTGATTTTGAAAAGGAATCATGACTTCAAATGTTGTGATATTTTGATGACTTTCTACTTTAATGAATCCTTGATGTTGTTCAACTATCATTTTGGCAATAGATAATCCTAAACCAGATCCTCCCGTTGAAGAAGAACGTGATTCATCTAAACGATAGAATTGTTCAAATAATAAAGGTAATTTATCTTGTGGAATTGTTGGTCCACTATTTCTAAATAAAATATGTGAATACATTTGATCTTCAAAAGCTTCTATTGTAATTGTTGATTTTTCATCACCATAATAAAATGCATTTTTTAAAATATTATTAAAAACTCTCGCAATTTTATTTGAATCAGCATAAATCATCATTCCTTCACTGACAAAGATGTCAATCTTTTGTTGTTTTTGATTCATAATAGGATAGAATTCTTCTTTCATTTGTTCAAGCAAATAATCTAAATGAATACTTTCTAAATGAATAGGACTATATGTTTGATTTAATTTGGCAATATCAAAGAATTCATTGATTAAATTTTCTAAGCGATAGGCTTTTTCTAATGTCATATGTGTATATTTTTTTTGTAAATCAGTAGGTAAATCATTATTTTCATCTAATAAACACAAATAACCAATAACTGATGCGAGTGGGGTTTTGATATCATGTGCCAAATAAGCAATCATATCGACTTTATGTTGAGCTTCTTGAATAGCTTTCTTTTCATTTTCAATACTTTCTTGTTTTAAAGCATTCAAATCCCCTTCTAATTCTTGTAAAGATTCATCTAAAACAATTCTTTGATCATCTTTTTGAAATAAAATTTTCATTTGAGAAAAAACTTGAGATATTTTTTGAATCGCATAAATTTCCACAATTAAAGAATTCAACAACAATGCAACTAACATCGTCATAAAAACAAATGCTGTTTGATTCTTCAATATAAAATTAGCAAAATCCCATCCAAAAACATCTTGAATAAAATTAATCACAGCACCATTATAAAAATTATCCAAACAAAAATAAAACAACAACATAATCACAATAGAAATAAAAGCAATCAAAATATGTCTTTTTAAAATTTCCTTTTGAAATTTTCTTGTATAATCTTTAGCCAATTTTATAACCCACTCCCCATACTGTTTGAATATATTTTGGATTCTCAGCACTATCCTTCATCTTTTCTCTTAAATGACGAATATGAACCATAATCGAACTACTAGAATTGGTATAATACTTTTCACCCCATAAATCTTGAAAAATCTGATCAACTGTTACAACTTTTCCTTTGTTTTCACAAAGTAACCAAAGAATAGAAAATTCTGTTGGTGTTAAAGATAAAACTTCATTATTTAATAAACATTGATGATTATCTTGATCGATTGTTAGCGCTCCTATAGTAATGACTTTTTCTTTTTGATGAGGTGTCATCATCTTATAACGACGAAGCTGAGCTTTCACTCTTGCGATTAATTCAAGCGGACGAAAAGGTTTGGTGACGTAATCATCGGCACCTATTGTTAAACCTGTGATTTTATCAATCTCTGTTTCCTTAGCTGTTAACATAATAATTGGAAACGTATAGGATTCTCTTATTTTTTGACAAATTGTTAAACCATCAATATCTGGTAACATAATATCTAAGATGGCTAAATCTATTTCATTGTCTTCCACACATTTTAAAGCTTCACAACCTGTATAATATTTATAAACCTCATAACCTTCATTTTTTAAATAAAGTTCCACTAAATCTGCAATTTCTTTTTCATCATCAACAACCAATACCTTCATTTCACATACACCTCCCATTTTCTCCATTATAATACAATATTCGTGTGAATTTATTAAGAAACTCTTAAGAAAAAAAGGATTTCCTACAAATCCTTTAAAATCATCTCAATCGCTTGGGCAAATCCATCATCTTGACAATCAGCAACAACACGATAAGCCAAATCTTGAATTTCCTTATGTGCATTTGCTGGAGCAAATGAATATGGGAAATGTTGAAATAAAGTAAGATCATTCATCCCATCCCCTAAGACAGCAATGTCTTCCTTTTTTATGTTTTTTAACTTCGCAACTTTTTCTAAAATTAATCCTTTTTGAGCATTTTCATCTGTCACTTCAACATTATCATCAAAAGATGATAAATAAGAAATCGTTGGAATATGAGCAAGTATTTCTTTGGTTGGAGCGATTTTGCTTGCATCTAAGGAAAAAGCTTCAACTTTAATAATTTCTAAATCGCTTTGTAAAAAGGCATCAACATCATCTATCTTTTGAAGATGATTACAAGGTGATGCAACAAAAGGACCATTATCAAAATAATCCCCTCGACAATTTCCAAAACGTCTTATTCCTCTTTCAATAAATTGGTTTTGAACAAAATGTGGCTCATATCCAGTATAGAAACCTTGCGTTGTAAAAACCATATAGGGAATATGGGCATCTTCAAATATTTTCACAACATCTTTATACACGTGTTTATTCATATAACAACTCATCAAGATATTTCCTTTATCGTCACAATATTGAGCGCCATTTCCCAAAATAGCATTACATTTGATTTGATATTGGTCCAAGATTGAACGCACTCCATAATAATCACGTCCTGATGCAATTACAAATTCTATTCCCTTTTCTTGTAGTTGTTGGATTGCTTTTAAATTTGCAGGAGAAATTCCACTGCTATGATTTATTAAAGTCCCATCCATATCACTGACAACCCATTTCATAATTTCACTCTCCTTGTTTTTTAGCATAGCATAATTCTTTTTAAAATACCTATATTTACAAATTTATAAAATTTTTAGCACTCGATTGTTGACAGTGCTAAAAATAGTGCTATAATATAAGTGTAGTTAGGAGATAGCTTCTAACAAGGTAGTTAATTTCATTTCCCAGCGTGATAAACTGAGAGTTATTTGGTTAAAATAAAAAAAGAAAGAGGCGATGTATATGAAATTCCTACCTGCATTTAATGATATGTTTGATGATTTATTCCGTGATCCATTTGATTATTCATCTGTTGATGCTATGCGTACAGATATTGTAGAAAAGGATGGTCAATATTTAATGAATATGGAACTTCCTGGATACAAAAAAGAAGATATTCAAATGGAATTAAAAGATGGTTATTTATTGATTAGTGCTACAAAAGACATTAACAATGAAGAAAAAGATTCTGAAGGTCACGTGATTAGACGTGAACGTTATAGTGGTAGTTGCAATCGTAGTTTCTATGTTGGTGAAGGTATTAAGGAAGAAGATATTAAGGCATCATTTGATAATGGTGAATTAAAGATTAATATTCCTATTAGTTCTACACCACAAGTTGAAGAAAAGAAATTTATCCCTATAGATTAATGAAAACAGCTGGAGACCCAGCTGTTTTTTAATCATCAATTTCTTTATGATGTTTTAAAATTGTACCATTTGTAGCATCAATCTTATACTCATATTCAATATGATCCTTAGTAAAAGAAACTTCATAATATTGATTCTTAAAATCAACATCTATATCATGAACCTGTGAAATCGAAAAACCAGCATGGCTGATAGCTTTTTGCTTAGCCTCTTCACTTGTGATTTGAGATGAAGGTAATTCTTTCTTCTTGCTTTCTAGAATTTGACCTTGTTGATTGATTGTATACTCATAGTGACAATGATCACTTGTAAATTCTATTTCATATTCAATTTGATTATCATCAATATCTTTTTTACATTGATAATTTTCAGTTGTTTTCACATATGCATGTTGTAAAGCAATTGTTTTGGCTTGACTTTCACTTATAGACAAAGAAGATGAATTATGATGGTTGTGATGATTTGAGGTTTGGTTTTCATTTTCTTTCTTTAGAATTTTTCCAGTTAAAGCATCAATATCATATTCATATTCTTGATTATTTTTAGAAAATTCTACTTCATAAATCATTTGACCATCATCAAAATCTAATTCTACTTTTTTAAAAACGGGTTGAGAAACATTGGCATCAAGACAAGCTATTTCTTTGGCTTTTTCTTTACCAATATATTGTTCTTCACTGACTGTTCCACTCATGTGTACATCAATATGATTGTTGTGTAATAAAATATTTAAATCATTCATAGATAAATCTTTTAATTGTTCAAATGTATAAAGATTATTTTTTTGAATAAGCTGTTGAATAACTTCTGCTTTGCCTATAGAAATATTGTATTGTTTGGCAAGTTGATTTAATTGATTTTGTTCATCTATTGTTTGAGAAACAATCGCCCCTTGAACATCACTGGCTTTTAAATATTCATCTATATGCAGTGATAACGTTTGTCTAAGTTTTTCATTCTCACGAGGATGATCTCCAACAACAGAAATCAATAAAGAATTCTTTAATTCATCAATATATCCTTCCTTTAACATAGAGCCAATCAAGGCATTGACACCAACTTCAATGTCACTCCCTTCGAGTTTCATATCACCAATAATTTTTTTGGCATCATCATTATTGGCAATGACTTTGACAATACGTTGTTTGTGATCAATATCTAAAGCCAAACTTGGATTGACATCAATTCCTACTGTTGCCAGCACTTGATTTTGATTATGAAAAACGATAAAACTTATGACAACCACACATATTGTTGTCAATAAGAATGCATAACGGTATTTTTTCTTTTTTCTTAGTGGTTCTATGTGAACATTTTCATTTCGATTCTTTACCTCTTCAATTAATGAATCATAAGAATCTGGTGTAATGCTTTCAAATGCATCATAAAGTCTCTTCATAGACTTGACCTCCTATTTCTTTCATTTTTTTCATTCCTCTACGATAACTTGATAATGAAGTGGCGAGTGGAATATCTAAAAGATTTGCTATTTCATAATGTTTGAATCCCCATAAAGAATGCATAATAATGATTTGTCTTTCTTTTTCATTTAAAACTTCAAATAATTGTTCAAGATATAATTTGTTTTTGATATCCATATCTTGAGGAAAGGCACAGTTATCATCATATTCTTGATTGAGTTTCTTTCTTCTTAAGTAAAGATAGCTTTCATTTCTAGCAATTGTATATATCCATGCGAGTGGTTTTTTCATTGATTCATAGTGATGGCTTGCAAGATAAATTTTTATATATGTTTCTTGTAAAACATCACTACTGTCATCATAATTTTTGACAATACTCATAATATATGCAAAAACAATTGTTTTTGTTTTGACATATAATTCATGAAAAGCAAACTCATTATGGGGAATATCTAAGATGATTTGATCAATTTCTTTATTATCCATATGCATATGTCTCCCCTTTCACCTTATTAATGCGATTGATATTCAAATTATTGCATTTCTTTTTCCTTTTTTCAAATAATATGAAAAAAAGTCACTTTTGAAGTGACTAAATGAATTTTGTAATAACCATTGCTAAACCAAGAATTGTTAAAACAACACCTGTTGCTTGATTAAGTTTTTTAGGTTCTGCTTTGTTTGCAAATAAGGCAGCAATTCTTGCACCAACGAGAGTTGCTATAATACAAACAATCAAAGCTTCTAAATTCGGCATACCACCTAAGGCAAAGTGTGAACAAGCCCCTGTAAATGCTGTAAAAGCCATGATAAAGACACTTGTTCCAACTGCTGTCTTTAATTCGTATTGAAGAACAGATGTTAAAATCAACAATAACATCATTCCTCCTCCAGCACCAATGAATCCACAAATAAATCCAATTAAGACACCACATAATAAAGATTGAATGACCTTTTGTTTTTGTGTCTTTTCTTCTTGAGCTTCTTTGGTTGTCATAACGGGTCTTACAATAAACTTAATTCCAAGTAATAAAGTCATAAATACAGAAAAATTTCCCATCGTTCCACTTGGCACAAGTGAAGCAATATAACTTCCGACAAGGGTAAAAACAAGAACACTCGCTAACATAACCAATCCATTTTTAACATCAAGATTTTTATGTTTTCCATACGTATAAGCTGAAATGGCTGAAGCCAAAACATCAGAAGCTAAAGATATTCCAACAGCTTCATAAGGATCAAAGCCTAAAAATGTAATGAGCATTGGTGAAATAACAGCTGCAGCAGATAAACCTGCTAAGCCGGTTCCAATTCCTGCCCCCATTCCTGCAACAATATATATAAAATATGCAAACATTATGATTTTGCCTCCTCTTCTTTAATGTTTTGATATATTTGTTTTAATAATTTTTGATAAAGTTCTTTTTCTTCTTTAGAAAAACCTTGAAATAAAATCTCACTAAATTGTTTTTGGACTTGAATTCCATCATCAATAATCTTTTGAGCACTTGCTTGCAACAACAAATGAGATTTTCTTTTATCATGCTCATCGACAATAGCTTTTAAATAACCATCTTGAATTAATTTTTCAATTCCCATGGAAGCATGTGATTTACTTAATCCCCGTTGTTCAACAATGTCTTTTGCACTATCAAATGTTGGATTGTTATATAAAAACAATAAAATATCTAATTCACTACGTGTCATTTGATATTTTTTCATCACATGCAAACAAAGATGATCATAAAGCTTTTTCATAGAGTGAATCATCTTCAATAGTTCTGTCATACTTTCCTCCTAATTAGTTCTATTTTGAACTATTATAATACAGAATATGATGATGGTCAACAATTGAATTGGCTTTTGTCACATGTTTTTTCATAATATGAAAATATTTTTCTTTTTTCTACATTTTTTATTTATGGAACCATAGGACTTCATTGACTTTAAAGCACTTTTGCCTTATAATCACAGTAGGTGAATTCCTTCACCTGGAAAATAGGAAAATAGATATTTTTTCCTAAGTCCATGCTGTAATCATTTTGAGAAAATGAAAGGAGTAAAAAAATGATTTATACAAAAGAAGTCGAAGAAATGTGCACTGTTGCACGCGGTGGAAATCATGGATGTGCTCCAATTCCTGAAGAAGGAAAATGGGTATATTCAAAAGAAATTAAAGATATTTCTGGTTTTACACATGGTATTGGATGGTGTGCTCCTCAACAAGGTGCATGTAAATTATCATTAAACGTAAAAGAAGGAATTATCGAAGAAGCATTAATTGAAACAATTGGATGCTCTGGTATGACTCACTCAGCTGCTATGGCAAGTGAAGCTTTAGTTGGTAAAACTTTATTAGAAGGTTTAAATACTGACTTAGTTTGTGATGCTATTAATACTGCAATGAGAGAATTATTCTTACAAATCGTTTATGGACGTAGCCAATCTGCTTTCTCTGAAGGTGGTTTATCTGTTGGTGCTGGTCTTGAAGATTTAGGTAAAGGTTTAAGAAGTATGGTTGGTACTGCTTATTCAACAAAATTAAAAGGACCTAGATATCTTGAATTAACTGAAGGATATATTAACAGAATCGCTTTAGATGATAATAATGAAATCATCGGTTACGAATTCATTAGTCTTGGTAGAATGATGGATATGATTAAAGCTGGAAAAGATGCAAATGAAGCATTAAAAGAAGCTACTGGAACTTATGGTAGATTTGATAATGCTGCTAAATACATCGATCCAAGAAAGGAATAATGGAGGGTACGAAGATGGCATTATTTGAAAATTATGAACGTAGAATTGATCAAATCAACGCTGCATTAGCTAAATATGATATTAAATCAATTGAAGAAGCTAAAGCAATTTGTGATGAAAAAGGTATTGATGTTTACGAAATCGTAAAATCAACTCAACCTATCTGTTTTGAAAATGCTTGCTGGGCTTACACTGTAGGTGCTGCAATGGCAATCAAAAATGGAGATACAAAAGCAGTTGATGCTGCTAAAACAATTGGTGTAGGTTTACAATCATTCTGTATTCCTGGATCAGTTGCTGATGATCGTAAAGTAGGTTTAGGACATGGTAACTTAGGTTCTATGTTATTAGACGAAAAAACTGAATGTTTCTGTTTCTTAGCAGGACATGAATCATTCGCTGCTGCTGAAGGTGCAATCAAAATTGCCGAAAAAGCAAACAAAGTAAGAACTAAACCATTAAGAGTTATCTTAAACGGTTTAGGAAAAGATGCTGCAAAAATCATTTCAAGAATTAATGGATTCACTTATGTAGAAACTGAATTCGATTATTTCACTGGAGAAGTTAAAGAAATCTCTAGAACAGCTTACTCTGATGGGCCAAGAGCTAAAGTTAACTGCTATGGTTCTGATGATGTTCGTGAAGGTGTTGCAATTATGCATAAAGAAGGTGTAGACGTTTCTATTACTGGTAACTCTACTAACCCAACACGTTTCCAACATCCAGTAGCTGGTACTTATAAAAAAGAATGTGTAGAACAAGGTAAGAAATATTTCTCTGTTGCTTCAGGTGGAGGAACAGGACGTACATTACATCCTGACAACATGGCAGCTGGACCTGCTTCTTATGGTATGACTGATACTATGGGACGTATGCACAGTGATGCACAATTCGCTGGTTCTTCATCAGTTCCTGCTCACGTAGAAATGATGGGATTAATCGGTATGGGTAACAACCCAATGGTTGGTGCAACTGTTGCTGTTGCTGTAGCTATCGAAGAAGCTTGTAAATAATCATACATTTACATTGTAATTGAAAAGTTCTGATTTTATCAGGACTTTTTTATTTTCAGCAATTTCTTGATTTATATATTTTCTAAAAAAACTTGCTGAGATTTTGTGGAATGTCTATGGCTTTTTTCAATTACACACACGTTGCACACTTCAAAGACGTTGATATATATAGCTTTTCCCTAGTCTGTTGGTGCATAGTGGGAGCACTTATTTTTTTATGGATTAATTTTGTTGCACACAAATTACACACAAATGATATAAAAAGAACAAAAACAAAACCAAAATCTAATATTTGATTTTGGTCATTTCTTCAATTAATTCTTAATACTTCTATGTGTATAAACTTGTTCAGTTATATCTCTGACTTCATGTCCAATAATCTTTTTTAACATATATTCGTTGACTTGACATTTTTTAGCTTGTGTAATAAATGTATGTCTTGTTTCATGTGGAGTATGTTTCATATTTAAAGCCATCATAACTTTATCAAATCTTCCTCTATATTTATCATACGTTAATGAACAAATATCATGTTTAAACATATTATAATCCATAAAAAGAAACTCATTACTTTGACATGATAACCTCTTGATTTAATATGTTCAAGCATATCTTTTAAATCCTACTGATTTCACAAGCAACAATATAGTCAAACTCAATTCCGTTACCCTTTTGAACAGGATTAACTGTAGAAAACAATCTGCCACCACTTTCCAATACATTATACTTTATAGTTGAAGTCCTATTCTTAATTAGATTTAAGTTTCCTTCATAGAATAAAACGAATGGCAGGTACTCAACACTCTTTAAATAATTTGGTTATTTATCATCTAGTATTGTAATATGCTGATATTGAACATCTTTTTAATCTCATAAACTCATCAATATTAAATTTTTCTCTTGTTGCTAATGAAGAATGAATCTCATCAAAATTCTCCTTATATTTTAATGCAAAATAATATAATACTTTTTTATATCTTCTTTCAGAATAACCTTACTTCTTTCAGAACAACCTTACTTCTTTCATCATATTATAAAAAAAGAAACATAATTTAATTAAACTGTTATGTTTCTTTCTTACTATTAGTATTCTTAAATAGATATATGACACAATATATTAACAAATCTATCTTCTTAAAATATATGCATGTCCACCGTCATCAGAATCATCATCTTGTTCGTAGTTACCCGTTAAGTCATCTCTTAAATCATACAATGCATCAAGCATTTCATCACGAGTAGAAGCATTTTCTAAATTTTCTAAATCTTCTTCTAAATATTCAATATCCTCTTCTGTAATGGTATAAGCCATAATTATCCCTCCTGTTTATAATGGATTAATTAAATAATCTTCACTATTTTGATATGAAACAAATTTACTAAGTAATATATCTAAATAAGGATACTTCTCAGATGAAATAGTATTATAAAGAGAAAGACCTATTTTTGTAAAATTTACTTGACCTGTAACTATATAATAGTATTTTCCTTCTTCATCATAAATACTTCCTGAGTCTATTGTAGATTCAGTTCCCTCGAAAATCAAATCCATAACGTCATGTGAATAAATATCTGAGCCTTTATCTGCTTCACTAAGTATAATCAATCCCAGTTCAGCTAAATATTGTAAATCTTTTTGAGTAGGACAAAAAGTTAGATAGTCTTTTTTTAAATCATTATCCATCATATCATCTTTTTTAAGAATTCTAGTTAAATCCATATCATATAAAACTAATGGAATAGTATAAAAATCACCTCCAACTACTTGTACAGTATAAACCAAAGAGCATAATTTAATAAAGTTAGTTGCAGACTCTTTATCTAAAAGAGATATCACATTAAGCATAGCTTTAGTTATGCCTGATGATTCTTCAGTCACCTCTCTAGCAAGTACTCTTGCCCACATTTTTTGCATTGCTTTATTAGATACTCTTGATGAAAGATCCTCAAAATATTCTAACCATTCATCGTCTGGTGTATTTATTTTTGTTGATGATTTATTTTTATTGATAATTTGTTCTGCTTCCTCAATAATATTAATCAGATTATTAGACCTTTTTAAAATTTTTCTTACATTCATTATAATACATGCATTTTTGATCGTATCTTCATTAAGATTATTTATTTTTATTTGTTCTATAAGATATTCCTGAGCTACTTTTTTAGGATTGTTAATATCACTTAAAACATTTTTTCCGTCAGCATATAATAATTCAAAAAGATTAAATATTTTTTTTGTATCCATTAAAGCCACCTCCAATTAACAATTATTTCATCTTAATTTAATTATAATCTTTTTATAAAATTCATCAATAAAATTTTCTAAATTAAAAAATATAAATTATACACAATAAGATATCTATATACTATCAAAATTTATTTAAAACTTATTGAGATGTTCTAAGTAGATAATAGAATTTTTAGGTTACTAACATGTGACTAACAAATTTATAACTATACTCTTTTCTCTAATATACCATAGATTTCAACAGCTTTTTTTGAGTAATAAAAAGACTTGAAAATGCATCAAAAAATCCTTTAAGAAAAGGCAAAACACATATATCGAAGAGGTAAGTAAATAATTACAGTTTTATACTAAAATGCGAGAAAGACTATAAAAAATGGGCTAATCAGCCTATTGATATGATAACCTCCCAATAGACAGTGTAAATAATTAGATACCGATATGGGAGGTTTTATCAACTGCTCTATTGAAATTATACAACTACAAAAAATAATTAGTGAAATAATTTCTAGATAAATATTTATAATTAAAAATATATATTGAAACTACACATCTAATTTTGTTAGAATTTTCTCTATATCTGTAAAAACGAGTTTAATCCCCTTTCTCTTATATAAAGATAAAACCTTATTAGCTTTTGACCTTAATTCCTTTTTTAATGATTCCAATAATTGAATAGGCTTAAAAGTGTTTTTACCTAGATAAACGTTATTAAAATATTCCTCAGTTACAGGAAACATATTTTGAATTAAAAACGCTTTTTTCTCTCCCAAAAAGCAAGAGTATCACATCTACCTTATTTTTCTACAGATTGATTATATATTCTTTGATATTTTTGAACTTGATGCGAAAATAGAATGACCCAATAATAATTATCTTAATCAATTTTTATTGCACAATATGCTGGACGATTATGACTACCATCTCTATCTGATGGCTTATTTTTAGATAGAGATTCATCATTGACTAAATCAAAAAAACTTTGCTTTATAAAATATATATTTCCTATATCAATTGTCATATTATACTCCTAAATAAAATGCCCCAATTAAGGGACCAGATTTGAATATTCGCCTTTTATATCCCGTATACGAATTAACGGTTAACATTTGAACGCTGGCCTTTTGTATCCCGCGAACCAGCTAGCGGATAATATTTGAACATCTCTGTTCAATATATAATATGTCCAGATAAATAATATATACACATCTATCTTTCAATAACATTTTACCATTTTCTCTATACTAATCAATAGTGTTTTTAAATTTTGTGAAACGTTCATAGATTATATGAGATGTCATGAGTTACACACTCATTACTCACAAATCAGCTACTATTTTAAATGATTCAATCTATGGAAACTTAATAAGATTTGGTGATACTTAAATAGGCTTAAATAGACTTAGAAATTCATTTAGGAAAATGCTAACCGTTTCTATCGAAGAAGCTTGTAAATAATCATACATTTACATTGTAATTGAAAAAGTTCTGGCTCTGTGTCAATCCTCCACTCTTGACACAGAGCTCAACTCAATAAAGAACTGCTGTATTAATAAATACTACTTATAACCTAATTTGTTTTGATAATCTTCTAACTCATGAAATATTCTAAAAATATTTATCTCATGATTTAATTCATCTACATAGTAGACAAAAATATAACTTCTTATAATCATCTTTCGGTAGTTATAATCATGTTGACTAAAAACAACTGCATTTGATTCAGGAAACAACTTAATAGTATCCAATTTATGATTAATTTCATTTTTAAAATTTGTTAAAATCATTGGATTCCCATAATTTGAAAGATAAGTCAAGATTTTATCTAAATCATTTACTGCTGATTCAGTATATACAATCTTATAATTCAAATCCATGTTTTCTGCTTAACATATCCCAAACATCATCTTCAGAATAAGTTTTTCCTTCTTCATAATCTTTTTCTGCCTCTCTAAGTTTTTCTTCAATTGTTTGTGGATGAATAACTGTTTTGTTATCTGCTAAATATATATTTTTAATAGGTTTCATTGCTATCATCCTCCTTAGTTATAGTATATCATTTCATTGATTAAATATAAAGTTTATTTTTCAATTTCTTCTTCATAATAATACCAATTTTCTTGTTCCCCAGATGTGAAAAACCAAGTACTTAGTAATTGAAGAATCGTGATATTTGTATCTAAAAAATAATAAATATTTTCCTCTTTTCTTATTATTTTTGTCTTATTTATGTTTAATAAAAACTTACTGAGATTTTGTGGAATATCAAAGAATTTTTTCAATTACACACATACTGCATACAAATACGAAAATAAAACCAAAATCTAATACTCGATTTTGGCAATTTCTTCACTTAATTCTTTTATGATTCCATGTATATAAATCTTTTCAGTTAAGTCTCTAATTTCATACCCTTTGATTTTTTTAGTATAAAATCATACGCTTTTTTTCTGATTTAAAGTTTCTAAATTTAAAATATAATATTCATTTTTATACTTAATCTTTGTATATTCATTACATCCATTATCTACAACAATATAATAATTACCAAAAACTTCATTTTTATAAAGTCTTGCAGTATATCCAATACTATTTTTCCCTTTGACCTTTTGCCCAAAATCAATTTTATTTAGATACTCAACATCATTAATATCTTTATACTCTATAGTTATTCCTACACATAATGGTGTCTTCAAATAAATATTTTCATCAGTTATTTTTACACTTGGATTTGATGACATGTCAGATATTGTAAATACGATGATTAATAATGGTAAAAAAATAAAAACCAGTGCCAAAACAATATAATATTTATTCTTCATTGTCGTTCAACTACCAAAACTTATTATATATTATAAAAATATAGATTTAAAGATTAATAGTTCTCTATTAAATTTTTATAATAATAATCAAATTTACAAAAAAGATAATTCAAGTGTCAATATAATATTCCTTGAATCTATAGAATATTATATAGTTATTTTTTGCTCACTTTTATTTTTTAATGAAACACAATTCATTTTATATAACAGTTTTTCTATATCTATACTCCAATAATTTCTTTATAATTAATAATATGAAGATTTTCTTTTTTGAATTCACACGATATTCCACAATGATAATAACATCTAAGTTATAGAATTCTAATGTCCTTCTGACTTGTCTATTTCCCTCATCCCGAACTACCGAGAAATGCTCGGTAGTTGCTTCTTTTACTAATCCCTCGTCTAAATAAATATTTTTTAGATGAAATCCAATATTATCAGTAGAACATTCAAATAATTCTGATATTCCCTTTTGTGTCATCCAAATTGTTTCATTTTTTAATATAACATCAACATTGACATCTTTTGTTTTACATATAATACAAAATCACATACTCTTTAAAAAATTATCTTGCAATTTTTTAACTAATTCAACAACAATCATCATTCTTTTTAAATTTATAGTATCCTTCTTTATATCTAAATTAATATATCTAAATTAATATATCAATATTCAAATGACAAGTTTCCAAATGTTTTTATGATCAGTCTTGTATAGATTGTAGAATAAATTGAACTGTTTGATTTTGTTGCTGTTGAGAAGAAATTGTTGCTTGCCCATCGCCAGATTGATGTCCATAGTTACCAAACTGAGCATGATTTCCTCCCATAATAATCATTTCCTTTGTGCTCTTTGGTAATAAAGAATAACTCTTTTGATATTTTTCATGATTTAATACATGATCTTCACTTCCATATATACTTACTACTTTTAAAGATGATGAAGATAAATCCTCAGTTGAATATGCTCCTAATAAAATTAAACCTTGAATATCATTTAAATGCGAAGAGGTATATTGCGCTGCCATTGCTCCCCCTAAAGAATGTCCCATCATATACCATTCTTTGATATCTTTATATTTTGCAATCATAGAATCTGCTGCATTCACCTTTAATACAGCAAAATGAAAAGGCATTTTTGCAAGAATACATAAATAACCTTGTTGTGATAATTTTTGCATAAGTGGTTCATATGCCAATTCATCAACTTTTGCTCCTGGATAGAAGATAATTCCCTTTTTAGTTTCTCCTTGTGGTTTGAGAACATACCCTTCTATCTCCTCATCATATATCATATTTTGATTATTTAGTGATATGACTGTTGTATCAGCATGATAATAATCACTAACATACCAGTATGCCCCACCAAATAAAAGTCCAACGACACAAATTATAATCAATAAGATCTTTTTAAGTTTTTTATTCATTTCATTCACGCTTCCTATCTTTATGTATATATACTTTACTCTATTTATCCTTAAGATACAAATAGACTGATAAATTTTTGTTAAAAAATATAATTTCCTATTCACTCATATTATATGATTGTCTAATAAAATAGAAACAAAAAGCAAAGGAATATTGAATATCAATTGGTTGATAGTTGATTATTATGATTTGTATTTCAAATATGAAATACAAATCATAATAAATATATAGATAAAGATGTTATTTCATATTGAAAAAAACGAAATAACACTTGACTTATAGTTCACTATAAGTATTAATATAACATATGGAAATGGGGAGTTATATATATGAAAAATAAAAAACAAATTGATATGTTAAATGGCTCAATCTGGGATAAGTTATTATTATTTGCCTTACCACTTGCTGCAAGTAGCATTTTACAACAATTGTTTAATGCTGCTGATGTGGCCGTTGTAGGAAATTTTGCTGGTGGAGAAGCATTAGCTGCTGTTGGAGCCAATGGATCAGTAATAAATTTACTAGTGAATTTATTTGTGGGTTTATCTATTGGAACCAATGTTGTGGTTGCTTCTTTTATAGGACAAAAAGATGATAAAAGAACAAGTCAAGCAGTTCATACCTCTATTCTATTGTCTTTGATAAGTGGCCTTGTCTTACTTGTTGTTGGGATATTATTTGCAAGACCGATATTAGAGTTGATGTCTACACCAGAAGATATTATTGATTTAGCGACACTTTATTTACAAATCTATTTTGCTGGTATGCCTTTTATTATGTTATACAATTTTACTTCTGCTATTTTAAGAAGTAAAGGTGATACCAAAAGACCACTATTATCATTATTAGTTTCAGGAGTTATCAATGTTATATTAAATCTATTTTTTGTGATTGTCTGCCATATGAGTGTTGAAGGAGTCGCTATAGCAACAGTGATTTCCAATATCATCAGTTCACTGATGTTGATGTATTTTTTAATGCATGAAACAGATGCATTAAAAGTTGAACTCAAAAAATTATGTATTCATAAAGATATTTTACTCAAAGTTGCAAAAATTGGTGTTCCAGCCGGATTACAATCAACAGTTTTTTCAATTTCAAATGTGATTATTCAAACAGCATTAAATGCTTTAGGATCCGCTGCTGTAGCAGCTAGTGCTGCTGCCCTTAATTATGAATACTTTACTTATTTTGTAATTAGTGCCTTTAGCCAGGCAGCAGTTACTTTTATCGGACAAAATTATGCTGCAAAAAATTATCAACGTTGTAAAGATGTTACCAAATGGACAATACTGTTGAGTAGTCTTTCTACTTTATTTGTAAGTTTTACCTTTATTTTCTTCCATAAGTTCTGTATTAGTTTCTTTACATCTGACTTAGAAATTGCTAATCTTGCCTATACAAGAATGTATATTGTGTTATCATTTCAAATTATCAATATGGTCATTGAACTTCTATCAGGTTTCCTAAGAGGAATTGGCTATTCAAGTATTCCAGCACTTATTTGTGTTTTAGGAATCTGTGGAACAAGAATTATTTATATTTATTCTATTTATCCTTCTATTGCTTCTTATAATAATTTACTAATTATTTATCCAATCAGTTGGATTATCACCGCATTAGCACTTATATGTGTTTATCTCTTTATTCACAAGAAAGTCTATCAAGATGCATAATTTTCATAAATACTTATGATAGGTCTATGAATTCATTTGGATACAAATATAATGGGCCATGTTTACCTTGTTACACATATTTTATAAAACCTCTCAACTTATAATTGAATTTATTTTACTAATTATTTTGCTTGAGCAATAATCTGGAATTTACCGAAGCACAAAGTATGCATAATCTTAATCAGTATCCTATGGAAATAACTATAAAGTTATTCTTACTTAATTTAATATCTTATCAAATCAAAAGAATATATCATCTACATAATGTTTAGAATAATCAACAGTTATCAAATTCAACATTAAAAAAATATGAATATTATCTACAAGATTGTAAGGCAAGAGTCCTTAGAAATGAAACGATTAATATTGCAAGAAATGTATTCAATCTATTAGTGGCTTCTAAAATCGCAATATTTTCATTTTTATCAATTTTCTCTGCACTAGAGCAGGTTTTAGGTCTCTGCTTCTACCTTTTCTTCACCAATATTTATTTCAAAATAATGAAAGTATTAATCAAATTAGACAATTAAAAATATATTTTATACTATAATAATATATTCATGAAACACAATAAATATTTGCTTTTAAAGTGCAAAAACTTTTTAAAACTGTATAATCTAACATAAAATTTTTGTAAATGTTAAATAAAGTAATATTTTTAAAATTTTCTATAATAATATCCTCTCTAAGACTCTCATAGACTTGAAAACTCATTTAAAAAATGTACTAATCTTTTCAATTAAAAAACTATAAATAATTATACATCTCTCAGTGCGAAAATAGTATATAAACTCTTATGCATAAATCTTATTCTTCATTTTTCAAAGGAATATTAACATTAAAATATAGCAAAATTGTAAACTATAATTGCTAGTCTTTTATTTTATATAATGCTAATATAAATTCATAGAAGGAGAAGAAAAATGATAAATGAAAAAATAATTTACTTTAGAAAAAAGAACATGCTTACACAAGAAGAATTAGCAGAAAAACTTTGTGTTTCAAGACAAACAATCACAAAATGGGAAAAAGGATTTATTTCACCAAGTTTAGAATATCTCATTGATCTTTCAGAAATCTTTGGTGTAACAATAGATCATTTAATTAAAGATGATGATTGCCACAGTGAAAATATAAAACCAATTAACAATCAAAAACTTGCATTCTTTATTACCAAAGCTAAAAAATCTACATATGCTGCAAAAACAAATAAAATTAAGTCATCAAAAATCGGTGCACATGAATACAGTTATCAAGATGAATATTTTCAATATAATGATACATTTTATGGAAATTCGTATTTTTCAGGTCAAGAGATTGTTTATGAAAATAATCAAGTTTGTTGGGCTATGAATTATTATGGACAAGTTTTAAGTGAACATTTTCATAGTGACTTTTTAAAAGAAGCTTTAATGCTTGTTAGTGAGCAAACTCCATTTCGTGGTCCTGAATTTTATTCAAGAGGTGAATATACATATATCTCTAAAGTAGATGGTGACATCTCTGCTTTTCAAGGAACAGAAGAAATATATTATCAATCCCACAAAATATATAAAGGCTTATATCATGGAGGATATATTAAATGAAAACGAGATATGAAATCAAATTTGGAGAAATCATGAATCAAATAGGTGATCATGCCAAAATAGTTCTTGCAACCTGTCATAACGAAAAAGTTTCAGCAAGAAATATGAGTTTTATTATCAAAAACGGATTATTCTATTTTCAAACTGATCGAACATTTCGTAAATATCATGATATAAAAATCAATCCAATTATTGCTTTATGTATAGATAATATTCAAATTGAAGGTTTTTGTAAAGAATTAGGTCATCCTCTTGATCACCAAGAATTTTGCAAACAATTTAAAACATATTTTTTATCTTCATATGAGAATTATTCTCATTTAGAAAAGGAAAGATTATTTGTTATAAAACCAACATTTATACAAAGATGGAATTATGTTAATGATAAACCACTTATAGAGCAATTATATATAGACAAAAAGAAATACATAGAAAAACAATACTTACAAGAATAGATTACATATAAAAACAATGATAACTCTAAATATTCAAGCAAAACAATTTACTTATTATAACAAAAATATTTCTTTATATTACGTTTTACAAAAAAATAAAATCATCAAAAACGAATACTCATAATTATATTTAATAAGATGAAATTGTCTCAATATATTAAAACATAATTTGATGGTGTGCTTTTTCATTTAATCTTCTTTTTATAACTGAACGTAATCATTTTTATCATCAAACGCTTTTTTGTTATGTATTTTATATAAGATATTAACATTTATTTGGATTTATTTTATATTGAGGTATAATGAAATTGAGAAAAGATTTATATAAAGGAGTGAATAGAATGAGAAATTTATTTCATGAAATTGTAAAAACAATTAGTTTTTCTGATTGGGGTATCACATCATTTCTTTATGGTGTTTATCTTAAACGTTTTAAAAAACTCTCTTATGTAGAAGAGAAAACAATAAAACCAGAGAATAAGGAACAATATATTAAAGTTCATTCTACTTGTTTTATTCTCTATTTTATAATATTAATAAGCCTTTTTATAACTTTAAATTTCACAAGTGTTCAAAATATATATGCATATTTTATTCATGTATTACTACTTTTAATTGTATTTGCTTATCGTATAATTAAAGAAATCCAACTCTATAGATAAGTTATTCTTTTTGTAAATAAAATATGTAGAAATTTTAAATTCTTATTCCTTAAATCTCTTCATGATTTATTCATTGACTTTATATTTTAAATTTTGGATGAGTCTGATATTTTATCAGCACTATATAACAAAACAAATGAGCAATGTCTATCCACTTAGACATTGCTCATTTGTATTTTATATGAAACCTTCAGCTAAAAGTTCAATCATATGAATGGGTTGTTTTCCACCAAGTTTTATGCCTTTTTCACAACCATTACAATAAACAGCAATCTGTTGAGTTGTATAGTGTTGACACCATTGCTGCATTTGTTGAACTTGTTCTTCTTGAGATAATAAATGAAGATGGTTTTCAATAATATCATGAAAAGTCTTTGGAGCAATTTCAATACAATCTTTAGCTGGTGGATTATTTAACCAGACACCACAATATTTTGTCTTGTCATAATTGTCTTCCATTTCAACAATTGTATAATTCATTTTCTTTAAACATTGTCTTATAGCCTTTTGTAAAGCAATGTTTTTTCTTGTTCGCCAACAATCTTGAATTGTTATGGATTCTCCATGATGGTCCACCCATGGAAAATGTTCATCTTTTAAAATATATTCATATAAACTCATGATTTGTGTATGAGGATATGTTTCTTCTAAAACAAGATGACATAAAGTACAATTATGAATAATAATATCATGATCTTCTAAAAATTTATCTTTGTTACGACAACATCGATCAATAATAGCTCCTTTTTCTTGCGTATATTTTTGAATAGCTAATAGTGCTTGTGGATGATTTTTTTTAACATCACATCCTGGTAAATAATGTAACATGTTCATTCATTCCCTTCTTTTTATAATTCATTGGCATTTGTTTTGATAAGATTTTGATACCAATAAAATGATTTCTTTCTCTTTCTTTGAAAAGTTCCTTCTCCTTGATCATTTAAATCAACATAGACAAAACCATAACGTTTTTTCATTTCCCCTGTTCCTGCACTTATCATATCAATAGGACCCCACATAGCATAACCAAAGCAATCTACATAATCGATTTCAATCGCATCTTTTAATGCTTTGATATGATTTTTTAAATAATCAATTCGATAATCATCAATAATAGAACCATCTGTTTCTTGTTGGTCTATAGCGCCTATTCCATTTTCAGAAATGAATAAAGGAATTTGATAACGATCATAAATACGATTTAAAGATATTCTTAAACCTAAAGGATCAATTTGCCATCCCCATGAAGTTGATTCCAAATAAGGATTTTTACCACCATCCAATAAATTTCCATTAGCCGAATGTTCAACGCCAATTCCTTCAACTAAAGAAGCATAATAACTAAAACTATAAAAATCAACAGTTCCTTGTTTTAAAATATCTTCATCACCCTGTTCTTTGTCAAAATGAGCATTCATCTTCTTTTGATAAGCTAAACATGTATTGGTATAACGTCCTCTTACTTGCACATCAGAAAAATAATAGATAGGCAATAATTTATCATGAACCAAGATTTGATCTTCTGGTCGACAACTCATTGCATAACAACAATTATATAAAATCATATTCCCAAATTGAAAATCAGGATTAATCTTTTTCCCTTCAATAACTGTCAGTGCACTGGCAACTAACTGATAATGAGCTGCTTGAAACATAACATCAACTTTATTTTCATCTTCCTTATATATAACTCCCGCTTGATGCCATGGTGTATCAGCAATAAACAAAGAATTAATTTCATTAAATGTTATCCAATATTTCACCTTATTTTTATATCTTTGCATAACAGTTTTAGCATATCTCACAGATAAATCAATCAATTGACGATTTCTCCAACCACCATATTTTTCAACTAATGCTAATGGCATTTCAAAATGATGTAATGTCACTATAGGTTCAATGTTATATTTCAATAACTCATCAAAGACTTTATCATAAAACTTTAATCCCTCTTCATTAGGATATTCATCATCACCATGAGGATAAATTCTAGACCATGCAATAGACATTCTATAACAACGAAATCCCATTTCAGCCATCAAAGCAATATCTTCTTGATAATGATGATAAAAATCCACTGCTTTATGACTTGGATAATAAATATCCTCATGAACATATTCATGGATTTCTCTTTTCTTTCCATGACTTGCACCCATTTCAACATCATTAATGCTTAAACCTCTACCTCCTTCATGATAACCACCTTCATATTGATTTGCAGCACTTGCGCCACCCCATAAAAAATTCTTATTCATGATTATTTCCTCCTTTTGATACTGATTATACAAAACAACCATAAAAGATAAAGACACAAAAGAGAAAAAGAAAACGAGTTACGCTTTTTTTGAAAAAAAACTTCAAATAGCGTAACTCATTATCACTTTTCTTTTAATATATCTATTGATGACACTCTTGTCACTTCTGCTCTTTGAGAAATATCAATTCTTTTCTTTAAATGCGTTTCATAATCCAAGGCAAAATATTGTGAATACAAAATATCAAGAATCAATTTTATACTATACTCATTAGAAAACCCACCAATTTTAGAATATAACTTTTCTCTTGTTGAAATATGTAAGACAACATCTGCATATGTCTTTAAACGATTATCTCCTAAACTACTTATCACAATAATTGATGTTCCTTTGTTCTTCAATATTTTCGCAAGTTCACATAACTGATCAATTTCTCCAGAATAAGAAATAAAAATTATACAATCATCCTTACCAATAATAGCTGGTACAAACAATTCTTCTCCTTGGATAGAACAAATATGAACAGGTACCCCTATTCTCATCATATCAAGTTGAAACATTTGTCCTAACAACAAACTATAAGAAATAGCTGCCAAATGAATATGCTTGGCATTTCTTAATAAGCAAATAGCCTTTTGGAGGCTATCATGTTCAATTAAAGAAAGTGTATCAGATAAAGTTTCTTGAGCCAAAGCTGTTACTTTACTAGAAATCTTTTGCATATTATCATGACTTGTAAAAGGATAATTCGGATCAATATTTTGAAAATGTGTATCCATATAATGAACTTCTTTAAGAAAATCTTCTTTAAAATCTTCAAATCCATGATATCCTAATTTCTTTGCCAAACGTATAATTGTCCCTGTAGATGTATAAGTCACTTTCGCAATTTCTTTGATTGTTTGATCTTTTATATTTCCTCTTTCTTTTAATATATAATCAATAACACTTTGTTGTGCATCAGATAGTTTTACTGACTCCACCTTTTGTTCAATCAACATAGAATCACCTCAAAACAATCATATCACATTTTATCTTTTAAAACATCAATGCTTATCAATTATCAATAAAAAGGAATTATCAAAATGAAACTTTAATAATATCACCATCATCATTAACTTTAATGACTTTTGATATAGAATATAATAAATATAAGTTTTGAAGACTACTTAAAATAAGTGAAATACCAATAAACATCATCAATGCTTCTTTCGCAAATGGATCAACAAATAAGAAGAAAGCAAATAATGTACTCACAATTCCAAATACAAATGATATCCACCAACTACTGATTTGATAACGTTTCATTTCTACAGATAACTGTATATCAAAAACACTTACAATAAGTATATATAAACCAACAGCAATAGGCAAAAATGAAATAGTTCCATCAGGATGAAGTAACAATAAAGCACCAACCAATAAACTACAAATTCCTAATGTTAAATCAAACTGGAAAAAGATACCTATAAATCCCAATTTAAAATATCTCATCAACTCATATATACCAGTTAAGGTACATAATACAGCCAAAACATAACAAACAACCAAAGCTGATATATCTGGCCATATGACCATAAGTCCACCTAAGACAATTGTGCTGCAACTCACCAAAATAGCCCAAATACGAAATTCTTTAAATAGTTTCATTATATGATTTCACTGCTTTCTTTAATGGATCCACTAAGTCTATTTGTTCCCATGGCAAAGTCATAGCATTATTTCCAAAATGTCCATAACAAGAGACCATAGAATAAATAGGTCGTTCTAATTGAAATTTTTGAATAATTGCAGCTGGTCTTAAATCTACAAGTTGAAGAATGGCTTTATATAAAGATTTCAATGGAACTTTTTCTGTATCAAATGTATCAATGTAAACAGATACAGGTTCAGCAAGTCCAATAGAATAGCTGAGTTGAACTTCACATTGTTCAGCTAAAGAGGCAGCGACAATATTTTTAGCAATATATCTAGCCATATATGCCCCACTACGATCAACTTTTGTAGCGTCTTTTCCTGAGAAAGCACCACCACCATGGTGAGCGTATCCACCATAAGTATCAACAATGATTTTTCTACCTGTTAATCCTGAATCACCTGCTGGTCCTCCAATCACAAATCTTCCTGTTGGATTAATAAAGAATGAAGTCTCTTTATCAATCATATCTTTGGGTAATGTTGGTAAAATAACATGATTAGTTATTTGTTCTCTTAGTGTTGCCATATCAATATCTGCACGATGTTGTGTTGATAAAACAACTGTTGAAATACGTTTTGGTTGATGATTTTCATATTCTACTGTAACTTGTGTTTTTCCATCTGGTAATAGGTATGGAAGTTCCTCTGTCTTTCTCACTTGTTCAAGACGTTTTGAAAGAGAATGAGCAAGTTCAATAGGTAAAGGCATATAACTTGCTGTTTCCTGACATGCATAACCAAACATCATGCCCTGATCTCCAGCTCCGTTATCAAGATTTTCTTCTTGAATACTACGATGAATACCTAAGGCAATATCTGGTGATTGTTCATGCAAATCAACTTGAATCTGGCAATTTGTTGCATCAAATCCATGATTGAAAGCAGTATAGCCTATTTCATTAATCACATTTCTTGTAATAACTTCATAATCAACTTTTGCAGTTGTTGTAACTTCACCAAAAATATGAACTTGTTGTGTTGCACAAGTGACTTCACATGCCACTCTTGCTTTAGGATCTTGAGATAAAATTTCATCTAGGATTTTATCAGCAATTTGGTCACAAACCTTATCCGGATGTCCACTGGTTACTGATTCAGATGTAAAATAACTTTTCATAGCGACCTCCATCTATTCATCTTTCTTTTTTTGACTATCTTCCCATAGCTTATCAGCAACAGGTTTCCAATGTTTTGCATATTGATCACATTTTGAACATAAATGTTCACTTGTTTCTGGTGATTGTAAATCAGTAGAATGAGCACCTGTCTTTTTAACCATGGCTTGTAAACATTCTGGATTTTCTAACATTGGACAAGGTCTTAACATATTTTCATTAAATGGTTGAGCATCATGATATGCCATCATCAATGGTGATTTTAAAACTTCTAACAAAGTTTTTTCACGAATATTAGAATCTGAATAATGAATAAAGACACAAGGATCAACATCACCATTTGCATTGATATGCAAGTATCTTCTACCACCAGCAACACAACCACCAACATATTCACCATCATTTTGGAAGTCAATCGCAAACAATGGTTTTTCTGCACGATATTTTCTAATACGATGATAAATTTCTTGACGTTGAGCAGATGTCGGCATTAATTCTGGTACAGCATCATTTCCTACTGGCATATAATGAAAATACCAAATAAAATAAACACCCAGTTCAATTAACTTATCATAAAAATCAGCAGATGTAATGGAATCAAAATTCGCACTTGTATAACAAGCAGAAATACCATATATTAATTTTTTACGACGTAATAACTCAATTGCATCGATAACCTTTTGATAAACACCTTTTCCTCTACGACCATCAGTTGCATCTTCAAACCCTTCTAGTGAAATAGCAGGAACAAAGTTTCCAACTTCTAACATTTGATCAGCAAAATCTTCATCTATTAATGTTGCATTGGTAAAGCATAAGAAAATACAATCTGAATGTTTACGACACAAACGCATCAAATCATCTTTTCTCACCAATGGTTCTCCACCTGTATAAATATACATATAGACTCCTAATTCTTTACCTTGATTAATAATGCTATCAATTTCATCATAAGTTAAATTTAACTTATTTCCATATTCAGCTGCCCAACAACCAGTACAGTGTAAATTACATGCTGATGTAGGATCTAATAAGATTGTCCATGGAATATTGCATTGATATTTTTCACGTAATTTTTCTTGTTTTGGCCATCCTTTTAATGCTGCATTGACAAAAAAATTAACTGCTGTTGTTTGCATAACATGAGGATCAACATCTTTAATAATACGATGGATAAAAGGATAATAAGGATGTTGAGGATCACTCATAGCTTCTCTAACCATTTCTCGTTGAGGTGCTAAAACATCCCCAGCAAATTTATCTGCCCAATCCATAATCTTTAACATATTTGTATCAGGATCTTTATAAAGATAATGAAAAGCTTGTTCTAAGCCAAATTTTTTAATCGTTGTTGAAATTTCCATAATAAAAGCCTCCTTATTTATACTCTAAGTATAGAACACTTCAACAAAACTACCACTGTGAAAAAAAACGATTTCTCCTAAAAAGGGGGAAATCGTTTAAATTCATCAAATTTTAGACATCTGCTGTATTTTGTCTAAATATGTAAAATATCTTGTTTATTATTAATAATATATTCAATACTCTTTTCAAAAATAATACCTAATTGATCAATAGATTGATCAACATCAGCACTCATACCATTCCAAATAAATTTAATTAAAAAGCCAAACAAAGTATAACAACAAATACTTGCTATCATCTTTTGTGATTCTTCAGATAAAGAACTTCCTTCTGCTTTATTTTGAACCAATTGATAGATTGTTGCTTCAACACTATCAAAAGCATAACGTTCTAAACGTTCACGAGAAATCGAATTAAAAATATGATTAACAATATCTGGATGATCTTGAACATCATGAAAAATCGTTTTTAAAGTTTCTTCCCAATTGACATTCATATCATTCTTATCAAAATATTTTGTTTCTTTTGTATCCAACCATTTCTCTAATAAATCATAGATATCATGAAAATGATAATAAAATGTATTAGAACTTATATCACATCGTGATACAATTGCTGAAACCGTAATTTTATCAAATGGCATGTCATGAAGCATATCTTCAAATGTTTGTATAATTGCTTTTTGTGTATAATTCGCCATAATATATTCCTTCCTGATTGTATCTATAAGACCAATCATCCATATCTATTATAGAAAAATCTACACAAAAAAGCAATTCATCCTACCTATTGTCTCCATCCTTTTTCTTTAAACCCGCTTTTAACATTGAACATGCTGTATAAATAACAACCACAACAACACCCCATCTTAATACTTGAAGAGGCAATGATTTGACAATAAATGCTGCCAATAAAACACCTATTGAACCAGCAATCGTTGCTGATAAAGCCGCCTTACGATTATACATTCCACTTTGAATAAATTTCACACCACAAACTGGCATCAAAAAAGCACATGACCCCATCATAATAGGGAAAGCAATTGTTGGTGACATCCCTAACAAAGAGACCAAAGCCATACATGGTGAATAAAGTCCTACACCCACAGTCATTAAAGCTCCTAATATAAAATTCACAACAATAGCTATTATCAATTTCATTCCAGAAAGACCCATAGCTTCTCCACCAATATCCATAAGTCCAGCAGCACTTAAAAACATAAATATAGCTGTTATCAATAAAGCAACTCCCATGCTTAATCGAATCTTTTGTTCATTCATCTTTGAAACAATTGATGCACCTAAATATGAACCAATCACTGATGATAATAACATGGTTACCAAAGTCACTGTATCTACTTTTACAAGCTGAATAAAAATCAAAGCTTGAATAATTGTTGGAATCGCATTACCAACATTCAATGTCCCTGGAATCAAATAATCTTTCACTTGATGAAAACGATGATAAAGTGTTGTATGAGGTGCAAATGCACCAATTCCAAGAACATCAAAAAATAAACAAATAAAACCAAAGGCTCCTGATTTGAAATAAGAAGTTTCCTTTTCTAAACAATCACGATGCTTATAAATATCATAAAGATAATAAATAAGATACATAACCATAATAATAACTAAAAACCATAATATGATATTCGCAACCATACATTCTCCTTTAATTCATTTATAATCCGTCATAGCCATGACAACCTTTTCTATTATATATGATATTTCCCTTGATTTCATCAAAAAAATCAATTTATAAAAAGAGATTCATAAAGAATCTCTACAATTTCATATCTTTATCTTTCTTTAATAAAAGATATTCAAATACAAAGATAAATAAAGATAAACCTAATAAAAAAATATATTGAAATAAATCTTCATCATCACTTGTTTTGGTTTGTTGTGATGAATGATTTAAAGAAGAACCCTGATTATTTTCTTGTGATTTTAAAAACCATTCACTTTTTGGTTCAATTCGCAAATGATAAATCATTTGTTGACGATCATTCATAGGAATATTAATCAAAAATGGAGACGATACAAAAACACCATCTTGATATTGATAACCTTCTTTTTGAACAATAAAATAAACACCTAAATCTAAATCCTGAAAATAAATATGTCCAGAATCATTTGTATAATAGACTTCTCCTTGAATATCATATTTTTCTATATAATCATTAATTTGTTTAGACATTTCTGTTTGAGAAGACGTAAAAATATCATCAAAAGATAAATCTAAATCCTTATATAAATCATCAACAATATATTCTTGATTTTGATATTTTGCTATTCTATAAATGACAAAAGGAACATTTTGTAATCTTATGACTTCTTCATTTTGATGACTTCCATGAAAATATAAATCAATAGAACCCTTTCTATCCTCAGCATGAAAAGACATCACTAACAATAAAAAGCTTAACACAATAACCATTTCAATCTTTAATAATCTTTTCATGCATTTCCTCCTATCTCTTGATTTTTCTCATAACCATCACAATACCAAATAAAATAATAACACCTAAACACAAAACAATATATTCTAATGGAATTTGATTTCCAACATGTTCATCCTTTTGAATATGATTGGCTTCTTCATAAGGGATACGATGTCCTCTTACCAACATACGATGAGTATTCACTGCATAAGGTGTACATGTTACCAATGTTACATAATCTTTTCCTCCTTCAATATTTAAAGCACTCATTTCATGAGGTAATACTGTTAATATTTGATCAACTTCATATGCCAAAGTATTTCCTAACACTTTTATATAAAACACATCACCCTCTTCAATCATATCCAATTCTGTAAATAATTTAGCTGATGGTAATCCTCGATGTCCTGTTAAAACAGCATGTGTTGAACTTCCACCAATTGGTAAAGATGTTCCTTCTAAATGACCAATACCTTTTTGAAGCACACCTTCAGATGTTCCATGATAAATAGGCAACTCTACATCTATTTTGGGTATTCTTATATACCCTATCATTCCATCATGAGAAAGATTTAACAAACTGTTATAATACCTATCTTGTTTCCCATCACTAGAAAAAAGGATCATACAATACTTCACTAGAAATAAGTGAAGTATTGTATTGCCTTGCTTCTAATAACATTTTCTTTTTTGTATTATCATCTATCCCATAAATACTTTCTTCATAAGATTCAATAACTTTAGAACTATTCATTTGAAATAAATAATTACTTACACTAGGATAAAGCAATACTCCTAGAAAAAACAACAATGCAATAATTCTAATAACATCAAAAACTCTAATTTTCTTTAACATCACTCATTATTTTTTCTTTTCTTTTTTGAACTTATAAAGAAAGAAGCAATCACTCCAGCAACACCAATACCACCAACTAAAGTAAAGATAATTGTACCCATACCACCTGTTTCAGGTAATAATGTTCCACTGCTGTTTTCTACAGTTTTATTATTTCCTGTAACTGTAACATTTGTACCAGAATCAGCAGAAGTTGCAGTTATTGTAATTGATATTGGAGCAGAAAGTTTATTATATCCATCAGGTGCTTTTCTTTCTACCAATTGATATGTATCAGCATCTAATCCTTTTATTGTGATGACACCATTTGTTGGAGAAACCACAGTATCAGTAGTTTTTGAATCATCTGCAGTAGCAACCCTATAATTTCCATTCGTTAAATCAACAAATCCTATTGGTGTAGAATTATCAGCAACAGAATTACCTCTATATAATTGAAATTCTGCGCCACTTAGTTTAGTTGTACTATCAGTAGCATCTACTTTTTTAATTGTTAAATCATGTGTCCAGACGTTAACAGTATCAGGGGTACCATTCGTTAAGTTATCTGGATCATTTCCATAAGAAATATTTGCTTTATTTGTTGTAGGACTATTGGTTAATGCATTCTCATTTAATATAGCTTCATACTCAAATGTGATGATTTCATTAGCTTTTTGAGCATATGTGATAAAATCTTTCATTTCAATTGTTATTGTACTATTTGTAGAATCAAATGTACATGTATAATGAGTACCTTCTGTAAGAGAACTACCACCGATTTTAACACTGAGATTTAATGAATCTGCATTTACAGTCAACCCATCAGTAAAAGTATCAGTTAACTTAAAATAATATTCAGTATACCCTGTCATATTTGGCACCATAGATTCAACTATAAAATGAACTGTATCACCAATTTGAGCAGATGTCCAATCTTCGTTATCAACTGTTTTATTAACATCAGGCTCTAAACCTTTTAAATAAATATCTTGTCCAGCACTTGATAATGTCGTGAAATTAGGTGAAAAATTTCCACTACTAGGTATAATTACATAGTAACCATATTGTAAGCTTTCCGCTGTAAATGTATTTGTATCAGTTACAAGTTCTAGTTTAGTCGATGATATTGAATTATTTTCAATATATTGTTTCAAAGCAGAAATAAATCTAGGGTCTTTTACATTTTTATTAAGATACTCATATACTTTATTATCAGTAAGAGCTGAACCATCTGATACAATACTTAATGAATTATAAAACTCAGTAAAATCAGTATTAATTGTATATGCAACTTTATTATCACTTCCAGTAGCATCCATAATTCGATAAGCATTAAACGTTACTCCTCCCACATTATGCTTTCCAGTATGTAATGTGATTGTTCCTGTTGAATCAGTTGCAAATGCACTTGTCACCATTGCTAACATCATAACTAATGAAATGACAAGAGTTGTGATTTTCTTAAAAACTTTCATTGTGTTTTTCCTCTTTTCTTTTTAAATGTAAGTAATGTTAATAATATTCCTAATGAACCAATCAGCATAAACATCATAATTCCTTTTCCACCTGTTTCAGGAAGAAATGGTGTATGTGAATTGGTAATTGTTATTGTTTTATCGTCAGAGACATCTTTAATTTCTGTTGTATATTCAGCAACTTCATCTTCTGTAACAAAATATGTATAGTAGACTTTATCATTATTTACTGTTTTGTAAGCAGGAAGATCTGTAATGATTTTTTGCCATGTATTACCAGTAGATGATATTGAGTCATTAATATAATTGTCCACAGTTTCAGTTACAACTTGACCATTTTCGTCTTTGTATGAACGATGTAATGTGATTGTAATACTTACAGGTCGTTTACCATCTAGATTATTAAAATCTTTCCATACTTTATTGATTGTTATAAAGACGAATTCACGACATGGATCTTGAATATCAGATGGTGGAGGTGTTAAATCAGAAATATTGTCTGAGGTTTTAACATCATTCATTAGCACTGCTTTTGTTGGAGAAACATAAGCTTGTAAATCTGCTTCATCAGTCTTATCTTCAGTTGCCAATTTTACATCTTCTAAATCTTTAAAGTTATTGATGTCTTTGATATGTGAAATAGAAAAATCATTCCATTTATCT
This sequence comes from uncultured Erysipelotrichaceae bacterium, assembly GCA_900538465.1. GTDB lineage: Bacteria > Bacillota_I > Bacilli_A > Erysipelotrichales > Coprobacillaceae > Longibaculum. Next base: position 59,551 of record UPXV01000002.1, read on the forward strand.
TGTTTAACAGCTTTAATGGATTTATTATCTTTTGTAATGATTTCAACAAATGCACTTAATGTACGATAAATATGATAAATGTTATTTTGTCCTTCAATATTATCTGTTGTATTAAAATTATATTGAGAATCTAAAGAACTTTTTCCTACAAATGGACCTACTAAATTTGTAGTTCCCCTAATAACATCTGCATAACTCATTTCATTGTTTTCAAGGAGTCCCTCATTATTTAATCCAATAAATCCTCCAGCAATACCTTTATTTGTATTTCCATCTTCTTGATCATTGGCTCCACCAGCAAATACATCATATCCATTTTGAATACCTTGAATTGTTGAGTTTGCTATTTTTGTTCGATTGGCTTTAATCAAACCAATTTTTATATTTTCTTTATCTTTTTCAGAAATATGATTTCCCTTTATATCGGTACATGGAACTTCAATATAGGAATCACCTATGTGAATTTGAGCTAAATCACTTGTTCCATCCCCATTATTTTTAACTAATCCAACAGAAATTTTTAATCCTAATAAGGTTACAGATAAAACATTTCCCTCATTGAGTACTGATAATTGAAGTAGAGAACCTAGATTAATATCAATAAAATTCAAGTCTTGTAACTTATCAGAATACAAATAATCAAGTAAAGCATTAACAATTGATAATACCGGATCTAATAAAGCATCTGAGCCAACATTAATATCTGCAAGATAAGCAAAACTTGTCTTGCCCATAAAACCACCAGCAATTTCATCACTATAAACTTTTTTTATATTGAGAACTTGACCTTGATCAATTCTTGCTAAATCCCCATAACCAACAAAACCACCAGAGATAGGTTCATTTCCACCTTGACTTTCTACAATATAACCAATATCCATACCCGTTACAGAACATTCATCACTATTAGAACCAAATACATCTAAAACACCAGCAGTAGCATTAAGAAGCTTTGCAATAGCATCTACTTTATCTAAATCAACAACACCACTTTTTCCCATATGTCCTATGAAACCACCTGAATAATTCAAAGCAGAAACTTTATTCAATTGTGTTACTGATGAGTTTTTAACTGAACCATCTAATAAGCTTCCACCAAAACCACCAGCATTACCACTCCAAACAGTACTATTTAGAGTCCCAGTACTATTTTGTTGATGTGCACTGACAACCAATCCATTATCAACAGAACCAGTGACTTGGCTATGATAAATATAAGTTCTAAATGTATCTAAGACATCTACTTGTCCTAGTTTAATGATTTCAAGAATTGATGTGGAATCATTTCCTACTTGTGCAACAGAAGAGACATCAGCTAATCCAAAGAAACCACCAACATGTTCTCCTCCAATAACACTTCTTATATTTATTGCTTTGATTGTATCTTCTGTAACATCTTTACCATTATCTCCAATAATTGCTCCACTGACATTTCCGACAAAGCCACCTGCAGTGTATGCATATTGTGTATTGTCAGAACCCTCTTTTGTATAAGCCCCATTCAGACTAATTCCCCAATGATTCCAAGCATTGACTTGAGCATAATTGATTTTAGAAATAGTAGAATTCAATACTTTTGCTAAAGAAGTTGGAGTTTGGATGAGATAATTTAATAATTGGCTTAATAGGCCACTTTGAGATTGAGTATCTAAATTCAAAGCACTTCCTGGCATAATTATTCCAGCAAAACCACCAATATTATTTTTACCTATTACTGATCTTAACTTATTGATTGAACAGTAGTTATCGTTTGTTCCTTCAATTTGTCCACCTACAATAATTCCTGCAAATCCACCAGCATTTCCTTGCCTATTCTTCAAATCATCACCAGTTGATTTGACAATTGCTCCTGACTGATAACCTGCTATACTTGATGTTTTAATGACAGGTACAAATGTTTCTAGAACTGGTAATTCCCCAACTATATCAATATCAGCCAATTGTATTCCACCTGCATTTGCCACACTAGCAGACATCATTTCACCAACAAATCCACCACTGCTTCTTAATGCTTCAACAGATTTCAAATCAATTGCATGTGCTGTTGTTATTACACCACCATCCATTCTTCCAGTATATCCACCAGCACTTCCTCCTTGCGTTGATAGTGAACCAACTTCACTTCGTCCTGTTGAAATATCATAACCATAAGCATATTTTTCAATAATGTCTTTTAATTGATTCTCATCATTAATTTTACCAAGTTCTTTTAATTGTTCACCATAACTATTATTTACACCAACATGTTCAACCCATGTGTTCCATTGAGTTGTTGTTAAACCACGTAATGGACCATAGATTGCTGTATTGTCTTGTGTTGGATAAACAGCACTTAATGCTTTGAGTGGGTTAGAAAGTTGTATGAGACCATATAAAACATTTAAACTTCCCGTATCAGCAACATTAGCACATTCCATGCGACCACTAAATCCACCAGCATATTCATAACCATAAACAGACCTTAATCTATAAACAGAACAATCCTTAGAGCCACTGATATCACTCTTCTTACCTTCAATTCTACCACCAAGGTTATAACCAACATAACCCCCAGCTAATCCTCTTGCACGAACATTATCACTTGCTGATTGAGCCCTAACAGCACCACCACATGGAATACATGTTGTTTCAGAATTATAAATCATAGGTATAAACGTTTGTAGTAAACTAGCTAAATTATCTGATGTTAATAATCCACTAAGAATATCTGTTTTTCCTAATACACTAGCAACATTGCCAGGTTGCATTGTTCCGACATATCCACCAGCACTCTCTTGAGCAATAATATAAGCAAAATTATATGCATTAGAGTTTTTGATTTGTGAACCAGAGATAGCTCCAACAAATCCTCCCGCATGTCCAATAATATCAGAAGAAAGATTTCCATTTGCTAAAACAGAATATCCGCCAGCCCCTCCAGTAACATTTGAATCCTCTATCGTTGAATTCACAACTGCTAAAGCCTCTAAAACATTAGCCAATTCTAATCCACTTAATAAATTTAATCCTCCACCTAATGAAGCCGTATTCCCAATATCAATTTTACCAGCATAACCACCGGCATATCGCTGACTCTTCACAGCATAATCAGATTGATTATTAAAATATGTATTTGCTTCAACACTATTCAAATTTGTAGGAGGAATAACTTTTGTATATGCCAATTGACTTACATCAGAATCACTAATTTTCACTCCACTTCCATAGCCTATATATCCACCAGCACTTGATGAATTTATATCTGTACTTTCTATAGAAGTTGCTTCTACTTTTAATCCGTTAGAAGAAACATCAGCAGACTTTATCACTGGAATATAAACATTCAAAACACTTAATAAATTCCCTATATTAATGTTAAGAATTCCATTAAGTATAGACAAACCATTAGATTCTACAAGTCCACCTGCATAAGCCTTTCCAACAAAGCCTCCTGCATACAATCTTCCTTGAACATTTTCAATTCCTGTTATTGCTGGAGTATTTGTATTTATATCTGTATTATCTATATCTCCACTTTGTAATTCACCAATAAATCCACCTGCATAATTTCCAGAAACCTGTACTCCTCCATTTGTTACAAATTGAACAGTTGTATTTTTAAATTTTGGAATCAGATATGGAACTCCATTTAATAAACCATTTATACCTATTATTTTTATGGCATCTGTATCATTTCCAACTGCCTCTGCAAGTCCACCTGTTCTTGCAGCACCTACAAAACCTCCTGCAAAGCCATTTTGATTATCTGCTTTGACTTCTTTTAAATGATCAACAGTTGAATTTACAATATGAGCACTCTTAGATTGACCAATAAAACCTCCTGCAAAATATTCTGTAATATCAGAATCTGATGTTCTACTACCAGTTGCCTGTACAGTAAAACCATTGTCTATTCCTTTAACTGTACAATCTTTTATATTCAAAATAAGTCCATCTGCAACTGACAAAAGATTAGATACATTCACTAGTCCCAAAATATTTAATCCACTCACCTCAGCAAGACTTCCTGTTCCACCGTTTCCTATGAAACCACCAGCATAATTATTTGCACTTACTTCTGATAATCCTGCGATTTGAACAGAAGATATATCCCCACCAGTTGCTTGACCAACAATACCACCAGCATTATTATGATTAGCACTTATTTTTGAAGCATGATTTATTGTTATTGAATCAACCTTAAACTTTAAATAATTTCCAATTCCTAAGGTTTTATTTAATATTCCAGCAGCACTTGCCATTCTTAATTCCCCGGCTACACCACCAACATAATCATTACCATTTATTGAACCAAGTGACTCAATTATGTTTGATTTTCCTAACTCAATATATCCTAAATTATTTCTGGATTGTCTATAAATAAATGATTTTTCTGATAAGTTAGATGACGAAGTTATAATAACACCATCACCTTGTCCAATAATTCCACCTACATATTTTTCATTGACATTTAATGATAAAATTCCATTTATGCTATTTCCCGCAATAACAGATGGGCTTATCCCCGTTAACGATAAAAGACTATTTTCTTGATCTGAAGAAAGTGTACCACTTAATAACTTACCAATAAGTTTAATTAAATCTTTCTTTCCTGTATAAAACTCTTCTCCTAATGAAATAGCTTGCCCTAAAGTCGCTCTCCCAGCAATACCACCTGCATATTGGTTTGCTTGAATATGAATTGTTCCAGAAACATGAGAATCAACTGACAAACTATTTGCCAAAGCACCCGTTAATCCTCCTGCATAACGATCTGAAACATTAACTTCTAAACTTTCTGTTTCCACAGAACAATTAAGAATAAAAGAATTTAATCGCATTGTATTTACAAGATCAACACCTAAGTTATCCAATAATCCAACTAATTCTGCATTGGCTGCCAAACCAGAAAATCCTCCAGCCATATTCTTTCCATTTATATTGAGTGATTGAATATTCACTGAACAATTTTTTGTAACAGTTCCTACTTGTCTACCTGAGAAACCACCAACATAATTCATCTCTGTAGAACCAAGCGTTAATGAATTAGAAGTTACAGAACAGTTTGATAAAACAGGACTATAATATCCAGTAGGAATGAGTTTATCTATATCAACTACATTTCCATCAAGTAAAAGTTCAATCAATGTACCTAAATCTAGGAAAGGAATAACATTCAGTATTTCTTTCAATGCGTCAACAATAACTCCAAGACTATTTTGTAGTTGTCCATATTGGGTAACACCTTCAACATTACCAACAAAACCACCTATCATATCTTTAGAACTACTCATATGACTAATATTATTGACAGAACAGTTTTCAACAACAACATCCCCACTAATTCGACCAGCAAAAGCTCCAGTTGCAAATACAGTTGGATCTTTATTTTGATTTGGATCCAATAAATCCTTAAGAGCATCTCCTAGATTTCCCAATAGCGCTCCTAAAATTGAAGTTAAAGTCGTTATTAATATAGTTATTATTCCACCATTTTCTTTAATTTTAATTGCATTATTGGTAATGGAAACATTATTTAATTGGATATTTTTTACCAACACACTTCCATCACTTTTTCCAATTGTTTCTGTCGATTCACTCATGATACTTCCAAAGAATCCAACACCAGATTGTTTAGTTGAATCGATTGGATCATTTTGAATAACATTAATATTTGATATTGTCACTTTTTGAGATGCATCCATATTTAATCGACCTTCCATTGTTCCTGTGAACATAAGAGGTTTCCAATCTACACTTGACAAATCAATATTTCTAAAAATAATATAGTTAGCATCCTTAGTATATTTTAAATCTTTATACTCTGAATATAACTGTGACTCTTTTATATTTTTATCTGGTTGCCCTGTATCAGGATTAATACCACATCTTGTCCCAACTACGGGCACTAGAGTTGCATCCATTAAATCAGTTGAATTCTCCTCAAAACGTTTAAACTTTTCTCCATTATAAGTTATTTCAGGATTGAAATCAGCGTCACCAGGATAAATTGGAGTATATTTACTTTCTAAAATAGTTGGAGGGTTAAACAAAGCAGGCGTAACTTGATCATCCGTACCAATTGCAGCTAATTGTTGTTTATTTCCAATAAGAATATATTTTTTTGAATCAATTTCTTTATATACCTGACCAATATAATCCCTACCATCTAAGCTTGCATTTCCCCACGCACTTATATCAGCAAAAGGTTCTATTTCTGATTGTTGTGCTGTTATTTGTGAAGTTATTGCTTCATTTAAAGGTCGCTTGGTAGTAAAAAACGGAGTTAAAATATAATGATGCTCCAAACTATAAGTCACGTAGTTTTCAGTATTTTCTTTATAAATTAATTGTCCTTGACCAAATTTGTTAACATCATAATCCAAAGATAAAAGCGGTTGTATTTTTTGATTTTCACTATGAAGTAAATCCAATTGATAAGAGTTATAAATATAAATTGTATCTGTTTCCTGATTGTATAATTCTTGGTTATTTTGAGTTTCTATTGAAGAAAAAGAACCTGTAAAGTTATCAGGTAAGCTCCATATATTTTCATTATCTAAATCAATATTATTCATTAATATATAGTGAGCATCTAAACTATATGTAATCACTTGATCATTAACTGATAAGATGTCACCTTGTGAAAAAGTATCTATTTGATTATCAGTTAATTTAACAAGTTCATGACTTCCTATAGCTTGTAATTGTTTAAGATTATATATTTTTATACATTCATTTTCATAAAGATAAGAATAATCTATAGGTTCTTGTGTATTTTCTTCTACAGTTTCAACAATTTCTTCTAGAGTTTCATTATTGTCATTTTCAGCACGTGCAATAAAACCTGCAAAATGTGTCAAACCAACAATTAATGACAACGAAACAATAATCAATATGAACTTTTTAAAAGCCTTGTAATGAATCAACATGATCATTCCCCTCACCTAAAATTCTTATCTCTTTAAAGATTATAAAATAGATAAATATATTATAAAATTACGTGTGATGCTTTTGTGATTTTTATATTATTATTTTACAACGGTTATATATAAGTGTTCAAGAAAAAATTCACATAATATATTAAAAAATGTATAATTATGTAAAAATATATGAGCTCTACTCAAGTTTTTCTTTCATCTTTTATTGTTTTTGTGTATGATTTTATCAGGGAGGAATTTTATGATAAAAGCAATTATTTTTGATATGGATGGTTTAATGGTAGATACAGAAATGATTTCTTGTCAGTGTTATAAGAAACTTATTGAGAGTTATGGTTTTTCTTTTCATAAAGAAGATTATATAAAAGATTTTCCTGGTAAACCTTTAATTGCATCTCTTCATTTTATTCAAGAACAATATCAAATTGATTTTGATATTGATGAAAAAATCCAAGAATTTCATCAATTAGAAAAACAATATATTGAAGAAAATGGAGTCCAATTAAAGAAAGGACTCATAGAGTTATTACAATACCTTAAGAAAAATAACTATAAAACAATTATCGCAACATCTAGTCATAAAGATCGTGCCGAAAAGATTTTAAATCAACATGATATATTCCAATACTTTGATGATATTGTTTGTGGAAGTGAAGTCAAACGTGGAAAACCTTTTCCAGATATTTTCTTAAAAGCTTGTGAAAAACTCAATATTTCAGTTAATGAAGCTCTTGTTTTAGAAGATAGTGAAGCAGGTATTCAAGCTGCTTATGATGCTCATATTCCTGTCATTTGTATTCCTGATTTGAAATATCCTCAAGATGAATATATTGAAAAATTAGAACATATTTATGATTCATTAGATAATGTGATTTTATATTTAAAAGAGAAAACCAATTGATTTAATAAAAACACCTTAGGGTGTTTTTATTATAATTTGTATCATATCATACAAGAAATCAAAGAAAAATCATGTTAGAATAAACGAACAAGGAGGTTTATTATGTTATCAAAGCAAGAGCAACGTCATATCTATTATGATCATGACTTAAAAATAGAAGCATATCAATTAAGTGGAATTGTTCAAAAGTTTCCTAATCATTTTCATGAATATTATGTCATTGGATTTATCAAAGGTGGTCAACGTCATTTACATTGTAAAAATCAAGAATATGATTTATCTCCTGGAGATATGATTCTTTTTAATCCTTATGATAATCATTTTTGTGCACCTATTAATGAGCAGTTACTTGATTATCGTGCTGTTAATATCAATAAAGATATCATGCAAAAGATAGTTCATGAAATGACTGGACAAGATTATCTTCCATATTTTAAACAAAATGTTGTTTATCAATGTGATATATCTTCATCTATAGATGAATTGTATAATGCTATTGTGAATCAAGAAGATAAACTCAAAAAAGAAGAAACATTTTATTTCTTATTAGAACAAGTCATACAAGATTATAGTTCTCCATATGAAAAAGACACTTTACCTCAGCTACATGCTGAAATTCAATATCTTTGTGATTATATGCATGAACATTATCAAGACAATATAACACTTGATGATTTATGTTCTATGACTCATTTTAGTCAATCTTATTTTTTACGCACATTTACAAAACAAGTAGGTATTTCACCTTATCGTTATTTACAGAATATTCGTATTGATCAATCAAAAAAATTATTAGAATCGGGTATTCCACCTGTGGAAGTCGCAAATTTAACTGGATTTAGTGATCAAAGTCATTTTACAAATTTCTTTAAAGAATTTATTGGAATTACTCCTAAACAATATCAAAATATTTTTAAAGAGGAAAATGTTGATGATAAAGAATAAATTTATCTTTGGACATTTGAGTGCTTTTCTTACAATTTTTATTTGGGGAACGACTTTTATTTCTACGAAGGTTTTATTAACTTCGTTAACACCAATTGAGATTTTATTTATTCGTTTTTTCATTGGATATATCACTTTGTGGATTGTTTATCCTCATCGTATGTCTTTAAAACAAAAACAACATGAATATTATTTTTTAGCAGCAGGACTTTGTGGAATAACACTGTATTATCTTTTCGAAAATATTGCTTTGACTTATACGCTTGCAAGTCATGTAGGTGTCATTATTTCAATTGCACCATTCTTTACAGCTATCTTAGCTTACTTTTTCTTAGGGGATAAAAAGTTAAATGTTCGTTTTTTTATTGGATTTGTGATTGCAATGGCTGGGATTTGTATGATGAGTTTTAAGGGTGATGAAAGTTTAAATTTTCATTTAACGGGGGATTTGCTTGCGATTGTTGCAGCATTGATTTGGGCTATCTATTCAACACTAACACAAAAAATTGCGAGTTTTGAATACAATACGATTCAATCTACTCGACATATGTTTTTTTATGGATTGATTTTTATGTTACCATTTCTATTGATCATGAATTTTCATCCTGAGTTTTCTACTCTTTGTAATCCTTTGATATTAGGAAATTTATTGTTTTTAGGATTTGGTGCTTCTGCTTTATGTTTTGTCACTTGGAATCTTGCTGTTAAAAGATTAGGACCTGTTAAGACGAGTGTTTATATTTATATTGTTCCAGTGATAACAGCAATCACTTCATTTGTGATATTACATGAGTCTATGAATCAAATGACTATTATTGGTATAGTTTTGACACTTATTGGTTTATGGTTATCTGAAAAAAGAGATGGAAAGGAAAAAGAAAATAATGAATTTTGAAAATTATAAATGTGTAATGGTTTTAGATGAGGATTTACCTCAAGGAATTTTATGTAATACTTCAGCAATTATGGGGATTACTTTAGGAAAATATATATCTTCAACAGTTGGAGAAAATGTTGTTGATCAAGACGATTATTCACATCTTGGAATTATACAATTTCCTGTTCCTATCTTAAAAGCTTCCAAAGAAAAGATTAAAGAAATAAGAGAAACACTTTATGAAGATAAATATCAAGAAATGGTTGTTGTGGATTTTTCTGATGTTGCACAAAGTTGTAATGATTATCAGGATTTTATTGAAAAGATGAAAAATACCAATCATGAAGATATTGATTATTTTGGAGTTGCTATGTGTGGTTCTAAAAAATTAGTCAATAAACTTACGGGGAGTTTACCTTTATTAAGATAAAATTTTTTCAATCATTTGATAATTTCTCAAAAAAATTGAGAAATTATTTTTTTATCTCTGAATAAATTGAACTTCTCTTTTATGAACTTTATAATAAAATTAGATAAAAAGAAAAGGAGTATATATTATGGGGAAAATTATATTTATTGATGTTGATGGAACATTGTTAGACTATGAAAACAAATTGCCTGCTTCTGCTGATTTGGCTATTAAAAAGGGCAAGAGAAAATGGGCATAGAGTTTATATTTGTACAGGAAGAAGTAAGGCTGAAGTTTATGATTACATTTGGGATATTGGATTAGATGGTATGATTGGTGGAAATGGAAGTTATGTTGAAGATCATGACCATGTTGTGATGCATCAATTGATTACCAAAGAACAATGTGCTCATATTGTTGATTGGTTAAAAGCAAGACATCTAGAATTTTATCTAGAAAGTAATAATGGATTATTTGCAAGTGAAAACTTTGAAGAAAAAGGTAATCCAGTGATTAAACTTTATGCTCAAAGAAAAGGGAAAGATGATGCTAATCATGCGACTGTGAGAACTATTTTCCCAGAAATGATTTTTGGTGGAGAATTATATCGTGATGATGTGAATAAAGTGAGTTTTATTTTAAACAGTTATCAAGATCATCTTGATTCCATTAAAGAATTTCCTGATTTAAAACCTGGAACTTGGGGAGGAAAAGGTGAAATCGCATTGTTTGGTGATTTAGGTGTCAAAGATATTACCAAAGCTCATGCGATTGATGAATTGTTGAAATATCTTGGTGCAAAAAAAGAAGATACATTAGCTTTTGGTGATGCCAAAATTGATATTCCAATGTTAGAATATTGTGAAATTGGTGTTGCGATGGGTAGTGGTGGAGATGAAATCAAAGCTATGGCTGATTATGTCACTGATGATGTCGATAAAGATGGTTTATATAATGCATTTGTTCACTTTGGATTAATTGAAAAATAAATTAAAAAAGTTTAGAAAGCTTATATCAATGTTTTCTAAACTTTTTATATTTTCATCAATAAATCATATTTATACTTTTTTCCACAATATATGAATAAGCAGCATTTCAATAATCAACGTTACACTCATTCCTATAGTCACATCAGTTAAAAAATGTGCTCCCATAATCATTCTAGAAAAAGCTACAATAAGTGTAAAAATAATTCCAACGAAGAAAAGTATATTTTCTTTACCTTTTAATTTTTGACACACAAGCGGTAATATAACTAATAAAATAGCACAAGCAGCATTCCCTGTATGTCCAGATGGAAATGATTTAAATTCTTCAGCGGCTACTCCTAATGCCATTAAATAATTTTTCATATCACTACCTATAATCCACCAAGGCTGAAATGAAGCAAATGGTTGTTCAACAATCATTCTCATTCGTGGTCTTGACCATGGTATTTTAATGATATTAATGATAAGTAATTCTAAAAATGTTGTCCCTAGTAATAAAAGAATAATCTTTTTTAGCTCGTCTTTTGGAGTATCTTTTGATATTTTAAAAGAAACAATATCACCAACCATCACAATCACTATAGCAATCATAATACTCAATCCAATGGGCATATGTGATATATAAAGCATTGGATCAAGACTTATCCCTGCAATTGCGAAAACATTTAATAAAATACCTAAAATAAAACATAACCCTTTGATAAATGATTGACAACTTTGAGATACACGAATAAGTAAAGTTCCACCAATGCATATGCAAAGCATAGCTGGAAGTTGCCCATAACTTGCAAAGAAAATACCAAAGATACTGTTTGGATTATATAAAGTGCTAGATATTTGATAATCCAAAAATGAACCAATCAACATTAATATTGTAAGAAATATTCCAATGCTAAGACAATTTTTTTTATTAAATATTTTCATTCTTTACTCCTTGATACATTATTAAATAATTATATAAAGCTCCTATCAAATTAGAATCATTATAATAACAACAATTCTCTACCACTGCATGGGGAATTTCAAAAGGAATATTTTGATAAATCACATCTAATTCTTCTTGGATTGTTTGAATTAAGATAGGTTGTTGACTAATTCCACCACCAATTAAAATCTTTTGAGGATCAAGGATACATTGTAAATTATAAATACCAATCGCTAAATTTTTTGCTAAAGTTCTTAAAGCTGCACAAGCATCTTCATCCATGTCTTCAACCCATTCAAAAATACGTATACCATCAACTTGATCCATTTCCAATTGTTTACGTTTAGCAACATCCATAATCAAAGCTGTCGTACTTCCTTTCATTGCCCAAGCATGACTCATAAATGATGTCCCTTCGCCCTGGAAGACATAAGAAAATTCACCCGCAAATAAGTGTTGTCCTTTCCATAGTTTTCCATCTTTAATAATACCACCACCTAGTCCACTACCAACAACAATCACAATCCCATCTTGGCAGTCTCTGAGATTACCTTTCCAAACTTCTGCTAAAGCGGCACTTTTTCCATCATTTTCAATCGCAATAGGTAAATTTGTAAACATATGCATTTTTTCTACGATATTCACATTTTCATTATACATTAATCCCCCTGGAGCATAAATTTGTCCTTTTGAAGAATCAATTGTGCCTGGTAAACTCATTGCGATACCATCAATGTCTTTTTCATATTTTAGATAGATAGATTTTAAAATATCTAAGAAGTGCTCTAAACAATCATGGGGCGTTGTTTCTTTACCTTTTTCATAGATTTTTGCCTCATCGTCCATCAAAGCATATTTAATGGCACTTGCACCAATATCATAAACTAATTTTTTCATATTCCTCTCCTACTTACTATATTTCATAATAAATTGTCCCATCTCCATAGCACAATCTTCACTTTGTGGATACACTCCAATGTTATCACCATAAGCATGTCCCATACCTTTATAAACAACTGTTGTTGTATCAACACCACATTCAACCAATTTTTTAGCATAGGCTAAACATTCAATATAAAGGAAATCATGTTCTCCTACAGTCATAAATGTTGGAGGCATTCCTTGCATTTCCATCATATATGGCGTTAAATATGGATCCATAACATTTGTTGTTCCTAAAATATCACCTAACATACTGGTCATTCCATTATCGCCACCCATCATAGAAAGTGTCGTTTTAATAACCTTGGCATGTTTTGGATGAATATGATAACGTGAGATATCCCAATGTGAATCAGCATTGTCAATTCCTGCCATATTCACAGTTGGATATAACAACAATTGTCCTTTGATCATATGTGTCTTTGCTTCTAAATCTTTCGTCGTACAATATTGTGCTAAGTTTCCTCCAGCACTATCACCTGCGACAAAGATATTATGTTTGTCCCCACTATAGTCTTGAATATGCTTATAAACCCATTTCAATCCTTCAAAACAATCAAGATGTCCCTTAGGATATGGATTTTCTGGAGCCAATCTATAATCTATTGAGACTGCCACAATATTAAATCTTTCAACAATCATTTTCACCAATTGATCAACAACACCCATATGTCCTGCAAAAAATCCTCCACCATGGATATAATATAAAACTGGTAAACTCTCTTTTCTTTCAATTGGTAAATAGATTTGGATAGGTAAATCATTATCATCAGGTCCTTTGATTGTTTGTTTGAAAACATCAATTTGGCTAGAAGCAATATCAACACTCTTAATACCATTAAACATTCCTCTTAATCTTTCAATAGATTTGGGTGAAGCATCTATTTTCATAAGACTCTTAGGCATAAAACGCATCATTGTTGCTATTTTCTTATTATCATGATAAAGACGTGGATCCATCATCCCATCTTCATCACAATCAGGAATAGGTTTGATCAAAACATCGATACCATTAATTTTTTCTACATATTGTTTTTCTTTAATTCTTTTTATTAATTCATCATCATATTTTTTATTCATAAGTTTTTCCTCCTATATCCATTATACAAAAAAGTGTTTCCATAAAGTTGTATTTGATTGATAAAAAAATGTCAATTTCTTGACATTTTCCATAAAAAGAACATAATGCAACGCTATCCTCATCATTATTTTTTACTCTTTCATCGTATAAGCTTTAAGTAAAAACATTGCCTATGAAGTCTTTGACACTAAAGCATAAATACCTGAAATATTCTGCTTTGTGCTTTTTAATCAAATAATAAATTTTGAATTATGATTTACAGTTAAAGTTACCTTTTCGTTATTTTTTGTAGTTTATATATTTTAAAATATTCACAAACAAGAATGGGAATGAAAAATATAGTATAACAACCAAATTATTTTTGTTTAGGTCATTTTCATAATCCATTGAAGACATAACCATATTTGTAATTATAATAACTTTTTTTCTTTTCACTAATCTCGTTATCTTTGACACACTATGCCCTTCCTTACTTCCATATATTTTTAGAAGCCAACCATTTTTCAGTACAGTTATGATTGCTTACTGCTGCTGTAAACGGTTTTGCAAGAAATGCATTTATTGTTTTAAGTACTATAACGAAATCGTTGATTTTAATATCAATTTTATGGGTAAAGGCTTCCCATTTTTTTTGCATGACAGGATCATCTGCAAAACTTATAATCATCTCAAAGTGTTCAATCGTAAACGTGTGTCCACGGTTTTCAAAAGTCTTTTTAAGTGCTTCACTTAAGACATTGCCATCAAAATCAAACTTATTGGCGAGATAATAAATGTCATAATAATCTTTCATTCGGCTTGAAAATTCCATTAAACTGAGAATTGCATCGAGTTTCTCGGCAATCGTTGTTTCAAGAGAGTATGTATTGACTATCGGTGCAGTGAAATCGTCAAGCTGTGTTGGTATTTTTCGTTTTTGCTGTTTTGGCACAATAACATCACCGACACCAAAATCAATGCTAAAGGGCGTTTTGGTATTTTTAATATATGCTGTAAGTGAAACGCTGATACCAGCATACTTCTTTTGAATAGAAATCGGTGTAATGTCTTTGATTTCAAATTTTATAAAATCATTTTCACTTGGAACGGCAATAATTTCTTCCAACACGCTTTTTAACTGTTCGGGTGTATTAGGAACTTTTCTGAGAAGAAAATCCACATCAACTGTTACTCGACTATCAAAATCAGTAACTGAATAAATAAACAGTCCACCTTTTAATACAAGATTTTCTGCATATATTGATTTTTCTAAGCGGCGCAAGAACTCTTCTTGGCAGAAAAGTTGTAAACAAAGTTGATAGCTTCTGCCACTTTCTTTAGCCTTATTCTTAAGTCTTGCGAGTACTGATGCTGCTATATCAGCCATTGAGAAGCACCTCCATTATATTCATCAATTTTGTGTAAACATGCATTTCCTTTGCGTATTTTGAAAGATTACTTAAATTCTTCTTATCATCTGCGACATAGGCTTTAAGAGCCTTATTAAACAGCTCATTATCGAGCTTTGTACGATATTTGAAACAGTCGCAGATTGTGCGTTCACGATCATAAACAGTAAGTTTTACCCCATTAAAATCACTTTGTGTTTTTCCAATTTCAAATTGAGAATTTTGAATGTAATATATTTTCATAGGCAAAGTATCAAATTTCAGCCTTGTTCTTGAAAATGTTCTTGGAACAGCAATAGACCATTGTCTTGGTGCAAAATCACTGTATCCATAATAAAAAAGTGCAGACTCACCGCAAACAATACCTTCAGGAAGAAGCGATGCAAGTATTTGTTCCTCTTTTATGTCTTTGTTTTTGGCAAGTTGATAATATCCGTGTCGTATACGTTCGATATATCCGTCATTGCACAAATTGGCAACATCAAAATTTGAAAGCCCAGCAGAAACAAATTCAGAGGTTTTAGCAATACCGCCTGCATGAGTTATTATCTTTTCAACAATTTTCTTTTTATCCATTTTTACACCAACTTTCAAATCACAATTATTCATAACTGTGTTCTAAAAATATTTTAACAAAAAGAGGAGTAAATATCAACAATCAATCATCAGTTAAAATATAATCCCATTGCATCCTCATATAAACTTATCTGCTAAAATAAGATATAAATTATCTGCATGATTAGCAAATATCTTATTTTTATCTTTATTCTTGAATTTTTCATTAACATGATGAAAAATTATGTTCCCTATTAACGAAATATCTAATCCATATTTATCATTGTTAAAATTGATGGATTGCTACCCAATTTTCCCAAAGAATGAATTTCAATTCATAAATAGATATGATTTTATCCATTCTTATATTGTTAACATAAAAAGACTTATTAAAATACCAATTTGTTCCTGTATAAGTGTTTTTGTGGCATACTATTATCACTGCTTAAAGATGAGATAGTGATTTTAGGCATAGTCGATTCTCATTTTGATAAATGAAAAGAGGACAAAACGAAAAACACAATCACTCATGTCTATTCATTTCATCCTCGAAAACTTCCGCATCACTATAATACCATAAATAGAATCTATATTCAATGCTTTAAGCAAATATTTATCAAAATAAAATAAATTGTTGAATTTCGTATCTCTTATGAAATCATGTTTGTATATAGTCCGATTACCATATAAACATTGACGCTTACAAATGCCTGATAACTTATAGAAAGCTTTCCATAATATTTGACTTTCTATAATATAAATAAAAACCATCTATAGATTTTTTCTATATTGTAAAGGTGTTTGATGATATGTTTCACTAAATAATTTAATTAACGATTTCACATTAGAAAAGCCATGAATTCTAGCAATATCTTGAATTGTCATATCACTATGAATAATATCCTCATACGCCTTATACAAGCGATAATGAGCTAAATAATCTCTAAATGTTTGACCCACATAATAATGAAACTGTCGAGAGAAATGTTCTTTGCTTATATAGAAACAATCAGCCATATCATCGAGAGTTAAAGGTTCTTGATAATGATCATGAAGATAAGTTAATATGGCTTTAATTTGATCTTGGTTCTTATTTGATTTTCTTTTTGTCTCTTGTTTATTGACTTTGTATTCTCTTAAAAGCAAAGCAAATATTTCAAATAAACAGGCATTGATATCTAAATAAGTATATTGGTCTTGATGTAAGTATAAGTCTTCTAAACGACGATATAATGCTTTTAAATCATCATGATTCTTTTTTAATGATAAATCAAAATAAACATTATCAATATCAGGATAATATGTTTTCATAAAGTCATAAGAGATCAACACAATCAAACAATGAGGATTGCCCCTTATATGACGAGCACGTAAGGAATGAACAATACCACTATTGATACAAGTGAAGTCATTATCAATGATATATTCTTGACTTTCTATTTGCAAAACAACTTCCACATTTTCTAACAAACAGATTTCTAAACTGCGATGCCAATGAGTTGGAATAAAAACATCATGGGGAAAATATTTTTGTATTCCTTCTTCATCAAGTATAGCAATCATAACGGGAATTTTCTTTTCTAATGTCACTTGTTCATGGTAATATGTGTCCATTTCTTTCACTCCCTATCTATGATTGAATTTCTTTAACTTCTTCTAACTTTGGCATTTCTCCAGCCCACTCAAATCCTTTTTTAGCAATGACCACAGCAATCAATTCATTAATAACAGCTGCAGCTGCAATTGTTCCTTGGATAATTTGAGCACATTCTGGTGCAGGTCCTGATAAAGTAGACACTGCAATTCCAGTAAAGACTAATGAAACACCAGAGTGAGGTAATAATGTCAACCCTAAATATTTTTTAACCGTTTCTGGACAATGAGTGATTGACGCACCAAAATAGGCTCCAAAATATTTTCCTAATGCTCTAGCAATAATATAAATGGCTGTAAATAATCCGGCGCCAAAAATCAAATGATAATCGAGTGGTGCTCCTAAATTTAAAATGACAACGACCATAGAAAAACTCAAGATAGGATTAAATCGTGTCATGAGATCATACTGATATTCAGTTGATATAATATTTGAAAAAGTAGCTGAAAAAGCCATTCCAATTAACATAAAGTTTAAAAGTGGACTTGGTAGCACATGATAATTGACAACCATTCCAATTAATGATGAAAGCACAATGGATACCAATAATACAAGAAATCTTTGATTTGGTGTCTTGGCTTTATTCATCACCCATCCACAAGGAACTCCTATTACTACACCAATCACTAAAGGCAATAAAACAACCAAGAAACTCATATAAATAGGCATATCTTGTGAAGAAACATGACCACTGACAATTGCCATTGTTGTAAAGAAAACAATAACACCAACCATATCATCTAAAGCAGCCATCGGAATCAATGTTTTGGTGACCGGACCGTCTGTCTTAAATTCTCTCACAATTGATAAAGCCGGTGCAGGAGCCGTTGCAAGAGCAATTCCACCAAACAAGAAAGCCAAATAAAGAGGAATATCCATAAAATAGAAAGTCACTACAAAGACAAGAGAAACAAATGCAAAAGTTCCTAATGATTGAGTAAGTGTTGTTACCATAATTTGTTTCCCAGCACTCTTAATCTTTTTCCATACCAATTCAGTCCCAATCATCAACCCCACTGCACATTCTAAAACATGCCCAATTCTTTCATAAACAACTGAATTTAATAAAGATTGATTGACCAATCCCAAAGCATGAGGGCCTAAGATCATTCCAGCTAATAGCCATCCTAAAATAGCTGGTAATTTTAATTTTGAAACCAATTTTCCTAAACCAATTGCCAATCCAAAAGCAATTAAAAATCTTATTATTAACATTTTATTCTTCCTTTCTTGCAATACCATAAAGCATCATATCAAACCATCTTAATAATAATTCTTCGTGTTGATGAATAATTTCATCGAACCCTATTCCCTCTTCAATCTTTTGACGAAAATAATCATTAAAAGAATTTTGCATAATATTATAATATTCTAATGCCGTTTGATAGGTGATATTTTCTCTTAACGAAACTTGATTCAAGACATTTTTAAAAACTTCAATATTCAATTGATTGAAATCCATTTTTATGGCTGAAACTTCTTTTTGTAAATGTTGTGGTGTTCTTAAAATTGTATTGAAAAAAATTCCTCTCAAATGCGGATATTCTTTAAAAAATTGTATTCTATAATGCATATATGTTTGCATATCATAATCATTTCTTTTTTTATAATGCTCCATTATCTTATCAAAACAAATTTGTACACATTCTAAATATAAATCATCTTTATCTTTAAAATAATGATAAATGATTCCTTTAGAAATATTTCCATTTTGACAAATATGATTTAATGAGGCCTTTTCATAACTCTTTTCATTAAATTCTTGCAAAGCACTTTCAATAATTTTCAAGCGCATCTGTTTTGCCATATCTTCTTTTTTCATTTTCTCACACCTTTCATTGACCACTCGGTCAACAAATATTATATCACAAAACAAAAAAAGAAAAAGATATATTTTCCAATATCTTTTCATTCATTGATTTCTTTATATAAAAACAATACCCTTGCTTTGTATGTTTTGCATGATATAATGCTTGATCTGCATGGTTTATAAGTTCTTCAAGCGTTGTTCCATCTTGAGGATATAAAGCTATTCCTATACTACTATGACACAAAAGATTATCTTTTTGACATGTTATTAAGTTTTGAATTTGATGAATAAAATATTCATTATTCGTCATATTTTGAACAAAACCAATAAATTCATCTCCACCGAATCTTCCTATAATATTATTTTGCTGAAAAGTGATTTTTAATTTTTGTGATAATTGAAGAATGATTTGATCACCATTCAAATGACCATAAGTGTCATTGATTTTTTTAAAATCATCTATATCTAATAAGAAGAAAGCATGATGTTGGTTTGGGTATTCTTTGAAAGTCTTAAAAATAGAATCCATAATTGTTTGTTTATTGAATAACCCGGTAAAACCATCATACATAACTGCTGATTGTAAAGCCAGGTTTCTTCTTTTTAATTGATCAATATCAGTAATGACACCTATCATTTTTGTAGGAATACCTTGATTTATAATAGGTGTAACATCTATTTTACACCATTTGAATTCTGACTGACCTGCTTTCATTCTTGCTTCATAAGAAGTCTTTTTACCTTGATAAATAGATTGAAAAGCTAAATCTATAATCTCATAATCATCTGGATGACAAAAATAAAGTGATACAGCTTCTTGATATTCTTGAGGAGTCAATTGACTATAGGGTTGTACATCATTTAAGATCATTTCTTCTGATACGCCAAAAATATCTTCTGAATTTTCAAAAGACGTATACAATTGGTGAACAATATCAACTTCAAAAACACAGATATGTGCTGTTTTTAAAGCAATATCAAGACGCATCTTATAATCTTCTAATTGAATCTCATAATCATTGTTATCTATTTTCATATTATCAGATATCCCTTCTTTATTTCATTATAAAACTTCAAAGAAACACTTGCAATCAAATGAAATTGATTCAAAAAAAGACCAGTTAAACTGATCTTAATGATTTGAATATGCTTTCTCCAATGCTTGTTTGATATCTTCAATTAATAATTCAACATCTTCTAAACCTAGATACATTCTTATATGTCCCAAATTCAATCCTCTTTGTTTCAATTCTTTCTCATTATTCCCTTTAAAAACTGGCATCGCAAGACTTTCAAAACCACCCCAGCTGTAAGCCAAAGTAAAATGATTTAAAGAATCAATAAAAGTTTTAATGATTTGTGGAGTTGCATCTTTTAATTCAAAACCAAGCAAACTACTATATCCTTTTAAATATGTTTTGGCTAATGCTTGTTGAGAAGATGAAGCTGCCAAAGGATGATAAATACGTTGAATACAAGGATGAGCTTGTAAATACGCAACAACCTGTTTGACTGTTTCTTGTTGTGATTTCATACGAACAGGTAATGTTCTTAATCCTCGGATCGCAAGCCAAGCATTCATTGGTGCCATTGTCGCCCCTACAAGAATTTGTCCAAAATCATCAATTTTTTTCATCAGTTTCTGATTGGTTACAACAATCCCACCAACAATATCACTATGTCCACCAATATATTTAGAACATGAATGAATCACAACATCAATTCCATATTCTAAAGGATTTTGAAATAAAGGTGTTGACCAGGTATTATCAATGACTGTATAAATTCCTTTTTCCTTTGCTACATCAGCAATCATCTTTAAATCCAACAATTCAAATTTTTGTGATGATGGACTTTCAAAATAAATCATTTTTGTATTATCTTGAATATAATCAAAAATTTCATTTGTTTCACAAACATCTATTTTGCTACTTTCCACCCCAAAACGTTTTAAATTTTGAATCAATTTTACTGATGAACCATAAACAGTATTGACAATAATCACATGTTCATCTTTGTTGATTAAACTTAATATTGTTGCAGAAATAGCTCCCATTCCTGAAGCATAGCTTCTTGCACATTCTCCTTTTTCTAATCTTGCAATCTTCTTTTCTAAGATTTCTAAGGTTGGATTATCACCTCTTGTATATGTATAAGCATGTTGTCCATGACTATTCACTTCTACATAATGATTAAAATCTTTAAATTGAAATGTAGATGTTTGGACAATTTCTGGAGCCACACTTAAATAATCTTTCTCCCAATTGTGTTCAACTTCTAAACAAACATTATCAATATCTTTCATTCTTTCATCCCTTTCTCTATAATTTTATTATATAGTATTTTCGATCATTATGAAAATAAAAAAAGACTCATTTCAATAATGAATCTTTCTCATCCTATAAACACATATGATAAATAAAAGCACAATCCTCCTTTGTTAATTTACGATATGCTCTTGGTAATGACTTTTCACCTTTGGTTGCTTTTTCAACCATTTCTTTTATGGGAAGATTTTCAATTCCCAATTCAGATAAATGAACAGGTAACCCTAACTCATTTTTAATAAAGTTTTGTAAAGCATCAATGGTATGATATGCCACTGCCACCTTATCATTTCCATCTTCCACACCCATGACATTGACTCCAAATCTTGCAAAATCATTTGCAACACTTTGATCTCTATCCAATAAATATTTCATCCATTTTGGTGTCAAAATAGCAAGTCCTAATCCATGAGTTAAATCTAATGTCGAAGAAAATTGTTCTAAAGCATGTAAAGATGCTTGTGTTTTAAAACCTGATGTACAAAAACTATTTAATGCCCAACTGGCTGCCCAAAGCATGGTTGCACGTGCTTCGTAATTTTCTGGTTGCTTAATTGCTATTGGTAATTGTTGACGAACTGTTTTTAAAAGAGTTTCCACAACATTGAATTGTAATGGATATTTATCAGCATTAACAAAGTAATTCATATCAAACAAATGAGCCATAATATCAAAACCACCACATGCAGTTTGATGAGGAGGAACACTAAAGGTATTTGTAGGATCTAGAAAGGTAGCTTTAGGTCGGATGGCTTCTCCATTGATTCCACTTTTTACTCCCAGTTCTACATTAGCAATGACACATGATTTATCCATTTCACTTCCAGTTGAAGCAATTGTTGGCATTGCAATAACTGCCAAAGCATCTTTCCAAGATACTTTTCCTTCAACCAAATCCCAAATATCATCACTAGCTGATAATGTTGTTGCAGCAATCGCTTTACAACAATCAATCGTTGAACCTCCACCAATGGCTAAAATAGTTTGAATATCATTTTCTTTGCAGATCATGACACCTTTATTCACAGTTGTATGTCTAGGATTAGGTTCAACTGCTCCTAATTCAAAGACTTGGATATGGTTTGATTCAAGTTCATCAATGACTTTTTGATAAAGTGATGAATTTTTAATAAAATCACCACCATGAGCAATTAAAACTTTGTTACCATATTTTAAAACTTCTTCATGTAAATGTGATAATTGATTTTTTCCAAAATAGACTTTTGTAGTGTTTTGAAATTGAAAATCATTCATAAATCTTCCTCCATTCCTTTCATCTGTTTACCCATCTCATAAGCAGATTGATAAGCCGGATGCTTTAAAACATCACCTTTTAAAAAGGCTCCAACTCCATTCATTATACCTGCTTCATCAACAGTTCTTAAAACTTGTATAAAACCTCTTAATGATTCAATAGTCGCTGTATGTTCACTTAAATCCGATGCTCCACTTGTTATAATGTAATAAACCTTTTTACGTTTTTGACTTTCTCTCATTTCATATTCTCTTGCAAAGAAACGATCAATCAATAATTTCATTTGTGCACTGATACTATAAAAATAAACTGGTGAAGATAAAACCCATATATCGGCATCTATCATTTTTTGAATAATTTCATTAGCATCATCTTTTTGACAACATATATTTTGATGTCTACGACAATATTCACAAGCTAGACAAGGTTGAATTGTATAATCATTTAAATTGATTTTTTCTACTTCACATCCTGCTTCTTTAGCTCCTTTTAAAAATTGATTACATAATATTTCACTATTTCCATTTCTTCTAGGGCTTGAAGAAATAATCACAACTTTTTGACGCATATGACATCTCCTATTCTGGCTTTAATGGTCCATAGAAATAAGAAGCCGTTGCTCCACCATCAATTAAAATATCTGTACCTGTTATAAAAGCACCTTTTTCACTCATTAATAATTCAGCGACATTAGCAACTTCATCTGCCGTTGCTGGTCTACCTGCTGGACATTTTTCAAACATGTTTTTATAAAAGTCTCCTCTTGGTCCATTAAATTCATCAATTGCTAGAGGTGTTACAACAATCCCTGGTGAAATAGAATTGACTCTTGCTCCACGTTGTCCCCACTTTACGGCTTCGGCCATCACACGTTTTTCATTGCAGCGTTTGGCTAATTGATAAGCATGGAGTGTATCTTGAATATTTTCAACTTGTAACAAATCAAGTGATAATAAGTCTTTTGAAGGTGTAGTTGCTAGTAACTCATCTTCTAAAGGTGTTAATTGTTTCATACGATGTCCTGATTGACTGGAAATTGTTACACCTACACCACCTTCTTTAATGACCTTACCTACCTCTTCTAATAGAACTGCTGTTCCATATAAATCCACCTTTAATATGGCTTCAATAGGCGCTTGGCTTGGTGAAACTCCTGCTCCATTAATCAACATTGCAATCTCACCATATTCTTTAGCCACATCAATCATGTGAAGAATAGATTCTCTTGATGATAAATCCATTTCAATAGGCAACACATCAAAACCAGCATCATTCATGATTTTAGCAATACTTTTCGCATTTTCAATCTTTTTATCACCCATGATAATCTTTTTTCCATAACCCATTCTTCTGGCAATCGCCATACTGATTTGACCTGCACCAGTTACTATCATGACATCTTTACGCATTTTTATTTCCTCCTTAATGTCCACCAAAGACATCAAATTCCATGGTTTTTAGTTTTTTATCAATGATTTGAATTTCTTCTTTTGTTAATTCAATATTTCCAGAATTGAAATTTTCTTCTAATCGTGAAAGTTTACGACTTCCTGGAATTGGAATAATAAAATCTTTTTTACATATCATCCAAGCTAATGAGATTTGTGCCATTGTCGCATTTTTCTTATTGGCTAAATCTTTTAAGATTTCTAATAAAGCTTGGGCTTTTTGAAATCCTTCCTCTTGATATTGAGGCATTTTATTTCTAAAATCACCTTCTGGAAACTTCGTTTGATTGCTAAATTGACCTGTTAACAATCCATTTGCCATAGGTGAAAAAGCAACATAAGTGATACCTAACTCCTCACAGACATCAAATAAGTTTTCATGCCATCTTGCTATCATTGAATATCTATTTTGAATAGCAGTTACAGGACAAATAGCATGTGCACGTCTTAAATAATCTTCATTCACTTCAGAAATACCCCAAGCCTTAATTTTTCCTTCTGTAATCAACTCTTTCATCACTCCCGCCACAACTTCTGGTTCAACTTTAGGATCAATACGATGTTGATAATACAAATCAATAGAATCGACATTTAATCTTTTTAAACTGCCTTCTAATGATTTTCTAATCGCTGCTGGTGAGCTATCCAGTTCTAAATGATCTCCCTTGTGTTCAACACCAAATTTTGTTGCAACAATGACTTCATCTCTGAAATCTTGAATCGCAACACCCACCAATTCTTCATTATAAGAAATACTACCATCGGCATTTTCACCAGTATAACACTCGGCTGTATCATAGAAATCATATCCCAATGCATGTGCTTCTTTCATTGTTTGAATCGCCGTGTCTCTATCTTCAGCTATACCATAAGCATGAGAAAATCCCATACATCCTAACCCTACTGGATTGACATACATATTTGTTTTTCCTAATCGTCTTTTTTGCATATTATTTATCCTCCTTCAATGTTTCAACACAATGCAATGCATTTAAACTTCTTGGATAACCGATAAAAGGAATGCATTGTGATATGACTTTGATTAAAAACGCTTTACTATTTCCTAATCTCACATTAGCCGCAGCATGTGAAGTTAATTGTGGTTCACAACCACCTTGGGCTAACAAGAAACAAAATGTTATTAATTCTCTTTGTTTATAATCAAGACCTTTTCTTGTATAATAATCACCAAAACAATTATCAGTTAACCAATAATTGATATGTTTTGAATCTTCATTACCAGATTTATAAAAATCATGCATACTTTCTCCAAAGATATCTACTTGAGCAAGTTGCCCTTTTTTTAATCGATTTTGAATTGTCGTTGTTGATTGTCTTTTTAAAGGCAAAACAATGTCATGAGCTTTACAAAAATCATTAACAGCGTGTAAAAAAGGAAGAACTCTACCTATTCCTAAATAAGCAACTGCTTGATAAACAATCTCCTTCATTTCAATAGGCGTGACACCAAAGTGATAGGATCCTATTAACATTGTTTTAAATTCATCAATTCCTTGACATCCTAGCAATGTTGCAAGAATAGCTATAAATCTTGTATGATCATCTAAATCATCATGATTGACAACTTCATCAAAGGCAAAGTTATCAAACAATTCAATAAATTCAGGATCTGTTTTTAATAATTGCGACTTGTAATTCGGAAACATTTTTTCATGATATTCTTGAGCTTTTTGACTTATTGACATTTTTATTCCCCCTTTAACCATTCTTCTATCTTGTTATCACTATCTAAAACTTGACTTCCAACAATCGCCAAACCAGTATGAACATAACTATCTGGACATATTTTTTGAATATCTTTTTCACTTCTTCCCATCCCACTGCCTTCATGAGTACAGAAAGGATAAATATGTTTACATGAAAAATTATAATTTTCTAAGAATGTCCATACACACATGGGCATTGTTCCCCACCAAGAAGGATACCCTAAATAGATATAATCATATTGTTCAATATGAGAAACAATATTCTTAATTTTTGGTCTCGCATTTTCATGTAATTCTTTTTTTGCCAATTCAGTGCATTCATGATATTGATAAGGATAATCATGAAGTGGTTTGATTTCAAAAATATCTGCTCCTAACATTTTTTGCATCTTTAAGGCAACAACTTTCGTATTGCCAACATTCAAGTTTTGAATTTGACCATTCACATAATTTTCATGATTATGAGAAAAATAAACAATTAAAGTTTTCATTTCATCATCTCCTTTTGACACCTTTATTGTAAGATTTTCTTTTTATAAGAACAATTTCAATTTCTTATCATTCTCATAAGTAAAACTTATACAAAAAAATAACCAACATTTCTATTGGTTATATCTTTTTTAACAATTGTCTTAACAATTCAGCAAATTCTTCAATATAATAATTTGTTTTTGCTTTCTCCCAAAAAGCACAATAATTACGTTGCAATAGTTTATCATGATGATATAAAGGGATACGAGAGATACCAGGAGCAGGAGGTGGCAATGTTCCTACAGCTTCAATCGGTAAAAAGCCACGGTTGCTTACAACCATCAATCTTGCTTCTTCTAAAGTTTGAGCAAATAAGAATTGATTTGAAAAACCTAATGTATTTTGATAAAAATCTTTTTCAGTTGATTCTTGTTGTTTGGTAGAAACCAAAATACAAGAAATTCTTTTTAAATCTTCTTTTGTTAATTTATCTTTTTGACTTAAAGGATTTAAATTGGATATTTCAATAAAACAATCACTATACAATAATTCATAATTAAAATAGTCATTATTAAAAGCACGTCTTTGATCACTGATTACCAAATCAACATCATGAGATTTTAATAATTCATATAATTCCTCATGTGTTCCATTGGTAATAGAAATAGCGACTTCTGGATAGGTCTTAGAAAACTGTGCAATCGCATGATGTAATTCTTGTGCTCCATAGCATCTTAAATAACCTATCTTTAAAGAGAGTTCTTGATCTTCTCCTCGTCTAATTGTTTCTTTTTTCAAGTTTTCAATTTCTTCTATTAATTCTTTACCATGTCGATAAAAATATTCTCCTGCTAAAGTCAATGTAAATTGACGATTATTTCTTTTAAAAAGTTCTACGCCAAGTTCATTTTCCAAAGCTTTCATCTGTTGTGAGATTGCTGATTGAGATATATAACAAAGTTCAGCAGCTTCTGTAAAACTATGACAATCTACAATTGTTATAAAGTATTTCATTTGCTTAAGCAACATATTATCGCCCCTCCTTTACTCATAGTTTCGACAAAAGAGATAATGAAGCATATCTCCATGATAATATTGGGTTATAAATTCATCTACTTTTTCCATGCCAATTCTTTTTGCTACTTTGATAGAAGCTGCATTATCAGCTTTAATAATTGCATAAACTTTATCTTGTTTTAAAATATCAAAAGCATATTGTATACATCCTAAAGCCGCTTCATTTGCATAACCTTGATGCCAATATCTCTTTTTCAATAAATATCCTAATTCTAAAACCTCTTGTTGTTTATATGGTTGCATGGATAATCCTACTTGTCCAATCATTTCACCTGTTTCTTTTAAAACAACCGCCCATAATCCAAAGCCATATTCTTGATATCTTTGTCTTTGACGATCCAGCCATTCTTGGACATCTTTATTAGAGAAATTATGTTCATATGCATAAACAACATCAGGGTCTTGTAATATTTCTGATAAATCATGATAATCATCTTGATTCATTTCTCTTAAATTCAAACGTTTCGTTTTTAAAATCATAATTTATCACACTCCTTTTTTATTATAACACAAAAGAACCTATAAAAAGGTTCTAAAAATCTGTTTGTTCACTGATATTTTGATAATCTTGAATTTCTTTTAACTTTCTTTCTAATTCTTGAGAAACAATCTTCACAGCATCACTACCTAATAATAAGGTATGAGGTAATTCATCTTGTTCAATCACTTTTACAATCACTTCTCCAGCTTTATCAGGATCTCCTGGTTGTTGTCTGGCATTCACTGTTTCTTCTCTTCTTTTGACACCCGCTTTGACATAATCATCAACTTTAATGGCTGTTCCTTTTAAAGCTTCATCATAGAACTTTGTTCTAAAAGAACCAGGTTCAACAATCATTGCTCTTATCCCTAAAGGTTTCACTTCTTTAATCAATGCATCAGTTATGAGTTCTAAAGCGGCTTTACTAGAAGCATAATATCCACTTCCTAAGGCTGAACGCACTGCAGCAATTGAAGAAACATTCACAATTGTTCCACTTTGTTGTTGTCTCATTTGTGGTAAGACTTCCTTGATTAGTGAAACTGGTCCAAAGACATTGGTATCATATAATTCTTCAATATCAGCTTCTTCACCTTCTTCAACTGCTGCTCGATATCCATGTCCAGCATTATTAATTAAGACATCAATTGGTCCAAACTTTTCGTTTGTTACTTTTACAACATTTTGAATACTTTGTTTATCTGTCATTTCTAAAGAAACAGGTAAACAAGTTTTTGGGTAGGCTTCATATAAATCTTTTAACTTTTCAGTATTTCTTGCTGTGACAACAACTTGATAACCTTTCTTTAAAGCGACTTTTGCTATTCCTTTTCCAATTCCACTAGAACATCCTGTAATTAACCATGTTTTCATATCATATTCCTCCTTGACATCTTTATCTTAATACTTATAGTGAACTATAAGTCAATAGAAAAAAGAAGAAATTTTTATTTTTCTTCTTTATGTCTTTGTTCTAATTCACGTTTGACAAGAGTCTCTTCATAATTATCAATTTTATTTTCAAGATATTGGATAACTGTTTGTAATTCTTCAACTTGTTGCTTTAAATTGGCTAATTGATTAATCAACAATTCTTTTCTTTGAGGAATAGTATGTTCTCCTTCATGAAATAAATCAACATATGTTTTGATTTGTTCAACTGTCATCCCAGAAGTCCGCATACATTTAATAAAATTGATACGTCTAAAATCATGTTCTGTATAATAACGATGACCACTTGCATTCTTTTTCACAGGATCCATCAATCCAATTCTTTCATAATAACGTAAAGTCGTTGAACTGATATCAAATTTTTGACTCACTTCAGCTATACTTAATCCTTCTTCCATGATTTCATCTCCTTAAAATATTATAATCACAAAGAAGTCATCAAAGTCAACCTATTTTTTCATTGTATCATGAACAATTTTTCCATCTTCAATGGTAATAATTCTATCAGCTACACTTGCAATGAGTTCATCATGTGTAACCATAATGACTGTTTCATGATACTTTCTCTGTGCTATTTTTAGTAAATCAACAACTTCCTGAGAACTCTTTGCATCCAAATTCCCCGTTGGTTCATCAGCAAAAATAATCGCAGGTTTACTTGCCAAGGCTCTAGCGATTGCTACACGTTGTTGTTGACCTCCAGATAGTTCATGAATAAAAGCATCTTTCTTTTCACGAAGTCCTAATAAATCAATGATTTCATCAATATATTCATTATCAACCTCACCATTATCCAAATGAATAGGTAAAACAATATTTTCAATGACATTTTGAGTAGAAATCAAATTAAAGAATTGAAACACAAAACCCATTCTGCGTCTTCTTAATCTTGTTAAAGTATCATCATTTA
Source organism: uncultured Erysipelotrichaceae bacterium (assembly GCA_900538465.1). GTDB lineage: Bacteria > Bacillota_I > Bacilli_A > Erysipelotrichales > Coprobacillaceae > Longibaculum. The sequence goes on from UPXV01000002.1 coordinate 89,594, forward strand.
AATCATATAAAGATTGTCCTTCTAAATAAACTTTTCCCGTATTAGGTTTTACCAAACCTGCAAGAACATGTAAAAGGGTACTCTTTCCACTACCACTTCTGCCAATCACTGCAACAAAAGAGCCTTCTTCAATTTCTATAGATAAATCTGAAATGGCATCAACTTTATTATCTGCAAAACCATATGTTTTTCTTAAATTCTTCCCTTCTAATATCATAATAGCCTCCTATTCTACCTTATTCATATTTTCTAAAGGTTGATTTGATAAAACTTTCACTAGTGGCAATACATAAACACCAAGACATATCAACAAAACCAGTCCACTTACTTCTATAAAAAGTTGAACAGGAAATACCCAATACTTTAAGTATATGCATTCAATAACATATACAAAGATTGTAATGATCTCAACAATGATAAAAACAATACTACCTTTACATAACTGTTTCATAAATAAATCTTTTTTAGTCATTCCTATCAATTGATATAAAGCATAATCATGACGTTTATTAAGGATTTCATACCGATTAAAAACAAAACCAATAAGACTTGATATTATCAACGTTATCATAACAATATAAGGATCTAGATAAATCTTTTGAGGATAAACAGTACCTGTAGAGAAAAAGCCTGTTATTTCCCCATAATCACAAATTGAAGAATATAATTTTTCTGATTGATCATAGATTTTTTGAATATACTCTTCTCTTTGTTCAATTGTTTCATAATAGATTTGAACACAATATTGTGGATTTTTAGCAACTGAATCAAAGAAATCTGCATCCACATAAATACCTCCTACAGAAATAAGATAAAGTTCCATTGGATGATCATCAACATACTTAACTTGGCTTGGCAGTATCTCTCCTACAATTTCAATTTTTTGATTTTGAATAGTCAACTGACTTTCTAAAGAAAGACCATAAGAACTTTCACCAGATATTCGAAATTGTCCATTATGCATAATGGCTTGATTGTTATTTGTAAACATTTTCCCATCAACTGATAAATCCTGAGAATTCTTTCTTTCAAGCCTTACTAATCGCACTGTTCCCAGCGTTTTACCATCCAACTCAGGGTATGTTGGATTATCATATTGACAAGGAACCTCTTGATAAGAAATTATCTTTGTCTTTGGAAATTGTAATGCATCAATCAATTTTTTCTCATCATCATTTGTAATATCAACTGTAAAATATTTCCCTTTTTCAAAAACAATATCCAATTTTTTTCCACTGTTGATTTCATCAATATTTTGATTATAGACTTCTATAACTTGATTCATCAAAAAAATAGATGCATGAAAAGTAAGAATAATCACTAAGAAAATATGAATCTTTTTATTGGTTTTCAATTCACGCCATGCCAAACGCCATTTGTTTTGATATAATAGCTTACGATAACGAACTTGAATATATTGAAACTGCTGACCTTCAAAAGTTCCACTCAAAGCATAGTGAGATGAACGAGATACAGGATATAACAAAGTCATCAATAAACAAATCAAGACAATAAGGCTATTCACTATAAGTGATGTGATATCTATGGACCAATGAAAAATATGTGTCTGATATTCTATCACTTTCATAATGCCATAAGATAATACAACAGAAGATAACGTTCCAAGAATAACTGCAAACAAAGCACATATGCCATATTCATAAAGACACATCAACTTCAATTGACGTGTTGTCATTCCAATACCTCTTAATAAAGCAAACTCTTGAGAACGTTTCTTTAATGATATAGAAATAAAAGTTATTAAAAGAATCGCCATCATGATCAAACTTTCTATTAAGATAATAAGATCTAACTGAGCCACTTGGTAAGCATTAAGTTCTGGATTATGATTATAACCATATGGATTTAAGTTTTCTTCATTTCTTAATCCTAAGATTTGACAACCACTATAATTTTCAATATCCCCATTCATTGATAAACTACGATCACTATAAAGCATAACTTTTTGATAATTATCACGACTCCCTGTATAAATATCAGGAAAATAATACGCTTGTGAATTTCGAACGACCCCAACAATTGTATAGTCATTGCTCTCATTAATTCCTAAATTCAAATGGACCTTTTGATTAAGCTTATATTGTTTTTCTTCATATAATTTTTGTGAAACAACAATTTCATTAGTATTTTTTGCATATTGACCAGATATCAAACGATTGTTACAAATAATCATGATATGTTCATCAGCATATCCCATCTGATAGCCTTCTTCTGATTCCCCTTGCATATAAATATATCCATATTGAAATCTTTCATTATGCTTTTCATAATTTTGGGCAATCCTATCAAATTTTAGAGGATCATTGATTTCACCTCTTACATACCAATATCCATAAGTTTCCTCATTGCACTCCCGATTGACTCGAAAATCTGATTTTTGCACAATTGTAAATGTATTATAAAATAAAGCAATGCCAAAAATAAATAAGCAAACAAAAATATAGTACTTCTTTTGTTTTATGATATTGCGATAAGCCAGTTGCCATAATGTCTTTTTCATTTGTCTCCCTCCTTATCTTTATCATAAACTTATTATCTTAAAATTAAGTGACTTACAATTTTCTTTTGGCTAAAAATTTTGGAAATGTTAATTCAAAAACAGCCCCCTGGTCATTATAAACATTGATCATTCCATGATGTTTTTCAATAATCTCTTTAGCTAAAGAGAGTCCTATTCCAACACCTTCTTTTTGACTTTGTTGACTTCGATAAAATCTTTCAAATAAATGATGAAGATCATCTTCATCAATCCCTTTTCCATGATCTTGAATCAATATTTTTATAAGTGAATCATTTTGATATACTTTAATATCAAGACATTGATCATGATTATTTTCCAAACAATTCTTAATAATATTTTCTAAGGCTTCTCCTAACCATTTTCGATCACAAAATAATTTTTCTTGATGATGTTGAATGTTTATTTGCATATGATTTTCAATCAATAAATATTCTAGGTTTTCTTCAACTTCATCAATAAGACTTTCAATAGATTCATTTTGATAATTCAAAACAATACTATTAGAATCTAATAAAGCCAATGTTAATAAATCATTGACAAGTTTATTCATTTTTATTGTTTGTTGATAAATATGTTTTAATTTATCTAATTGTTTTTGATCATCAATGACTTCCAATAACAATTCTTCATTAATTCGCATAGAAGTAATAGGTGTTTTTAATTGATGTGAAATATCTTCAATATAGTCTTTGAGTTTCACTTGTTCTTGAAGCATTGTTTCACTCATAATATGATAACGTTTAGAAAGTGTATAAAGCTTATGTGATAATAAACTGATTTCACCTTCTCCATCAATCAATTCCATATCTTTTTGTTCAATAATTGCATCTGCATTATGAATCAATTGTTTCAATTGTTGATTTAGCTTTTTTTGATAATGATCATAAACAATTCCAAGTAAAATAAAATCAAGAATCATAATCAAAAGAATGATTCTTTGATTTGTTTGAAAATAAATTCCTAAAAGTAAAAAAGCTAAAAGATAGAAAAGCCAATATAATTTTTGCGTATAAGAAGTTGTTCTTTTTATTGAATCCATCGATATCCCACTCCTCTCAATGTTTCAATATAGGGTTGATTTTGATAAGTTCCCAATTTATTTCTTAATCTTTTCATATGAACAGATAAAGTATTATCTTCAACAAAATGCTGAGTCTGTTGTTGAACCAAATCTAAAAGATGATCTCTTGTTATAACAACACCATGATTTTCAACAAGACAAAGTAAGATATAATATGTTACTAACCCTAAATCTAATTCTTGATTGTTTTTATAAACTTTATATTGTTTTGTATCAATTTTTAAATCAGCTGTATAAATAATATCCTTATTCATTGGGATACGTCTTAGTAAAGAATAAATACGTGCATAGAGTTCTTTAATACCAAATGGCTTACAAACATAATCGTCTCCACCCGCATTTAATGCTTCTACAATACTATCTTCATCATTTTGGCATGTTAAAAATAAAAGTGGCATTGCAAACTGTTCACGAATTTGTCGACATAAAGTGATACCATTGCCATCAGGTAAACGTATATCCATAATTATTAAATCAATAGAATCATCTAAATATTGCCATGTCTGTTTGACACAAGTCGCTTGTATCACTTGATATCCTTTTATTTCTAATGCTTCTTTTAATGAACTTTGAATGAGTTCATCATCTTCTACAACTAATATTTTTTTCATCCCTCATCACCTTATGTATATTGTAACATAGAAAAGTGAAAAGAACGTGAAAAAAACATGTAAGTTGAACCTACATGTTAGCGAATGAAATTTGTATGTTTCTTTTCATTTACCGGAACTTGTATTCCTTTTTCTTTTCCAGCCTCAATACATTTTAATAACCAAGCCATATTTTTACCTAAGTTATACATTGTTTGCATACCTTCCTCATCTTGTAAAGCTTCTTGAGGCGTATTGCCATGAATTTCATTCCAATATGTTGAAGACACAATTGGCATTTGATTAATTGTAAAATATTTATTCAAAACATCAATTGAAGCAATTGTTCCAGCACGTCTTGCACTCGCAATAGCAGCACCTGGTTTATGCGCAAAATACTTTGATCCAGAATAGAATGCACGATTTAAAACATCTAAAATCCGACCACTTGGATGTGCATAATAAACAGGTGTTCCAAAGATAAAACCATCACAATCCTTGGCTTTATTCACTAAAATATTAACTCCATCGTTAAAAACACATTCACCAGTTTCACGACATTTACCACATGCAATACAATCACTATAAGATTGATTTCCAATCCAATGAATTTCAGTTTCAATACCTTCCTCTTTTAAAGCTCTTGATACTTCTTCTAATGCTGTATAAGTACAACCATGTTGATGGGTACTTCCATTCACTAATAATACTTTCATCTTTTCACCCTCCACTTAATCATATTATAAACTCTTTTGAAATAGAATTCAAAACTTGATGAATATTTTCAAGTCCTTAAAATTTTGTTATACTTAATAAAAGAGGGTGTAAAGATGTCACAAATTACAAAGAAAGCCATGGCTTCATCATTAAAGAAATTATTAGAAACAAAAACATTATCAAAGATAACTGTTGGTGATATTACGGATGATTGTGAAATTAATCGTCATACTTTTTATTATCATTTTCAAGATATTTATGATTTGATTGATTGGATTTATAAAAATGAAACAGAGAAGTTTTTAAAAGGAAATGATACTTATGAGACTTGGCAACAAGGAGTAAGAGCCTTATTTGAATATGCACTCGCAAATAAATCCTTTATTTTAAATACCTATCATTCGATTAGTAAAGAATATTTAATTGAACATTTATATCAAGTGACTTATAATTTATTAATTAATGTGGTAGAGGAACAAGCTAAAGGAATGCATGTTGATGAGAAGTATAAGAAATTTATTGCTGATTTTTATAAGTATGCTTTTGTAGGAATGGCTATTGATTGGATTGATCAAGGAATGAATCATGATTATGAAAGTCTTATCTTTAATTTGAGTACATTAATAGAAGGAGATTTTCATAGAGCACTTTTACGTTTTGAAGGAAAATACTAGACAAATGAATAGAAATGTACAATATTTAACCAATATGGTAGGAGTGGCCAAAGTTTAACCACTCCTATTTTGTTGTCCATAGAATCACTTCTTTTCTATAGTTATAATGAAGTCAGATAAACAAGGAGGAATGTATAATGTATTATAGTAATGGAAATTATGAGGCTTTTGCAAAGCCATTAAAACCTGAAGGTGTTGATCAAAAGTCTGCTTATTTAGTTGGTTCTGGTTTGGCTTCATTATCTGCTGCATGTTTTTTAGTTCGTGATGGACAAATGAAAGGTGAACATATTCATATTTTAGAAGAAATGGATTTACCTGGTGGAGCTTGTGATGGTATTTATAATCAAGAAAAGGGATTTATTATTCGTGGTGGACGTGAAATGGAAAATCATTTTGAATGTCTTTGGGATTTATTCCGTTCTATTCCCTCTATTGAAACTGAAGGAATTTCTGTCTTAGATGAATATTATTGGTTAAATAAAAAAGATCCTAATTATTCATTAATGCGTGCAACTATTAATCGTGGTGAAGATGCGCATACTGATGGAAAGTTTGCTTTGTCTGATAAGGCCGCCATGAGTATTATGGAATTATTTATGACCCCTGATGAACAATTGTATGATAAAACAATTACTGATGTTTTAGACCCTGAATTTTTTGAATCTAACTTCTGGTTATATTGGCGTACAATGTTTGCTTTTGAAACATGGCATAGTGCTTTGGAAATGAAATTGTATATTCAAAGATTTATTCATCATATTGGTGGATTACCTGATTTTAGTGCTTTAAAATTTACAAAATATAATCAATATGAATCATTAATCTTACCAATGATAAAATATTTAAAAGAACATCATGTGAAATTTCATTACAATACACAAGTCACAAATGTAGAATTTGAATTCCATGGTGAACAAAAGATTGCTAAACATATTATTTGTTTACACAATGGTGAAGAAGAAATCATTGATTTAACAACAAATGATTTACTCTTTATAACCAATGGTAGCTGTACAGAAAATTCTTCTTTAGGTGATAATACACATGCCCCTATCATGAATACCAAAGAAGGTGAAGGTGGTTGTTGGCAATTATGGAAAAAGATTGCTGCTCAACATCCTGATTTTGGTCATCCTGATAAGTTCTGTGGAGATATTGCTTCCACTAATTGGGAGTCAGCAACAGTGACAACTTTAGATGATAAGATTCCACCATATCTAGAAAAGATTTGTAAACGTGATCCATTCTCTGGAAAGGTTGTTACTGGAGGAATTGTGACTGTTAAAGATTCTAATTGGTTAATGAGTTATACATTTAATCGTCAACCACATTTTAAAGCTCAGCCTGATCATCAATTGGTTGGATGGATTTATGGTTTGTATACTGATGTTCCTGGTAACTTTATTAAAAAACCTATGAAAGAATGTACAGGTATCGAGATTTGTGAAGAATGGCTTTATCACATGGGTGTCCCTGAAGATCAAATCTTAGATTTAGCGACACATTCTGCAAGCACCATTCCATGTATGATGCCTTATATTACAGCTTTCTTTATGCCTAGAAGAAAAGGTGATCGTCCTTTGGTTGTTCCTGAAGGAAGTGTCAACTTTGCCTTTATTGGACAATTTGCTGAAACAGTTCGTGATACCATCTTTACAACAGAGTATTCAGTGAGAACTGGTATGGAAGCAGTTTATACACTGTTAGATATTGATCGTGGTGTTCCTGAAGTTTGGGGATCTTGTTATGATGTAAGAGATTTATTAGATGCGACATCTAAAATGATGGATGGTAAAAAATTAGATGAAATTCATCTCCCATTCTTATATAAAGTGGTTGGTAAAAAAGCTTTAAAACAATTTGAAGGAACGATTGTTGAAGAATTATTAAAAAGATATCATTTAATCTAAAAAATAGGTTGTAAGACATGAATAGTTAAAAAACTATTTTGTCATTACAACCTTTTCATTTCCATAATCACTAAAAATTTTATTCATATCTTCAACAATTTGACCATCAATTTTATTCATAGAAACCATATTACGCATAATTTCTATACTTTTTTGATGAGATAATGCTTCCTTATATGGTCTTTTTTCTGTCAATGCCTGATAAATATCACAACAAGCCATTAATCGATCATAGAAGTCCAACTCATCTGCAGTTTTCCCAAATGGATAACCACTGCCATCCAATTTTTCATGGTGAAAACTTGACCAATGTATAATATCTCCTAAGTCCATATCACTTAATATTTTAAAGGTATAGTAAGCATGTGTTTGCATATAAGTATATTCATGATCAGTCAATTTATCTGGCTTTTCTAAAATATCACGCTGAATAACCAATTTTCCAACATCATGTAAAGCTCCAGCAAAAAAGATTTTCATTGTCATATCTTCATCACAACCATAATAAATGGCCATTTGTGTTGCTTTTGTTGCAACACCAATAGAATGTGTTCTTGTATGAGGAGACTTACTATCAATAATATGTGCAAACAATTGACATATAGATAAAAGTTGTACATTATCTAATTCACGATAAATATTATGGCGATTATTCTTTAAATATTGATTCATTGTATATTGATCAATACATAAAACTTCATAGGGTAAAGCTTGTGTGAATGTATCAACAAGTTCCTTTGTAAAATGGATCCCAATTTGTTTTTGAAGGTCTTGAATCATTTGGTCATATTGTTTTTGGTTCATTTTTCTAAGATTATAATTCAAATCTGTATAATCTGCAATATGAATAATTTGAGAAAACAAAGGGATTTCCTGTTCTTTTTTTCCAAAAGGTCCTTTTCCATTCGCCATCTCATGATGATATAAAATAACATCTTGAACATTATCAAAAAAAGGAATATAAATCATATTGGTTTCCCCTGTCACACAATGAGCTTTCAACATTTCTTCTTCACTGTGTCTATCCCCTTGTTTATAATATTCTGTTAAGCCGTTATCATGAAGAATTGCACAACCAATTAAATCATTGATTTCCTTATCATTCATTTTTAAATATTCACCTAATAATAAGCTCATATAGGCAACTCTTTTTCCATGAAAGCTTGTTGATTGGAAATAATCTCTTTCAATACAGTCTAAAGCATATGAAAAAGCAAATAATAATTGATTAAAACAAAGTTTCATGATTATCACCTCTTGCTTATTATACCTTATTTTTTAATATTCATAAACAAGAAAAGAAAAAGATGAGACATTCTCATCTTAATCTACCACAACAACTGATCCTTGATATGTTTTTTCAATATATTGTTTAATCTCATCTGATTTTAAAACTTCTACTAATGCTTTAATCTTTTCATCATTTTCATGACCTTTTTGAACTGCAACAATATTAACATATGGATTATCAGCTTTGACTGATTCAATCACAACTGCATCCTTTAATGGATTTAATTTAGCTTGTAAAGCATAGTTCCCATTAATCGCAACTAAATCACCTTCACCATTTTGGAAAGAAGTTGCTAATAATTCTGGTTTAATTTCCACAAATTTTAAATTTTTAGGATTAGAAGCAATATCTTTTACAGTTGCATCTAAACGATTGACACCTTCTTTTAATTGAATAAGTCCAGCATCTTCTAAAATACCTAAGATTCTTCCATGATCTGCAACAGAGTTAGAAATCACAACTTCAGCACCATTAGGAATATCTTTTTTATCTTGAATTGTTTTTGAATAGAATCCAAATGGTTCTAAGTGAATGGCTGCAGCTTCAACGATATCATATTTATTCTTGGCAACTTCTCCATCAAAGAATGGACGATGTTGGAAATAGTTCGCATCAACTTCTCCTGCATTTAAAGCTTTATTGAAAATATAATAATCATCTAAAACTTTCACTTCTAATTCAATCCCATATTTATCTTTTAAAATAGGTTTTGCTTGTTCTAAAATTCGAGAATGTGGATCTAAAGTGGCAGAAACTACTAATTTCTTTTGATCGTTTGCTGTTTCTTTTTGACTTCCACATCCTGCAATTCCGCTGACTAATAATAATGCTAATGCAATTTTTAAAATTTTCTTCATTTTCTTTTCCCCCTTAACGTTTATCTACTTTTTTCACAATGAAGTCACCAATGCCTTGGATTACAAAAACAATAACCAAGACAAAGAATGTTGCTGTATACATAACAACCATATTTTGTCTGACAAATCCATACATATATGCCAGATTTCCAAGTCCTCCAGCACCGATACATCCTGCCATTGCTGTATAACCAACAAGTGATATACCCATGACTGTAATACTTGAAATTAAAGCCGGTTTTGCTTCTGGAAGTAAGACTTTGGTGATAATTTGTAAATTGCTTGCTCCCATTGCTTTACTTGCTTCAATTGTTCCCTTATCTACTTCACTCAATGCAATCATACACATTCGGGCATAGAAAGGTGCACTTGATATGATTAATGCTGGTAAAGCAGCTTTTGCACCTAACATTGTTCCAACTAACAAAGTTGTTACTGGTAAAAGTAAAAAGATTAAAATAATAAATGGGACTGCTCTTAATAAATTCACAATAAAATCTAAAATACGATTTATGATTTTATTAGGTTTTAAGCCATCATCTTTTGTAACATAGAGAATAATTCCTAAAACAAATCCTAATATCACTGCAATTAATAATGATATAAAAGTCATAAAAATTGTTTCTTGAATAGCCACTATCATTGCATCCCAATCAATTTGACTTAAAATCTCATTCATTTTATATCACCTCCACAATCACTTGATAATCTTTAAATTTTTGAATAATTTCATCATATTCTTCTTTATTGCCACCAAGGATATTAACAATCAAAATACCAAACGAACTATCTATTGTATTTGTTAAATTTCCTGAAACAATACTAATCGATAAATCTGTTTCTTTGATAACACGAGAAACAATGGGTTGTCTTGAAATGTCTTCATCAAAAGTTAAACGTAATAAGATACCATCAGGATATATCAATTTTAAATCAGCATTTAATTTATCATCATCTACTTTACTTGAGATATCTCTGACAAAACGTTTTGTAATTGTATGTTGAGGATGTTCAAAGATATCCTTCACATGTCCTTCCTCAACAACTTTTCCCTCACTCATAACTGCAATACGGTGACAAATCTTTTGAACAACTTCCATTTGATGTGTAATCATCACAATTGTAATATTTAACTGTTGATTGATTTTCTTTAATAAATCTAAGATTTGTTCAGTTGTATCAGGATCTAAGGCACTCGTTGCTTCATCACAAAGCAAGATTGTTGGATCATTTGCCAATGCTCTGGCAATTCCAACACGTTGTTTTTGTCCACCAGATAATTCACTTGGATAAGCATTTTCTCTGCCTTGTAAACCAACAAGTTCAATTAATTCTTTGGCTTTTTTTTGTCTTTCTTCTTTTGCAAGACCAGCAATTTCTAATGGCAATTCAATATTTTTTTGAACTGTTCTTGACCATAAGAGATTAAAATGTTGAAAAATCATACCAATCTTTGTACGTCTTTGACGTAATTGTTGGGCATCACATTTTGTAATATCTTCTCCATCAATCAAAACCTCACCACTTGTTTGTTTTTCTAATTGATTGATAATTCTGACTAATGTTGATTTTCCAGCACCACTATAACCAATAACTCCAAAGATTTCACCATCTTGAATTGTCAAATTGACATCTTGACAAGCATGAATATCACCTTTTTGAGTATGAAATGTTTTTGTAATATGTTTTAATTCAATCATACAATTCCCTCCATAAAATATAAAAACTCGTCCTTAAGCAAAGGACGAGTATATGACCCGTGTTACCACCTTAATTCATTGTTACATCACTATAACAACCTCTTCGAGTACCAACATACTCTAGTACTTTAACGGGTACATCCGCCATTGGCTCATTATTCACCAATGAAACTCCAAGACCATCTTCATCCATTCTCCCTTATTCTTTTCCACCAACCAAGAACTCTCTAAAAAGTTGAAACAGATTACTCTTCTCTTCACTGTTGTTGCTAATATATTATCGCTTATCAAACAAATTGTCAAATATTTTTTCAAAAATCAGATAAAAGAGTGATCAATTTGAATCACACAAAAATAAGAAGCATTTAATTTTTGGACTTCTTTTTCGATTTTTTCTTTTAACTCATGATGATTGATTTGATCACCTGCTGGTAATAAAACATCAAATATCAAATTGGTATGAGTTGGACCACTCACAATACGAAAATCATGAATACTATAATTTTCGTTCATTTGATTGACAATAAATCTGACTTTTTCTCTAAGATGATTAGTCAATTCATCATTCATATCGATAGGATCCATATGTATCGTTGTTAAAATATTAAACTTTTCTAGTAAATTTCTTTCGATCAAATCAATTTGATCATGAATAATCATAACATCTTGACGACAATCCACTTCAGCATGAAATGTCATATATTTACGTCCTGGTCCATAATCATGCATCATAAAATCATGAATGCCTAAGACTTTATCATATCCCATAACATATTCATAAATCTGATCAACCAATTCTTTATCAGGAGCTTGCCCTAATAATGGATCAACCGTATCTTTAAAAATATCAATACCAGATTTAAGTACAAATAAAGAAACAATAGCCCCCATAATCCCATCAACTGGTAAATCAGTAAAAACACTTAAACATAAGGCAATAAGTGTTGCAGTTGTTGTTAAAACATCATTTAAACTGTCTTGTCCAGCTGCTTTTAATGATGTTGATTGAATCAAATGACCAGCCTTTTTATTAAATGCAGCCATCCATAACTTCATTAAAATAGAAACAATTAAAACAATAACAGCTGTTACTTGAAAATTTAATTTTTCTGGTTCAAAAATTTTCATAACTGATTCTTTTAATGAAGAAAAAGCAACTAACAAAATTAAAAAAGCAATCACTAATCCTGTAATATATTCATATCTTCCGTGGCCATAAGGATGATCTGTATCAGGATGTTTCCCAGCCATTTTGAATCCAAATAACGTTGCAAGATTGCTTCCCATATCAGATAAGTTATTCAATCCATCAGCTTGAATGGCTACTGATTTGGTTAAAAAACCAAATAATAATTTAAATACAACCATAAAACCATTACAAACAATAGACAAAATACTACAAACAATTCCATATTTTTCTCTGACTTGTCCATTCGCTGTATCTTCATAATTTTTAATAAATTTTTTTACAATAAACTGAAACATATTTCCTCCTTTAAAAGAAGAGAGATGTCTATTTAAAAGACATTACAAATCTTTTTTAAATAGATATCTCTACCAATTCTTTCAATTAATCCATTATCTTCCATCTCTTTTAAGTAACCATCAATCTTTTCTTGATCAACTTTTTTATTTGCTAAATCTTTTAAAACTTCTATGATTTGTGGATGATCATCTTTAATATATGCTTGACCATCTCTATCAAATGAAGGGCTTTTTAACATCACATTTAAACATGCAACATAGCACCATTTGACTTCTAAACGAATTAATTTATATTGCATTGTATCAAATAATGCATTAGGCATATAGTATTGACCTTCATGTTTTTTTAAATCTTCAATATCTTCTTTTGTATAACAGATCATATTTTTTCCTCCTACAAATATAAAATCATTATACCATAAATCTTTCTTAATCTCTAACTCTTTTTGTGAAAGTCGAAACATCTTCAAAACCAATTCTTTGATAATGTGATATAACATCTTCAACATGTTCTCCAACACGATCACTGGTATGTGAATCAGTTCCTACAGTTATTATTCTTCCTCCTAAATCATAATATCTTTGGACAATTTCAAAATGAGGAAAACCACATGTTTTTAAATCACGATATCCTGATGTATTGACTTCAATACCCTTCCCTTTTTGAATCAATGTTTTTAGTATTTCATCAATAATATCCTGATAAAGAGAGTGATCAACATGTTTATCATCATATGGTCCATAACGGCATATATAGTCAAGATGCCCTAGACAATTAAAACAATCAAACTTTTGAACACATTCAAGTGTATTGGAAAAAAATTCACGATGTGCTTCTTCTTTGGTTTTGCCTTTGAAAAAATCTGCAGGATCAAAAAATTCTTTTTGATGAATAACATGGATTGAACCAATCACATAATCATAATCATGAGCATCTACAAAGTCTTGAATTTCATTCATATATTCTACATCCAATCCCATCTCTACTCCTATTTTGATACGAATTTGGTCTTGATATTCATCTTGCAATACTTTTAATTCTTCAAAATAACGTTCAGCATCTAAATCAAAAGGGCAAAAAGGATAATGAAAATCTTTATGATCAGTAAAACAGATTTCATCAAGTCCCATTTTTATAGCTTGTTTGATATGTTCTCTAGGATTGGCTTGACTATCTGATGAAAAATAAGTATGCATATGATAATCGATTTTTCGCATAAACTTTCCCTCCATTTTTCCCTATTCTAGCACTTTTTCAATATTATGAAAAGATATTATCATATTCTTTGCTTTTTTGGACTATCATATCTATAATGAAAAAAATTAAAAGGAGTTGATTTTATGGAAGTTTATCATCATTTTAATGAGCTGGTTGGTCATACACCTATGCTTCAACTACACAACATTCAAGAAAGTCATCAATTATATGGAAATCTTTTTGCAAAGTTAGAATATTATAATCCTGCTGGAAGCATTAAAGATCGTGTTGCAAAACAAATGATTTTAGATGCGATTAAGGAAGGAAAATTAAAACCTGGGGCAACTATTATTGAACCAACAAGTGGCAATACTGGAATTGGTATTTGTGCTGTGGCTTCATCAATGGGATATCCAGTTATTATTGTTATGCCTGAAACAATGAGTGAAGAACGTAAAAAATTAATGAAAGCTTATGGTGCAAAGCTCGTTTTAACACCTGGTCAAGAAGGCATGAGTGGCGCTGTCAAAAAAGCTGAAGAGTTGACTCAAGAAATTCCTAATAGTATCATTGCTGGGCAATTTATCAACCCTAGCAATCCAAAAGCCCATTTTTTATCAACTGGTCCTGAAATTGATCAACAAATGGATGGTCAAATTGATATTCTTGTTGCTGGGATTGGAACAGGTGGAACGATTACTGGGATTGGCCAATATTTAAAAGCCAAACATCCTGATATGAAAGTGATTGCGATTGAACCTGCCGATTCTCCATTAATCAGTCAAGGAAAAGCTGGTCCACATCAAATTCAAGGAATTGGTGCTAACTTTATTCCAGAGATTTTAGATAGAGATATTTATGATGAAGTGATGACAATCACAAGTGAGGATGCCTATCAAGCTGCAAGAGAACTTGCAAAAAAAGAAGGAATTTTAGTTGGAATTTCTTCTGGAGCCGCTTTGGCTATTGGAAAAATTTTAGCATCACAAAAAGAAAATCAAGGAAAAAATATTGTTATGATTTTACCAGATGGTGGAGACCGTTATTTATCAACTGATTTATTTTAAGGCTTTGAGAAAATCAAAGTCATTTTTCAATCCCAATTGCATTTATATTTTCTATAAAGAAAAAACTTTGGTCATCTTTCATACCAAAGTTGTTTTTTATAAAATATGTTCTTGAATAAAACGACCAATTCCATCATGATTGTTGTCATCTGTAATAAAATCAGCAACACTTTTTGTCTTTTCACTTCCATTTGCCATAACAACACCAACACCAGCATTTAATGTCATATCATAATCATTGTCGGCATCACCAAAAGTACATAATTGTTGCATAGAAAGACCATGCATTGCCATGACTTCTTCTAAGCCATGTGTTTTTGTCACTCTTGGATCCATATATTCATAAAGAACACTTGCTGTTTTTAATGATGAAGATTTGAATTTCTCATTTGAGAAAGTCTTACTTCTTTCAATCACTGTATCCATATAATCTTCATCACAAACAAGAATTAATTTTGGTTTAGGTTCTTTTAAGAATTCATCAAAATCAGTCACTTGATAAGGAACTTTATCTGCCTTTGCTAACATCTGAATGTGACGATCATCTTTTGGTGCAAATAAAATACCATTATATGGGATTGCAAAATTCAAATCCATACCCTCATAATGTTTCATAATGTCTTTAATCAATTCTCCATCTAAAGGAAAACTTGATTTTTCTACATTAAGAACATAATCATAGATTTCTGCTCCTCCTGTTCCAACAATCGCATCAACAAGACCTTCAATACCCCATTCTTTTAATAATGTTTGAACACTATTGACATCCCTTCCTGTTGATAAACCAAATAATATTCCCTTTTCTCTTGCGGCTTTAATCATTTCCACTGTAAAAGGTGAAACAACTTGTTCACTTGTTAGTAATGTTCCATCCACATCACACATAATTGCTTTAATATCCATATTCTTTTCCTCCTGATAACTATAGTCTATATGAATTTTTCCTTAATAACAATTCACATAAAGCAGAATGAAAAAACTTTTTCAATTTTTTACTTATAAAAAATAATTTTTTCTCATTTTTAAATATTTGGATTAATGAGATGATAATACTCTAACTTATTTTGAAGATTTTTTTCATAATCTAATTCAAAATAACATGTATATAAAACATCAAGTATATACAATAAAGATAATCTTGTTGAATATGATGAAATCTTATGATAATGGTCTTCATGTGAACTCATATACAAATGATAGTCAACGTGCATATTCTCTTGGATATATTCCGTAGAGGATATTAACAACAAAGGTGTTTTATTCTTTTTAAGCATGGATGGCAATATTGGTGCTAAATTTCCTCTCCCTCCAAATGAAATAAAAATAGCAAAATGTGTTTCATCACTTGAAGCCGCCACTAAACGTTGCTGATAGTCTTCAATAGGAACATTCACTTGAATCCCAATTTCTTGCATCTGAAATTGAAAATTCAATGCAAAAGGGATATTTCCTGCAGAAGTATAAACATCAATATGCTTCGCTTTTTTCATTGCATTCACACAATGCTTTAATTGATCTAATTGAAAAAGTTCAAAAGTAGACATAATTGTTTGTTCATAATCTTCTTTTAATTTTCCAATAATTTCAAAATGAGTCTGATTTTGTTGGATTGGAAAATTAAAATCAAACTGATCTCCTTCTTTCAAATAAGCTTCAATTGAACCAGAAATTTTGACTTTTAATTCAGATAATCCTGAAAGATTTAATTTTTCACACAAACGATATATACTTGAAGTAGAAACATAACATTCTTGACTAATCTGTTTGGTATTCATTTCTAAAAATCTTCCTGGATATTCCAAAATAAAATCTGCAACAGCACGTTCACTGTTTGTTAAATCTGATGTTAGAATAAATAACGTACAAGGTAAATGACAGAGAAAGTCATTGATGGTA
>UPXV01000003.1 GCA_900538465.1 uncultured Erysipelotrichaceae bacterium
CAACTTCAATAATAATTTTAATTATTTCACCTGTCTACTTGACAGGGGCGGTTCAGAACTATAAGCCTTTTTTATTTATTTAATGATTTTTCCTTCACTAGGAGCTCCAGCAGCATTTGATTCATCAGTATCAATATGCATTGCTAAAGCATAACTATCACTTACACGGCAAACAACATCACCAAATGTTAAAGAACGACCATCAGTTTTCACTTCAACACTGACAACATCTTTATCTTTAACTCCAAATTCTTGTGCATCAGCAGGTGTCATATGAATATGACGTTTTGCAGCAATGACACCACAAGGAATTTCTACTTCCCCTTCAGGTCCTACTAATTTACATCCAGCAGTTCCTTCGATATCTCCTGATTCTCTAATGAATGCTTTGATACCAAGTGATCTTGCATCAGTTAATGAAACTTCAACTTGAGTTGCATTACGAGTAGGTCCTAAGATAGACATTTTTGTTTCTCCTTTAGGTCCAACGACTGTTACTTTTTCCGCGCAAGCAAATTGTCCAGGTTGAGAAAGGTCTTTCTTGTTAGTTAATGTATACCCTTTACCAAATAATGTTTCCAAATCTGCTTGAGATAAGTGTACGTGTCTAGCAGAAGTTTCCACTAAAATTGTTTTTTCCATTTCTTTTTCCTCCTATTTACCATACATTATATTACAACTTTTTTTAGCATTTGCAAAGGTATTTGCAACTATTTTCTAAGACTTTTTGTGATTTTGATAGTTCTAGACAATTTGAGATAAAGATATTCAAAAAACAAGATGAAAAAAACCAAGATTTTGCATTTTAAAGATTTTTTCATCAAATGAAAATACTAGCATTTTATTTTGATAGGAAAACTGTTATAATAGAAAAGAAATGTGGGTGATAAATCATGAATTTAGATTGGTCAATTGTTATGAATTCAATTCGCTCGGCGGTTGATTTGATTGCAGTTTGGTTTATTTTATATTATTTGATTTCAATGTTTAAAACAAACATGAAAACAATGCAGTTATTTAAAGGTGTTTTATTTATATTGATTGTGAAGTTATTTACCAGTGTCCTTGGTTTAACAACATTAAATTATATGGTTGATAGTATTATTAATTGGGGAGTTTTAGCCATTATTATTATCTTTCAACCAGAAATTAGAACATTGCTAGAAAAAATGGGTCAAACCAAAATGATGAATAAAAAAGAAATCAGTAATGATGAAAAAGAAAGATTAATGGATGAATTGGTTAGTGCCATCACAACGCTTTCTAAAGAACAGACTGGTGCCTTGATTACTTTTGAAAGATCTCAATCCTTACTTGATTATATTAATACAGGGACAAAGATTAATGCAGATATTAAAAGTGAGTTATTTTTAACAATCTTTTGGGAAGGAACACCACTACATGATGGTGCAACCATTATTCAAGGTGATCGTGTAGCTTGTGCAGCGGCTTTTTATCCTCCAACAAATAAGGAATTAAGTCCTAAATACGGAGCTAGACATCGTGCTGCTATTGGAATTAGTGAAATCACTGATTCTTTAACTGTTGTTGTTAGTGAAGAGACTGGTACGATTTCTTTTGCAATCAATGGTGAATTAAAAAAGATTCCAACCAAAGAGTTAAGAGCTTCTTTGGTTAATGAACTGAATTGGTTTAAATCTAGTGATGAAGGAGGGCAAACTCATGAGTCCTAGAAGACATAATGATAAGAAAGATATTCATGATTCAACAACTGAATTTTTCTTAAAAGTTGTTCAAAAAGAGAAAGAAAAAAATATCAAAGAAACTGCAACAAAAGAAAATATTAATTATACAAAGACAAAAACAATAGATAAAGTTGGTCGTTTTTATAATTATATTAATCAAACATTTGATAAGATATTATCGAGTAAAGCCAGCATTATGATTTTGTCATTTGCTATGGCAGCAGTCTTGTTTTATAGTATTTCTGGAAAAGATATTTTAACCAGTCCAACTTCGGGAAGTAAGTTGGAAAATGTTCCTATTCAAATTGAACATTTAAATGATTCATTAGAACTAACAGGCGTTCCTGATAGTGTAACTGTTGGTTTGATAGGGCCTTCATTAGATATTTATAAAACAAACTTTATCAAAAATTATCAAGTTTATTTAGATTTAAAAGATTATGAGGAAGGCAATTATACTGTGAATTTAAGATCACGTAATTTCCCTGAATCATTAACGGTTATGTTAATGCCAGATACACTTAAAATTAAACTCTCACCAAAAGTTGATGCAGCCTTTGACCTTGGTTATCGCTTTATCAATGAAGATGAATTGGATTCTAAATATTCAGTGAGTGTTGACGAAATGGAAATGAAAAGTGTTATGCTACATGCAAGCAAAGATACACTGTCTAAAGTCGCAAAAGTAGAAGCATGTATTGATGTTTCTGGAAAAACAGAGGCTTTTGAGCAAGATGCAAAGATTAAAGCATATGATGGTAGTGGAAAGGAACTAAAAGTTGAAATTTCTCCAACCACTGTTCATGTGAAATGTAATGTTGCTTCGTATAGTAAAGTTGTCAATGTAGAAGCACGTTTTGTTGGAGATATTCCAACGGGATATCAAGTTTCTAATTATACACTCTCACAAAATGAAGTAACTATTTATGGTTTAGAAGAAAAGATTAAGGATATTCAAAGTGTCAAGGTTGATGTTGATGTGAGTGATGTCAAATCCAATACAACAATTTCTAATTTGGCATTGAAAAAAGAAAGTGGAATTAATAAGTTCTCCTCTAATACTGTTGATGTGAGTATTGAAGTTGAAAAAGTGATCACAAAGAAATTTGATAAAATTCCAATCAAGGTGTTAAATAACACAGAAAATTACAAAGTGTCATTTGCTGGAGAAGGCGGATATGCAACTGTATCAGTGACAGGTACAGAAGCCAAAATCGCTGCTTTAACAGCTGACAATATACAAGCCAGTGTTGATGTTGATGGTCTTCGTGTCGGAACGAGAAGAGTTGATGTCAAAACGGCTGTGGATGATGAAAAATTAAAGATTGAACTCTTATCATCATCAAAAGTAACAATGAATATTGAAAGGAAATAGAAGAATGGGTAAATATTTTGGAACTGATGGCTTCCGTGGAGAAGCAAATATTGATTTAACAGTGGAACATGCTTTCCAAGTTGGGAGATACTTAGGATGGTATTATTCACGTCATCACAAAGCAAGAATTGTGATTGGGAAAGATACAAGAAGAAGTTCATATATGTTTGAATATGCTTTGGTTGCAGGATTAACTGCCAGTGGAGCAGATGTCTATTTGCTTCATGTAACAACAACTCCTTCTGTATCATATGTTGTCAGAAGTGAAGAATTTGATTGTGGAATTATGATTTCTGCATCACATAATCCTTACTATGATAACGGAATTAAAATTATTAATGGAAAAGGACATAAGTTAGAAGCAACTATTGAAAACTTAATTGAGCAATATATTGATGGATTAACTGATCCTATTCCATATGCGACAAAAGATGCAATTGGAAGAACAATTGATTATTCAATGGGAAGAAATCGTTATATTGGATATTTAATGAGTATTCCTACACGTGCTTTTAAAGATTTAAAAGTTGGTTTAGATTGTGCAAATGGATCTTCTAGTGCTATTGCAAAGAGTGTTTTTGATGCTTTAGGAGCACAAACTTATGTCATTAATAATCAACCTGATGGTACAAATATCAATACAAATTGTGGATCTACACATATTGAAGTTTTACAAAAATATGTTGTTGAAAATGGATTGGATGTTGGTTTTGCTTATGATGGTGATGCTGATAGATGTATTGCAGTTGATGAATTTGGTAGAGTTGTAAATGGGGATTTAATTCTTTATGTTTGTGGTTTGGAAATGAAAGCCAAAGGAGAACTTGTAAATGATACAATTGTGACAACAGTCATGAGTAACTTTGGGCTTTATAAATCATTAGATAAAGTTGGAATTAAATATGAAAAGACAGCAGTTGGAGATAAATATGTTTATGAAAACATGGTTCAAAATGGACATTGTATCGGTGGAGAACAATCAGGACATATTATTTTCTCTAAACATGCCACAACAGGTGATGGAATTTTAACATCATTAAAGATTATGGAAACAATGGTAGAAAATAAAAAGACTTTAGCTCAATTAACTGAAGCTGTTGAAATCTATCCACAATTATTAATCAATGTTCGTGTTTCTGATAAAAAACAAGCTCAAGAAGATCCTGATGTTCAAGCAGCAGTTAAAGAAGTTGAAGAAGCATTAGGAAATGAAGGAAGAATCTTGGTTCGTGAAAGTGGAACGGAACCAGTTGTCAGAGTTATGGTAGAAGCCAAAAGCGATGAAATCTGTCACGAATATGTATTAAAAGTTGTAAATGTTATTAAAGAAAAAGGTTATGCAGTAGAAAAATAAGAGTTTCACATATTATCACAAATTATTGCCATATTATATGGCAATAATTTGTATATAGTGATAGTGAGGTGATTTGTGTGAAATATCGTATAAATATCATTGATGATGAAAAAAATTTAAATGATTTGGTAAGAACTTATCTAGAAAAAGAAGGGTATATTGTTTATTCATTTTATACATATGAAGAAGCTCTTCTTCATAAAGATGATGATGTTCATTTATGGATTGTGGATATCATGCTAGATAAAAATAGTGGCTTTGATTTACTTAATGAAATTAAAGCGTGTAAGCCAGAAATGCCAATTGTTTTTATGAGTGCAAGAGATCAAGAATTTGATCGTATTATTGGCTTAGAAAAAGGTTGTGATGAGTATATTACAAAACCATTTAATATTAAAGAAGTCATCTTGAGAATTCATAATGTTTTAAAACGTGTTTATAAAAATGATCCAGCTTTGATTCATATTGATGGTTATGCTATTGATGAAGAAAAACGGAAAGTTCTTTTTAATAATGAAGAAATTGAATTAACAACAAAAGAATATGAATTGTTGTTGTATTTCATTAAGAATAAAGGTATTGCGATATCAAGAGAACAGGTTTTATCAAAGGTTTGGGATGAAAATTATTTTGGAAGTGATCGTGTTGTTGATGATACACTTCGTCGTTTGAGAAAGAAAATGCCAGATTTAAATATCAAAACAATATATGGATTTGGTTATCGTTTAGATTAATATGAAAGATAAAATCAAAAAATTAAATATTTTTAAACAACTTTCACTTGTTCAACAATTGATTGTTGTTTTATCATCAGTTGGTTTGTTATTGGTGGCAGTTATCATGCCATTAATTGATTATAATTTGAATTCGATCATAGATGATCAAATGTATGAAACGTTAGAAATATCACAATATGCTGTGATTAAAGATTCATATATGCCAAATAATCGTCAAAACAAACCAACTTATCATATTATCTATGATAGTTCATCAAATGCTTTTATAAAATCTAATATCGTCTCACAACAAGCTATTGAAGCTCTCTATACAGATTTATTTAGTGAAGATTTACAAGAAATATTAAATTCAAAACAAACTTCTTTAAAAAATAAAGGTGTTTATGCAAATGATACATATTATTATATGATTACAAAGTTTGGTGGAAATTCATCTTATTATTTAATCTCTATTGTTAATAGTGATTATTCGATGGATTTGATTTCTTCTTTAAGAAATCAAATTATCTATATTCAATATGGCTTTTTTGTTATTTTTGCAATTGTGATGATATTATGGGTTTTAACATTAATTAATCCTTTAAAACGTATTAAAAATTATATTGATAACATTAAAGAACATAAAAAAGCTGAATTAATGATTGATCGACAAGATGAAATTGGAATTGTTTCTAAAGCTTTGGTTGAAATGAAAGAGGATTTAGATCGTCAAGAGAGTATTAAAGAAGAAATGATTCATAATATTTCTCATGATTTAAAAACACCAATTGCTTTAATTCAAACTTATGGTCAAAGTGTGAAAGATGATATTTATCCATATGGTGATAAAAATAGTTCTATGGATGTTATTTTAGAAAATGCTGATCGTCTTGAACATAAAGTCAAATCATTCTTGTATTTGAATCGTCTTGATTATTTACAAGGTGAAAATAATGAGTTAACAACAATGAATATGAAACAATTGATTGAAAAAATTGTGAATCAAATGGATGCATTAAAACCAGAAATTCTTTTAACGTCTCAATTAGAAGATGTATGTTTTGTAGGAGATGAGGAACACTGGCGGGTTGCAATTGAAAATATTATTGAAAATGCTTCACGTTATGCAAAATCACAGATTACAATTACTTTAAAAGATAAATATTTAGAGATTTATAATGATGGAGAACCCATTGATGAAGACACTTTACCTTATTTGTTCGATCCTTATGTAAAAGGTGTGAAAGGACAATTTGGTTTAGGGCTTTCCATTGTAAGTAAAATTTCTGAAATGTTTGGTTATACAATAAAAGCTCAAAATCAGGAAATAGGTGTAAGTTTCATCTTTATAAAAGAATAGGCCCTCTTTACAAAGAGGGTTTTTTGTTTGAAAATAAGGATGAATGAGCGTTGTAACACTTGCCTGTACATCCAATGTGTGTTATACTTGATGTGAAAATAATAAGTGGAGGGAGTGTTGTGATATGCAAATTTCAAGTCGATTTACAATGGCGATTCATATCTTTGCGTGTATTGACACTTTTGAAAAAGATTATAAACTGACAAGTGAATTCCTAGCTTCTAGTGTGAATGTCAATCCTGTAGTCATTAGAAGATTGTTACAACAATTAAAAGCTGCAAATTTGATTACTGTCACAAGAGGAAGTGGAGGAACGACAATTGCTAAACCACTTGATGAAATCACTTTTTTAGATATTTATCATGCTGTGGAATGTGTTGATCATGGTGAATTGTTTCATTTTCATGAAAATCCTAATGATGCTTGTCCAGTAGGAAGAAATATCCATAATGTTTTGGATGGTAGACTGGATCGTATTCAAAAGGCAATGGAAGATGAGATGCGTCAAATGACACTGGCTGATTTTTTAAAAGAAACACGAATATATATTCAAAATGAAAAACAATAGCTTGACCTATATGCAAATATAGGTTTTTTTATCGAAAATGATGTAACTATTGACATTACAACAAAGGCGTGCTACAATCACATTGTAATAAAGAAGATTACAACGATGGAGGAATAAAAATGAGTAGCCAAAAATATTTAGATATATTGCGTGAAATCAAAGATGTTGCTTTTGCAACAGTTGATAAATATGGAAAACCACAAGTTCGTATTATTGATATCATGATTGTGGAAAATGAAAAATTATACTTTTGCACAGCTAGAGGGAAAAATTTTTATCAACAATTGATTCAAAAAAAGGATGTCGCTATAACAGGAATGAATCAATCATTTCAAATGGTTAGACTCAGTGGATCAGTTTATAAATTGTCTCAACAAAAAGAATGGATTGATCGTATTTTTCAAGAAAATCCGTCTATGAATAATGTTTATCCTGGTGAAAGTCGATATATTCTTGAAGCTTTTTGTATGGAAGAAGGCGAAGGTGAATTCTTTGATTTGGCTCAAGAACCCATTGTAAGAGAATCTTTTACAATAGGAAAGCATATTAATCAACAAATTGGTTTCATGATTAGTGAGAAATGCATTCAATGTGGAAAATGTGTACGCATTTGTCCTCAACACTGTATTGAAAACTATACGATTTTACAAGAACATTGTTTACATTGTGGTTTGTGTTTTGAACAATGTCCAATAAAAGCTATTTTTAAAAGAGGTGAAGAAGGATGTTAGAAAATATGTGGTCGGTTTTTAGTGAACGTCAAGATTTCTTTTTGAGTTTATTATGGGAACATTTACAAATTTCTTTACTTGCGATTATGATTGCTATTGTGATAGGCGGTCTTGTAGGAATTTTGATTAGTGAATTTCAAAAAACATCAAAACCGACTTTAGGTGTCATTAATTTTTTGTACACGATTCCTTCTATTTCTATGTTAGGTTTCTTAATTCCTTTTTCAGGTATAGGCAATGCAACAGCAGTGATTGCTTTGACTGTTTATGCTTTGCTTCCGATGGTAAGAAATACACATACAGGAATTGTGAATGTTGATCCTATTCTTTTAGAAGCTGCCAAAGGGATGGGAAGTACAAAATTACAAATTCTTCTAAAAATCAAATTACCGCTTGCTATGCCAATCATTTTATCTGGTATTCGTAATATGGTTACAATGACTATTGCTTTGGCAGGGATTGCCTCTTTTATTGGTGCAGGTGGTTTAGGCGTTGCAATTTATCGTGGAATTACAACCAATAATACAGCAATGACGATGGTTGGAAGTTTATTGATAGCCTTATTAGCATTGGTAATGGATTTGTTGCTTGGTTTTATTGAAAAACGTTTAAATAAACATAGTGCCAAAGATAAAAAACAAAACAAATTCATGGCATTTGTTTCCCTTATTCTTTGTTTGGCAGTTGTTATAGGGAGTGTATTTTATAGTCAAAAGAAAGATACAATACATATTGCTACCAAACCTATGACTGAACAATATATTTTAGGTGAAATGCTGAAACTTTTCATTGAACAAGACACGAATTTAAAGGTTGATTTGACACAGGGTGTTGGTGGCGGAACATCTAATATTCAACCAGTTATGCAAAGTGGAGAATTTGATCTTTATCCTGAATATACAGGAACAGGATGGAATATGGTTTTGAAAAAAGATGGACTTTATAGTGAAGACTTGTTTCAATTGATGCAAGATGAGTATCAAAAATCATTTGATATGCAATGGAGGGGAATGTATGGTTTTAATAATACATTTGGATTGGTTGTTCGTCGTGAAATTGCCGAAAAATATCATTTAAAGACATATTCTGATTTAAAAGCAGTTTCTCATCAATTGATTTTTGGTGCTGAATATGATTTCTTTGAACGTGAAGATGGCTATGATGCCATGTGTCAAACATATGATCTTCATTTTAAAAAGACAATGGATATGGATATTGGTTTGAAATATCAAGCTATAAATCAAGGAAAAATTGATGCCATGGTTATTTTTACAACGGATGGACAGTTAAGTGTTTCTGATACGACACTTTTAGAAGATGATAAACATTTTTATCCATCCTATATGTGTGGAAATGTTGTACGTAATGAGGTAATCGAAAAACATCCTGAGTTATCTGATGTCCTCAACAAATTAACAGGACTTATTCATGATCAAGATATGGCACAAATGAATTATGCTGTTGAAACAGATGGAAAAGAGCCAAGAGATGTCGCAAAAGAGTTTTTACAAAAGAATAATCTTATCAAGTGAGGTATAAACAATGGAAACAATTATAGAATTTAAAAATATTAAGAAAATATATGGTGATAAGGTTGTCTTTGAAAATTTCAATCTTATTGTAGAAAA
Organism: uncultured Erysipelotrichaceae bacterium; assembly: GCA_900538465.1. Lineage (GTDB taxonomy): Bacteria > Bacillota_I > Bacilli_A > Erysipelotrichales > Coprobacillaceae > Longibaculum. The sequence continues at coordinate 9,439 of UPXV01000003.1, forward strand.
AGGAGAGTTTGTTACAATTATTGGTTCATCAGGTTGTGGGAAAACAACAGCCTTGAAGATGGTGAATGGATTAATTGAACCAACCAGTGGAGATATTTTGGTAGAAGGTGAAAATATTAGAGATAAAAATCTTACTGAATTGCGTCGCAATATTGGTTATGCTATTCAAGGGAGTGTCTTATTTCCACATATGACTGTCGAACAAAATATTTCTTATGTCCCTCGTTTGCTAAATAAAAAAGATAAAGAAAAAACTCAGCGTGCTGTATTGAAATGGATGAAAATTGTTGGATTAGATGAAGATTTAAAAGAACGTTATCCTATTGAACTTTCTGGGGGACAACAACAAAGAGTAGGTATTGCCAGAGCATTAGCAGCTTCACCAGATATTCTTTTGATGGATGAACCTTTTGGTGCGGTTGATGAAATTACACGTGGACAATTACAAATTGAATTAAAACAAATTTATGAAAAAACAGGTATTACAATTTTATTTGTTACGCATGATATTTCAGAAGCTTTAAAACTTGGAACAAAGGTTTTGGTCATTGATAAAGGTGTTATTCAACAATATGCATCACCTAATGAACTTTTAGCGCATCCAGCAACAGATTTTGTCAAACAATTGGTTGAAAAAGAACGTCATACTTGTCACTTACCTGATGATCAATTAATGAATTGTGAATATAGTGGCGTGAAAAACATAGCATTGATAAATAAAAAAGTGTAACTTCAGTGAAGTTACAACTTTTTTATTTCATCTTTTTTAATTTAGGAAAAATGTTAAAGCTCACAGCTATACTCATCAAAAATTCAGATGAAAAGAAAATTGTGAGACAATGTTGAGGACTTTGGGTTATATAAATAAGTAATAAGAAAATGAAGATACATAGCCACATGAGAGGAAAACCTATTTTTCTCTCTTTGGTTAAAAGGTAATAACTACTTATCAATCCACAATCAATAATCAGTCTAAGAATATAAAAGAGTGAGAAAGAATGAGATAAATTAACCAAAGTAGAGGTTGCGACAATAACCATTGCAATATAAATAAACATCGTTGAAAAACTTGTTCCTTTTTCCATATATATCCCTCCCAAAAATATTATATCACAAAAAAGATGATCTATCATTGATAGACCACCTTTACCTCATTTATTCTTTTGTTTTTGTTTTTTTAGGATCTCTTGCAATTTCAGCAATTGATGTCACAGCACTTGCAAGACCTTGTAATTCACTAGGAATAATAATCTTTGTAGCTTCACCTTCAGATAATTTTTCTAAAGCTTTGAATCCTTCTAAAGTTAAATATGCTTGTTTAGGACCAGCTGTATTGATATATTCAATACCTTTGGCTTGCGCTTCATAAACCAATCTTAAGGCTTCTGCTTCACCTTCAGCACGAGCAATTTGAGCTTCTTTTTCAGCGTTGGCTTCCAAAATCATAGATTCTTTTTTACCTTCTGCAGTTAAGATAGCTGCAGTTTTCTTACCTTCTGCCTGTAAGATAGCTTCACGTCTTTCACGTTCTGCACGCATTTGTTTTTCCATGGCTTCTTGAATATCACGAGGTGGAATAATATTTTTCACTTCTACACGGTGAATTTTAATTCCCCATGGATCAGTTGCTTCGTCAAGAATAGAACGCATTCTTGAATTGATAATATCTCTTGAAGTTAATGTTTCATCAAGTTCAAGATCACCAATAATATTACGAAGTGTGGTTGCTGTTAAGTTTTCAATTGCATTAAGTGGTCTCACAACACCATAAGTAAATAACTTAGGATCGGTAATTTGGAAATAGACAACTGTATCAATTTGCATTGTAACGTTATCTTTAGTAATAACAGGTTGAGGTGCAAAGTCCATAACTTGTTCTTTTAATGAAACTTTATTTGCGATTCTATCTAATAAAGGAATCAAAATACGCAAACCAACATTACATGTACGATTATAAGCACCAATTCTTTCAACAACATAAGCATAAGATTGAGGAACAATACGAATTGTTCTAGCAATAATGATAATCGCCAAAAGAACTAAAATCACAATCCATAAATAATTTGTAACAAAATCTAACATAAACTATCATCTCCCGTATTTATTTTTTTTACAACAACATGAGCACCTTCAATAGAAACAACCTCAGCATATTCACCAGCATGAATAACTTCATTATTCAAACTGCTCGCCATCCATAGTGTACCCATAACTTTGACTTCACCTTTATTATCAGCAGTAATTGTTTCTGTAACCAAACAGTGTTTACCAATCACTCTATCTAAATTGGTTTTAATAGTATTGCCACGTAAATATTTCTTAGCCAATGGTCTTGAAACAAAAATACATATCACTGAAATAATTGTAAAAATCACAACTTGTAAGACTTGACTTAATCCACATGCATCAGCAATTAATGCAGCGAGTGCACCCAAACCAAACCAAATACTTACAAGATCAACCGTAATAGCTTCAACAATAATTGAAATGACCAAAACAATTGTCCATATAAGTGTTATTGACATTGATTTCCCTCCTTATAGCTGTGCAATCATAATCGAATGTACAACATCATATGTGACTCTGTACTTATAACATTGATTTTCACTAAAATCTAATCCAAATTCTTGACTAAGGTCATATACAAACGACTTGTTGGAGATACGTCCATAACTTTTTCCTAAAGAAATACGATGCAATTGACTTGCAGGATAAATTTCATCATCAATATCTTGCTTCGTAACTGGTTTGATTCCAATTTGTCTTGCTTCTTTATCGATACCAAGCAGGACATAGTTGACATCTTCAAAATGAGCACATGCTGCTTTGTTCAGCGTTAAATTTGTCTCATAAATAGACAAGCTCATTGTTGCAATATCATTTGTAGACCATTCAAAATTCATTCTCTCATCCTCCTTATTTATATTATATTATTAAAATTATTTTTTTGCAACAAAATTAGATAAATTTTGCATCATCTGTGAGTATACTTTCATAAAAAGATAGTCTATAATAGAAAAGAAGGAGAATATAATGAAAAAAAAGATATTGTTTATTTTGCTGAGTTTATGTTTATGGGGTTGTCAAACCACTCCACAAACACCAACAATTCAATTAAAAGAACATGTGACTCTTCTCTTCTTTTATACACAAACATGTCCAGTATGCAAATCATTTAAGAAAAATGCAATTCCTTATTTAGAAGAAACATTTGGTGATGCAATGACAATTGAAAAATATGATCTTGATGAGGATGCAACTGCACCAATATATGATCAGGTAATTGATTCGCTTGTTGATTTTGATGAATCACAATATGGGTATGGACCTTTTTATGCAGTGAAAGGTTATTTTGCTAAATTAGGATATACTGAAGGTGATGAAGAAGAATTGGCAAAAGATATTTCTAAGGCTGTGAATCATCAAGAATTAGGATATGAATTAGAAGCAGAACGCTTTTTATATAAGGAGTCATAATGAAGAAGTTATTCTTGATATTGGTTTTGTTAGTGAGTGGATGTGTTCACAAACCACAATATTATTTATATGTTTATTATGCGAAGACATGTCCTGTTTGTCATTCATTTATTAGTGTCGTGATTCCTCAATTGGAAGAAAAGTATGGGTCCAATATGCAAATTACAAAAATGGATATTGATGAAGAAGAATCATTAGATGCTTATGCAAAAACTTGTAGTTTGTTAAAAGACTACTATGTTGATGACAAATCAGGGACAGTACCGTTTATTGTTTTGGATGGTTATTTTGCAAAAGTGGGTTATGATATTGGAAGTGATCAATTGATGATTGATGCAATTGACCTTGCTATTAAAAAAGAACCTTTGCCATCCCAATTACAAGATATTTATTATTTTGAAGAAGGAAAGACATTTCATTAAGGAGGAGAATTATTATGTCAACACCACACAATCAAGCACAAGTCGGAGAAATTGCGAAAACAGTTTTAATGCCAGGAGATCCTTTACGTGCCAAATACCTAGCTGAAACTTATTTAGAAGATGTTCAACAATTTAATGCTGTGAGAAATATGCTAGGATATACAGGAACTTATAAAGGAAAGAAAGTTTCTATTATGGGTTCAGGGATGGGGCAACCATCAATTGGAATTTATTCTTACGAATTATTTAGTCAATATGGAGTCGAAGCCATTATTCGTATCGGATCATGTGGCGCATTGGTTGAACACGTTCATATGCGTGATGTCATTATTGCTCAAGGGTCTTGTACCGATAGCAACTTTGCTCATCAATTTGAACTTCCAGGAACATATTCTGCAATTAGTTCTTATGACTTATTAGAAAAGGCTGTCACACAAGCCAAAGAAAAAAATGTAACATACCATGTTGGTAATGTTATTGCATCTGATATTTTCTATCATTTTGATCAAGGGACAACAGAAAAATGGGCATCTATGGGATGTTTAGGTGTTGAAATGGAATCTTATGCTTTATTTGCAACTGCTGCACGTTTAGGGAAAAAAGCCTTAACATTATTAACTGTATCTGATTCTTTAGTCACAAACGAACAAACAACACCTGAGGAAAGAGAAAAAACATTTACAGCGATGATGGAAATTGCTTTGGAGATTGCTTAATGTATAAGAAAGTCGCATTGTTTGATTTTGATAATACAGTCGCAACTGGAGATTCTATTGCACGTTTATTGGTATATGATCTAAAAAAAAGACCTTGGCATGTGTTATGGTTTCTAAAAGTAGGGATTGAATATCTTTTCTATCTTTTGCATTTGTTACCATTTGAAAAAGCCAAATCAACCATTTTGTTTCCTTTAAATTCTATGGATGAAGATGAGTTGAAAACATTTTATCAACAATGTATTGAACCAACTTATTATCCTAATGTTGTTGAAGAAATGCAAAAGAAAAAAGATGAAGATTATATTGTCATTTTATGTACTGCTTCATGTGAAGCGTATATGAAATATAATCAATTACCAATTGATTGTCTTTTAGGAACCCAAACACAAGTGATTGATAATCATGCTTCATCACAAGTGATAGGAAAAAATTGTAAAGATAAAGAAAAAATTAATCGTATTTTGAATTATTGTCAAAGTCAAGGATTTGAAATTGATTATGAAAATTCTTATGGTTATTCTGATTCAAATTCTGATATACCCATGTTATCACTTGTGAAACATAAAAAAAGAGTATTATTAAATACGGGAGAAATTATTGAATTTAAAGAATAAGACGGAAATCGTCTTTTTCTTATGGAGGAATATATGAAAGAAAGATTACGATTGGCTCATCAAGATGATTTAAAAACTGTGATTGAAATTTATGAACATATTCATGAAGATTTACAAAATACAGTGAATTATCCCAAATGGCCTAAAGGAATTTATCCTAATGATGAATCAGCCAAAGAAGCATTTGATAATCAAGAATTGTATGTTTTTGAAGTTGATGATGAAATGATAGGTTCAGTGATTTTAAATCATCATCAAGATGATGGCTATAATCAAGCAGATTGGCTTGTAGAAGCTGATGAAAAAGATGTCATGGTCATTCATACATTATCGATTGAACCTAGCAAAAAAGGGAAGGGTTATGCCAGTGATATGATCAAACATATCAAAGCACTTGCTATGCAAAAGCACTGTCTTGCATTACGTTTAGATATTACAGAGCATAATTTACCAGCTCGTCGTCTTTATATAAAAAATGGTTTTTATTTTACAGGGATTGCTGATTTACATCGTCAAGATGCTGGTATTAAATATTGTGAAATGTTTGAGTATAATCTCAATCATCCTCAAGATCGTTTAGACTTTATTGAAAAATTAATTGATGATTTTGTAGAAGAACGTGATTGGCATCAATATCATACGGCTGATAATTTAAGCAAATCTATCATGATTGAAGCAGCTGAATTGTTAGAGTGTTTTCAATGGGATGATGACTATGATTTCATACATGTTTGTGAAGAATTGGCGGATGTCATGATTTATAGTATACAATTATCCCAATATTTAAATGTTGATATCAAAGAAATTATTTGTCAAAAAATGATAAAAAACAAAAAGAAATATCCAATAGAAAAAACAACCTAAATACAGGTTGCTTTTTCTATTGATCTAAATCTGTAAACAATAACATAATATTAATAATTCCAGCAATACCTACAATCATATAGATAATAGCACTTAACACAGAAGTGCCAAAGATACTTTCAACAAGGTTAAAATTGAATAAACCAATTAAACCCCAGTTAATGGCACCTATGATTGTAAATACTAAAGCAATCTTTTGTATAACGTTCATAGTTTAATCCTCCTAGTGATAGTATAACCAAATCATTGATCTTTATTCATAAAAGATTGAAGAAATCATAAAATATGACGAGGAGGAAAAATGATGAACAAGAAATATATTGCGATAATCGCTGGTGTTGTTCTATTGGTTGGCGTATTTTGTTTTTTGAAATTGAGACCATCATCTTTAGAAAAAATGATGAAAGAGGCAAATGATTACAAAAGTTATCAATTGGTATGTAATATGGAAATGCTTGAAAATGATGAATTAAAATCATATCAAGTGACTTCTTCCTATGCATCTATTGATGATAAAGATTATTATAAAGTTGAACTTTATGATAAATCCTTAAATCAAGCTCAAGTGATTGTGAGAAATCAAGATGGTGTTTTTGTTTTAACACCTTCATTAAATCAAATTTTTCAATTTAAAAGTGATTGGCCAAATAATTCACCAAAACCATACATCTATCAATCATTATTATCTTTTATAAAAGATAATAAACCAGAAAAAGTGAAAGATGGTTATTTGGTCAATGGTAAGATGACATATGAAAATGATGATCGTATTAAAAGTCAAGAAATTAAATTTGATAAAAATTTAAAACCTGTATATGTAACTGTTTTTGATGATGATGGAACAGAAATCATCAAACTCACAACAACATCTTTTAAAGCAAATCAAGATATGAAAAAAGAAGCTTTTTTACAAGATCAGATTATGAAAGAAAGTCAAAATCAATATTCTAGTGCTTCTTCATCTTTACCACTATATCCAGTGGCTTTAATGGGATCAACACTAGAAAATGAAAAGGTAGCAAAAATTGATCAAACAACCAATCATATTTTAAAATTTACTGGGGATAAATCATTTACAATTATTGAAAGTGGCAGCAGTGCGAGTGAAAAAGTAGATGTAGAAGTTGTGAATGGAAAAATGATTGATTTAATTGATGGAATTGCTTTTGAAAATGAGAATCAAATGACATATGTTTCATCTGGTGTTGTCTGTTCACTTTATTCTCATGATTTAACAAAAGAAGAAATGTTAGCCGTTTTATCAAGTATGCAGGCATCAAATGTAAAATAGGGTCGAAACCCTATTTTTTCTTGAAAAGCATACGAAATTAGACTATACTAGAACAATGAAAAGGGGTGTTGTTGTGACACATTATCGTGATACGTATGCCATAATTCGTTTGGATTATTTGCAAGAAAATGTAGAAACATTGTATCAAAAAGTAAAAAAACCAATGATGGCCATTATTAAAGCCAATGCTTATGGACATGGTTATCAAGAGGTTGCAAATATTTTAAAAGACAATCCACATATTTCAATGTTTGGTGTTGCGACTTTAAAAGAAGCAATTGATTTAAGAAAACTTGGGATTCAACAAGATATTTTGGTTCTTGGAGCTATTCCTTTAGAAGATTTGGATATGGTTATTGAATATGATATTAGTTTGGCATTATTTTCAATTGCTTATATGCAAGAAATCAAAAAATTATTCCATCATAAAAAACCCGTTAAAGTTCATATTAAAATAGATACAGGAATGAATCGTATTGGTTTAAAATCAAAAGAAGAATATCAAGATATATTAGAAGCTTGTTCTCCAGATATCTTTCAATTAGATGGTGTTTTTACACATTTTGCAACGGCTGACGATGAAAATCAAAATGATGCATATGAAGCTCAATTAAAGAAATTCTATGACATTATTGAAGGGCATCAATATAAATACATTCATTGTCAAAATTCTGCATCTATGATGTATCATGAAGAACCTAAATCGCATTTGGCTCGTATTGGTATAGCGATGTATGGAATTGATCCAGCTGGAAATGAATCGCAACAATTAAAACAAGTGATGTCTTTATATACAAAAGTTGCAATGATTAAAAAAATTCAAAAAGGTGAACGTGTTGGATATGGCTTGACATATACAGCTTTAGAAGATGAATATATTGCGACTTTACCAATCGGTTATGCTGATGGTTTTATTCGTGCTAACCAAGGAAGAGAAGTCTACATTAATGGAAAATACTATCCTATTGTTGGAAGAGTGTGTATGGATCAAATGATGGTAAAGGTAGATGAGAATGTTCATTTACATGATTTGGTAGAAATCTTTGGTGAACATATGACACTTGCAAGAATGGCGAAAGAACTTCATACAATTCCTTATGAAATCACATGTTTGTTAAGTGAACGTGTTGAACGTATTTATCAAAAATAGGCATACGCCTATTTTTTTATTAAAAAAAATTTCTATCAGATGATAGAAATTATTTCAAGTTTTCTTTAATAAAATCATAAAGAGAATAATATTGGATAATACCTTCTTTTTTTGCGACCACTTCACCATTTTTAATCACAAATGTCGCTGGATAAGTGACATTTGTTTTAAAAGTTGTTTCAACATACTTATCAATATTATCAACATCTTTTGTATCTAAATAGTAAAATGGAGTCGAACGATTTTTAGTTGTATATTTTGTCATGATATTTTGATAACTCATAACAGTTGAATTAGAAGAATCTCCTAACACAACAACAAAATCTTCTTTGTCTTTCATCATTTCAGTTAATTCTGTCTTTTTAATTGACTTATAATCTTTAAATGTCATTTGACGATAGATAAAAAGTCCTAAAAAGATGAGAATAACTAATCCAAAGACACTCAGTTCTTTTGCAAATTTTTTAATAAATTCCATTCTGCATGCCTCCCAATGTTCATATTTTAACAAATTTCTTTTGATATGACAATAAGAATATTATGTGAAATCATGAATAAAATAGAACATACGTTTCACAAAAATATTTACAATTCTATAGAAAGCGATTACAATAAGAATGGGTGATAACAGATGGAATTTCATGAAATGATTGATAATTTAGGACTCAATGCAGAACAAGTTTTAGAAAGTATTGTCACATCAGATATGCCTTATGTTTTTGTGTTTAAAGATAGAGAAAGTCGTATTCTTTATGTCAACCAACAATTTTATATAAAACATCCTGAATTTAAGGAACATCCTCAATCCGTTATTGGCAAAACAGATTTTGATTTATTTCCATTATTTCCAAATCATGCCAAGCAAGCTTATGAAGATGAACAAACAGTCATGAAAACAAAAAAACCATTGCATATTTTTGAAACCGAAGGACAAGATGCACGTGGTTATACCAAAGTTGCCCATACCCGTAAGTATCCACTTTTAAATTCGGATAAAGAATGTGTTGGGGTATTTGTTGTGACTGAAGATGTCACACAAGATGTTTCTATAGTGAGAGAAAATATTGAAAAGAATACTTTGTTGATGAAGCTCAATCAAGAATTAACAATTGAAAATACTCAAGATGCTTTAAGTGGACTTTATAATAAGCGTTTTATTAGAGCACAGCTCAATTCGCTTTATAAAGAATATAAAACAAATAACCAACTCTTTTCTATTATTCTTTTGGATTTAGATGATTTTAAAAACATTAATGATACTTATGGTCATAATGTCGGAGATGAAGTCATTAGTTATATAGGAACTGTCTTAAAGAATATTCAGCATCTTTTATATACTGATGTTTTACCTTGTCGTTTTGGTGGAGATGAATTTTTATTGATTCTTCCTCATCATAATTATGAGGAAGCTATTGAGATAGCTAAAAATGTCAAAGAAGCATTTGATAATCAAAAGATTTCACTAGAAAATTTTTATGATTTTATTCGTGTCAGTGTTGGAATCGCAACGATTCAAGATGAAACAATTCATCAATTAATTGAACGATGTGATCGTTATTTATATAATGCAAAAAAGAATGGGAAATGCCAGATTTGTTTTGGAAAGGAGTAAAAGACTCCTTTTTCTTGTATGTTTTTTTGATTTCTTTTATAATGTGAAAGAGGTGAAGAAAATGAATGAACATGATCAAACCAAATATATCTTTGCTCAAAGTATTAAAGATTTAATGGCAAAGCAACCCTTAGATAAAATAACAGTTACCGATATTGTTAAACATAGTGGAATGACAAGACAAACATTCTATCGCAACTTTAAAGATAAATATGATTTGGTGAATTGGTATTTTGAAAAACTCGCAGATAAATCATTTCGTCAAATTGGAAATTCATCAACATTAAAAGAAGGTTTAGTTAAAAAATTTACTTTTTTACTTAATGATAAGATCTTTTTTATTCAAGCTTTTCAATCTAAGGATTATAACAATGTTGAAAACTATGATTATCAATGTATCTTAGAATTTTATAAACAAATTATTCATAATAAAATAGGGGATATTCCTGAAGATATTATGTTTTTACTTAAAATGTATTGTCATGGTTCTATTACTATGACTGTTGATTGGGCAGTTCATGGTATGAAAGAATCACCTGAAATGATTGCTGATTTATTAATAGATGCCCTGCCACCTAAACTAGAAGAATTATTATCAGATTTACAATAAAAAAACAGAAAGTATCACTTTCAAAATAAAAAGTGACAAATACAAGTGTTTGTCACTTGTTTTTATTTTCACAAGACTTTAAAATAAATTTATAGAAATTCATAAACGGAGGAAAAAAATTATGGCAAACAGATTTATTTTAAATGAAACAAGTTATCATGGAAGTGGAGCAATCCAAGAAATTCCTAATGAAGTGAAAGCAAGAGGATTTCATAAAGCAATGGTATGTTCTGATCCTGATTTGATTAAATTTGGTGTGACAAAAAAAGTTACTGATTTATTGGATGAAGCTGGTTTAGAATATGTGATTTATTCTGATATTAAAGCCAATCCAACAATTGAAAATGTTCAACATGGAGTAAAATTTTTACAAGATGCCAAAGCTGATTATATGATTGCAATTGGTGGAGGTTCTTCAATGGATACTGCCAAAGCTATTGGTATTATTGATAAAAACCCTGAATTTGCTGATGTGAGAAGTCTTGAAGGTGTGGCTGATACAAAAAATCCTTGTACACCAATCTTAGCTGTACCAACAACTGCTGGAACTGCTGCTGAAGTTACAATTAACTATGTCATTACTGATGCTCAAAAAGATCGTAAAATGGTTTGTGTAGATCCTCATGATTTACCAATTGTTGCTTTTGTTGATCCAGATATGATGTCATCAATGCCTAAGGGATTAACTGCTGCAACTGGTATGGATGCTTTAACTCATGCGATTGAAGGTTATATTACTGCTGGTGCTTGGGAAATGAGTGATATGTTCCATCTTAAAGCAATTGAATTAATTGCTAAACATTTAAGAGGAGCAGTTGAAAATACACCAGAAGGTAGAGAAGGTATGGCTTTAGGTCAATATATTGCTGGTATGGGATTCTCTAATGTTGGTTTAGGAATTGTTCACTCTATGGCACATCCATTAGGAGCTTTATATGATACACCTCATGGTGTTGCTAATGCGATTATCTTACCAACTGTTATGGCATACAATGCCCCAGCAACTGGAACAAAATATAAAGATATTGCTGAAGCTATGGGTGTTGATACAACAGGTATGTCTCAAGAAGAATATCGTCAAGCTGCTATTGATGCAGTGAAAAAATTATCTCAAGATGTTGGTATTCCAACTGATTTAAAAGATATTGTGAAAGAGGAAGATTTAGATTTCTTAAGCGAATCTGCTTATGCTGATGCTTGTCGTCCTGGAAATCCTAGAGAAACAAGCGTTGCAGAAATCAAAGAATTATATCAATCATTATTATAATCAATAGAAAGTGATGTATCATTTTGTGATATATCACTTTTTTGCCTTTCATAAATGTGCTATAATACATTCATGAAGGAAGTGGTTTTATGGTATTGATCAATCAAACACTTATTATGGCATTTCTAGGAATTATTGCTGCTTGTAGTGTTACTTTTCCAATTATCTATCTTGTTCAAAAACGTAATCAACATAGAGAACTTATAGACATATTAAAAAGTAAAAATCATGAAATAGAAAAAGAAGACTGTCAAAATTAGTTGACAGTTTTTTATTTGTGATATTTTTGTGATTTTTTTGTTAAAATATGGAACCTTTCATTGTAATCGCTTTAAAAAAATCATATAATATCCTTGTACCTTGTCGTACAAGGTTAAACATGAGAAAGGACCTTATTTTATTATGGGAAAACAAAAAAGAATTAGGAAACAAAGACAAAGCAAATCTAAACAAATAGGTAGTGCAGCTTTAGCATCATTATTGACTATGGGTTCTTTATATCCATATGCTGTTTTAAATGTGCAAGCGCTCGCTTTGACACAAGACAATTCAACAGTTGGTAGTATGAAGAATAATATTAATCTACTAGGAAAACTGATTGAAGAGGAAACAAAACGTTCTAATAAAAGTGCTGATGAAGTGATAGGAGCAAATTTTGCAAATCCTCAAAAATTAACAAGTTCTAGAATTACACAAAGTGGAAACTATTATGTTGATAGTCGTTTGGATTTATTAAATGTTGTGATTGAACAAGGGGTAAGTGCAAAAATTTGGATTAAGAATAATGCAACTTTATCAATTAAGGCTTCAGAAGGTAGTCGAGCAGGTTATAACAATTCTACTAAAGGACAAACTGGTTATACTGCTTTAACAATTAGTGCAGGAGCATCCTTAACTATTGTTGGAGAAGGGACTTTAAATATTCAAGGTGGAACTGGAGGAACCGGTGGAATTTGGAATACACAAAGCAGCGCTAATGGTTTCCCTGGCGGAGATGGAGGTACTGGTGGTTATGCTATTAGTAATAGTGGAGCATTAACTTTTGATTCTGTGTTTACTGGTAAAGCTAATATTATTGGTGGAACTGGTGGTACAGGTGGAACTGGTCAAAAGAGTGGAGATAATTATCTAACCTCTACTGCAGGCTATGTTGCTGGTGCTGGTGGCGCTGGAGGTACAGGAGGCGTAGCCGTTTTAAACATAGGAAAGATTACAATACAAACTGATGCTACAAAATATAATTTGAGTATGAATGCAGATTATGCAACAGGAAATGTTAATATTAAAGGTGGTCATGGTGGTAATGGTGGAGCTGGTGGTGCAGCTGGACACCGTTCTGTCGAATATTTTTATAATCCACCTCAATATTCAGAAGGTCCTACTATTGCTCAAAATAATGGGCAACAAAGTAATCAAAACTTTGCTGGAGATATTGTAACAGTAACAACAAGTGGCTATCAAGATAAATATATATTATATCCCAACACTAGTGGAAATGGCGGAAGGGCTGGACAAGGTGGAATTGCGGTAAGCGGAGGAACGATTAATGTTACGGCTGGTCTTTCTACAATTGAAGGTGGTAATCCAGGAGCGCCTGGTTCAATCGGAAGTACTGCTACAAGCCAATATTTAACAAATGGAATTATAAGTTATACTTATACGATATACACTTGGAACAAGACAACATATGAAACAAGTCAAGATGATCAGGGAAATGTAACACATCATGTTGTAAGTACAGATTCAGGAAATTCCTTTACAAAGCAGCTCCTTACTACAGACTGCATTAGTAGTGGAACAACTTATGGAAATGTAGGAAATTATGCTTTATCTGGAGTCACTGTTAATCAAACTGGTGGAACATGTTATGCTTTTTCTGGTGCTGGATTTAGCTATGATGCTGTGTATGGTGGACGTGTAGAAAGAAATGGTGGAAATTTCTTTAGTGGGGCTTATGGAAATTATGGATATGGTCCAACATCAAAAGCATCTGCTATCCGTTTGTCACAATTATAAGGTTATGAAAGTGATACTGATAAAGATGGAAAACCAGATAGTCAGAACTATTATGTCTTAAATAAGGGTGATCAATATATTGATGTCAATGGAGACGTGAAGACAGCAAAAGGTATTCTTGTCAATGGAAAAGAATATGGAAGTAAAGATGTTTTTGTAGATCCTCAAGGTTATGTTTATTTAAAGAATGTTGATAATACTGATAAAGTAGAACTTCAAGTTGCTATTGGAGGAAAACGTATTGGGGATATTGGTAGTGATACGAAATATGTAACAAGTGAAGCTGGTATTTATACGTTTAAAGGAAATGGTACAACATTAACTGCAACTTTTGCAAGTGATGAAACGAGTATGGATATTGATTGGTTAGCTGAACAAATGTCTGAAGATTTTGCAGGAAAAACAACAAATGGTGTTGTGGAAGTAAAAACAGCATATCAGTTAGCTGCTTTAGCATATGCTGTTAATCATGGTATGGAAGGAGCAGCAAATGCCCATATTCAACTTCAATCCAATATTGATTTAGATGCAATGAATTGGACTCCAATTGGTACAGAGGAACATCCATTTATTGGTGTTTTTGATGGTAATAATAAAACAATAAAAAATATGCGTTTGGTAACTCTTGATAATGTTAATGGATATGGTTTATTTGGATATACAAAAGGTTTCCAAGATAACAAAAATATTACATCACTTATTAAGAATTTAACAATTGATAATGGGAATTATGAGTGTCAACCTCTTCAAAAAACTGTTAAATATAATGGTTTCGCTGGTTATCAGACTTCTGGAGCAGGTTATACAAACCCTGTAGCTGTTGCGTCTTTACAGGCTAACGGTGATATTTATGCAGGAGCGGTTGTAGGGAATGCTTTAAATACAGCTTTTGAAAATGTAAAGGTTGAAAATGTAGGTTTGTCTGTAAATGCAACTCAAAATGCGTATGCAGGAGGAATTGTTGGTTATGATCATATTATAGAAGGGGCAATCGCTCAAAAAATATCTGGATGTCAATCTGTTAATAATAAAGTTAATGTTAAAGCAGATCAAAAAGCTTATGCAGGAGGAATTGTCGGACAAGCATTGGATATTGATATTTATAACTCATTGAATTTGTTCAACAATACTGGAGCAACTGGTAGAAAAGGAAATGCTGATATTACAGCAAATGGTCAAGATGATAGTTATGCTGGTGGTATTGTTGGTGAATCTCATAGTACAATTTTAAAGAATTATCGTACAATTGAAGGCTGTGAAATGAATGGAAATGCAAGAAGTGTCGTTAGTACATCGGCCAATGGAACATCATACAGTGGTGGTATTATTGGGTGTGCAACTGATATTGAATTGAGATTTACAGGAACACAAGATCATGTTATAGCAAATAAAATTTCTGCCAATGCCCAAACAGGAAATGAAGCATATAGTGGTGGTATTGTTGGTAAGATGGATGTCAAAGAAACAGCTTATCGTAGTATAGATGGAGCTAATGTATCATTAACTGGTAGTGATAACATGGCTAGTGATGCAAAGAATAACGCTTATTTAGGTGGTATTGCCGGTTATGCAAGACAAAGTGATGTCGTTCATGGAAAGGTTGATGGTATTGCTGCCAAGACGGTAACATCAAAATATAAAGATGTATTTACTGGTGGAAGTGTTGGATATAGTGAAAGAGCAATTATTAATGATGTAACTATTAAAGGTAAAAGTTTTATTGGTGACGGAAAAACTGGTGCGCATGCTGCTGGATCTGTTGGTTATGCCAATCATTCAAGTGTTACAAATCAAAAAATTTCATTATCTGGTAGTGTGAAAGCAAACGCTGAGCGTTTAACTGGAACATATGCTGGTGGTATTGTTGGTCAATTAGAATTCTTGGCAGATGCGGCTAATGCAAATGATGCATGTTTGAGTAATAATACATTAAAATTTACATCAACTGCAACTGTTGAAGCCAATAGTAAAGGAACAGCTATGCCTTCTTATGCAGGAGGAATTGTTGGAGATGCTGTTAATGTTTCTGTTTATGGAAATGAAATCAATACAAGTAGTACTGTAAAAGTAAAAGCACATGCGACATCTGGAAAGAGTTATTCTGGAGGTATGGCTGGTCGTATTGATAATCGTAAGACAAATAAAAGCATTATTATTACAGATACAAAAATTAATAATGTTTCTGTAGTTGCAAGTGGAGAAACTGATGAGGTTGCTTCTGGTGATGAAGCCTATGCTGGAGGAATTGCTGGACAAGCTATCGCAGATGAAGTCTATACGTCTAATGTTAAAATTACAGGGACTGCTGCAACAGTGACTGCTTTAGGACAATATGATACATATGCAGCACGTTTATTTGGGCATACAACGAGAGCAACTATATTAAATTCATCACCTTCTGCCAATCAATTTGTAAAAGCTGTATCAAAAGCAGGTGATGTTTATGCCGCTGGAATTGTTGGTCGTTTAGAAAGTACAACAGGAAAATTTGGACAAAAAGAAGTTCAAAGTACAATTACAACAACAAGTGTATCTGGTGTCAATGTCACTGGAGAGGCTGGTTCTAGCAATACAACTTATGTAGGTAGTATTATTGGTGATGGTGAATATGTTCAATTAACAAAATCTAATGTTAATCATAATGTAACTACATCTGGTACAAAATCAACATTAAAAGTTGCTGGTCAAAATGCTTATGTTGGTGGGATTGCTGGTCGAATTATCAATCCTGATCAAGTTAATCAAATTCCTTATACTGTTGAATCTACAACAAGTGTCAAAACAGATGCAAGTGGTGTTAAGAATAGATTGGTTGCTGGAGGAATGTATGGAACAATTAACAATGTTCGTATAGCAAGTAGTTATGCAAGAAACTATTATTTATCTGGAACAATTGGAGAAGAAGATTTATATGGTGGATTATTTGGTGAAGCCAAAGATGTTCGTTTGATTCAAGTCTATGGAACAGATGGAAATAATACATTAAATGGTATTGGGCATACGAATGGTACAGGTATTGCTGCGAAATTAACAGGGAAAAATCAATTCTATGGTGTTTATACAACGCAAACACAATGGGCAAAAGATGCTGATGGTAAAGAAATTAGTGCAACACGTTTAGGAACTGATAATATTTTCCAATCATGTTATTATCATAATGCTTCTGGAAAAACAGTTGTTGAAGAACAAAGGCAAAATGGTGTTTGGTCATCAACAGCAGCATGGGGACAAAATAACTATGATCAATATGAAGATTTATTTGCCTTAAAAGATAAAGATGGATCTCAAAAATATTATGATTCTTTAAAAGCCGTTAATACAGAGGAACAAGATCTTCTTTCAAAATCAATGCTTTATACATTACATTTTTCAACAAATAATCTTGATACACAAGAATTAAAAGATATTTCTAATCAAGATATAACAACAAGTTTTGAAAAAGAATTGGATTATAGATTAACTTATTCAACAGGTAATGCAAATATCAATGGAAACTTTAATATGCCAGTATTTACGGAACCACATTTCTTAACATTAGTTGTGAATCCAGGTGTTCAATATGGTCATGTTGATGAAAACAGTTCAGTTAATAAACCTGGAAGTCAAAAATTTGGTAAAGGAACAATGGTTCAATTTACTGCAATTCCTCAAGATGTTGAACCTGAATCTAGTTTCTGGTATGAATTTAGTAAATGGACGATTCAAAAGGTTGATTTTAATAGTAATGGTGAACAAGTCTTATCTAATCCATCTTCTATAGAAGAGTGGCAAACTGATGAAGAAAAAAATCCAACCTTAGATTTTAAAATGCCAGATTATGATGTTATTTTAACAGCAAACTTTGTTCAAAAAGATAATCAAATTAGAAGAAATATCAATAAAGAAATTAATGAAGGTATGATTTATGAAGTTAACCGTCGTAGTCAATTACCTGAATCTGATCCTCACTATATTAATAAAAACAATATTCCTCAAGATGTTTTAGAACAAATCTTAACAGAAGTGGGAACAGATGTTTTAGCAAAATATATAGGAACAACAAATAACAGTTATCGTAACAATATGGAACGTGTTTATGATGTCATTAAAGGTGATCCTTATAATGCTTATGCTACTTATGACAACTTAAAAGATCCTGATCGTGTTTTACAACAAATTGCAAGTCAAATGGCTAGTGATATGATCAAGGGTGAGGCTTATCAAAAACTTGTTTCTGATAAACAATTGTCATTTGATGAATTGCCTATGGCTAAAGTTGATGTCAATGATACATTTACAAGCAAAGGAACTTTCAAGGATTATGTTAAAGATCAAGCAATCTTTGAAACAGAGAATAAACCATCTATCACTTCAATAACAACATTAGATAGAGAAGGTTTAATTGCTAATGTAGATGCTCAATTTAGTGGAAAAGGAACAGTTCTACAATATTCATTCAGTGATCCAATTGACAATGAACCTCAATGGACTGATGTAAAAACAAAAGGAACACAAAATTATATTCCTTTAAATGCAGATAAATTAAAAGATATTCCATATATCTATATTCGTAATGTCAATAATGATGGTTATGAAGTTGTGACAAGAGTACCATTAAATTCTATTGAAACACATGTAGAAAATATCAAAGTCAATGAGAAAACACACAATAAGGATGTTGGTGTGAGTGGACAAGTTGATGATAAAGGAAATACTTTATCTGTAAGTACAGGTGAAACACAATTATTAAAGAGTAGTTCTACAATTGAAATTAATGATGGTCATGTTGATAAAGGTGAATGGTTCTATACTTCAAAAACACAAACAACAGGGAATACAATTATTAATGCTGATCCTAAACCAGGAGCATACTTTGATGGTTTTGTGATTGAAGTGAATGGAAAAACAAAAGAAATTCATTCTCTAAAGGATACAACCAATGGTGAAGTTGTTTTTGAAGGTGTTACATTTAAAGTGACAGGTAATCGTTTTGAAAATAATGATTATACTGCCAGTGAAACATTAACTTTCCCATCTAATGGGGCGGTGAAAGTAACAAGCCAATATAAGAATTTATTAGGTGAAATTAATGCTTCTCCATTAAGTGGAGACCAACAAAATCAAGAAATTGAAAAAATCATTAATGATTCTCATTTTACTGATGTTTTCATTGATAACAATAAAACAGCTCCTCATGATGTGAATAATGCGAAAAAACGTTATGATGCATTAAATGATGAACAAAAAGAACTTGTTCAAAAGTATATTGCAAAATTCATTCCTAAGAATGAACAAAAAGAATCTGTGGGATATACACGTAGTGAATTTATTGATATCTTTAATGCTGTATGTGATTTGGTAACATATCAAGACAAATTAGGTGTTGATGATAAAGGCACTATAACAAAACTAAAACAAGATGATTTTACTTCAGGAACATGGAATCAATTAGAAAAAGCTGTAAGTCAAGCACAATCTCAATTGAATGGTAACTATATCCAAAATAATGGACAAGCGCAAGATGAAGCTGATGCATTATTGAAAGCAGCACAACAATTAGAAACAGCTATTAAAGAATTAACTTATAAAGTTCAATCTTTCACTGTCAATTCTAATCAATTGGCATGGATAGAAGTAAGAACGCGAGAAAGTGCTTCTCAACCAAGTTTACTTAATGATGCAGCTATTATTGATAGTATTGCTAAGGAACCAATGAGAACTATTACACAATTCCCATATCAAAATAGTGATGTTCAACTTGTTATTCATAAGAATAAAGAAGGAACTGATAATAAAGTCTTTAAAGATGGTTATCGTTTTGTTATGAGTGATGATCAAGGACATGTCATTGTTGATGAAAATGGTCAAATTTCAAAAGATTATGATAGTTCAATTTCTAAAGATGAAACTGATACAGATATAATTTATACATTTAAAGAAATGAAACAATCACATGTGTATAATGTTCAATTCTCTAAGAAAACATATTCATTAAATCTTCCAGAACTTGATACAATAGCTTCTATTACTAACGTTCATGAACGTGATGATAATGGAAACTTAAAGAATCTTGAAGGACAAAAAGTAGAAGTTATTGATTTAACAAATGAATCTGAAAGAGAATATGTCTTAAAGATTACACCAGAAGATGGTCAAAAGATTAATTATGGAAAAACTGATAACGAAGATAAACCATACTATGTTATTCAAAAAGATGGCAAAGAAAAAAATGTATATGTAGATTTAACAACTGATGGACAATTTGCTATTAAGGCTGAGGATTTACCATATGTAAGTGAAATTCGTTTAGATAAGGCAGTCGTTGCTTTAAATAAAGAAGATTTATCTCATGAAGTTGAGAGATTAAAAGATTACTTTGATTCAACAGAATCTTTAAAATACACTCCTGGATCATTAGGAGAACTTCATGACTCTGTTGAAAAAGCAAAGGAAATTATTCAAAATGACAGGGCAACACAAGAGCAAATTAATGAAGCATATAAAGATATTTTGCAAGCTGAAAGTGACTTGGTAAGACAATATAAGATTGAGTTAGGAAACGATTTAACTGTTATTGATGATTCATCAAAAGTGACGGTTCCAGATACTGTTTATCCAAGTGCTGAAAAAGTAAAATATTATCAAGATGGTGTTGTTAAAATTGGCGATAATTTCTATGTTGAAGATGGTTATGGTGTCTTAATTGAACCAACTGAAGCAAAGAAAGCAGAGTTGGATAAAAACCATCAATCAATGGATACTGTGACTTACAAAGAAGATAATCAAAAGAAAAATGCTTTTGTAAAACCTGGTGGTATGAGTGGTTATATTTCTAATGTTACAAATGATTTAAATGATTTTGTTATTCAAACAAAGAATAAAGATCTTGTCATTATTGAAAAAGATATGTTAGATAAAGATGGCGACAATGTTGAAATGTCAGGTGATACAACAGGAAGACATAACATTCAAAAAGAATCTACAGTTTATCATGTTCCAGAAGTTAAAGTTGATAACGTTAATGGAACAATTACCGCAATAGACGTTGCAATGAAGGCAAAAGATGAAAGTGGAATTGATGTTTCTATGGATGTTCAAGTTACTTTCCCACAAGAAGCTGATAAGAAACCAGAAATTTCAGTAACAATTGGTGGAGGAACTCAAGAAATCACATTAACTGATGAGCTTTTAGATAAGATTAAAAATTCTAAGAATGATGATACAAATCAATCAGAAGCAATGATTCCTTCAGATGTATTAGATGCAATTGTTGAAGAACTTGGAAAGAAATTAAGTCCATTAGAAGGACCTTATGAAATTGGCGATGTTAAGGTCACATTTAAAGATGATCAAGATAAAGAAACAACTGCTACAGCAACAGATCAAGCCGATCAAAATCTTCCACATAAAACAATTACTGATAAAAATGAAACCCATAGTTATAATGAACAAGCACCAGCTTATATTATGACTCCTGAGGAACATTATGTCACTGTAGGTGTTAAGGTTGATGATGTTCAAGTTTCTATACCAAATGAAGAAGAATTAGCTAAAATTTTAAATGGTACACCAACAACAAATCATGGTATGGATCAATATGAATCTCAAGATGATATTGGAAATAAAATTATTGTAGTGACTAAAGAAGGTGAGAAAAAACCAATTTCAGTCATTGTCAAACCACAAAATCAAAATTATGATGTTATCTTTAATACTGATCCAACTGATAATACTGTTGGAGATACAAGTGATAAGCATATTGATGATACAAAATATGGTGAAGCTGTTGTGAAATGGAATGATGCTGATTATTCACCACATACTGTTGAAGGTACATTTGATAAGAAGAGTTTAGAAGTCACAACACCTGGTGAAATTACGGATAAAGATGGAAATCTTATTGGCAAGATTCAAGCATCACCTGAACAAGTGAAATATGGTGAAAACGTAAATATTCAATTCCAACCATCAGATGATTATGGAATAAATGTGACTGAAAAAATCAAAATTAAGGTCAATGGTGAAAGTATTGAAGGAACACTTGAAGAACTTGCTAAAGATCAAAGATTTGATGTTGTTGTTAAACAAAATGAAACAGGAACAACAATTTCAGCTACAATCACCGTTAAAGATGTTACACAACCTGTAGAAGTGGAAACAGCCAATACAATTTATCGTCCTTCAACTGTGAATGGCATCATATCTGATTTGATTCGTCCACAAACTGATCAATTAAAAGATTATATCAGTATTGAAAAAGGTATTGAACAAGATAAAGAATCAGGTCCTTATATTGCTAATGATACAGAATGGAATAAGATGACAAAACAAGCTGATAAGAGTGAGAGTCTCTTAAATCCATTAATCAAAGAAGATGGTTCATTTATTGATACTATTCAAAAGGCTCAAAATGAAAAAGAATTATTGGATGCATTAAATGAAGCACTTGATAGCGATTATAAGAATGTTGATGAAATTCAAAATGCAATCACACAATCTAAGGATGATTTAAAAGAGACAATTGATAACTTAAATCGTAAAGATGAAACAAAGAAAAATGATGAATTTATTGTGAGAATACCCGATTCTATCAATACAGATAATGGTATTAAGACAGATGATTCATTCAAACCTGAAATTTCTATATCTGGTCAAAAAGAATCAGAAAAACCAACAGATAATCAAAATACATTAACAACTGATGATCAACATGATCTTGTTATTTCTCCAATTGTTTTAGAAGCAGGAAAAACTTTAGATTGTATTGAAATGACGCTTAAAGATCCAATAACTGGTCAAGAACAACAAATCTCTATTCCAGTTAAACAAACAGGAAATGATACAGATAATGTACATGTTACAGTAAAAAATGATAAGGGAGAAACTGTTGATAAAGAATTAAGTATTCAAAATAAAGCTCTTTATCCAATAATAGTTGCTGATGGTGATGAACAAGAAGCTACGATTAAAGGAAATATTGTTGATGATTTATTCAAAGATGTTTTCAACCCAAATGAAATTTCTTATGGTATTATCACTGATATGACAATGACAACGACAGATGTGGAAGATTTCAAAGTAAAAGGAAATGCTAGTGTCGACAAAGGTGTTGATATTTCTTCGAATTATCCACAAGTTGAAGCTACAAATAGTAATTCTGATGCGAAAATCGATCTTGATGATGAAGGAATCAAAGTTAGTGATATTAAAATAAAGAATAATTATGATTTAAAAGGTATTGTTGTGACTGTTCAAGATAAAGAGGGAACTGTGAAAGAAATCTTTATTTCTCAATCTCAAGCTAATCTTCAAGATGATCAATTCAATATTGAAAGTGATCAGTTAAAACCAATTATTCAATATGCATTTGGATTAAGTGACAATGATAGTTTATCTGATTATCAAGTCAAAGATGTCAAAGTTGTGACTTATGCCCCTATAACAACCAATCAGGTTGAGTTAGGTGAAACAAAAACAATTGATTCTGTCCAAATCCAAACAAAAGATGATCAAGGAAATGATGTCATAGTGACAATTCCTAAAGATACAGACAAACCAATTTATGTTGAAAAAATGGATGGTTTAATCAAAGATGGAAAGGATATAACGGTTTCTAGGGATGATCTTGTCATAAATGAAAAAGATGGTAAAACAACTGTTACTGTGATTGGAAAAACAATAGGAGATATTTTGGATGCAATTGTAAAAGATGGTAATACTCCAAAAATTAATGTGGATGTTGAAAAACAACCTGTCTTTGTAGAAGAACCAATCACTATTGTAAGAGTTGGTCATATGGTTGGAGAAGTTGAGGTTTCACAAGGTGTTCAAACATTAGTTGATGGAAACAAAATTCATGCAACAACATCTGATAATGATTCATTACTTGAGACTGATGAAACATTAACAGTATCACCAATTCAAATGGAAAATGGTTATGTCTTTGATTTTGTTGAATTGGATTTCAAAGGTTATGATGAAGATGGTAAAGAATTAGAAAAATCTGCAATGATTTTACAAGATAAAAAAACAGGCGCTATGAAAGTTATGCTTGGTGGAGAAACTGTTTCTATAGACCCATCTGATATTCAAATGGATGGAAATGGTCAATTGACAATGACGAAAAATGCAATTGATACACTTATGAAAGAAGCAGGATATCAAAAAGATAATGCATATTATGATGCTGATATTACTGGTATTCATGTTCATGCGAAAATGGATGAAAGCCTTGCGATTAAGGTTCCAGATGCACTAGATGAAGAAAGCAACAAACATCTTGATAACAGTCAAAATCCAACAGTTGAAGTTCAACCAACAGTAACAATGCCAGATGTTGAAATAAAGACTCCTAACAATAAAGCATTAGATGTAACTGTGAAAGATCAAGCAAATACAGAGGTTAAAGTATCTATTGATTTAACTGGTGATACACCAAATATTACTGTTACACCAGTGCAACCAAAATCAGATAATTCTGTGCCAGTCAGTCTTCCAGATGAAGTCATTGATATGATAAAAGTGAATAAAGATGGAAATATCGAAAATATTCCTGGTAAAGTGCTTGAAGATATTATTGAAAAATATAATCAAGTGGCTCAAAAAGATGTTAATCAAAATAATCAGGCTAATGAAAATACAATTCCATTACTTATTCCAGGTTCAACAGTTGATAAAGTTACTTGTATCGATAAAGATGTTGAAACAACAATAAAAGAATCTCAATATGTAACTGGAGGAATTACTGGTTATGAAAACATTGTGATTCAACCTGTGACTCCATTGCCTGGTTATGATTTGGATAATATTGTTATTGAGACAATTGATAAAAATCATAATAAGATTCATATTGAATTACCAGTTGATGGTATAAAAGATGATAAATTATCTGTAGTTGTTACTGATGAAGGTGGTAAAGAAACAACAGTTGAATTAGAAAGTAAAGATATAGCAGATATTGACAATATTCAAGTAGAAGGTGAAACTTCTTCTCAAATCACTATACCTGGAAAGACAATTCAAGATATTATTCAAAAAGTAACAAATGATTATAATGCTGATAAAGCCGATGATGAAAAGATTATTCATTCACAAATTGAAAATATTGGTGTAGAAGCAGTGAAAAAGGGATTCTTGATTCCTGATGAAGTTAAAGTTGAATTAGATTCACAAGCAACACCAGTTGAAAACAATTCTCCAATTATTCAAGTTGTTAAAAAAGGAACTCAAGAAAAAGCAGATCAAGTTTTATTACCAAATAGTCATGATTTACAAATCAAAAATATGAAAACAGCAAATGCTGATCATATTGAATGTATTGATATGACTCTTCAAGATGAAAAGGGTAATAAAAATATTGTTTCTATTCCATTAGATGGTCATAGCCCAATTGTTGTCACAGATAGTCAAGGTGGTAAACATGAATATCCATTAAAGGATGAACAACATCCTAATGGTATTGATGTATCAGGTATTCAAAAAACTGATTACTCACCATATGATATAACTATCAGTGGAAAAACAATTGCTCAAATTATCAATACAGTAACCGACCATCAAGATAATTCAACATTACCAGATGTTGAAATCACTGATATACAATTGAATGTTCATGCGAATGCATGGTTATTACCAACTGCTGAAACAATTGTGAAAGAAAGCAATCATATCAAAGATCATGAAATTCAATCTGTTATTGTTAAGAGTGATGGACAAGAAGATTCAAGTCAAAATGATAAAGATCATGCAGTAGAAGTTGCTCGTGATGGAACATTTACAATGGATGTTGATTTTGGTGAAGATGATTATTCAGATTTGAATACCAATTATTCAAATTACAAACATTTATATAATGGTTTAACTGTTAACGGTATTTCATTATCAAAATATCAATTATCAGGTATTGTGACTGAAAAAGATGGTCATATCACTGTTGATGCAGCTAAGCTTGTTGAAAAAGTAAAACAAGTTGGTCAATTGAAAGAATTTAATGGTATAAAATCTCTTACCATTTTAACAGTTCCACAAAATCCACAGTATAAGACATTTATTAATGAATTTAGTGAATTGGATACAATGGATGAAAAGAGTGATGAATATATTGCTCGTATTGAAAAATTATTATCTCAATTTGATGATCAAAGTGGTTTGGCAAAAAATCCAGATATATTAACTGATGATAATAAGGGACATTTGATTGACTATAAAGCTCAATTAGTTATTCTTCGTGATAATTATCTTGCTGATAAACAAGCAGAAGAATTGGCAAATAAGATTAAAGAACTTTATAAGAAAGTTGATAGTGCCACAGATCAAGTTGATGGTGAAAAACATCATGGTTTACCATTTATGTATGATAAATCTGAAAAAATAAACACTTCAACAATTAAGGTTATGGAAGAAAACCGTGGAGCTATTGAAAGCTTAGAAAAAGAATTTAATGCTTTACCAAAGAATGTTCAAAATCTTGTTATTGAAAAGACACCTGCTGATGCGAATACAGAAACATCATTAGATAAACTTTCTCAAATGAAAGATGCTCTTAATCAAGTTGATGTTCAAACACTTTCACCAGCTGGATTGGTTAAGAAACTTATTGAGAATTTACCTGATCAGTTAGAAGATATTGTTGATGATAAACAACATCGAGAAGATTCAACAGCTGATATTGATAGTTATGACAGTGCAAAAACAAAATTATCAAGTATTGATGAAGTTCAAAAGACTATGCAACTCATCGAAACACTTTATCAAAAATTAGATGATGAAGGTAAAGGACAAATCTCTAATCAATCTTTAGATAAGCTACATCGTTTAGAAAAACAAGCAAAAGAAGAATATGATGACTTTGCAGAATTGTTTGTGAAAGCGTATTTGACAAAAGATAAGAAGGAATATCAACCTGGAGCAGATGGACATTCAAAGGATAGTAGCAACGCACTTAATGAGACATCAATTAAAGAGAATGAGGAAACATATAAAACACAATTAATTGATGCTAAGAGAGAATTTAATAAATTAAGTGAAGATGCACAAAAAGCTATTGGTATTGATTCAGAAAAAACACCTGGTATCTTTAATGGACCAACATTGAATGAGTTATTTATTAAAGTAATTTCATCAGTCGATGCTTCATCAATCTTTAAAGAAGCTATCCAAGATGAATACAACACTGATAAAGCACTTGTACAAACAAAAGAAGCTCAAGATGAATTAAGGCATATTAAAGATCAAGCTCTTCAAGATATTGATGATAGTAAAGGTAAAGTTACAGATTTCGATCAACAAGAATTAGAGAAAATCTTAGGTGATACATTTGATTCTATTGAATTAAAAGATTTGGATAAGTTACCTGAAACAATCACAACAACTTTAACATTTGAAGAAGATGGACAATCAAAGACAAAAGAAGTTGTTATAAACTTGAATGGAGATGGTTCTGTTGAATCTGTTAAAGTTGATGGAAACACTATAGAATTGACTGAAAAATTGAAAAATGATATTCAAGCTGTTCAACCTAGTGATGATACAAAAGCTTCAGTCACAATTGATGGAAGTCTCTTTGATGAAATTGTAGATGATATAAGTGGTTCTCATATTGTTTCAAATAAAGAGATTGCAGATATTCAATTAGATGAAAATTCAATGAGTGAAAATGATAAAAATAACGCATTGAAAGATAATTTTGACAGTGTTTCTGTAAAAGATTTGAACAAAGGACCTGCAACAATCACAACAACAGTTTCATATCAAAAAGATGGTAATGAATCAAAAGCTGATATCATCTTGAATTTTGATAAAGAAGGTCATATCAGTAACATTGTGGTTCAAGATAATACAGGTAAACATTCAATCACTGTTGATGAATCATGGCGTAATGATGTTCAAGTGACACTTCCAACACAAGATAAAAAAGGTTCAGTTGAATTGAATGGTGATATTCTTGACCATATCTTAGAAAGTCTTGTTGATGGTAATATTACAAATAAAAAGATTGATAAGGTTTCTGTTAAGGAACAAGCATTAGACAATGATGAATTGCAAGATATTGTAGATAAAGCCATTGCTGATATGCAAAATGTTGTTCGTAAAGATGCAACAAAACGTGTTGATCAGGCTTATGATTCTTTAGTTGAAAAAATTGATTCTATCTTACCTCAAGAAACAAAAGATAGTTTAAGTTCTTTAAAAGAGGATGCAGATAAGATAATTAATAATCAACAAAATCCATACGATAATTCTCCAACAATTGCTGAAGAATATATTGAAAAAATGGCTAATGTTATTCATGCTCAAGTGAAAAAAGAATTAGCAAAGGAATATGCTGATATTTATAATGAATTAAATGAAGAAGGTCAAAAGAAATTAGATGAACTTTATCATAATGCAGTAGATGAATTAACTCTTCTTAGTGGTCAAAAAGATGTTGATGAGGCTATAAAGATTCTTAAGGATATGAAAGATCAATTTGCTAATATTGCTAAGCAATATCCAGCAGATAATACAGAAAAACCTGATCCAGATGTCAAACCGGATCCAACACCTGTACCAGATCCAACACCTGTACCTCATCCAGAGCCTTCACCAACTCCTGATGATGGAACTGATGTCAAACCTGATATTCGTCCAGATGATCAAAATCACAATAATGATAAACCATCTGATAATTCACAAAATCAAGGTTCATCACAAAATCATCAAGGTCATTCTACAAATACGCAAACATCTTCTACAACTTCATCTACACAATCACAACATAATCTTGATAAAGCAAGTGCAATTCAATCATTGAAAGATGTTTATCAATCAATTCTTGATAACACTTCTGATTACACAACATTCAAAGGTTATAATGCTTTAAAAGATAAATTAACTTCAATTTATGAAAAAGCATTAAGTGATTTGGAAAATTGTAAGGATGAGCAAGCCCAAGATATTCTTGATAAAGCACAAGATGAAATGAAAGCTATTGAAAAAGAAATGCTAGCATTATCATCATCCAAACAAGAAGATTCTCAACAACAAGCCGCTCAAAAGACACAAGAGAATACAATTGCCATTTTCAATATCGTAGCAACAATTTTAACAATTGCTATGGCAATCATTGCATTTATGAAAAAACATCAATATGCTTTTGTAGCTATTATTGATGCACTTGTATCAACTCTATTATTTGTCTTGATTGAAGGTCTTCAATGGACAAGCTTTACATTCTTGAATATGTGGAGTATCTTATTTGCAATCTTATTGATTGTTAGCTTTGGAACTTTATTCATTGTTAAAAAACAAAAAGAAGATAAAACAGATGAATAAAATCGTTTGAGAAGATAGTTTAACTATCTTCTCTTCTTATGTTTATATGAATCAATTCTAGAATCATGGCTATGAATTGTTTTTGATGATGCTCATCCATTCTTTCAGGATGCCATTGCACAGCAATCACTTGATGATTTTCAATTCCTTCAATCAATCCATCTTCACTGATGGCGCTGATATGAAATATATGGGCAACATCTTTGATATTTTGATGATGGAAAGAATTGACACGGATGTGATGAGGAAAGAATTGATTGAATAGGGTGTTAGGAGAAATCAACACATTATGAAAATCTTTATGATGAGATATTGATGTTGAAAATTGAGTGGGAATATCTTGAATCAATGTTCCTTTAAAAAATACATTAATGATTTGAATCCCTCGGCAAATTCCAAGGATTGGTTTATGGGCTTGATAAAATTGTTCCAGTAAAGCAAAGTCCATGGTTTCTATTAAGGAATCTTCTTGTGTGTTTGAAGGATGAGGATCTTGGTGATAATATAGAGGGTTGATATCATTACCACCACAAATAAGCAAGAGGTCATTGCGTTTAACCACATCTTCATAGTGTTGATGTAAACGAGGAACAACCAATTCAATATCAAAATAAGGTGATAACCACTGATAGTATGTTTCATTCATAAAGTATGTCATATGATCATCTTTTTTACGAAGTGTGAAAGCAATTTTATACATATTTCCTCCTTGGCTATTGATAATTCATAAAAATTGATTATACTAATATATATGTATTAAAGAGAAAAATTTGACAATTGATTAGATTTATATTAATATTGAAGAAATTAAGGAATAAGGAGATTTTTTATAGATGGACCCGAGTCAGATAGTTATGATTTTTACATTTATTTTATTGATTGCAATGTCGGCATTATTTTCTATGAGTGAGACTGCTTTTATGGCAGTGAATAAAATTCGTGTGAGAACTTTAGCTGAAGAAGATGATAATAAGAAAGCGAAGATTGTTGATGCTTTATTAGATAATCAAGATCGTTTATTAAGTTCGATATTGGTTGGTAATAATCTTGTGAATATTGCTGCATCATCATTAACAACATCTTTTGTGATTTCTATTTTTGGAAATGAAGGTGCTGGTGTTGCTGTGGCAACAGGTGTTGTGACATTAGCGATATTAATCTTTGGTGAAATTACACCGAAGTCATTAGCAACCAAAAATGCTGAGTCTATTTCATTTGGTGTATGTCGTTTTATTAAATTTGTAACCATTATTTGTACTCCCGTTGTAGCTGTATTAAATGTGATTTCAGGAGTGTTTATTCATTTATTAGGTGGTGACACAGATAATGGACCAACAATGACTGAAGAAGATTTAAAAACAATTGTGACAGTTTCTCATGAAGAAGGTGTCTTAGAAGATGAAGAAAAAGAAATGATTCATAATGTGTTTGAATTTGGTGAAACAGAAATTAAAGAAATTATGACACCAAGAATTCATGTTGTGAGTGTTCCTGATGATGTGACTTATAATGAATTGATGAAAGCATTTAAGGAAAGTCAATTTTCAAGAATACCTGTTCATTCTGAATCATATGATGAAATTATTGGTGTTTTGCATATTAAAGATTTAATGTTGTCAAAGGTTGTTAAATCGAAGTTTGATGTGAAAGAGTTTATGCGTGAAACATTTGTGGTATATGAGTTTAATCATGTTTCTGATGTTTTTGAGTCAATGCGTAAAGAACATGTTTCTTTGGCAATTGTTCTTGATGAATATGGTGTTATGAGTGGAATTGTGACACTTGAGGATATTGTTGAGGAAATTGTTGGAGAAATTGACGATGAATATGATGAAGTTGAAAACTCTATTGTTGAACTGGAAAATGGTATGTATTTAATTGACGGTAGTTTGAATATTGATGAAGTCAATGAAACATGTGGAACATCATTTGATTCTGATGATTTTGAATCTATTGGTGGTCTTGTTTTGGGTCAATGTAATGGAAGTCCAGAATTGAATCAAGTTTTAAAAATTGATAATGTTTTACTAACAGTCAAAGAAATTGATAAGAATAGAATTGTTCAATTACAATTGGAACTTTTACATGATGAAGAAAGTGAAGATGATGATGAAGAGGAAAAGCATGATTAATGTTTTTCCTTTCTTAATCGATTAGGAGGCATCGTAATGAAGCGATTTTATGAGAAGTGTGTAAAAATCTATGATGATTATCGTGCTGTTGTTCCACCATATGCCGCAGCTGCTTTATCATTTTATTTGATTTTAATATTGATACCAGCTTTTTCATTGGTTGCTGTAGGAACGTCATTATTGAATATTGATATGAGTTTGATTGAGGATATTATCAGTCATGTCATTATGCCAGAATATTCTCGAATGTTAATTGATATTTTGGAATCTAAGTCAGTCAATACTGTGGCTTTGGTAACAATGATTGTTTCTGTTTATACGGTTTCTCGTGGGGTTGGTAATATTTATGAGATTTCTAAAAATATGTATCAGCAACGTATTGAAGAAAGTATTGTTGGTTATTATATTTATACGTTTAAGATTACAATTTTTATTTTATTGATATTTATAGGTTTTATTATGGTCTTGGCTATGGGACCATTGGCATATATTTTTAATACTTTATATAATTTATTTGGTTTTCGCCATATCTTTTTGTATTTTTTATTGGTATTTTGTTTAATGAGTATTTATATGATTGTTCCACGTATTCGTATTCATCATGCTGATGCATTTCAAGGAGCTTTGGTAGCAAGTGCATTGATGTTGGTCTTATATTATGGATTAAATATTTATTTTCGTTTTGCTGATTTTGAATCTGTTTATGGACCATTGGCATTTATCGTTGTTATTTTATTTGTATTTGATTGGGCAGCGGAGATATTTTATATAGGCATGTATATGACGAATATTTTACATTTAAGGAGAATAAATGATGAGAAAAGAACAAGTAGAAATTAAGAAATTAGGAATTAATGGGGAAGGGATTGGATATATTAATAAAAAAATATGTTTTATTCATAATGCCTTGCCTGGAGAAGTTGTTGAAGTTGAAATTACAAATGATAATCGTAAGTTTATGAATGGGAAGGTTTTAAAACATATAAAGAAATCAAATGACCGTGTACAATCTTTTTGTCAAGAAGATCAATTTTGCCAAGGGTGTGCATTAACATCTTTAACTTATCAACAGCATCTTCCTTTTAAAAAAGGTATATTAAAAGATGCTCTTAAAAAATATACAGATTTTGATGTTGAAAAGTTACCAATCAAAGCAGTATTACCTGCCCCTACAACAAAAGGTTATCGCCATGTTGTTTCTTTACCAGTTACCTATTTTAAAGGAAAAGTCAGATTTGGAATTTATCAAAGAGAATCTAAGTATTTAACATTTATGTCACAATGTTCAATGCAAGATCCATTGATTAATGAATGCTTAGTCAAATTGGAAGATATTTTAAATGCACATAAGGTTCGTGATTATAATGATAAAGTTAAAAAAGGTTTACGTTTTATTAAAGTTAGAAATATTGAAGGACAAATTCAAATCTTATTTGTAACGGGTCAAGATGGTATCAATGAAGATGTTGTCAAAGAATTAAGTCAAATTCCTTATGTAAAAAGTATTTTTATGACTGTGAATACAACAAGACATCAAGAATTTGAATTACAAGGTTATAAGAAAGTTTATGGTCAATCAACATTACCATTTTCTTGTTTCAATCAACAATATGTTTATTCAGTAAAATCAGAATTTCCAATCAATCCAGAGATGGAAATGAAAAAAATGGATATTATTAAATCTTTTATTCCTCAAGATGCATCGGTTTTATCTTTATACTGTGGAATTGGTTTGATGGAAATGTCTATGGATAATCCAATTGTTGCGATTGATGATAAAAATTATCATATTCGTGATGCAAAAGATAATGCGAAATTTTTACATAAAGACAATATTGAATGGATTTGTAAGAATGTTGATGAAGCAACAATTCAACAATGTAAGAAAAAACAATTTGATTATGTGATTGTAAGAAGTGAAGAACTTTCACAAGCTATCAAACAAAGTTTGATTTTATCTAAAGTGAAAGATGTTATTTATGTGAGTGATCATCCTTCTTCATTAGCTAAAGATTTAGAGGAATTAAGTCAATATTATCATGTAGAAAGTTTAATTCCATTAGATACATATCCTTATTCCTCTAAATTAGAAACAATTGTAAAATTAAAGAGAAAATAAAAAATCTAACAAGTGTGTTAGATTTTTTTTAATGTGTGTGATTGTGAACAAGCAATTCATCTTTTGAGAGTTGTTTTCCACATTTTTGACAAACATAGACAATCTGAATTTGACCATCACAATCTTTATGCTTTAAACATTTATAACTTCTTTGTAAATGACGATCACCCCACAAGATAAGAGCATTATAAATATCATCGAGATCTTCACTCTTATTTGTTAAAGAATATTGATAGCGAGGTGGGTGCTGAGAGTAAAGTTCGCAAGTTAACAAATCATCTTCACATAAAGTTTTTAAACGATTTGATAAAAGATTAGTAGGAATACCAGGAAGGTTTTCTTGTAATTCTTTATATGTTTTATAGCCAGCCTTAACACCATGAAGAATTAATAATGTCCATTTGTCACCAATTAAATTGAGTGTTTGAGCAATATTGCATTCTATATCATATTGTTTTTTCATGATCATCACCTCACTTCTTTAATACTTCATCAATCATTGACTCCATGATTTCTAAATTTAACTGTCCAACAGCATAACCATAAGGTTTACCACTTTGATCAATTATAAATGTTGTTGGTAAACTAGAAATTTTAAAATAACTTGAAACTTCGCCGTTATCAAAGAGTACGGGCATATTATAACCTTTTTCGTTTATAAAGTCGATAATTTCTGATGTTGTTTTTTCACCATTGCCAGGAGTCACAATAGTTATAATAGCAACTTTGTCACTGTCTTTATATTTTTCATACAGTTTTTGAATTTCAGGGAGTTCTCTTTGACATGGGGGACACCAGGTTGCCCAAAAGTTGAGGAAGACAACCTTGCCTTTTAAATCTTGAAAAGAAATGTTTTTTTGATTTTGATCTTGTAATGTATAAGGAAGAGGAAATTCTTCTTTTTCAACACTTTTCTTTTCATCAATCGTTGGTGCAGAAGCACTACTCATATATCTTGAAATATCATTCATCTTACCAGTAATCATTGTTATACCAATGACAATTAATAATATTGCTCCAGCTTTAACTGCTATATTCATCCATTTTTTATGTTTGCTTAGCCAATCTAATGCTTGCTCAGTAAAGAGTCCAACAATGAAGAATGGAATGGTTAATCCCAAAGCATAAATAACTACCAATAGATTGCTGATAATAAAACTTCCTGAACTTGTACCGAGAATTAAAATCGATGCTAAAGCAGGACCAATACAAGGTGTCCAAGCAAAACCAAAGGTAAAGCCAAGTATAAAAGCAAAGAGAAATTGGGAAGAAGAATGCTTTTGGATAGACAAGCGTTTGGTTTGACTTAACTTTTGTGAACGGAGGATTCCGAATTGATAAAGACCTAATATAATAATCAAAACGCCACCAATTCTCGTAATCAATATCATATGTTCTTTAAAGAAAGAACTTATAAATTGAACAGAAATATTTAATAAAAATATGGCTATAAAAATTCCAATAATGAAACATGTTGTTAGTATTAATAATTTTTGACGAGTTGGTTTTTCTCCCTCATGGTTTTGTCCAGATAAATATCCTATATATAAAGGAATTAATGGTAAAACACAAGGGGAGAAGAAGGAAAAGAGACCTTCAAAAAAGACAAGTATAAAATTCATAAATTATCCTTTCAACATATCTTCTAAAGCAGGATATGGGACAAAACCTAATTGTTTGCTTGTTATTGTTCCATTTTTCACAACAAATAAACTTGGAATGGATTGAACGTTGAATTGTGAAGCAATTGAGGGATAACTATCAACATCTATTTTGACAACTTTAACTTCTGGATGTTCATCGGCAAGTTTATCAATGCTTGGTGCAAGCATCTTGCAGGGACCACACCATGAAGCAAAGAAATCAACAAACAATAAATCACTATTTTGATATAATTCTAAAAATTCTTTTTCATTGGGATGTAAAACATTTGACATATAATATCTTCCTTTCTATTGTACAGCATTGAATAAATCGTTAAGTGCTTCACTCATTGATGGATGAGTAAAGATATGAGAAGCAATATCTTGATATTTTAAATTCTGGTTCATTGCAAGTTGAACAAAGTTAATCATTTCTTCACTACGTTCACATAATAAGACACAACCTAATATCAAATCTGTTTTTTTATCAATAATGGCTTTTAAAACACCTTCTGGTTTTCCATCGACATTCGCACGAGGAATAGAAGCAGTAGGGATTTTCGCAACTTTGATATCATAGCCTTGTTTCAATGCTTCTTGTTCACTTAAACCAACACGAGAAAATGTTGGAGAAATAAAGACAGAATAAGGAATATATCCACGATTATTGATTGTTCTTGTTTGATTTTCAAATAAATGATTTTTAACAATACGATAGTCATCTAAAGAAATATAAGTAAATTGTAAACCACCTTTCACATCACCCATTGCATAAATATGAGGAACATCAGTTTGTAAATTATCATTAACAATCACTTGACCTCTTTCATCAACTTTAACATCTGTATTTTCTAAACCTAAATCATCAGTATTGGCACGTCGTCCAGCCGCCAGCAATACAGCATCAAAATGATCAATATAACCTACATCATTTTGACGATATTGAATCACAACTTTTTCTTTTTGATTACTTAATTCTTCAACTTGACTATTCAATTGAAATTGAACACCTTGATTTTCTAAGATATGTTGAATTTCCAAAGCAACATCTTCATCTTCACGAGCGACTAAACGTTCATTAAATTCAAAGACAGTTACATTACTTCCATAGCGTGCATACATACTTGCAAACTCTAAACCAATATATCCTCCACCAATGATTGCCAGATTTTTAGGAAGTTGTTTTTCTTTCATTAAAGAAGCACTGGTATAAATATGTTTTGTTTCTTGAATCCCTTTGATAGAAGGAATGATTGTTTGAGAACCCGTATTGATAAAAAGATAATCAGCACTGATTTTATCTTGATGATTGATTTCTACAGTATAATTATCAACAAAACGGGCAGTTCCATCAATAATATCAATATTCTCAAATTGTGCTAATTTGTCATAATTTTTTTGACGTAATTTCAAGATAAGTTGTTCTTTGTTTTCAATGGCTGAAGGATAATCTGTTTTTTGGGCTTGAACAATTAATGATTTAGAAGGAATACATCCTTCATTGATACATGTTCCTCCATACATTTGATTTGATTTTTCAATCAAAGCAACTTTTTTTCCTCTTTTCGCAAGATCAACTGCTAAAGTTTTTCCACCTTTACCAAATCCAATAATAATTGCATCATAATGTCTCATATATAAAGACCTCCTTTGTTTACAATCCCACTTTAACATAGTAACTTTAAAATAACAAGTTATATGATTTAATAAAGTTATATTTTTACTTTTTCTTATATCGTTTTGTTATATGTCTTAAAAAAATAATGATATAATGAAAAAAAGTAGTCATGCATTTTAGGGTGTTTGTTTTGATTTGCATGATTTAGCAAAACCCATTTTGATGGGGATAGCAGTGATTTTAGATAGGAGGTGAATGTGTAATGATGATTTCAGCTTTACCTTATTGTGTGGGTTATCAAGTCAAAGAAGATTTAGGTTTTATTTTTGCTTATGATGATCAAATGATGTTATCGAGGACAATTGAAGATAGTGTCGAAGAAGCAAAACGTTCTTTAGTTAAAAAGGCAACAAAAAAAGGTGCGAATGCAATTTTAAGTGTTCAAATGGATGTGAAAGAAAAGTCGCGTGTTTTTATGTGTGGACAGGCTGTTGTTCTTGAAAAAAAGGATGATATTTGATGAATGGGACTTATTTGTTTACAAATCTTGGATAAAAACATTTTTTTAATGGGAAAAATATTTTATTATTATTTTCTAAATTAGAAATTGATACGTGAAAAGGTTCCCAAACACAGGAGTTTTTGTTATAATAGGAAAGAATAAAGATATGGAGGGATACAATGTCGATTTTATCTGGAAAAGGAAAAGTAAAATTGAATGGACAAAAGGCTTTAACAAAAGATAAGCCAATTTTGTCTATTGAAGCACCTGACGTTGTTTATATTCCCCTTGTTTTAGGAATGGCGACTGACTTTGACGTTCATGTTAAAGAAGGCGATCATGTATGTATAGGAACAAAAATAGCAACTCGTAAGAGTATGTATGTGCCTATCTATTCATCTGTTTCTGGAATAGTTAAGGGAATTGAAAAACGTATGCATGCTTCAAAAAGACTACAACAACATATAGTCATTGAAAATGACCATAAGAATGAAAGAGTCAAAGCATATGAAGTTTCTGATCCTGACAATATGAGTCAAGAAGAGATCTTCAATGCCATTAAAGAATTAGGAATTGTTGGATTAGGTGGGTCTGGATTCCCAACTTATATTAAATATAGCAATCCTAAAAACATTGAAACAATTTTAATCAATGGAGTTGAATGTGAACCTTTCTTAACAAGTGATCATTTGGCTATGAAACGTGATATTAAAGCATTATTTGATGGTGTACATTTCTTAATCAAAGCTGCTGGAGCAAAAAATGCGATTATTGCGATTAAAGAACACAAACCTGATTTGATGGAATTATTGGTTGAAGAAGCAAAAAATTATAGCAATATTGAACCAAGAGAAGTTCCTGATCGTTATCCAATGGGATGGGAAAGAGTTTTAATTGAAACTGTATTTAAGAAGCAATATGATAAATTACCTTCTGAAATTGGTGTCATTGTTAATAACTCTTCTACTGCAATTGCATTATCAAAAGGAATTAGAAATGGTGAACCAATCACTCATCGTGTTGTCACATTCTCAGGAAATGGATTGAAAAATCCACAAAACGTAGAAGTGGCCATTGGGACTCCTGTAGATTATATTGTTGAAAAAATCGGTGGTTACATTGATGATGATTGTGATGGATTCTTAGTTGGTGGTGGACCAATGATGGGTAAATCAGTTATGAATGATACATTTGTTATTTATTCTCATAACAATGCCATCACTGTTATGAAAAAAGAAAACATCAAACCTTTACCATGTTTAAAATGTGGTGAATGTACTTTACATTGTCCAGCTCATTTACAACCAGTGCGTATTATGCAAGGTGAAAAAGCTGCCAATGTAGAATTAATTGAAAAATTAGAAGCTGATCGTTGTGTGGAATGTGGTATGTGTACTTATATCTGTCCAAGTAAGATTGAAGTAACAGATATGGTCGCAAAAGCAAAACGCCGTCTTCAATTGGCTCAAAAGAGAAAGAATGCGTAGGGAGGGTGAAAGAATGAAAATTACTTTACAAAGAACATCACCAAACTATAGACAAAAGCTCTCTACACATAGAATTATGAGAGATTTAACAATCGCTTTATTGGTGCTTGTTGCTTATTCGTTATATTATTACTATTACAATTTTACTACAAATGATCCTTTGATTCATGTTGCATTAATGTATGTTGTTTCATTAGGGGTTGCATTTGTGACTGAAATTGGATGGGCTTTGATTCATAAATCAAATATTTTAGAACATTTAAAGAATAGTTTTCCATGGGTAACAGCTATTATTTTAGCTTTAACATTACCTGCTGGAACACCTTTATATGTTGTGGCTATTGGTTCATTTATTTCTATTTTCTTAGGAAAATTAGTATATGGTGGATTTGGTCATAACATCTTTAACCCAGCTTTGGTTGGACGTGTTGTTGTGCATTTGGCATATGGAGCCAATTTAATTGCAAATATTCCAAATACTGTTAATGGTGTAGATATTGCAACAAAAGCAACACCTGCAACAATGTTAGCTGGAACTGGTTGGATGGGTGGAGAAGCTTTTGCTTATAGCTTATCTGATTTATTCTTTGGAAATCATATGGGAGCTTTAGGAGAAACATGTATTGTTTTGATTTTGGTTCTTGGTGTGATTTTAGCATTTAGAAAAGTATTTGATGCAAGAATTCCAGTTGCTTATTTAGGAACTGTGCTTGTTTTAAGTGAAATCTTTGCATTGGTCAATGGATTAGATCCATTAACTTATCCATTGATTCATTTATGTTTAGGTGGAGCTGTCTTTGGGGCTGTCTTTATGGCTACTGATCCAGTGACTTCACCAACGAGTCCACTTGGAAAGATTATTTATGGGATCTGCTTAGGATTCTTAACGATGATTATTCGTTTGAAAGCCAATTATCCTGAAGGTGTTTTGTTCTCAATTTTAATTATGAATATGTTAACACCATTAATTGATTCATTTATTTTAGGAAGAACAAATACAAGAATTGCTAAACAATGGGCAAGTATTGGTATTTGCTTAGTTGTTGCGATGGGATGTGTATTTGGTATTAGTAATGGTATCAAAAACGACATTGCTGCTGCCGAAGCAAAGAAAATTGAAGATCAAAAGAAGAAAGAAGAAGCTGAAAAGAAAAAAGCTGAAGAAGAAGCTGCTAAGGTTCAATGGACTTATGTGGAAACAACTGATGATGGATATGTTATGGAAGTCAAAGGTTTCAATGCATCTAATCCAATGAAGGTTGCAGTGAAGATTGATGGAGATACTGTAAAATCTATTAAAGTCTTAGCTTATGCTGGAGAAACTGCTGGTTATGGTAAAGACTTAATTGAAAAAGGTAGCGGTGGAGCATTAAAACCTGCTGCAAAAGACTTCTTCGATAAAGTTTTAAATGGAAGCATAAAAACAAGTGATGTTGAAGGTATTGATACATCTACTGGTGCAACTATGACGACAAAAGGTATTGTCAATGCGATTAAAGGGGCAATTGAACAATCAGAAAAAGCACCTGTTGTAAAAGGTGACGTATATACTTATACTTTATCTGCAAAAGGATTTGCAGCTGCAAAACCTATGAAAATTAAAGTTTCTGTAAATAAAGCAAAACAAACTGTTACAAAAGTAGAAATGGTTGAATTTGCTGGAGAAACTGCTGGTTATGGTAAAGACTTAATTGAAAAAGGAAATGGTGGGGCATTAAAACCTGCTGCGAAAGATTTCCATGATAAAGTCTTGAATGGTGAAACAAAATGGGCTGATGTTTCAGGTATTGATACATCAACTGGAGCAACAATGACTACGAAAGGAATTGTGACTGCAATTGAAGATGCAATTGCACAAACAAAATAGGAGGGCAATACAATGAATAAAATTATTAAATTAGCTCTTTTCCTTGCGATTGTTGCTGGACTTTCAGGAGCAGCATTATCATTTATTTTTGAAAAGACTGATCCAATTATACAAGAAGCTAAGATTGCGAAGGTTAAAGAGAACTTAGTCAAAATTTATACAACTGGCGAAGAATTTAAAGCCGTTGAATCTAATTTAGCTGATTATCCAGCATTACAAGGTGTTTATGAAGCAAGTAGTGGTGGAACAGTAAAAGGTTATATTTATGAATGTAGTGTTGTTGGATATGGTGGAGCAAGTACACCAATTCAATATTTGATTGCCTTAGATAAGGATGGAACTTATAAAGGGTATGAAGTCACTGATGCAAGTGGAGAAACAAATGGATTTGGTTCTCAAGTAAAAGAAGAACCATTCAAAAAAGGAATTGTTGGTAAAAAATTAGGTGATTCTATTGATACAATTTCTGGTGCAACAATTTCTTCTTCGGCTGTTGTT
Organism: uncultured Erysipelotrichaceae bacterium; assembly: GCA_900538465.1. GTDB lineage: Bacteria > Bacillota_I > Bacilli_A > Erysipelotrichales > Coprobacillaceae > Longibaculum. The sequence goes on from UPXV01000003.1 coordinate 50,638, forward strand.
GGTGGAATTGAACAAGCGACAGCACATTATGATGCAAATTTTAAATAAGGAGGGAACATAGATGAAAAAATTTGATGTTTTTAAAAAAGGTTTATTTGTAGAAAACCCAATCTTTGTCTTATTGTTAGGTCTATGTTCTGCCTTAGCAATTACGACATCATTAACAAATGCTTTAGGAATGGGAATGGCAGTTATTTGTGTATTGATCATGAGTAACGTGATTATCTCATTATTAAGAAATATTATTCCAAATGAAATCAGAATTCCTGTTTTCATTGTTATCATTGCAACACTTGTCAAATGTGTGCAAATGATTATGAATGCTTATACCCCTGCTTTATATGATTCTTTAGGGGTATTCATTCCATTGATTGTTGTCAACTGTATTATTTTAGGAAGAGCTGAAAGCTTTGCTTCTAAAAATGGTGTAATTGATTCATTATTAGATGCTTTAGGAATGGGACTTGGATATACATTTGCTGTTCTTATGATTTCATTCTTTAGAGAATTAATTGGAACTGGTGGATTATCTTTATTTAATCCATTTGATGCAAGTCAAATTATTTTCAAATTTGATTTGTTTGGTGAATATGCAGTTTCATTGTTTACACAACCTGCAGGAGCTTTCCTTACTTTAGGTTGTATCTTGGCTTTCATTCAATTCTTAAAAGTGAGAAAAGAAAATAAAGCAAAAAAAGCGGAGGTGAAATAGTATGGAATTAGTGAGTTTATTTATTGGGTTAACTTTTGTTAATAACGTAGTTTTAAGTAAGTTCTATGCTGTTTGTCCATTATTAGGTGTTTCTAAGAAACCTAAGAACGCTTTGAATATGGGATATGCAGTTACATTTGTTATTTTTGTAGCATCAATTGTCACATATTGTTTATATTATTTTGTTTTAGATCCATTAAAAATTACTTACTTAGATTTAATTACATTTATTTTGGTTATTGCATCTTTAGTACAATTTGTTGAAATGTTCTTAAAGAAAACAAGTCCTGAGATTTATAAATCAATGGGTGTTTATTTACCATTAATCACAACAAACTGTGCTGTCTTAGGGGTTGCATTAGATAACATCAGTGCTGGATATGGTTTTATCGAAGCTGCTGTTGCTGGTCTTGCAGTACCTATTGGATTCACAATTGTTATTTATGTTTTTGCAACAATTAGAGAAAGATTAGAGATTGCTAATGTTCCTGAAAGCTTTAAAGGAACTCCAATTGCCTTGATTACTGCTGGTATCATGGCATGTGCAATTGCTGGAATCGCAGGTCTTGTTTAATGAGTATCTGGGCAATTGTCTGGCTAGCATTATTAATTGCTGTCTTTATTGGAACATATATATTAAATAAAAACACCCCAAAACCTGAAGGGTGTGAAGATATGAGTGAATGTAGTGGATGCAATAATATTGCATGCTCGCATCATAGTGCTCATCATGAGGAGGAAGTTAAAGATGAACATTAGTGCTGTTTTGGCATTAGTTGCAATCGGTGCAGTTTTAGGATGTGTTCTTGGAATTGCAAATATGTACCTTGTTGTTGAAGAAGATAACCGTGTCACTGAAGTTACAACAATGCTTCCAGGTGCAAACTGTGGAGGATGTGGATATCCAGGATGTTCTGGGTTTGCAAATGCTTTGGTAGAAGGTGAAGCAACAAAGGTTTCTGGTTGTGCAGTAAGTAATCCGGAAACAAGAGAAAAGATTGCAAAATACTTAAACGAAACACCAGGACCAAATGGTGAAACTGTGAAAGTTTCTGTTTAACAATAAAAGGGCTAGAAATTCTAGTCCTTTTTTTCAATAAAAAAAGCTAGGAATAAATCCTAGTTTTTTTGTTACCCAATAACAGTAACGTTAGAAGCTTGAGGTCCTCTGTCACCTTCAACGATGTCGAATTCAACAACTTGACCTTCTTCCAATGTTTTAAATCCATCAGAATTGATAGCTGAAAAATGTACGAATACATCTTTGTTTTCACCATCTAATGTAATGAAACCATATCCTTTATCAGATTTAAACCATTTAACTTTACCTGTACTCATTGATGAAGTACCTCCTTTAGAATTTGCAAATAACCAGTACTTCATTTTAACTACTATTATATCATTAAGACTTTCTAATACTTTTAAAACTACAGTGCTATGTTGCTTTGCTAGACTTATTATAACATAGAGTTTATTTTCGTACAAGTTCTTGTTGACATTGATTGTAAATAGGGTATCATTTTATTAAAAGAGAGAGAAAAGGTGGTAAAAATATGTTAAAAAAATATGCTGAATTGCTTGTAAAACAAGGTGTCAATTTACAAAAAGGGCAAGAACTTATTGTGGAAGCATCTATAGAATGTTATGAATTGGCACGTGAAATCACTGCACAAGCATATGCTGTAGGGGCAAAAGATGTCATTGTTTATTACAGTGATGAAAAAATTTCTAGAATGCGTTTTGAAAATTGTGATGTTGAACATTTTGAAACTGTTCCTCAATATTTAATTGAATTAAGAAATCAATATGCTTTAAAAAATGCAGCATTAATTTCTATTACTTCAAGTGATCCTGAAGCTATGAAGGGTATTGATCCAATGAAAATTCAAACTTGGAGTAAAGCTGTAAGAGTTGCTTGTAAACCATTTTATGATGGTATGGATTTGGGTATTAATCGTTGGTGTATTGCTGGAGCACCAAGTGTTGCTTGGGCAAATAAAGTTTTCCCTGATATGAGTGATAGTGAAGCAGTCAAAGCTTTGTGGCAAGCTATTTTTAAAGTGACACGTTGTGATAGTGAAAATCCTATTGAAACATGGAATGAACATCGTCGTTCATTTGAAAAAAGAATTCAAGTTTTAAATGAGAAAAAAATTCAATCTTTACATTATACAAACTCGCTTGGAACTGATTTAACCATTGGTATGAATAAAGATTATGTATTTGCTGGTGGTGGCGGATATACGACTGATGGTATTTATTCTTTCCCAAATATCCCAACTGAAGAGATTTTTACATCTCCAAATAGAAATCAAGTTAATGGTGTTGTTTATAGTGCTATGCCTTTAAACTATAATGGGAATTTAATTGATGAATTTTCAATGACATTTGAAAATGGTCGTATTGTTGATTATAGTGCAAAAGAAGGATATGAGGTTTTAAAAAGTATTATTGAAACAGATGAAGGAAGTCATTATTTAGGTGAAGTGGCTTTGATTCCTTATGATTCGCCAATTCGTAATTTAGGTATTTTATTCTATAATACATTATTTGATGAGAATGCATCTTGTCACTTAGCCATTGGAAAAGGTTTTGGAGAATGTATAAAAGATGGTTTAAGTATGACAAAAGAACAATTGTTTGAAAAAGGGATTAATGATTCATTGACACATATTGATTTTATGATTGGAACAAAAGATTTATCAATTGTGGCAACTTTAGAAGATGGTGAAGAATTTGTTGTCTTTAAAGATGGAAACTTTGCATTTTAAAATTGACAAATTATCAATATTTCATTATTATGTAGACTAGTGACGACATAAAGGAGGGAGTTAACATGTCAGAATTTATTGAACAAGTGAAGAAACGTAGAACATTTGCGATTATTTCTCACCCGGATGCTGGGAAGACAACTTTAACAGAAAAATTCCTTCTTTATGGAGGAGCCATTCAAGAAGCTGGAATGGTCAAAGGAAAAAGACAATCAAAACATGCTGTGAGTGACTGGATGGAAATTGAAAAGCAAAGAGGGATTTCTGTCACATCATCAGTTTTACAATTTAATTATGATGGATTTTGTATTAATATTTTGGATACACCTGGCCATCAAGATTTCTCGGAAGATACTTATCGTACTTTAATGGCTGCCGATAGTGCTGTCATGGTTATCGATGGTTCTAAAGGGGTCGAAGATCAAACAAGAAAACTTTTTAAAGTTTGTGCAATGCGTCATATTCCTATTTTTACTTTTATTAATAAAATGGATCGTGAAGCAAAAGATCCATATGAATTAATGGAAGAAATTGAAAGAGAATTGGGTGTTGAAACATGTGCTGTCAATTGGCCAATTGGTTGTGGTAAAGAATTTAAAGGTGTCTATGAACGTCAAAAACAAGAAGTCATTCGTTTTATGCCAGTCCTTGGTGGTAAAAAAGAAGTCGATGTAGATATTTGTGACGCTAAAGATCCTGCTTTAAAAGAACAATTAGGTGAACGTTTATATCAACAATTACAAGATGATATTGAATTGTTAGATGGAGCTGGGGCTGAATTTGATTTGGATAAAGTTCAACGTGGACAATTATCACCAGTATGTTTTGGTTCCGCATTAACAAACTTTGGGGTTGAACCATTCTTAAAGCATTTCTTAGATATGACCACTTCACCACTTCCTCGAATGAGTGATGATGGTGAAATTGATCCATTATCAGAAGAATTTAGTGCTTTTGTATTTAAGATTCAAGCCAATATGAATAAAGCACATCGTGATAGAATGGCTTTCATGCGTATTTGTTCTGGAAAGTTTACCAAAGGTATGGAAGTTTTCCATTATCAAGGGAATAAAAAGATTAAATTGAATCAATCTAAACAATTGATGGCGGAAAATCGTGAGGAAATTGAAGAAGCTTATTCTGGTGATATTATTGGTGTTTTTGATCCAGGGATTTTCTCTATTGGAGATACATTGTGTACTGCCAAACATAAATTTGCATATGAAGGAATTCCAACGTTTGCACCAGAACATTTTGCTTTGATTAGAAATCGTGATACGATGAAACGTAAACAATTTGTAAAAGGTGTTGAACAAATTGCTCAAGAAGGTGCTATTCAGATCTTTACTGAACTTGGTGGCGGTATGGAAGAAATTATTGTTGGTGTTGTTGGTGTTTTACAATTTGAAGTTCTCACATATCGTTTGAAAAATGAATATAATGTTGATATTGTCAATACACCATTGCCTTATCAATTTATTAGATGGATTAAGAATAAAGATATTGATTTAAAATCATTAAATTTATCATCTGATACAAAGAAAGTTCAAGATTTAAAAGGACAATACTTATTGCTTTTCTCAAATGAGTGGGGTGTTCGTTGGGCAAATGATAAAAACCCAGAACTTGAACTTGCTGAATTTTCTAAGAATTAATGGGAGACCTCTTGTGAAGAGGTCTTTTTTAATACATTGTGAAAAACTTATTAAGAAGAAAACGTATCAAAAACTTTCTCGAATGTTTATTTCGTGATAAAATATGTAAGGAGGTGTTGCTTTATGGCTAATGAGGGTAAACGCAGTTATTGTCGTTGTATTGAAGAAATGACAATGATTATTGGCAAAGAAGAAGAAGTCATTTTTGAATTTAAAAAAGTTTATCCTTGTATGGTAAGAACAAGTGACACTGAAGCCAATTACTATAAAATTTATGGAGAAGAGTTTGCATTAAGTTGTAATGAAGATGAATTTAAGGAACATTTTAAGTTGATTCAACATCAAGGAAATTTACCAAAAAAATAATCTTAAACAGAGAAATCTTTGTTTTTTGACAAAAATATGTTATGATGAAACAGAAAGGGTGATGATTTTGGAGAAGAAAACATTTGAAATATCGCATATCCAATCTATAGATGAACTGAATCATTTAAGTTTAGCTTTAAATGAAAAAGAACAGGTCTCTCATATGAAAATAAATCAGGAAAGCATTGTCTTCAATTGTATTGATATTGATGCTTTACTTAGTGTTATTCAAAGTATTAATAAGGATTTGGTTGTTAAAGAAGTTATTGATGGACAAAAACGTCAATATGATTTTGCTAAACATAAAGAAAGACAATATTACTTTATGTTTAAAAATTTAATTACAGAAGATGATATTCAAGTTTTGGTTGAACGTTTACAAGCAGATCAAAGATATCAAAATGTTACTTATGATTCTCAAAATCGTATTTTAACACTCACATCTTCACAACATGATGTTTTAAGTTATCTTAGAAAAGAATTATTTAAAATTAATCCATCTATTGAAATTCTTGAACATCGTAAGCCAATTCGTTCTCAAGATGTCTTTAATCAAAAATATTTACATCGATATATAAGAATTGCGATCTTTTTGGTTGTTATTGCATTAGCATTAATTACATCTAAAGATCATACACAATTGACTTCTATTTTGTGGTTTATCACAGTTTTATTATTAGGTGAAAATTTGATAAAAAAAGCATGGAGTGAAATTCGTCAACTGCATTTCTTAAAAGAAGATGTATTGGTTTTATTTGCAATGATATTAGGAGTTATTTCAGGAGCGTATGTTGAAACCTGTATAGCCATCCTTTTATACCAAGGAGCTGTTCCATTCTTAAATAAAGTTTTAGAAAAATCACTTTTCAAAATTGATGAAGCGGTCACAATGCCTGAAACGGGTGTTCGTATTCATGATGAACAAGAAGAAACAATTTCATTGTATGATTTTGAAGTTGGAGATGTTATGGTAATTCAACCTGGAGAAACTGTGCATATCCCTGGAACTGTTATCAAAGGGCCATCAAAAATCAGTACATATTCTAATACAAGTACTTATGATTTGAAAACGGCTCGTAAAGGAACAAAAGTTGTCAGTGGTGATATCAATGCAGGAGATAAACCTATCTATGTTGAAATTAATGCTATCTATGAAAGTACAAATTATATTGAATTGATGAATATTGCAAGTGTTGCACCTGTTTATGAATCAAAAATTGAACAATATACAAAAGTCTTATCACGTTTTTATACACCAATTATGGTTTTACTTGGAATTGGATTAGGTATTGTTTTACCAATTCTTGATTTTGAAGAGTATAGTGCATATTTACATGTAGGAGCTATCTTATTTGTTTTATCTGGTGCTTTATCGAGTGATCAATCAACATCACTTGGAATGTTGGCTGGTTTTGCAAAAGCTTTCCAAAATGGAATTATTGTAGAATCTTCATTAGGTCTTGATTCTATCAATGCAACACAAACAATTGTTTATGATCGTTTTGATGGGGTTGAAGTGACTGAAGAAGAATTGGAATTGTTCAAGAAATTATCTCATATGGGAAGAACTTTGGTTATCTTTAATGATGGACCAGTGGCTTTAGAAAATGATCAATATACAATTTATAATGATTTAACTGTTGAAGAAAAATTAGCAAAGATGGATTCTTTAATTGGACCAATTGTTTATATTGGAGATAGTTTTAAAGATATTGAACTTCTTCAAAAGAGTTATGTTGGGATCTCTAGAGGAGGATTGGCAGATCCTAAAGTTGTTGAAAACAGTGATATTGTTTTAATTGATGCTGATTTGAATAAAGTTTATGAAACATTCTTGATTTCTAGAAGAATGTGTACAACAGCGGTGTTTAATAATATCATTACATTATTTATGAAATTGATTGTTTTGATTACTGCTATCTCAATAACATCATTACCTTTATGGATTGCTATTTTTATAGAAATGTTAGTAAGTGCATTTGTTATGTATAACTCAACACGTCTTTTAGATTAACAAATAAAAAATGAACAACTCATTTTCAATGGGTTGTTTTTGTATCTTAAAATAAGCTAAAAACTATGTTTTGATTTTCTATTCATCAATAGAAATTTTATAATTAAATGTGATATAATGGAATGCAACAGGAGGTATATTTATGAAGATAGTTATTGCTCCAGATTCTTATAAAGAAAGCATGAGTGCAAAACAGGCATGCTGTGCCATTGAAAAAGGAATACATCAATACGATTCAACAATGGAAACATTGCTTTGCCCGTTAGCTGATGGTGGAGAAGGCACTTTAGAAACATTAGTTGAAGCTAGAAATGGAACGCTTGTCTATGAAGAGGTTACAGGTGTTTTGTTTGATAAAATCAAGGCACCTATTGGATATATTGAAGATTGTGCAATCATAGAATGTGCAAAAGTTTGTGGTTTAGAATTATTAAATGAAAATCAAAAAGATCCTTATCAAACAACAACCCTTGGGTTAGGAGAATTGATTTTAAAAGCATTAGATCATCATGTTCATCGTTTAATGATTTGTTTAGGTGGAAGTGCAGCAAATGATGGTGGAATAGGAATGTTAAGTGCTTTAGGTGTCAAATTTTACAATCAGCATCATCAACCTGTACAATTGACCATGGCTGGTTTAAGTGAAATTGCTTCTATAGATATATCGAATTTAGATAAACGTCTGCATGAAGTTGAAATCATTGGTGTTTGTGATGTTGATAATCCTCTTTGTGGACAACAAGGGGCAACCTATATTTATGGTGGACAAAAAGGCGTCAAAGCACAAGATATGGCTAAGATTGACAAAGATATGGAAGCTTATGCCAAAAGAGCTGATAATATGTTAAAGAGTAATTATCGCTTGATAGCAGGTTCTGGTGCCGCAGGAGGATTGGGTTATGCTTTATTGGCATTTTGTCATGCCAAACTTCAAAAAGGTTTTGACGTTGTAAGTGAGATAACGCAACTTGAAGAAAAAATCAAAACGAGTGATTGTGTTATCGTAGGAGAAGGAAAGATGGATCGTCAGACTCAATTTGGAAAGACACCTTATGGTGTTTTACAAATTGCCAAAACTTATCATAAACCTGTTTTTGCATTTGCTGGTAAAGTTGAAGATAGTTCACTTTTACAAGAAATTGGTTTTCAAAATATCTATGCTATTTCACCTTTAGATATCCCTTTGAATATAGCATTAAGAAACGGACAAGACTATTTACAAAAATGTGTATATCAACATATGGAGGAAATCATTCATGGCCTATAAAGTCGATAAACCCCAACAATTAATGGCTTTTCTTTTAGAAAAGACATCTTATAAAAGAAATGATATTAAAAATTATTTAAAATATGAAAATGTTTTGGTGGATGGTCATATTCAAACACATTATGCATATGCTTTACAAGTAGGACAAATTGTAGAAATTCAAACAACGAAAAAAGAATTACCTTTTGATATTCTTTATGAAGATAAAGAATTGATTGTTATTGAAAAGCCTTGTGGTTTATTGAGTGAACAAACCAATAATGAATCACAAAAAACAGCTTATTATATGGTGAAACAATATCTAGCCAAGAAAAAAGAAAATATTTATTTGGTTCATCGACTCGATCAATATACATCAGGAATTTTGATGTTTGTCAAAACACCAAAATTATATCAGCTGTTAACACATGATTGGAACCATTATGTCAAAACAAGAGGATATATTGCGATTGTAGAAGGACCAATGAAACAACCTAAAGGAACGATTGAAAACTATTTGGCTGAATCAAAAAGTCAAATTGTTTATATAACAAGTAAAGATAAAGGAAAAAAAGCAATTACGCATTATAAACAAATCAAAACAAATAAACGATATAGCATGTTGGAAGTTTATTTAGATACAGGAAGAAAAAATCAGATACGTGTTCATTTGTCTTCTTTACATCATCCTATTGTTGGTGATAATAAATATGGAGCGAAGAGTAATCCTCTTCATAGATTAGGTTTACATGCGCATGAATTGATGTTTATTCATCCTATTACCCATAAAGAAATGCGTTTTGTTTGTCAAACACCAGAATCTTTTCAAAAACTCTTCAAAAAAGGTTGACATATACGAAGAAATTCGTTATGATGTATCAGTAAATGAAAAGTAGTGGAAAGAAGAAGTGCCTACTTCTCGCCTGAGTGTCAGTAACGCTAGGCTAACGTCACTAAGATATCTTATCTTAATGTCAATATGTGGGTGCTTTATGTACTCACTTTTTATTTGTACTACAAAATTTATAGGAGGTGGCTATTATTAGCAAGTATAACAACCAATCAACAAATGATGACTTGGTAAATGAAAAAATTCGTTTTAAAGAGGTTTTGGTAATTGATCAAAACGGTGATCAATTAGGAGTTATGTCACGTAATGCTGCAATCAATACAGCTTATGATGCCAATTTAGATTTAGTTTGTGTGGCTCCTAAAGCAAAGACTCCAGTTTGTCGTATCATGGACTATGGAAAATATCGTTTTGAACAACAAAAGAAACTAAAGGAAATGAAAAAGAATTCCAAGGTTGTCTCTTTAAAAGAAACACAATTATCTCCAACAATTGATGTTCATGATAAAAACGTCAAATTAAAGAGAACTTTAAAATGGTTGGAAGCAGGAGATAAAGTTAAAATTGCCGTACGTTTTAGAGGAAGACAATTAGCTCATATTGATATTGGTCAAAAAATACTAGATGATTTCGTTGCTGAATGTGCTGATTATTGCGTGATTGAAAAACCAGCAAAACTTGAAGGACGAACATTAACTGCTATATTAGCACCAAAGAAGAAATAACAGGAGGACAGAATTATGCCAAAAATGAAATCTCACAGTGGTCTTAAAAAACGTTTAAAAAGAACAGGTTCAGGTAAATTAAAACGTGGACATGCGTATGTTTCACATTTATCTCATAACAAGACTCATAAACAAAAGAAACACTTAGCAAAAGCAACTTTAGTACACCCTTCAGATATGAAGAGAATCAAATCTAGATTACAAGGGTAAAACAATAGGAGGAAAGAAATATGGCAAGAGTTAAAGGTGGATATACAACTAGACGTAGAAGAAAGAAAATCTTAAAGTTAGCCAAAGGATATTTTGGTTCTAAGCATACTTTATACAAAACAGCTCATGAACAAGTCATGAACTCATTAGAATATGCATATAGAGATAGAAGAAATTTAAAACGTGAAATGAGAAAATTATGGATTGCACGTATTAACGCTGCAGCAAGAATGAATGACATTTCATATTCTCAATTAATGCATGGTTTAAAATTAGCTAATGTTGAAATCAACAGAAAAATGTTATCTGAAATTGCAATTGCTGATCCAAAAGGATTCACTGCAATCGTAGATACAGCTAAAAAAGCTTTAGCAAAATAACATTCATAGAGGCATATGCCTCTTTTTTTATACAAAAAAAGATATCAGTGAAGATATCTTTTATTAATCATTACTTAATTTTTCAATATTATTAATTGCTTTTTGAAGATCTTCTAAGATTTCTCCAATTAATGGTTTATCTTGTTCATGTGTATCCTTAAATATAAAAAGATTATTCACAGCAACCATAATAGAATCAATCATTTCATCTTTTTCACCTTTGTATCTTGGCATAACTTTTTCTCCTTACATATAATATTGTCTTGTCTAAGACAGCGAATATTATAAAACAGAGTTCAAACAATGTCAATATAAGGACTCCCTATATTGTTAGTGGTAAATAAAAATAAACAGATTCGTCATTTTTTATAAACAATTAATTCACCAATCTCAACTTCTAAGTAAAAACAGAGTTTAGCAAGCAAATTTGCATCAATATATGAAAATTCATTACGACAGTATTTATTGAAATTTGTTCGTGGTAAATTCAAATCTTTACAAATTTGATTTTTACTAATGCCTTTTTGATCTAATATCTCTACAATTCTTAATTCAATATGACCATAATTATCCACTATTATCACCTCTGTTCTATTATAAATGATGAGGCACAATTTTATAATTGACGATATTGAGCCTAACTATACTTTGCCTCATTATATTTACATTCCTATAGCTTTGTAGTATGATATATTAAGATATTTTAATAAAATAAAAAAAGGATTGAATCCTTTTTTAATCGTGGGGTGGCGTGTACGTTATTAATTCATCAATTGTTATATCTAAATAATAGATGAGTTTTGCAATAAAATCTGCATCAATTCTTTGAAAAGCATTCTTACAATATTTGTTAAAATTATAACGACTGAGATTTAAGTCTTTACAAATTTGATTTTTACTTATTTTTTTATCTTTAAGAATCTTTTCAATATTCATGGTTATCGTTCCATATTGCATAATCATCATCCCTTTACTTATTTCTATTATAAATAAAAATGAAAGTATACGTAACTGTCTATATAGAGACTCTCTATATGCCAACCCCTATTCAAAATATCATGAATAAAGAGGAGGAAGAATAAATGTTAACAATTTTAGATGATTTATTTGAAGCTTTCGTTGAGATTGTAGAAAAGAAAATATATAACGATGAAGAATACATTGCGTCTGAAAATCAAATGCATGAAATGTATGATTATCTCAGTGAAAATTCTACTTTATCAAAACAAGAGGTCATTCATGTCTTGGAAAGTGTGGATAATATTTATAGGGACTGGGCTGAAAACTTTGTCACTATGAATTTAAAATACTTTTTTTTAAATGGTATTGATATTGGCCTCAATATAGATAAAGAGCGCGATCCTAAAATAGCGGAAATGATTAGCCAATATTATCATGACAAAGAGGAAATGTAGAAAACATTTCTTTTCTTTTGGAAAGATTGACAGTTTTTAAAAATCATTCTATACTTTAAGAAGTGATGTTTGAAAGGAGATTAAAATGGATAATGAATTATTGGTAGAACTTTACAAAGTTTCAAGTGCAATGATATCTTCATTGAATAATCAATTAAGACCTTATCGTTTAACCTTTCAACAATTTTTAATTCTTGATTATTTAAGTAGAAAAGAAGATACGGTCATTGGAAAAGATATTTGTCAATACTTAGGGATATCACATCCAACATCAGTAGGTCTAATGACAAGAATGAGAGGCAAAGGTTTTATTACAATGGAAATTTCAGAAAGTGATCGTCGTCAGACAGAAATTGCTTTAACTGGTGAAGGATATGATGTTTTAAAAGAAACACAAATTCTTGTTAAAGACATAGAAAAGAAAATGAGTGAGCAATTACAGTCAAAGTCAATATTTTTAGAAGAATTAAAGTTTATGAAAGAAAATATAAAATAAGAGGGAGAAAAATGGGACATTTTCAATTTTCAATTCATATGTTAAAAAAAGAATATCAAAAGAGTTTAGTCTATACTTTGACTTTATGTTTAACAATAGCGATTACTTTTTTATTTTTTAATATTATTGATAATACATATTTATTGGCAAATGAAATAGGGAATCAATCATATGGACAAATCCCTTTTTCATCAACGTTATCATTTATTATTATTGTCTTTTGTGCATTTATGATTATATTTGCTAATAATTTTTATATTTCTAGAAAGACCAAAGAAATAGCAATTATGACAATGTCAGGATCAAGTTTTTTACAAATCACAATGTATTTATTTTATCAAAATATAATAATGACAGCAATTGCCTTTCCACTTGGAATAGGAATCGGTAGTTTATTATCAATGGGTGTTAATCAAATCATATATCAATATATGAATATGAGCGCTCCTTTCTTTTATGTACCTATTAAAGCAATAGGAGATACAATCATTTGTATTTTAGCAATTATCGGAGCACAACTCCTTTATGCTTCAGGATTTGTCTATCGTAAAGATATCCAATATTTATTATCACAAGAAACAAGAACACAACCTGTAGATGATAGAATCATTAAAATTCCTTCACTTTTCTATATTCTTCTTTATTTTGGAGGTCTTATTATTTTGGTGACAACGCCATATACACCAGAATCAGCAATCTTTCCTTGTTGTGTAGGAGTCTTGGGAATAGGAGGTATGATTAAATATTATTTTGGACGTTTCTTTAAGAAATTAAAGGATCGCAAATATTTAGCTCATCATCTTCATCTTATCTCATTATCTAATCTTTATTATTCATTAACCAGAGCGATTCTTTTGATTGGGATTTATGCAGTCTCAGTGAGTGCAATGATTGCGATTTTGATATCTCAACAAAATAATCCTCGTGAGTTTATCACAACAATTGTTGGATTTATTGTTATTGTTCTTTTAATTTTAGCAAGTATTCTTTATAAGTATTCTATGGAAGCATCCACACGTCATATGTTTTATTATAATTTATATAAGCTAGGGTATTCATTTCAACAATTGTTACAAATTATTAAACAAGAAGTCATTTCTTTTTACTTGGTGTTGGTAGGACTGCCAATGGTTTATATTGTCATGACTTTAATTCAGGCTTATATTCATAATAATATTGAAATGTCATTTTTTATTGTGATTATTTTCTCACAAATCATACCAGCCATTATTGCCGGTTTATTAACATATTCTACTTATAAAAAATCAGTTTTAAAAGTGATTGAGGAGGGTGTTCACTATGAGTAATGAAATCTTATTTGCTGATCATGTTACAAAAATATATGGAGTCGGAACAAAGAATCCAGTCACAGCATTATCGGATGTGTCCTTAAAGATGTATGAAGGAGATTTCATTTGTGTTATGGGACCTTCTGGATCAGGAAAATCAACTTTTATTAATAATTTATCAACAATCGATGTTCCAACCAAAGGAAAAGTTTATATTAATGGAAAAGAAGTAAGAAGTATGGGAGAAAATGAAGTTGGACGTTTTCGTTATGAAAATTTAGGTTTTATTTTTCAAGAATTTAATTTGCTTGATTCTCTTACAATTTTTGAAAACATTGCTGTTCCATTGACACTTTCTCATGTTGGATTAGAAGAAATCAAAGAACGTGTTCATCATATGGCAGAAAAATTATCAGTTTTGTCTTTATTGGACAAATATCCTTATGAATGTTCAGGAGGACAAAGACAACGTGCAGCTATCGCAAGAGCGTTGATTACCAATCCTAAATTGATTGTTGCAGATGAGCCTACAGGAAATCTTGATAGTCGTAATTCTCATGATTTATTAGAATTATTTAAGCAATTGAATGAAGAAGATGGTGTTTCTATTTTAATGGTAACTCATGATTCAATGATTGCGAGTTATTCACAACAATTGCTTTATATTAAAGATGGTCAAATTGCTGAAACGATTGAAAGAGGAAATTTATCTCAAAAAGAATATTTTTATAAAATTGTTGATGTCAATTCAGTGGAGTCACAAAAATTATTTGTAGATTAATAAGATAGTCAAATGGCTATCTTTTTGTTTAAAACAAAAAAATATGCGTATAATTTGTACGAGTGTATATTTGTCAGAAAGAATGAAAAAGTATATAATGAAAAGGAGGACAAACAATGGCCGATTTAGAAATGTTAAAGAAAATAAGTTTGGTCAATGGTGTTTCGGGATATGAGAAACAAGCCACTCGTCTTATGAAGTCTTATATTGAGGATTGTGTTGATGACATTCAATATGATCAATTAGGAAGTTTGATTGGAATAAAAAAAGGAACAGGATCTATAAAGTTATTACTCACAGGTCATGTTGATGAAATTGGTTTTTTAGTAAAGGATATTGATGAGAAAGGTTATATTTCTGTTCAACCTGTAGGTGCTTGGGTAGGACAAAATTTACCTTCTTCACTTATGAATATCACAACGCGTAGTCAACGTGAGATTAAAGGTGTATTTGCACCTGTGATTCCTCATGGTCAAAGCGCTGAAAGTAAAAATTCAATTGTTGACCCAACACAAGCCTGTTTAGATATTGGGGTTTTAAATAAAGCTGAAGCTTTAGATTTAGGTATCTGTAAAGGTGATCCTATTACCCCTGTTTCTGAATTTACAATTATGGGCAATCCCAAATGTTTGATGTCAAAGGCTTGGGATAACCGTATTGGTGTTGCTGTTATTATTGAAGTTTTAAGACAACTCAAAGGAAAAGATATTGTTCCTACATTATATGGTGCTGGGACAGTTCAAGAAGAAGTTGGATTAAGAGGTGCAAAAACTGTTGGACAGATGGTGAAACCAGATATTGCGATTGCGATTGATGTAACACTTTCTCAAGATGGTCCTCAAGATAAAGGTGATGTAAAACTAGGTAGTGGCGTCGCCTTAAGTGTTATGGATGGTAGTGTGATTGCTCATACGGGGTTATTACATGCATTAGAAAAGATATGTCACGAACACAAAATTGCTTATCAGTTAGATATGATGAGTGCAGGTGGAACGGATTCTGGTGAATTAAGTAAAGTTGAAGCGGGTGTTATCAACATGACTTTATCACTGCCATCACGTTATATGCACTCGCATCGTACAATTATTCATATAGATGACTTTGATGCAACTGTGCAATTGTTAGTGGCATTTATTCAAACGTTAGATGAAAAATTATGGAATGAAATGATAGAGGAGAAAAGATGATGGGAGCTTTGGTATTAGAAGGAGGAACATTCAGACCTATATTTTCAAGTGGGGTTATGGATGCTTTGGTTGATCAAGGAATTGAGTTTCCTTATGTGATTGGTGTATCAGCTGGAATTACAGATGGTTTTTCATATGTTTCTAAACAAACAAAAAGAAATTATGATATTTTAATGAATCATCGTCATGACAAACGATATGTTGGTTTAAGAAATTATTTGACAGAGAAAAGTTTATTTGGTTTGAAGTTTGCTTATGAAACAATTCCAAATGAACTTTATCCATTTGATTGGGGGACTTTTTTAAAAAGTCCTACCCAAATCAAAGTGGGTGTAACCAATGCTCAAACAGGGCAGTGTGAATATCTTGATGGTAAAGAATTGGATAAACAATGTACAATGTTAAAAGCGACTTGTGCTATTCCTTTTGCTTTTCCACCAATTGTCTTAAATGGAAAAGAATATTATGATGGGGGTATTTGTGATCCCATACCAGTTAAAAAAGCCATTGCAGATGGACATGATAAATTATTGATTGTTTTAACAAGACCAAAAGGATATCAAAAAACTTTATCAAAAGCCAATGTTTTGGCAAGTCATAGATTAAAGAAAAAATATCCATGTTTGGTTGAACCTTTATTAACACGTCATCAATTTTATAATGAAACTTTAAAATATTGTGAGGATTTACAAAAACAAGGAAAAGCGATTATTTTAAGACCAACTCAAGATGTTCAAATTGATTCTTTTGAAAAAGATTTAAAGAAAATTGATAGAATTTATCAATATGGTTATGATTTAGCAATACAACATATAGATGAAATCAAAGAACTCTTAAAATAGATAATTTTTTGACATTTTCACACACTTTTAAAATAATCTTTTGGAAATTATTGTTTATGATATAACTATAAAAAGAAAAGGTATCAAAGAAAGGAAGAAGAGAATATGAGTAAAAATAAAATATTTAAGATTATTGTTTTAATCTTATTGATTGTTTCTTTGAGTTGTAATGGTTTTTTGATGTATAAAGTTCTTGGACAAAATACATCTTCATCAACACATACAAATAACGCAACAGTTCAAAATGTCAATTATGATGTCAAAACAGATTTGACTGAAGTGATTAAAAATGCAAAAGAATCAACAGTCGGTATTGCTGTGTATCAAAATAGTAAGATGGCAGGTAGTGGTAGTGGTGTCATCTATAAAATTGATGGAAAAACTGTTTATGTGATTACTAATCATCACGTTATTGAATCTGCTCAATCTATTGAAGTGATTTATTCTAATGGAAAATCAGTGAAAGCTGAATTGGTAGGTAGTGATAAATATGGTGATATTGCAGTCTTAAAGATGACAGTGAATTTTGATGTGACTGCCTTTAAGACAGGGGATTCTGATTTATTAGATTCTGGAGAACCTGTTTTGGCAGTTGGAAGTCCTTTAGGAATTGAATATGCAGGAACAGTCACTCAAGGTATTGTTTCATCTCCAAAACGTACAGTTTCAGTTGATTTAAACAATGATGGTAAAGAAGATTGGAATATGAATGTTATTCAAACAGATGCTGCTATTAACCCAGGAAACAGTGGTGGTGCTTTGGTCAATGCCGCTGGAGAATTAATTGGAATTACATCTATGAAATATACTTCAGAAGAAGTTGAAGGTATGGGATTTGCTTTACCAATCAATGATGCTGTGAAATTGGTTGAAGAAATTATTTCAACTGGTAAAGTCAATCGTCCAACACTTGGTATTTCTGGTTTATCTTTGGATGGATATTCTTCGTATGAATTGTATATGTATCGTATTCAAACAAATTTAAATAAAGGAATCTATATCGCAAGTGTTCAAAGCAATTCTCCTGCAAGTGATGCTGGATTAAAAGCTGGTGATGTCATTACACAATTTGATGGTGCTGATATTGAATCATATAAAGACTTTTTGACAAAACTTTATACAAAAAAACCTGGTGATAATGTTAAATTAACAATCAATCGTAATGGTTCGACTTCAACAGTTAATGTGAAACTTGGCTCATCATAATAGGAAAGACGAAAGGTCTTTCCTTTTTGTTATAAAACTTATATAATGTAGAATTTTATTTTGAAAAACTAAAAAATATTAAAAACTATATATCCCACCTGTTGATGGAAAAGTATCTAAACCATCAGCAATGGTTAAGGCTTTCCAAAAGTGGCTTAACGAACAATAATGATTCAATATGTAACTATCATGTATAAAGTGGCAACAGTAGATAATAGATTGATGCCACTTTATTATTATGCAGTCCCAATTACTGTAGTTTATATTAATGACAAAAATGTATTTGTAAGATATAGAGATAATAAGGAAATTTATATATTTGATAGGAAATATATAGACCAAAAATTATAAAATGCCTAGCATGTATTAATTTACATATTAGGCATTTTTTTTGAAATTTGAATTATTGAGAGTAATTTATCAATTTATTTATAAAACACGAGACATATTTTTAACTCATAGCTGAAATACTATGCGCGGAAATGATAGTTTTCATCATGCTGGATATATTTATAATGGTTGGAAGTTTCTGAAGCACTAAATCCAATATTTACAACATTGCCAACATTAATACTGCCGCTAAATCCACCTGTAGTTGTTCCGTTGTTATAGAAATCACCATTTAAATCCCAGTAGAAATTTGTACTATCATCCAAATTAACAAATAATGTACCTCCAAATTGTTTAGATATACCGTTATAAGCTCTGTCTATATTGGCGTAATTAAGTGAAACAAGCAAAGCAGGTACACCACCAAAAGTTTGCGCTTTAAAACGGAAATAAGGATAACAACTATATTCGCTTGTTACAGTAACGGTTCTTTTAATTGTTACATAGCTGTATGTTTCTGTTGTTGACCTAAGCAACAAATCATGTTGAGCTTCATTAATAAGCACCTCTCTTTGTTGAGGGGATATTAACTTATCTTGTTTTAAAGTATTAATGTACTCATATGGTGTTTCCACAGTCACTTTAATATCAGGATATTTTTCTGGATTGTTAATTACATCTATGATATCAATAGACTCAGTTATTCTCGTTTCTCCCATAGCATGTACATTCAACAACGTAAAAGAAACTGTTAAAATTAAAGATAATATAATACTAAATGCCTTTTTAAAATTACACATACAATAACCTCCTTTTAACCCTCAATAATTAAATTAAAGACAAAAGAATAAATACTATTTAATAATGTCGTTGATTTTTAAATATCCTACCGTTGCAGCAACCATAAATGCAATATTCATACAAATATAATATGTTATTTGTACAGAACCCGCATCATTCAAAATACTACCAGGTACTTCTTGATTAAAAATGAAAATTGGAAATAAAATCATTAAAACAAAATACCCTAAAAATAAACAGATTTTTTTCATAGTGATAACCTCCTTGGTTGACTATATTATTAGAATACATGTAATTTACTTGTCCCTTCTTTCCACATTTTATTTATTCTAGTAGGTATTAAGATTGAGTTTTTTAAATAATTATTATATTTAATTTTATTAAATTACTAATATGTCATTTTTTCAATACATTTTACTTAATCGTATCTGTTTTTCGCTTAAGCGCTAATTGATTAAAATAATTATTTTAAAAATTAAATAATTGGTTTGAAAAGAGACGAATTATGAGATAATTAAACACAAATGTGAGTTGTACATATACAATACAAAAACTGGAAAGAATCTAAACCAATTAAAAATAAAATATTTAATTATGTATATGACTATATCTATGACAAAATATGGATGTATCAAGTTATTAAAATGTTGAAAAAAATGGAAGATAAATACTAATACTATACAAAAATATAGCGTTTTTTATATCACAATCAATCCGTTATAAATACTAATAAACTAACAATAAACTAACAATTTTCTAAAACATTGTTAGTTACCAACATTTTTGTTATAATGTAGAAGGTGATAAATAATGAATAAAGAAATAAAAAGACAATTGATTTTAACAGGAGTATTGTTATGTTTAATTATATCAACATTGTTTTTATGGTATAATAATTTTCATTTTCATACTTATATGAGTGTTGTTGATTATCAATATTGTTATGCTGGAGAAAATGATGATTTGATGATTGATGGTTATGAATTTTATAAAAAAGATCGTGAACAAAAAAATGGTCAAGCACGTATTATGGCTTTAAAAGATCAATTTTTATTAAAAGGAGATCAAATCAAAACCACTTTTATTTTAAAAGAGGATCAAGAGGAATATCAATTTCAACAAAAAATAGATGTAAAAAGTGATAATGAAGTGTGTTATTTGAATTTAATGGAAACAACTCAACAATTATATAATGAAGATTTCAAGAATGCGCAATTACATATTGAAATCATACGTGATAAAAAGAATATTTATAATGAAACGATTGATATGGCTATTCAAAATTTAGTTATTTATAATGGATCTAATAAAGATTATACAATCCAAAATGTCCGTGTGACTCCTTCTTGGTTAAAGACAGGATATCTTTCTTCAACTGATAAAGATATTGATAAAAAATATCCTTATATGGTTATGGATTATCTTTATTTAAAAGATGGTGGTCGTGAAGAGGATATTAATGATTATGAACGTTTTGCTTATGTCAAAGGAAAAACAAAAGATATTCTTGATGGAAAAATGGAACAAATTGCTTATTATGATGATCATGGGTCATTATTAGATAAAGAATTAAGATGTGTTGTCACACTTTCAACTGATGAAAAACAAAGTCAACCATATACATTTATGATTGAGTTACATGGAAATATTAAGGCGGTGGACTAATGAATAAAGCACAAGTGAAAAAAGATTTAATGACAATCTATATGTTTAGAAATGCTTTAGGAACACTTTTAGGAGCATTTTTGGCGTTTATTATATCTTTAATGCAGTTTTATCAATGTTCCTTTGCTCAAGGGCTGCAAAGATTGTTTGTCTATGATATTTATACAACATTGTATTTTTTATTGGTATGGGTATTTGATTATATTGTTTTTGAAATGTCTAAGATTATTTATGATATTTATGAGGAAAAAGTGACATTTGTGCCAGTGATTGTTTTGGCAATTGTTTGTGGAGTGATCTTTTTTGTTCCTATTCTTGATGTGTTTCAATACAATTTATGTTTCTTATTTATCTTAATTATTTTAAGAATGATAAAAGAAATGTGGCGTAGAACACCAGAGTTATTTTTCTGGCTTCCACATATAAAGAAAAGACCAGATTCTGGTCTAGAGTAAAGAAGAAAGTGATTGGAGAAATTGTTGTTTAGAAGATTGATTTAAAGAATTATAATATTGTTCAAATAAAACGCCTAATCCAACTAAAATTGTTTCTTCTTTTGAGGCTATGCCTTCATCTATTGTTTTTTGTAAATCTTGAACAGAAATCCCTTTTAAGTTTGTTAATAATGCTTCACGCATTTGCATAAATATCATCCTTTCTTATATAATATGGGATAATATAAATCTTTTATACAGGTGAAATATGAAAACTTATCAATTGACATTAAAAAATCAAACAATTGAATATGATATTTTTTATAAACGTATGAAATCAATAAGAATGGTTGTGAAATCAGGTCGTTTACAAGTCAGTGCACCTTATTATACACCCGTGTCTTTTATTGAAGATTATATTCAACAATATCAAGATAAATTTCTTGAACAGATCAATAGTTATTCTTCTATGAGTTGTTATGAGGAGGATGGCTATGTTTATATTTTTGATCAAAAATATAATATATGTTTAAGAGATTTAAAAGAAAGAAAATGCCAAATTCATGATCATTATCTTTATGTTTATCATTATCAGATTCAAAGTTGTGTAGAAGAATATTTAAAAAAACTTTTACTTAACTATATTGAGGAAAGAATTATTGATTATTTGGCACATGATTTTGATTTGGATATGCCTACAATTGAAATTAAACGTTATAAAGGTCGCTGGGGAAGCTGTTTTTATCGTGAAAATAAAGTGACATTTAATTTGAATTTGGTTCATCTTCGTAAAGAATTGATTGATTATGTGATTGTTCATGAATTAAGTCATTTTTTACAAGCAAATCATTCTGCACAATTCTATGCTGAGATTGAAAAAAGAATGCCAGATTATAAACAAAGACAAAAAATATTGAAGGAGATAAGAATATGATAACATCAATTCAAAATGAAACCATCAAATCCATTATGAAATTAAAACAAAAAAAGTATCGTGATGAATCACAACTTTTTTTAGTAGAAGGTTATCATTTGGTAGAAGAGGCAAGGAAAGCTGATTGTATTCAAAAAATCATTACAACTTTAGATGAAACTTTTGAAGAAGAAACACTTCATGTTTCTTTGAAAGTTATGGAAAAATTAGCTTTTACAAAAACACCTCAACCTATTATGGCAATTTGTTATAAAAATAAAAATCAGGAGTTATTCAAATCTGGGAAAAGATATTTATTACTAGATGATTTACAAGATCCTGGAAATGTGGGAACAATCTTACGTACTGCTTTGGCATTTGATTATGATCAAATCATTATGTCTAAAGAATGTGTTGATTTGTATAATGATAAAGTGATTCGTTCAACACAAGGGGCTTTGTTTCAAATGAAGACGTGTATCATGGATTTAAAAGACGCTATTGCATTTTTGAAACAACAAGGTGTCAAGGTTTATGGAACATGTTTACAAAATGCGCAAAGTATTGATTGTTTTGATGGTGAAGAAAAGATGGCATTTGTGATGGGAAATGAAGGTCAAGGCGTTCATCAGGAGATTTTAGATTTATGTGATGAACGTTTATATATACCAATTCAGTCAATAGAGTCTTTAAATGTAGGGATTGCTGCTGCAATCACAATGTATCATTTCCAAAAGAAAGGGGAAAAAGAAAATGAGTGTTGATATTGTTATAAAACAAAAAGGTTTTTTTAAAAAGAAATTATCATTGAAAGATATTTTAATGGATTGTTTTGCTTATGGAAGTTATGATGATAATTATATTTTAAAACCTAATGAAAGAGCTGAAAATGAAGTTATTCTCTATCATCCTGATCATATTGCAAGAGGAATAAGTGTGGTATGGAATGAAGCTGAAACCAATCAAATCGGATTACATATGTTGTTGCCAACAACTTGTGAAGAAATTGATGATTTTTATATGTTAATTGAACATCTTTGTCATTTATGGAAAACTGATAGTTTTGAACAAGATGGAGAGGTTCATTCGATAAAGGAAATTGAAAACATTAAATCAGGATTAAAGGATTTTAACTATGATACAATGAAAAGTTTTTTAACTGAACATGAAGATGGAAATTTCTTTTGTGCAATGTGGCCTTATTACTTTAATTCAAAAGATGTTATGAATTGGTTAGATGATCATGAATTATCCAATTTTTCTAAAGATATCCATAACAATCAAGTGATTGATTTATATTATTGTGCTCCACGTTATTATCGAATGAATGATGAGAGCATCTTAGGAGTGTATACAATCACTGCAACTGTTGATACTGTTTTTCCAACAAAACCTTTAACACCATTTTCTTGTGTGAATTTTCAAACGGGTGAAAGTATAACTGCGAATCAAAATATTGTGGCTTTTTATTCTTTGGAAAAAGAAGATATTCTTGGAGATGTGCCATTTGATGATTTTATAAGTGAAATTTCAAAAAAAGAATTACATGAATTTGATACATTGCATTTTTATTTTGATGGATTAACTGAAGAGGAAATTGAACAAATCAATCAAAAATATCCATCTCACACAAAATGAGAGGGATGAATTTGAAAAAAGGCTTGTTTTTATCAATCAGATTGGCTATAATATGAAAAGTAAACACGATGAAAAGGACAAGTAGGTAAAGAATTTGTTAAAGAGAGGAAAACATAAGCTGTGAGTTTTCTAACAATGCATTTATTGAATTCACCTTGGAGTGCGACTAATCATCGCCGTTGTCACAACGTTACTGTGATTAAAGTGCATAGCATATTTATGTTATGAATTAGGATGGTACCGCGATTATAATCGTTCCTATGTGGAACGATTTTTTTATTTGAAGGAGGAAAATTATGGACGAATTATTACAAATTAAAGATGAGGCCCTAACAAAGATTCATGATTGTACATCTTTAAAAGACTTAAATGATTTAAGAGTATTCTATTTAGGGAAAAAAGGACCAATGCAAGCTGCTATGAAATCTATGAAAGATATGTCTAAGGATGAAAGAGCAACATTTGGGCAAGTGTCTAATAAAGTGAAACAAGACATTACACAAGCTATTGAAGATAAAAAAATGGCTTTAGAAGAAGCAGAAATGAATGCAAAACTTGCTAGTGAAAATATTGATATTACTTTACCTGGTACAGCTTTACCACTAGGAAGTTTACATCCATTATCAGTAGTTAAAAATGATATTGAAGAATTATTCTTAGGTATGGGATATCAAGTCGCAGAAGGACCTGAGGTAGAAAGTGATCATTATAACTTTGAGTTAATGAACTTACCAAAAGGACATCCTGCTAGAGATATGCAAGATACTTTCTATATTGATGAAAATACTTTGATGAGAACACATACTTCACCAGTTCAAGCACATGCGATGATTGCTGCCCAAGGAAAAGGACCTATCAAGGTTATTTGTCCTGGAAAAACATATCGTCGTGATGATGACGATGCGACACATTCACATCAATTTATGCAATGTGAAGGATTGGTTGTTGATAAAAATATTACAATGGCTGATTTAAAAGGAACTTTAGAAGTTTTTGCTAAAAAAATGTTTGGTGAAAAACGTAAGATTCGTTTAAGACCATCTTATTTCCCATTTACTGAACCAAGTGTGGAAGTAGATATCAGCTGTCATAACTGTGAAGGAAAAGGTTGTCCAATGTGTAAACATACAGGATGGATTGAAATTTTAGGAGCTGGTATGGTCAACCCAAAAGTGCTTGAAATGTGTGGATTTGATCCAGAAGTTTATCAAGGATTTGCCTTTGGAATTGGGTTAGAACGTGTAGCTATGTTAAAATACAACATTGATAATATTAGAGATTTTTATAATGATGATTTAAGATTCTTAAATCAATTTGGGAGAAAGGGGTAAGCCAATGGAAGCGAGTTTAAAATTATTAAATGAATATGTCGATATTAGTGATCAAGATCCTGCTGCTCTTGCAGAAAAGATTACACGTATTGGATTAGAAGTGGAAGGAATGCATGAACTTGCACATGGTGATAAATTAGTTATTGGTTATGTCAAAGAATGTTATCCTCATCCTGATAGTGATCATTTAAATGTCTGTCAAGTGGAAGTGAAACCTGGGGAGGTCACTCAAATTGTTTGTGGAGCACCTAATGTTGCTGCTGGACAAAAAGTTATTGTTGCCTTACCTGGATGTAATTTAGGTGAAGGATTTAAAATTAAAGAAGGTCAAATTCGTGGTGAAGCATCAAATGGAATGATTTGTTCAATTGCTGAACTTGGATTAGATGCGCGTCTTTTAAAAGAAGAAGATAAAGCGGGAATTCATGTTTTAGATGATGAAGCACCAATTGGTGAAGAAGCATTATCTTATATGGGATTAAAAGATGTCATTTTAGAAATTGGTTTAACACCAAATCGTAGTGATTGTATGGCAATGACTTCTCTAGCTTACGAAGTGGCTGCGGTTTTAAATCGTCAAGTGAAATTACCAGAAGTTAAAAAATATGATGAATTAGAAAGTGATATCAAGGTTGTTGTAGAAACTGATTTATGTCCATTCTTTGGCGCAAAATTAGTCAAAGGGGTTCAAACAAAAGAATCACCTGCTTGGTTAAAAAATCATTTATTAGCAAGTGGAATTAAACCTATTAACAATATTGTTGATATTTCTAACTATGTGATGTTAGAAACAGGACAACCTATTCATATGTATGATTATGATAAATTAAAAGAAAAAACATTTGTCATTAAAACTGGTTTCCATCAAAAAGCTGTGCTTTTAGATGAAAAAGAATATGAATTATTACCAGAAGATATTATTGTTTCAACAGACAATGGAATTGGTTGTGTTGCAGGTGTTATGGGTGGTAATGATACAAAGATTGATGATCATACTAAAAATATTGTAATTGAAGTGGCAACTTTTGATGGTCCAACTTTAAGAAATACAGCACGTCGTATGAATTTATTAACAGATGCTTCTCAGCACTATATCAAAGGAGCTTTAAATACTGCTAATAGTTTACATGTTTTAGATCGTTGTGCTGATTTATTGGTACAAGAAGCTGATGCCAGTGAAATTTATAAGAGTGTTTCAACGGATTTAAATATTGAAGAAAAGAAAGTCACTGTTAGTCAAGAAAAAATCAATGGTTTATTAGGTATGAATATTACTGTTGATGAAATCAAAGACATCTTTGATCGTTTAAGTTTTACTTATACATTAAAAGACACAACATTTGAAGTTGTTATCCCAACATATCGTAATGATATAACAATGGCTGCTGATTTAATTGAAGAAGTTGCAAGAATGTATGGTTATGACAATATCCCTTCATCATTACCATTTATGGAAATGACAAAAGGAAATTTAACACCAAAACAAAGCAATGAAAGATTTATAAGAGATGTTCTTGTTGATTTAGGATTGCATGAAACATTAACATATACACTGACTTCACCTTCAACAGTCAATGATTTTAACTTATTCCATCCATTAGATGAACAAGTGAAATTAATGTCTCCACTAGGAGAAGAAAGAAGTGTGACAAGAAAATCAGTCATCCCTTCATTATTACAAGTTATTAATTATAATCAATCACATGCTTGTAAAGATGTTTGTATCTTTGAAATTTCTAACACTTATGCCAAAGATGAGATCACAACTTTAGCGATTGCATGCAATGGCACTTATCATAGTGTGCCTTGGGCTGGAATTCAAAGACCTGTCGATTTCTATGTTGTGAAAGGTTTTGTTGAAACTTTATTTAAAAAATTATGTATTGAAGAATCACGTTATAGTCTTGTGAAAGTAGAAGCTGACAATAAAGATTTCCATCCTGGTAGAAGTGGTTATATCAAGATGGGAAAAGAGATTGTGGGGGTTATTGGACAAATTCATCCTTTAAAAGCAAAGAAATATGATATTAAAGGAGAAACAGTTGTTGCTGAATTAAATTTATCAGTTTTATTAAACTTAAAGACAAAAGCATTAAAAGTCGCAGCAATTCCACAATATCCTTCTGTCAATAGAGATATCGCACTTGTTATGGATAAAGACATTCCAACATATGATGTTGTGCGTTCTATTCAAAAAGCAAGTAAACGTTTGATTTCAAAAACAGAAATCTTTGATATTTATGAAGGTGAACATATTGAAGCAGGAAAGAAATCAGTAGCTATTACACTCACTTTCCAAGATCCAACAAAGACTTTGGAAGATGCGACAATTAATGAAGTTATGGAAAATATTCTAGCAGTTGTGGCAAAAGAATATGATGCACATTTAAGAGGATAAGAGGGTTTTTCTCTCTTATCTTTTCAATGATATGAGGAATATAATTATGAGGAAAGAAAAAATAAATAAGAAAAAGGTTATAGGTGTTCTTGTTGTTTTAGGAGTTATGATTTTTTTGAGTTTTGCCTTTTTAAAGCGTCAGCATATAGATGTTAAAAATGATGGCGTTATGACTTTGGAGGTCGGTCAAAAATTATCAAATCAAGTACAAGATTATCTCGATTTAAAATTCTTTTTCCCATTTGAAAAAGAAAATATATCTCAACAAACAAAAATTCAGTGGGATCATCTTGATTATATTGATGAAAAGAAAAAACTTGTCAATATTGGAGAATATCAAGGAACCCTTGTTTATGACACACACAAATATGCAATCACATTGAAGGTTGAAGATACCACAGCTCCTCAAATTGAATGTGATGAAATTCTTCCTTATGCAAAAGAAGATTTTCAAATCGAAGATTATATTAAAGTGAGTGATAATTCCTATAAGGAATGTCAAGTCGATATAGACATTCAAACACTTGATATTAATAAACTAGGAGAATATAGCATTCAAGTGACTGCAACGGATCCTTATAAAAATCAAACTAAGGAAACTTTTGATGTAGAAGTGGCTGATATAGATGGTCCAGCATTTCAAAATGTTGATAAAACAGTCAGTTATCTTGGTGAAAAATTTGATCCATTAGAAAATGTAGAAGCTATTGATAATTTAGATGGAAATTGTACAGACAAAATTCAAGTGAATGGAAAAGTAGATTCTCAAAAAGCAGGTGTTTATCATTTAGAATATCAAGTTGAAGACAAGCATGGGAATCAAAATACAGCAACACGTGAAGTTATTGTCTTAAAAGAATCTGATAAAGTGAAAAATGTTCCTATGATTTTACAAATGCCTACATATCATAATGGTTGT
Source organism: uncultured Erysipelotrichaceae bacterium (assembly GCA_900538465.1). Lineage (GTDB taxonomy): Bacteria > Bacillota_I > Bacilli_A > Erysipelotrichales > Coprobacillaceae > Longibaculum. The sequence continues at coordinate 79,212 of UPXV01000003.1, forward strand.
GAATCAGCCAGTTCAACAATGTTATTGAATTATTATGGTTATGATGTGACATTAAGTCAAGTTGTAAAAAGTGTTCCAACAATTCCTTTAGAAACACATAATCATCGTTTATACGGTGCCAATCCAAATGAAGCTTTTACGGGAAGTATGTCAAAAGAAGGTTATGGAATTTTTTCAAAACCCATGGCAAAGGTTGTTCAAAAATGGATTGATCAAAAAGGTGGCAAACATCAAGTCGAAAATATTACGGGTGCCAGTGTGGAAGAGTTATTTGCATATATCAATCAAGGAAAACCTGTTCAAGTCTGGGCAAGCGTTTATATGAATGATTTCAAATATTCAAGTCATAAAACGTGGTATATCAAAACTTTAGATGGAAAGTATACAGATGAGACATATACTTTTAAAAATAGTGAACATTCTTTATTATTGGTTGGTTATACAAAAAATACTGTTATTATGAATGATCCTTTAAGAGGAACAGTTGAATATAATCGAGAAGCTTTTCAAAAAGCTTATGAAGTGATGGGAAAGCAAGCTTTGATTCTTAAATAATAAAAGATTTTCAACCTATCAAGTTGAAAATCTTTTTTCTTATTCGACATTTGCATAATTTTTTGTTTTGATAATTTTATAGACTTGTAAAGTTGTTGATGAAATCAAAATAGCAAGTGCTAATGAAATGCTGATACCAATTGTTGATAAAAAACTTTCCATAAATAAATTATTCAGTCCTTGAACAGCATAAAGCATTGTATAATAAATTCCACTCCCAGGAACAAGTGGGAAACAACCAACAATAATAAAAATTGTAGCTGGTGCTTTATAAATACGTGCCATCATTTCTGCAAGTAAAGAAACACATAGCATAGCTATAAAACTTTGTAAGAAAATATTATCAAGAAAACGAGTGGCTAAATAAATCACCCATCCCAGTGTTCCAATTAAAGAACCTGTAAAGGCAAATTTTATATTCTTATGAATTCTAAATATAAATGTAAAACCAAAACAGCCAACAAAAGCAGATAAACATTGTATCAATTCATTCATTCTATGCACCTCTTAAAATCATCATCATAACACCGACACCAATAGCGATACTTGCTGCAATTAAAATGGCTTCAATCATACGTGAAAGTCCAGAAACAAAATCTCCACCAATAATATCTCTTAAACTATTGGTAATTGCAATTCCTGGTACCAATAACATTAATGTCCCTGTGATAATGGATTGTTGATTTTCTATTAAACCTAATTTATGAGAAACAATTGCAATAGTTGCTAAAACCATGCTGGATAAGATGGTTCTTACAATACCATTGATTTTTAATTTTTCCATTAAATAAATAAAATAATATAAGACAAAACCAATAAAGGCTGAAACCAACATTTCTTGAAAGCCACCACCAAAGAAAACACAAAACATAGCAGCTGACACAATATAACCAATTAAAATCAATTGAAAATTTAAACTTTGATTTTTAATATCATCAATTTTTTGATTGATTTCATCAAGAGATATTTCTTGATTGCTAATGTGTCTAACCAAACAATTCAATTCATAAAGATGATCCAAATGAATACGATTGCTACGACTTCTTTTTGAAGAATGGTATGGTGTTCCATCATGGAGTGTTAAAGAAAGAGTAAAATAAGAAGGAATCGCAAAAACTTCAACATCATGAAATCCTAATCCTTCACACATTCTTTGCAATGACTCTTCAACACGATAAATTTCAGCACCATGACGTAATAATAAATAACCAATTTCATTGATAGATTTTAAGATTTCTAATTCGTCCATGATTTCACCTCTCAACACTAATTTATATCACATTTTTATAAAACTGCATAGCGGAAATTGATGATTTTTTCTAAATAAGTAAATCATCCTATTTTTAATGAAATATGCTAAAATAGAATGCAGGAGGGAAATGAGACATGATAAAACTTATTGTTTGTGATATAGATGGAACACTTCTTGATTCACACAATGATTTTGATGAACAAAGCTTTTCTAAGATCAATGAAAAACGAAAACAAGGGATTGAATTTATGTTTGCAACAGGAAGAGACTTTGATATGGTAGATAAATTTTGTAAAGAAAAACAAGTTTTTGGACCATTGATTTTAAATAATGGAACACAGTATCGCAGTTATGATGGTCAATTGAATCGTATTTATCCAATGCAACGAGAGTCTTTTGAAAAGATTATGGATATTCTTTTACATTATCAATATCATATTTCTGTACATACACAAAAAGGAAAATATATATTTGAAGATATTGAAAGTTATTTTCAACGTCATGTGGAATTAATTAAAAAATCTAGACATTTAGAAGATGAATCAATGTTTCCACAAGCAGACTTTTTTACAAGAGAAGGTTTTTTAAGAAATATTCATGAAGTTAAAAGTATTGAAGAACTTTATCAACAAGGGGCATTACCTTTAAAAATAGATGCCAGACATATCAATCCACAAATGGTAAAAGGGGTATCTCAATTGTTTCAAGACATTGGTCATTTACATATTTCATCATCTTTTGAAGAAAATATTGAAATTACCAGTGATATTCACAACAAAGGAACAATCCTCAAAGAAATTTTAAAAGAAAAAGGAATGACAATTGAAGAAGTTGCAACATTTGGAGATGGACTCAATGATATAGGGATGTTAGAAGGATTTCCATATTCATTTGCACCATTCAATGCACATCCCCTTGCAAAAGAAAAAGCTTCTTATTCACTTGATGTCACAAATGAACAAGGAGCAGTTAAAAAAGGTATAGAAATATTAGAAGAACTTCATTTACTTTGATAAGACTTGAAGTTCTTTTGATTTATTGAAAAAGTTTTTATAAAAGAGTGTTAGAAGACCCATCAAAGAAATAAACTATCAGATGTTTTTAAAAAGATTGAAGGAATTATCCATGGGAAGCATGAACAATTTGATGATTTTGGAACAGGTCGAAAACCTTATGAAATTTTATTAGAAGTTTTGAATCATCAAGATATTCCTTTTTTAATTGATTTTGATTGTACCATACACATCCAATGTTGACATTAGATTGTCAATGCAAAAGTAACAGTTGAATAAACTTTATTTGATATAAGGAATATGAGAATATTCCTTTTTGATAAAGTTTTGAGGATCTTTTGTTAATAAGGAAAGAAGTTTGGTTGCTTTGATTTCAATATCTAAAGCAGGGTGTTGATAACGAGAAAGATTAGTGACAATTTGATATGGACAATCTTTTTTGATGAATTTAAGATAGTTTCTTCCTTTTTCATTCATTGCTAAAATTCTTAAATAGTCTATTTTCATAGCATTTTGTATTTCACTTTTGGTATTTTTCATTAAAATATGAATGAGCATTCTTTGAATACGTGGTCTTGTATATCTTTTTGATGATAAAATATTGATAATATCTTCCATATGATGAGTATTTGTGATTTGATTGATGAGAATGTTTTCTAAACCTTCATCAACCATATGATAATTTTGTAATTGTGTTTTTGAAGATGTTAAAATTTGATAACGTAAATAAGGATAGAAATCTTCTAAAAAGAAACATTCTTGTTGATAAATATGAGGATGAGGTAAAGATTGTTGATAAGGTTGATTGTTTTTGATGGCTTGACGAATAGCAGAAGCACTAGCGATACTCTCCATTTTCGTATCGTGATAATTATTGGTACGTGAAAAACAATGGGGTTGAATAGGATAGTCATGAGCGATAATTTCTTTAACGTAACTTAAACCTAATAAATCATTGGGAGTTCTGATTTCTTTACCTAATATTTTTTGTAAAGCTTGATTACAAGCATCAGGATAACGAAGACCATCTTTCATCGCAAGTTTTACATATTGATCATATTGGTCTTGATGGACTTTGATAGCTTTGGCGATATCTATAAATGTTTCAATATGTCCATCTTCACTACCAAAACAAATATCACTAACACCTATGGCGTGTAATAAATCAATGGCTCCTTTTGCAAAATAATCAGCACTTTGACAAGCATAAACAAAAGGCAATTCAATGACGATATCAACACCAAATTCAATTGCCATGCGACTTCTTTGCCATTTATCTATGATGGCTGGTTCACCTCGTTGTACAAATGATGAGGACATCACTGCAATGGTATAATCTGGTTTGATGATTTCTTGTGCTTTTTGAATATGATAGATATGCCCATTATGGAATGGGTTATATTCAACAATAATTCCTAAGACCTTCATTTTGACCACTCCTTTTCTAGTAGTGTATCATATATTTGTGCTTAAGAATAGTTTTGATGAAAAGAAGTGAAATATTCAGTGAAATATGGAAAATTTTGATTGACATATTTAAGAGTTTTATATATAATTGGCTATGCGGTGTAAAGGGTGATTTTTTTGAAGTGGAATTTACAATGGATTGTGAAACAAAAAGATGGGCGTTTTGATTTTGATGAGACGTTAAGTTTTCCGTCTGAAATGTTCCACAACTTATCTCAAATCAATGGGTTAAAGGATGTCAATGTGACAGGACAAGGGCGTCTAGACATGAAAAATCGTCAGTTATACGTTGATTTTAAAGTAAAAGGTCAAATGATTCTACCATGTGCCGTATCATTAGAGGATGTGGATTATCCTTTTGAGATTGATTCAACTGCAATTTTTGCTTTTTATAAGCCTCAAGAAGATGAGGATGTTATTGAAGCAAAGAGAGATATGGTTGATTTAACTCCAGTGATTTTTCAAGAAATCATGATGGATGTTCCAATGCGTGTCGTTAAAGAAGGCGCAACTTTGAAGACCAAAGGCAATGGTTGGAAAGTATTAAATGAAGAAGATGAAAGTCGTGATGAGGATTATATTGATCCTCGCCTAGCAAAGCTTAAAGATTATTTTAAGGATAAAGAATAAGGAGGTGTACCTATGGCAGTACCACAAAGAAGAGTTTCAAAAACAAGAAGAAACAAGAGAAGAACACATGATAAGTTAACAGTACCAGCTGTAGTTGTTTGCCCTGAATGTGGAGAATACAAATTATCTCATAGAGTATGCAAACATTGCGGAACTTACAACGGACAAAAAGTGTTATAAAAACTGCCCCTTATTGCAAGGGCTTTTTTTATAACTTTTTTCATATACTTATAGAGGGAGAAAAATCATATGCACAATAAACGTACGCTTTCTTTTTTATTATTTATTCTGATTGCTTTTATAATCGGTCTTTTTTATAACACCCATCATCAGCAAAAAGAAAATAGACCTTCGTTAGATATGAAGCAAGTTGAAAGTGTTTTTTTACAAGATCAAGATTATCATTATTTCTATAATCAACTTTCTGATGGTGAGAAAAACACATATCAACGTTTATATTATGCTTTCTATAAACAATATAGTCATATTATGATTGAAGATAATGATATTGATCGGATTCAATCTGTTTTTGAGAAAGTATTATTTGATCATCCAGAATTTTATTACGTTAGTGATCAATTTTCTTATTCTATCGACAATGAAAAAACAAACTTTTCACCAGAATATGATTATCGTGAAAAAGAAGTTAAAGCTATCAATCAAAAAATTAAAGATCATACACATTCGTTTATAGATAAAACAAAGGCAATGAGTGATCCCCTTGAAAAATCAAAAGCTGTTTATGATTATATTGTAGAAAATGTTGTTTATCATGAAAATGAAAAAACTGATCAAAATATTATCAGTTCATTAGTTGAAGGAAAGTCTGTTTGTGCCGGTTATGCAAGAGGGTATCAGTATTTGGCTGATCGTGTAGGTTTGCAAGCTGTTTATATGGTAGGAATGGATAAAGAAGATTCTTCAAAGACAGATTCTGATGAGGGACATGCTTGGGTTATGAATCGTATTTATGATGATTATTACTATTGTGATCCGACTTGGGGTGATGTTGATGAAAAGGACATTCAACATACATGTTATGGATATTTTATGATGGATAGTGATGAGATGCTAAGATGTTATCAAGTGGATGTACCTTATGAAAAAACAAAACATCATGATATCAATTATTTTCAGCAACAAGGGACTTATATGAAAGTATATGATGAAGATGTTCTTTCTTTAGCAGTTCAAAAGGGATTGAAAAAGAAAAACCATGTTGCTGAAGTGAAGTGTGCCAATGAGAGAGTTTATCAACAAGTGAAATATAAATTGGAAAAAGCATATTTAGGATATCGTATTTTAAATAAAAATCATTGTTGGAATAAAGAGGCTTCATATTTTACGCATGATGAATTGCGTTTGATAGAATTATACTATTAATTGGTAAAAATTGAAAAAATAGCGATAAGTAGCAGGAAACTGCTACTTTTTTTGTTGAAAAAATCGTAAAAAGACAACCGATTTCTCTATACAAGATAATAGAAATGGTATATAATGGTGGTATGAAGTGTTATAAAATGTATAAAAATGTTATAAAGTGGGTGAAAATGAAATGTTCTTTGGAGAATTTAGGCACAATATTGATGCGAAAGGCCGATTAAGTATTCCAGCAAAGATGCGTAATCAATGTGGAGAATCTGTATATATTACAAGAGGAAATGATGGCTGTTTGGCATTATATACTCAAGAAGGTTGGGGAGCCTATTATAAGGAACTCCAAGCATTACCCCAAAAGAAAAAAAGTACCCGCATTTTTATTCGTTTGGTAACATCTCGTGCAAGTGAATGTGAATTTGATAAATTAGGAAGAATTAATATTCCACTTGTTTTAAGAAATGAAGGAAATCTTGAAAAAGAATGTGTCATTGTTGGAGTTGGTGACCATGTTGAAATTTGGAATAGTCAAAAATGGGATGAATTCTATGATGACAATAAAGATAGTTTTGATGAGATTTCTGAAGATTTAGATGATTTTGAATTGTAAAGGAGAAAACTATGTTCCATCACATCAGTGTTTTATTGACAGAGACAATTGAAGGACTTCATATTCGTGAAGATGGTATTTATGTAGACTGTACTTTAGGTGGCGGTGGTCATAGTGCTGAAATTTTAAAACGTTTAACAACGGGGCATCTTTATTGTTTTGATCAAGATCAAAAAGCTATTGATGCAGCTTCAAAACGTTTATCACAAATATCAGATCATTTTACTATTATTTATTCAAACTTTAAGAATTTAAAAAGTGAATTAGAAAAATTAGGTGTTTATAAAGTAGATGGAATTGTTTTTGATCTTGGTGTCTCTTCTCCTCAATTCGATGATGGCGAAAGAGGTTTTAGTTATAACTATGATGCTTTGTTAGATATGCGTATGGATCAAAATCAAACACTGAGTGCTTATGATATTGTGAATACATATGAATACAGTGAACTTGTGAAGATTCTTTATAAATATGCTGATGAAAAATTTGCGAAACAAATTGCCAGAGCAATTGAACGTCATCGTCAAGAAAAACCAATCAAAACAACATTTGAATTGGTTGATATTATTAAAGAAGCCATTCCAGCGCCAGCCAGAAGAAAAGGTGGGCATCCTGCCAAACGAACTTTTCAAGCTTTAAGGATTGCTGTGAATGATGAATTAAATGTGTTTGAAAGTGCCTTAGATGATGCATTGGATATGTTAAATGTGGGTGGAAGAGTTGCTGTGATTACTTTCCATTCTTTAGAAGATAAAATTTGTAAGTATACTTTTAATGAAGTGACGAAGGAACCTGATTTACCAATGGGTATGCCTATTGTTCCAGAACACTTAAAACCAAGATTTCAAAAAATAACGAAAAAACCAATCGTTGCTGGAGAAGAAGAGTTGGAAGTCAATCATCGCTCTCATTCAGCAAAATTAAGAATTATAGAAAGGATATATGAAGATGAGAGGAAATAAGAGAAAAGAAACAAGATTCGCAAGATTTTCAAGACGTTTATTAATTGTAAGTTTTATGTTGTTCGTCATAGGAAGTGTAGCTTTAAATTCTTATGAGTCTTCATTAAATATACAATGTCAAGATCTTGAAAAAGAAATTGCAACAATACAATCAGATATAGATGGATTAGAAATGAAAAAACAAGAACTTGTTGCTTTTTCACGTATTGAATCCATCGCAAAGAAAAAGGGATTAGATTATAAACAAAGTACAATGACAGCCGCAGTCGTAGGAGTTCAAAGAGATTAATGGCCAAAAGAAAGAATAATAATCAAAGTGCAAGGACAATTTTACTGATCTTTGCTATTATTATTGTCTTATTAATCGTAAATGTCATTTATTTGGGAGCCACAGGGAAACATTTTGTGAGTGGAAATGATATTAAAGAATATGCGAATCAACGTGGCGGCGGTCAAAAAGTAGAGACATTATCGGCAAAACGAGGAACAATTTATTCTCGTGATAATGAAGTGATTGCCAGTGATGTCAAAAAATATAAATTATATGCAATATTAAATACAAAACGTTATACTGCTGATAATAAACCAGCATATGTTGTTGATAAAGAAGATACAGCTAAAAAATTAGCTCCTATTCTTTCCATGAGTGAAGAAGATATTTTAAAAAAATTAAATCAAGATGTTTATCAAGTTGAATTTGGAAGTTATGGAAATAATTTATCTTCATTGGTAAAAGATAAAATAGATGCATTAAAATTACCAGGTTTAGAGTTTGAAGAAATCACAACACGTAACTATCGTTATGGTGATTTTGCATCTTATGAAGTAGGATATGCACAATTATTAACAGATGAAATCAATGGCAAAACAACCAAGGCCATTATTGGTCAAATGGGAATAGAAAAAACATTTGATGAACAATTGAGTGGAAAAGATGGTCAAAAAGTTTATTTGGCAGATAGTAATAATTATATTTTACCTAATGGTGTCATCAGTGAAACAACACCAGTATCAGGGAATGATGTTTATTTAACAATTGATACAGATGTTCAAACAGAATTAGATCGTCAAATGAAAAATCTTGTTGAAGGTCAAAAAGCTGATAAAGCAACATGTGCTGTTATGGAAGCCAAAACTGGAAAAATCCTAGCAGTAAGTAATTATCCTTCTTTTGATCCCAACAAAAGAGATATGAAGAATTATGTTGATTTGTTTTTAAATGAAGCTGTAGAACCTGGTTCTATTTTTAAGGCTTTTGTTTATGGAAATGCTTTGACTGATGGAAAATTAAATGTCAAAAGTACATATCCATCAGGAAAATTCTATTATGATAAAAAATTAAAACCAATCCGTGACCATAATGATGGAAAAGGATGGGGAACAATTAGTTATGAAAAAGGTTTTTACTATTCAAGTAATACCGCTATTTGTAATATGTTAACAAAGATTAGTGATAAAGAATCCTTATTACAAGATTATGAAGATTTAGGTTTCTTTAAAACAGATACTGTTGATGGATTAACGACTGCATCAGGTGTGGCAGGATATAAAAACAATGATGGTCGTTTGGTAGAATATTTAACAACAGGATTTGGTCAAGGGTCAACATTTACTGCTTATCAGTTAATGCGTGGATATAGTGCATTTGCAAATGATGGAAAAACAGTCAAACCATATTTTGTAGATAAAGTTGTGAATAGTGAAACAAATGAAACACTTTATCAAGCCAAATCTGAATATTCAAAACAAATCTATTCCACTGAAGCTGTCAAACAAATGCGTGATTTGTTAAGTGGAGTTATCAATATCAAAGGCAGCACGGGATATAAATATCATATGGATGATATTAATTTGATTGGGAAAACGGGAACTGGACAGGTTGCGAAAGATGGAAGATACATGTCTGGATATTATACACACAGTTTTGCTGGATTGGCACCTTATGATGATCCACAAATTGTTATTGTTTTTTGGTATCAAGGTTATGTTTCTGGGAATACGATTCCTTCACAATTGGTAAGTGCCGTTGTGAGAACTGCGTTAAATAAGATTAATGAACAGCCAGCCAAAGAAATTGAAACATCAACATTTGTATTAGATTCCTATAAAAATCAAAGCGTTGACTTTGCTAAAAAGATATTAACACAACATCAATTATCACCATTAATCATTGGTGATGGAAAAACAGTTATGGAACAATATCCAAAAGCACAAAGTGAAGTGTCTTCAAAATCAAGGGTATTTTTATCAACCAATAGTACAGATATTACAATGCCATCTATGGAAGGCTGGTCACGTAAAGAAGCAGAAGCCTATGCAACTATGGCAAATGTGAAAATTAAATTTGAAGGCATTGGAACAATTTATAAGCAGAGTGTATCCAAAGGTACAAAATTAAAAGCCAATCAAGAGATTACTGTTTATGCAAAATAAATAAAGAAGTTCAAAAAATTGGACTTCTTTTTCTTATTCATTCATATAATAGAGCGGTGATAAGTGATGATTTTTACAAAGATGACAAAGAAAATTAAATGGGTAAATATTGTCATGACATTGATTGTTTTGGCGATTGTGATACGTTTGGGTTATAGTCAATTTTATGCATATGAAGAACTGTCTTTAAAAGCAACACAATCTTGGCAACGTGGTTTTCCTTTGGAAGCAGCAAGAGGGAAGATTTATGATAGTCAACAAGTGGTTTTGGTAGATAATCTAACGACATCTTCTTTGATTATTGTTCCAAGTCAAGTTAAAGATCCTGTCAATACAGCTATTCATTTATCTAAAATCTTGGGATGTAGTGAGGAAAAGATTTTAGATAAAGTGAAAAAGAAAGTTTCGGTTGAACGTATTCAACCTGAAGGAAGACAATTAACTGAAGAAAAAGCTTATCAAATTGATCGTTTGAAATTACCTGGTGTTTATTTGGTACAAGATACATTGCGTTATTATCCTAATAAGAACTATTTGGCACAAACATTGGGTTTTGTTGGTATTGATAATCAAGGGTTGGTAGGATTGGAATTAAAATATGATCAATATTTATCCGGTGTCAATGGAAGTATTAATTATTATATGAATGCAAAGAGCCAAAATTTAAATGTCTATCCTGCTGATTATATCTATCCAACCAATGGCATGGATATTGAATTAACAATTGATACACGGGTTCAAGATGTAATAGAAAGAGAATTAAATAATGCTTATCTCACATATAATCCTGATTCTATTTTGTGTTTAGCAATGAATCCGAAAAATGGGAAGATTTTAGGAATGTGTTCAAAACCTGATTTTGATCCTAATGATTATAAACATGCAGATAGTCAAATTTATAATCGTAATTTACCCATTTGGAAATCTTATGAACCTGGTTCTACTTTTAAAATCATCACTTTTAGTAGTGCATTAAATGAGAATCTATTTGATATGGATAAAGATACTTATTATGATAAAGGTTATGAAATTGTGAAAGGTGCTAGAATCAAATCATGGAAAAAAGGAGGACATGGTTTGCAAACCTTTCGAGAAGTTCTACAAAATTCATCCAACCCAGGATTTGTAGAAATAGGAAGACGTCTTGGAAAAGATAAACTTTATCAATATGTAAAAAACTTTGGGTTAACGGAAAAAACTGGTGTTGATTTAACAGGTGAATCATCTGGCATTATGTTTCCTTATGATCAATTTAATGAAGTTGAACAGGCAACAGTTGCTTTTGGACAAGGAATCTCTATTACGCCTATTCAGCTGGTAAGAGCAGTGTGTGCATGTGTCAATGGTGGCTATTTGTATCAACCCTATATTGTCAATAAGATATATAACTCGAAAACACATGAAACAGTTGTTGAAAACAAAAAGAAAACGATTCGACAAGTGATTTCAAAAGAAGCATCTGCGAAAATGCGTGATGCTTTAGAAGGCGTTGTGACTGATGGAGGAGGAAAGAATGCCTATATTGATGGTTATCGTATAGGTGGAAAAACAGGAACAGCGCAACGTGCTATCAATGGAACTTATGCAGGTAATGGTTATATTCTTTCTTTTTTAGGAGTGGCACCTATTGATGATCCACAGATTGTTTTGTATATTGCGATGGATAATCCTAAAAACTGTGTTCAATATGGAGGAACAACAGCAGCTCCAATTGCTAGAAAGATGTTGGTTGATATCTTACCAGCACTGGGTGTTAAAAAAGTCACACAACAAAAAGAAAAGGCTTATGTATGGACGGATGTGAAAACTTTTGATGTAGAAAACTATATTGGTAAAACAAAAAAAGAAGTGAAGAATGAACACTATGGATTTGAATTTTTAGGAGAAGGGGATTATGTGATTGATCAATTGCCAAGAGTGGGAGAAAAAATTGAAGATGGTCAGAAGGTTAAGATTATGTTAGGGAAATCAAAAAATGGATTGAATTAGAAAAGGTGTGAAAACACCTTTTCATTATCATGGTTGTTATTGGGGAAAAAATGTGGTATATTGTAAAAAGGAAAATTATGTGTAAAGGAGTATCGTTATGTTTTTACAAATTATTATTAATTTTGTAGTAGCGTTTGTATTGGTTTTGGCGGTTATGCCTAAATCTATTCAATATTTAAAGAAATTAAAATTTGGTCAAGTGGAAAGAGAAGAAGGGCTTGAGTCTCATAAAGCCAAAGGTGGAACACCTACAATGGGTGGAGTTGTTTTTATGATTTGTGCTGTTTTGGTTGTTTATGTTTTGAATTTTTCATTTTTTAAGAATCCTTATGTTAATCTTTTGACATTTGCTTTTGTTGGATTTGGATTGATTGGATTCTTAGATGATTATTTGATTGTTGTAAGAAAGACAAATGATGGATTAAAGCCAATTTATAAATATGGATTACAATCTATAATGGCGATTGCTTTTTATGTTTTGGCAAAATATTTTATTCCTGATTTTGATACATCAATTTCAATTCCTTTATTACATACACAAGTTGATTTAGGATGGTTCTATCCAGTGCTTGTATACTTTATGTTTACTGCAGAAAGTAATGCTGTGAACTTAACAGATGGACTTGATGGTTTAGCAACGGGACTTTCTATGATAGCAACTTCTGTTTTTATCATTTTTGCAATTATGAATAAGAATTATGAAATTGCTATTTATGCAATTATTGTTGTAGGAGCATTATTAGGATTTATGTACTTTAACTATCATCCTGCTCGTATTTTTATGGGAGATACAGGATCGCTTGCTTTAGGTGGATTACTTGCTGCTTTGGCAGTTTTAACAAATCAAGAATTATTATTAATTTTAATTGGTGGTGTTTTCTTGATGGAAACATTATCTGTGATTATTCAAGTTGTGTCTTTTAAAACACGTGGAAAAAGAGTGTTTAAAATGGCTCCTATTCATCATCATTTTGAGATGCTAGGATGGAGTGAACAACAAGTTGTCATTTCATTTTGGTTCTTGGGATTTATTTGCGGTATTATTGGTATTGTGTTAGGGGTTATGTAAAATGTTAAGTGGGAAGAAAGTATTGGTCTTAGGACTTGCTAAAAGTGGGAAGGCTGCTGTTGAATTATTATTGCATCTTCATGCAACAGTGACTGTCAATGAATATGCTTTTAAAGAAAAAATTGATTGTTATGATGAATATGTATCACGTGGTGTTGAAATGGTTGTTGGAGGTCATCCAGATGAATTGTTTGAAAGAGATTTTGACTTTGTTGTCAAAAATCCTGGAATCAATTATCATAAACCATTTATCTTACGTTTAAAAGAACGTGGAATACCTGTTTATACTGATATTGAATTGGCATATCAAGTGTCTTGTCCACAAAATTATATTGCTATTACTGGAACAAATGGAAAAACAACTACGGTGACATTGATTGATGAAATTTTAAAAAATGCTTCACGTCGTGTTTGTTTAGCTGGGAATGTGGGAACACCACTATCAAAGTGGGTTCTTGAAAAAGATTTGATTCATGAAAGTGATTATGATGTTGTTTTAGAAATGTCTAATTTCCAATTGTTAGATATTGAAAAATTCCATCCTCATATTTCTACTGTTATCAATTTAACACCGGATCATTTGGACTATATGGATTCACTTGATGAATATTATGCTTCTAAAATGCGTATCTATATGAATCAGGATGAAAATGATTATTTCTTAGAAAACAAAGATGATCCTATTTTACAAGACTATCTAAAGAAATATCCAATGAAAGCCAAACGTATCACTTTTTCATTAGAAAGTGATGCTGATTGTATGATTAAAGATTCTGCAATTTATTTTCAAAATGAACATATCATTGATTTAGATGAAATTAAAATTGTGGGACGTCACAATATTCAAAATATGATGATTGCGATTATGGCTTGTGCATTATCAAATGTTGATAAAACATGTATTCATGAAACATTGGCTCATTTTATGGGAGTTGAACATCGTATTGAATTTGTGAGAGAATATCAAGGTGTCAAATACTACAATGATTCAAAAGCAACCAATACGGATGCGGCAATCATTGCTTTAAAAGCTTTTGACAAACCCGTTATTTTATTGATGGGTGGTCATGAAAAGGGCTTGGATTTAACTGAGATGTCAACATATCAAGATCAAATTCAAGCATTGATATGTTTTGGGGCAGCGAAAGAAAGATTTGCTAAAGAGATGCATTGTCCTCAAACATATATTGAACAACATATGAAAGATGCAATTTTAAAAGCAAAAGAAATTGCCAAAGATGGAGATATTGTTTTATTATCACCTTCAACAAGTTCGTATGATGAATTTAGTGGTTATGAAGAAAGAGGAAGAGTCTTTAAAACAATTGTCAATGAATTTTAAGAAGATGTGAAAGCATCTTCTTTTTGCTTACAATTTTGTAAGGTCAAAAACATTTCAAATCATGTATAATAAAGGTAGGAGTGATAAAGATGAAGATAGTAATTGTTGAAGATGATCAGGATTTATGTCAAGAATTAAAATTATTGTTAGATAATGCGGGATATGAGGGTGTGATTTTGAAAGACTTTGAACATGCAAAAAATGAAATATTGCATCTTGCTCCCGATTTGATTTTATTGGATATTACTATTCCATTTATGAATGGGGAATTGTTGTTAAAGGAATTGAGAAAAGAGACACAAATTCCAATTATTATGGTGACTAGTCATAATAATGAGGCTGATGAAGTGTTAAGTATGAGTTATGGTGCTGATGATTATATTTGTAAACCTTATAATCCAACTTTGTTGTTGTTAAGGATTGAGGCTGTTTTAAGACGGGTTCATCCTCAAATGAATCATTATACTTATCATGATTTAATTTTGATTCCCGATCGTGGCGTTTTGAAATGTCATGAGGAAACGATGATTCTTACCAAAAATGAGATGTTAATTTTAAAATACTTAATGATTCATCAAGGACAAATTGCCTCGCGTGAAGATATTATGATGGATTTATGGGATAGTGAAGAGTTTGTTGATGATAATACTTTGAGTGTAAATGTAAGTCGTTTGCGTCAAAAGTTAAGAAGTGTTGGTTATGGTGATGTGATTGAGACAAGGAAAGGATTGGGGTATATTTTGGTATGACAGTGAAAAATTATTTGCAAGATAAAGCTTTTGTGTTTTTAGCTTATATCATGATGATAATCATGACTTTGTTGATGTTATTGGCTTTTGATGTCAATGAATCTTTGGTTGTTTTGATAATGAGCATTGATTTGGTTTTTATTGGTTTTATAGAGATCTTTGATTATCAAAGGAAAAAGCAATTCTATCATCATTATTTGTCTCAATTACAGCTCTTAGAAGAAAAATATTTAATTTGTGAATTGATCAAAGAACCTTCTTTTTTAGAAGGGAAAATTCTTTATCAATCATTATATGAAATTAATAAATCAATGTTAGAAAGAATCAATGATTTGTCTATGAATATTGAAGATTTCAAAGATTATGTAGAGATGTGGATTCATGAAGTGAAGATTCCTTTATCCCACTTAACCTTAACTGTTCATAATCATAGAAGTGATGTCTCATTACCAATTTTAGAACAGATTCGTAAACTTGAAAATCAAGTTGATCAAATTCTTTATTATGTACGAAGTCAAAGTGCTCAAAAAGATTATCTTGTTAAAAACAATCTTTTATCGCAAATAATAAAAAATGTTATTGTGAAAAATAAAGATTATTTTATTTGTCATCAATTAAAAATTCAATTAAAGGATTTAGATTATGAAGTTGTTACTGATTCTAAATGGTTAGAATTTATGGTGAATCAAATTCTTAATAATAGTTTCCAGTATAGTAAAAATACAGCTCATTCTTATATTGAGATTTCAGCGCATGAAAGTCAAGATGCTATTGTTTTATCTATCTATGATAATGGGATAGGCATATGTGCTTCGGATTTGCCACGTGTTTTTGAAAAATCTTTCACAGGTGAAAATGGGCGCAAACATAAAAAGTCGACGGGTATGGGACTTTATATATGTCGTAAGCTATGTGATTGTTTAGGACATGATATCACTATAGAATCACAATCTGGAGTGTATACACGAGTTAATATTATTTTTTATAAAAATGACTATTATCAAGTTGTTCAATAATGTGACAAAACTGTAAGGCTATGTTAGATACATCGATGGTAAAGCATATAAAAATAAGACATAATGAATATGACAAAGGAGGAAGGTTATATGGAACCTATTTTAAGAATTGAAAATATTGATAAATATTATGGAAATAAGTCAAACTTAACAAAAGCCTTAAGTCATTTTTCATTGAATGTCAATAAAGGTGAATTTGTTGCTATTATGGGAGCAAGTGGTAGTGGAAAAACAACTTTACTCAATTGTATATCAACCATTGATAAAGTGACTGCTGGACATATTTTTGTTGGGAAAACGGATATTACCAAATTAAAAGGAAATCATTTGAATCGTTTCCGTAGGGAAGAATTAGGATTTATCTTTCAAGACTTTAACTTATTAGATACTTTAACAGCTTTTGAAAATATTGCTTTAGCACTCTCTATTCAAAAAGCCCCTGCCAAAACAATTGAAAAGCGAGTTCAAGAAATTGCCCAAGCATTAAATATTGAAGATGTTTTAAACAAATTTCCTTATCAAATGTCAGGTGGACAAAAACAAAGAGTGGCTTCAGCTCGAGCTTTAATTACCAATCCACAATTGATCTTAGCTGATGAACCTACTGGCGCATTGGATTCTCAGTCATCGCAAATGTTACTTTCAAGTTTACGACAATTAAATGAACAATTAGAAGCAACGATTATGATGGTTACTCATGATGCTTTTAGTGCCAGTTATGCATCACGTGTTGTTTTTATAAAAGATGGAAAAATCTTTAATGAATTGTTAAGAGGAGATAAAAAACGTAAAGAATTTTTTGATGATATTATTGATGTTGTGACATTACTAGGAGGACAATAAAATGTTATTGAAACTTTCTTTAAGAAACATCAAACGTAGTTTAAAAGATTATACAATTTATTTCTTTACGTTAGTATTAGGTGTTGCGATTTTCTATTTATTTAATTCTATTGAAAGTCAAAGTGTCATGATGAATGTTTCATCATCTACCCGTGAAATTATTAAATTGATGGTGAATTTTTTATCAGGTGTGAGTGTCTTGGTATCTTTTATCTTAGGTTTCTTGATTATTTATGCAAGTCGTTTTCTGATGAAAAGACGTCATAAAGAATTTGGAATTTATATGACATTAGGAATGGGAAAACGTCAAATTTCATGGATTTTATTATGTGAAACCTTTTTGATTGGTTTGGTTTCATTGGCTTTTGGTTTGTTGATTGGAATTGCTTTATCGCAAGTGATGAGTATCTTTGTTGCCAATATGTTTGAAGCGGATATGACACGTTTTGAATTTGTTTTCTCAACTTCAGCAACGCTTAAGACGATTCTTTATTTTGGGGTTATTTATGTCATTGTGATGATTTTTAATACGTTTTCAATTGGACGTCAACAATTGATTGATTTGTTGTTGTCTAAACGTAAAAATGAACAAATCAAAACGAAAAACACTTGGCTTTGTACATTGATTTTTCTTTTATCTATAGCAATGTTAGGTTATGCTTATTATTGGGTCACTATGGGAGTCAATCAATTAGACAGTGCTGATAAAATCTTTGTTCCAATTGCTTTAGGAATTATTGGTACGTATCTTTTGTTTTGGTCATTGTCAGGTTTTCTTTTGAAAATAATGATGTTTCAAAAAAAACATTATTTTAAAGGTTTAAATAGTTTTGTTGTCAGACAATTGAGTTCACAAATGAATACAACAGTTTTTTCTATGAGTTTGATTTGTTTGATGTTATTTACAACAATCTGTGTTTTATCAAGTGGTATAGCTTTAAAAAATGCTGTGACGGCAAATATGCAAGAATTCACACCGGTGGATATTTATCTTGAAAAGAATTGGGATTTATCAGGTCAAAATGCGAATGGAAAACAATATACTCAAGGTGAAATCGCTGATTCACATATAAGTATTGCTGAGACTTTCCATCAATTAGATTTTTCTATTGATGAATATTTTAAAGATGTCTATTCAACCAATATATATGCAACAAACGATTTAACATTAGGTAATAGTTTAGGAAAATCTTTACCATCAATCAAACAAAGATATACATTTTTAAAAACAGATACAGCTGAAACCATTATGCGTATAAGTGATTATAATCAGATTGCGAAAAGATATGGTCAAAAACAATATCAACTCTCTGATCATCAATATATGATTATTGCAAATTTTGAAAATATGATTGCTTTAAGAAATGAGGCTTTAAAGATCAATACACCAATTCATTTGCTTAATCAAACATATCTTCCTAAATATCAAACGTGCCAAGAAGGTTTTGTGATTCCTTCTTCTAATGAAAGTAACTCTGGAATTATCTTGGTTCCAGATCAAGCAGTCAATGAAAGTCTCCGTGCACAAAATATTATGATTGCAAATTATAAAGCCAATGATAAAGAAGGATGTCAAATGATTGAAGATAAAATTATTGCACTTGGTCAACATCCTTATAGCAAAAATACCCAACTTGATGCAATAACACGTATCTCTATTTATGAAGCCGGGATAGGAATTGGTGCTATGGTGATTTTCATTGGTATTTATATTGGAATTGTCTTCTTGATTTCAAGTGCTGCAATTTTGGCATTAAAGGAATTAAGTGAAAGTGCTGATAACAAAGAACGCTATACAATGCTTAGAAAAATTGGTGCTGATGAAAAAATGATTAAAGGAGCATTGTTTAAACAAATTGCATTATTCTTTATTGCTCCACTCACGGTTGCAATTCTTCATTCAATTTTTGGAATTCAATTTTGTACTCATATTATTTCAACATTTGGGAAACAAAATTTATTACCATCTATTATGGCGACAGTTGTCTTTATAGTTTTTATATATGGTGGTTATATGATGGTGACTTATTATTCAAGTTTATCAATGTTAAAAGATTAAGAAGATGTGAAAGCATCTTCTTTTTTTGACTTATTCATCATATATTCAAATGATGGAGGATGAGCCATGAAAACAAAAAGAATTGTTATACTGACATTGATTATTGTTGTTTTTGGATTGATTTGTGTCTATAGTTCTTCTCATATTTGGGCACTTTATAAATATGATGACTCTTTATATTATATTAAACGACAAGCGATTTTTGCTTGTATTGGGATTGTTGCGATGTTTGTGACATCAAAAATTGATTATCATCTTTATAAAAAATATTATAAACCAATTATTTTGGTATGTTTTTTACTATTGATTTTGGTTTTGATTCCAGGTTTGGGAGTTGTTCGAGGGGGAAGTCGAAGTTGGTTTAATTTTGGTGTCTTTGCCTTGCAGCCAAGTGAATTATTTAAGATTGGAATGATTATCTTTGCGGCTGTTTATATTGAGAAGCATTATTATCAAATGAGAAAATTGCGTTATAGTTTGAAATTATTAATGGTTATGGGACTGGGCTTTTTATTGATTATGTTACAACCGGATTTTGGTAGTGGGGTTGTTATGGCGTGTAGTATTGTTGTGATGATTATTGTTTCACCATTTCCTTTTATTTATTTTGTTTTCTTAGGTGTTTTGGGAGTTGTAGGGATTGTTTTGATGATATTATCGGCACCATATCGAATGGAAAGAATTTTATCTTTTCTTGATCCTTTTCAAGATCCTTTGGGCAGTGGGTTTCAAGCTATTCAAGCTTTGTATGCAATAGGACCGGGAGGACTATTAGGTGTTGGATTTGATAAAAGTATTCAAAAGCATTTTTATTTACCAGAACCTCAAACTGATTTTATTTTTGCGATTGTCGCAGAAGAGTTTGGCTTTTTGGGTGGAGTGATTTTAATTGGGCTTTATTTATGGTTGTTTAAAACCATTTTACAAGTCAGTAAGAATGTGAAGGATGTTTTTGGAAGCTTATTGATGATTGGGATTGTTGCGATGATTGGTGTTCAAACTTTGATTAATTTGGGTGTTGTGGTAGGGTTGTTTCCCGTAACAGGTGTCACATTGCCTTTGATGTCTTATGGAGGAACCAGTTTAACAATTACATTAATGAGTATAGGAATTTTAATTAATATATCGAAATCTGCAAATTGTGTGTTATAATAAGCATTGGGAGTTGATAATCTGAAAATAAAAATATATAAGGGAAATTGTTTATATCTAAAATAAGGCATA
>UPXV01000004.1 GCA_900538465.1 uncultured Erysipelotrichaceae bacterium
AATGAAAAAGATGTTTTGGATATATTGTCTTAAAAATTGAATAGTTATTTTGATAAAGAAATCTAAGAGTAAAATCTTGGATTTTTTTGTCAATAAAATACTAAGGTACCTTGACAATACAAAAGAGGGATATTATAATTATTAGGTACCTAAGGAGATGATGATATGAATAAAGATAAAATGGAGGATAGTCAAATATTACCACTGTTGGTTGAATTATCAGTACCAGCAATGATTGGTATGATTGTCAATGCAATATACAATATTGTGGATAGAATGTTTATAGGGAATGCACCCCATTTAGGTTCAGTGGGATTGGCAGGAATTACAATTTCTTATCCTGTAACTTTGATATTGATGGCATTGAGTTTAATGGCAGGGGTAGGTGGAGCAACTCGTTTTTCTATTGCTTTAGGAGCTAAACAAGACGATGATGCGAAGTTCTATCAGGGCAATTCGTTAATGATTACAGTTGTATTTGGATTGATATTTATGATTTTTGGGAATATATTTATGGATCCAATGTTGACTTTTTTAGGCGCTAGTGAACAAGTTTTACCACATGCAAGAGCTTATTTAAGTATTATATTGTATGGAGCTGTTTTTCAATGTGTTGCAATGTGTGGAAATAACTTTTCAAGGGCTCAAGGGAATGCTCGAAATGCAATGGTATCACAATTGTTAGGAGCAGGATTTAATATTTTGTTTGATTATATTCTCATTGTTCAATTTCATATGGGAATGGAAGGTGCTGCACTTGCAACAATTGGTGGACAATTCTTGAGTATGGTTTGGCAATTATCATTCTTATTTGGTAAAAGAGGATTGATTCAATGTCGATTTGAACATATGAAATTAAAAAAACATTTTACGTTTATGATTATGAAGACTGGATTACCAGCGTTTTTGATGCAAATGTCAACAAGTTTATTGAATATTGTGATTAATGGAACATTAGGATTATATGGCGGAGATACAGCCATATCAACAGTCGGAATTATTACAAGTGTTCAGACATTGATGTTAATGCCATTAACAGGATTAACACAAGGGCAACAACCTATTATTAGTTATAATTTTGGTGCTAAACGTTTTGATCGTGTTAAAGAAACATTAAAGTATACTGTTATAGGATCAACGATTATTTCAGTCATTGGTTTTATAGCCATTCAATTTTTCCCTGCTATTATTATTTCTATGTTTAACCATGAAGCAGCTATTATAGATTTAGGAAGTACAGCTCTTAGAATTTGGTTTATTTGTTTGCCATTAGTAGGATGTCAAACAATGTGTGCTAACTTTTTTCAAGCTATTGGTATGGTAAAACAATCTAGTTTCTTAAATTTATTAAGACAATGTTTGTTGTTAATACCTTTAATTCTTGTTCTTTCATTTGCATTTGGATTATATGGTGTTTTTGTAGCCGTACCAATTGCGGATTTCATTGCTTTTATAATTACTATGTATTTAATAAAAAGAGAAATGAAAACATTTGTTGTGGAGGTTACAAATGGATAAAAAGAATTTCCAAGATGAATCTAATCAATTAAATGATTTAACAAGTAAACTTATTAAATGCGGACATATTCTTACACATAAGACAGGTAAAAAAAGAGGACAAGAAAATATATTAGATATTTTATTACAATACGAATCTATTTCTCAAAAACAACTTCAAGAAATTCTCGGTATTGAAGCAGGCTCAATGAGTGAGATTTTATCTAAACTAGAACAAAAACAATTGATTCAAAGATATAAAGATATAAACGACAAAAGAAAATCAATTATTTGTTTAACAGCATTAGGAAAAGAAAAAATAAAACATAAAAAATCAAATGATGAAGATATGTTTGATATGCTAACCATAAAAGAAAAACAACAATTCAATGAAACACTAGATAAAATATTAAAAGAATGGCATATTAGACATATGAAATGTCAACAAAATAAATAACAAATAAAAACACAAATCAGAAAACAATGATTTGTGTTTTTATTGAATTATGCAAATAGTAAAATAAGAGATGTTAAAGCAACAATACTTATAATAATACTTATAGAGTTCACTGCAGCTGGAACAGGTGAAGAACTTCCTAGCTTTGAGGAAAATACTGGAGCGACAGATGACACAGGAGCAAATAAACATAAGACAATCATTTTTCTAACAACAATATCTAAAGGAAGTAGAAAATAAACAATGATAGATAAAAGAAAAGAAAGAGAATGACGTGTGAAAATAATTTTCTTGATTGTTTTGATTTGAGAAAAATCAAGTTTCACTTCTAATAAAATTCCAATCATTAACATCGCTAAAAATGCATTAGCATTTCCTGCAATACTTGTAACACTTAAAATTTGTTTTGGAATAGCAATATGAAATAAAGACAAAAAGAATAAAACAATATATGTACAAAAAGGAATAGAAGAAAACAATTTTTTAATGATACTTTGAAAGCTAGGCTTTTCATCAGAAGAAACAACAGTGCTTGCAGCTGTAAACGTTCCACCTAAACACATCAAAGCATTTCCTGTATCAAAAAGACAAACATAGGCAATGGCACTTGCGGGAAAAAAGGATTGAACAAAGGGAAGGGTAAAAGTTCCAATATTATATCCAGATGTATTAATCATTGTCAGTGCACGATCAATTGGCTTTTCATGAGGAGTGATAATATATCCAGCAATATTTGTAATGACATTTCCAAGAAAACCAATCATTAAAGTTATTAATAAAATAGGGGTAATTTCTAAATTGTTAATTGAAGATAAAAGTGCACAAGGTAAAGTTATATTCATAATGATTGTTGATAAAAATTGACCATGTTCTCTTTTACATATTCCCTTTGATTTTAATAAAAATCCAATCACAATAATGAGAATAAATCCCAACGCTTTAATTAAAATATCTAACATAAGTTAACCACCTCGTTTACTATCATATCAAAATCATTAATAAAATAGTGTTATTTTAAAAAAATGAAAAAAAGGATTCAATAATCCTTTTTGAGACAAGTCTATTTTTTTGTATATGCAATTAATCTTGCACCTGGACCGGCATGAGTTCCGATAACTGGACCAACACAACCATGTAAAACATCACCAAAACCAAATTCGTCACGTAACGTTTGTTCAAATTTATCTAAACCATCATCTTCACCAGTATAGCCAATACAAATAGGTTCATTAAGATCAATTTCTCCATCTTCATGAATTAATTCAATAATCTTAGCAGTTGCTTTTGTGGTTCCTCTAGCTTTTGCAAACATTTCTAATCTTCCTTCTTTTAAACCAATAATAGGTTTAAATTTTAATAAAGTCCCAGCAGTAGCAGCTGTTTTAGATAAACGACCACCTTTATAAAGATATTCTAAAGTATCAACAAAAGCAATAATACGAATACGCAGTTTATATTCTTCAAGGATTTCAAAGATTTCTTTTGCATTTTTACCTTCTTCTCTTAGACGAATTGCTTTTAAAGTTAATAATCTTAAAGATTGAGTTGTACTATAACTATCAATGACATAAATATCATCATATTCAGCTAAATCCTTAGCAATATTTGCACTTTGATATGTACCACTAATCGTACTAGATAAAGTCATAACAATAACGCTATCCCCATGTTTTTTAGCATCCTCAAAATATTCTAAAAAATCTTGAGGTGAAGGTTGTGATGTTGTTGGTAAAACTGTACTTTGTGCAAGTAATTCATAAAATTGTTTTGGTTGTAAATCAACACGATCTTTGTATTCTTTTCCATCAATAATAACTTTTAATGGAACAATATGAATATTTAATTCTTTGGCATATTCCAAATCAATATCAGAAGTGGAATCAGTAATAATTCTAATCATTTTATTCTCCTTGTGTCATGTGTTCTTGAATTGTTTTTAACATTTTTTCGAGTAATTGAACTTCTTCTAAACTAAACATATTTTCAATATCACCAAGGGTCTTTTCAATGTATCGATCATTATCACGATAACAATCCAAAAATTTCTGTGTGACTTTTAAGCGATAAGCTCTTTTATCTTCTTGGCAAACTTCTTTAACCAAATATCCTTTATCAATCATTTGATTGATTTTATATGTTGCATTGGGTTGAGAAATCCCCATATATTTCGCATATTCAAGAATAGTTGGATGATTCAACATATAAATAATATCTAAACTGAATG
The DNA here is from genome assembly GCA_900538465.1 of uncultured Erysipelotrichaceae bacterium. Lineage (GTDB taxonomy): Bacteria > Bacillota_I > Bacilli_A > Erysipelotrichales > Coprobacillaceae > Longibaculum. The sequence continues at coordinate 4,179 of UPXV01000004.1, forward strand.
CTTCTTGCATTGTTAATTCTTTCGAATTGGCACACATTGAAGCATAAAAGTTCATCTTGAAGATATTGTAAACAGATTGAAATTCTTGACTGAGCATAGTACACCTCCTTTGATGATACTTAAAATATTTTAAGTACAGTATAATATAAAAAATCTCTTTGTCAACAAAATAATTAAAAAAATTGAATTAAATAAAATAAAAAAACAAAGCAATAATCACAGAAACAACAACATCACTTACAAAATGGACACCTGCAAGAATACGACAACCACTTAAAATGATAGCCACAGTCAATGCAAATATACCTAAATACACATTCACAGGAAAACAAACCAAAGCAATAATCATACTACTCACTGTATGACGACTCGGAAATGATTCACCAGTTTTGTGTCCAACTAAAGGCGTGATAGGCATACTTTCATATGGACGAGGACGATTGATTATCTTTCTAATTACACTCACCAACAAAAAGGCAGCTAAAGGGCGCCAAAAAGTATCCCATAATAATGGACTGTTTATAAAAAATAAATAAATAAGAACACAAGGATAAATACAAAAAGTAATATATGGAAAATATTTTGTTAAAGTAACGATTATTTTCTCTAACCAAGGCCTTTTTCTTATCCATGATAACATATGAATATAAAATTTTTCCATTCTATCACCCTTTCTTCTCTATTATACTCAAAACGACAATTGAAGACAAATAGAAATCACTTGTATTTTAGCGTGTTTTTAGATAAAATGTATAGGAAGTTAAGGAGTGATAATTTATGGCATTAACAGCCGGTATAGTCGGATTACCAAACGTTGGAAAATCAACATTATTTAATGCAATTACAAATGCACAGGTGGAAGCTGCAAACTATCCATTTGCGACAATTGATCCCAATGTAGGAGTAGTAGAAGTTCCAGATCATCGTTTGGATGAATTAACAAAGATTTTTAATCCAAAGAAAACAATTCCAACAACATTTGAATTTACAGATATTGCAGGACTTGTAAAAGGTGCATCTCGTGGTGAAGGTTTAGGAAATAAGTTTTTAGCAAACATTCGTGAAACAGATGCGATTTGTGAAGTTGTTCGTTGTTTTAGAGATAAAGACATTACTCATGTTGATGGGGATGTTGATCCAATTAGAGATGTGGAAACAATTAATTTAGAATTGATTTTTGCAGATTTAGAAACAGTAGAAAAAAGAATTGGCAAGATTGAAAAGAAAGCAAAATCTGGTGATAAAGAATCTAAAGCTGAAATGGCTGTTTTAGAACCATTAAAAGAAGTTTTAGAAGCAGGAAAACCTGCACGTACATTAGAATTTTCTAAAGAAGATCAAGAAATTGTAAGACAATATACATTACTAACAATGAAACCTTTAATCTATGTTGCCAATCTTGGAGAAGAAGATTTAGAAAACCCTGATAGTAATCCATTTTATGTACAATTAAAAGAATATGCAGCAAAAGAAAACTGTGATGTTGTTCCTATTTGTGCAAAAATTGAAAGTGAGCTTGTTGGATTAGATAAAGAAGATAAAGAAATGTTTTTACAAGATTTAGGTATTGATGAAAGTGGATTAGATAAATTAATCAAAGAAGCTTATGCTTTACTTGGTCTCAATACTTTCTTTACTGTTGGTGCTGATGAAGTGCGTGCATGGACATTTAAAAAGGGAATGTTAGCACCTGAAATGGCAGGAATTATTCATACTGATTTCCAAAAAGGATTTATTAAAGCTGAAACATATAGCTATGATGATCTTATGGAACTTGGAAGTGAACATGCATTAAGAGAAGCTGGTAAAATTCGTCAGGAAGGAAAACAATATGTAGGACAAGATGGTGACATCATGTTCTTCAAGTTTAACGTCTAATGAAAGAAAAAATAAGAAAAGTTATTCTATTTATTTGTGTTTGTGTTTTTATCTATTCAGCATTTCAGTTAGGGAAGATATTCTACGATTATTATATGATTGATAAACAGACGAATGAAATCATTCAAGAATATGTGGCTGAACCTGAAGAAGACAATGATCCTTTACATCGGATTGTTAATTTTGATGAACTAAAGAAAACAAATCAAGATATTATAGGGTGGTTATATATTCCTGATACAAAGATAGATGAACCTATTTTAAAAGGAAAGAATAATGATTCTTATCTTCATACAGACTTTTATAAAAAGAGTAACAAGGCTGGGTCTGTATTCATTGATGAAATTAATAATCCTGATTTTCAAGATGATAATACTATTATTTATGGTCATAATATGAAAAATGGGTCACGTTTCCATGATTTAAGATATTATGTTGAAAAAGATTTTTTTAAAAATCATTCACTCGTATATATCTATTTACCAAATGGAACCATTCAAGTCTATCAAGTTTTTGCTTCAATGATTATTAGTGCTCATAGTGATCTTTATCAAAAGGGGATTGATTATGAAAAATATATCAATGATGTTAAAAAACATGCATCTCTTTTTGAAGAGCCAAAAGAAAAACAAGACCCATTGATTATGTTAAGTACATGTTATAATGGGACAGATGATCGTTATGTTGTATATGGACAATTAAAAGATACTGTTAAACAATAAAAAAGTCACGGTTGTGACTTTTTGTTTTAGGAAGATTTTGTTTCTATAATCTTGACATGATAATAATCACATAAAAGTGAAAACTCATAAAAAAGATTATCATCAGAAAACAGATTCACCTTATTTTCAATAAGAATCATATCAATTCTTTTTGTTTTGATATAAGGTAATAATTGTGTAATAGAATATCTTTGAAAATTTTGACCTGTATCAATTTCTTTTGTACAACCAATAATTTTCATCTGTCTTTTTCTTGCAAATTCTGTTAATCGAACAGATTGGAAATCTAATAGTTCTTTATGACTTTGAAACAATACACGACAATAAATCCATACTCTTTGATTCAATTCATAACCTCCTTTTTGTTTATTAAATACAAATAAAGAGATTAAGATTGAAACAATCCTTTCTTAAGAAACATATATATCATCCTCCTTCATGTATAATTATCTCATAAATAATAGAACAATGATTTCTAAAAAATGATTTCAAATCCTAAAAATAGGAGTTCAATAAAAATTGGTAAATAATACTAATGAATTAATTGATTAAATAGAAGGAATTCGTTAATAATTTCAAATAGAGTTCATATGATAGAAAGGAAAAGAGGTGTAATATGCTCACACAATTTCATGAAAAAGCGCAAAAAGCAATTGTGATTGCCGAGAGTATTGCCTTTGATTTAGGACATAGCAGTGTTGGAAGTGAACATCTTCTTTTGTCTCTATTGAAAATGAAGGATAGTCCTTTTTCTAAAATATTAAAGGCATATCATGTTGATGATGAAATGATATATGAAGATATTGTAAGGTTGTTTGGAGAAAAAGATATTCAACCTTTTTATATGGAATATAGCGAAGTTGTCAAAAAGATTTTAGAAGATGCAATGAGTATGAGTGAAGCTAAAAAAGAAGCAAAAGTTTCTTTGAATACACTTTCTATTGCATTGTTGATGCAAAAAGAAAGTGTAGCCGTTGAATTATTAAATAAATATCATGTTCCTTTTGATGATGTTAAAAAAGAATTAAGTGAAGAAAAATCTCTGCTTCATGAATTGGATTTAATACATGAATTAACCAATTTCAACAACCTTGTAAAAAAACAAGAAAGATTAATGATTGGTAGAGATAAAGAATTGGAACAACTTTTTTTAACGCTTTGTAAAAAAGAAAAGAATAATGCTTTGTTGATAGGAAAAGCTGGTGTAGGAAAGACAGCTTTGGTTGAAAAATTGGCTTTAAAAATCAATAGTCATGAAGTTCCAACTGCTTTGAAAAATAAAGTTATTTATGAGTTGAGTTTATCAAGTATTGTTGCTGGGACAAAGTATCGTGGCGAGTTTGAAGAAAAGTTTAAGAAGATTATTGATAAGGTTATTCAAGCAAAAGATGCAATATTGTTTATTGATGAAATTCATAATTTAATTGGTGCTGGTGGAGCAGAAGGTGCCATTGATGCATCAAATATTTTAAAACCATATCTAGCAAGAAAGGATTTAACAATTATTGGCGCAACAACAATTGAAGAATATTATAAATATTTTGAAAAAGATCAAGCTATGAATAGACGGTTTGCTGTTATTAAACTCAATGAAAATACAATAGAAGAGACCTTTGATATTTTAAAAGGATTAAAGACACAGTACGAGGATTATCATCATATTCATATCCCAGAAGAAAGACTTCAAGATGTGATTGACCTTTGTGATCAATATCTTATTCAAAGAGTATTTCCTGATAAAGCATTAGATGTTTTAGATTTGGCTTGTGTTAAAGCTGTATTTTTAGAAAAACATGAACTAGAAAAACATGATATTGAAAAAGTCATTGAAGAAATAACAGGAATGAATATTTTAGATACATTTTCTTATCAGCATTTAATCAAACAAATGAAGGAAGAAATTATAGGACAAGATCAAGCAATTGCAACTATGATTGAATCTTTAGAATCTTTATCGCAATATCCTCATCCTCAAAAACCAAGTGGTATTTATTTGTTGGTTGGTCATAGTGGAATTGGAAAAACCCAAACTGCAAAGGTTTTAGCCAAGTTATTAAATCGTCATTTTATTAAACTAGATATGTCTGAATATAGTGAACCAAGTAGTGTTTCTAAAATTATTGGTTCACCTCCAGGATATATAGGTTATGATGATCATTCTTCTTTACTGCATGAGATTATTTTACATCCTAATAGTGTTTTGTTATTAGATGAGATTGAAAAAGCTCATCCTCAAGTTATGCATTTATTCCTACAAGTCTTTGATGAAGGAATATTAAAGGACAACCATCATCATAAGATCACTTTTAAAGATACTTTAATTATTATGACATCCAATCTCTCATCATCACACCAAGCAAGTTTAGGATTTAAAAAACAAGACTTTTCCAAAGAAAGTTTAAAAGAATCTTTTTCTCAGGAATTTATGAATCGAATTGATGAAATTATTCCTTATCACATGTTGAAGAAAAAAGATTTACAGAAGATATTAATCAAAAACTCTCCCATAACATTAACTCCAGATATGATTAAAGATATCTTAGATGATTATGATCAAAGCCAAGGGGCTAGAGGTTTAATAACAAAGATGAAAAAATATATTGTCTCTAAAAACAGATAAAGAAACTGAATGGTGGATAACTTCTTATACATCATTCAGTTTTTCTATTTATCCTAGTTTTAAAATATGATAAAGTTATACATAAAGGATGGTTGAAATATGGATGAATATATACTACAAGCAAAGAATTTAACAAAAGTTTATGGATTACACTCAGAAAATGAATTTGAGGCTTTACATGGTATTGATTTTGCAGTCAAACCTGGTGAATTTATTTGTATTATGGGACCAAGTGGCAGTGGAAAATCAACTTTTATTAATAATATTTCGACAATTGATATGCCAACTCAAGGAAGTGTGAGGATAAAAGGAATTGATGTCAGGACAATGTCATCTCATGAAATAGGTCAATTTCGTTATCAGAATTTAGGTTTTGTTTTTCAAGAATTTAATCTTTTAGACACCCATACACTTTTTGAAAATATTGCAATGCCATTATCATTAGCAAAATTAAATCGTCAAGATATTCAAGAGAGAGTCAACAAAATGGCAAACATTTTTAATATTGAGACACTTTTAAACAAATACCCATATCAATGTTCAGGAGGACAAAGACAAAGAGCTGCCATATGCAGAGCGTTAATTGCCAATCCTCAAATCATAATTGCTGATGAACCTACAGGAAATCTAGATAGTGAAAATTCTCATGAATTATTAATGTTGTTAAAGAAACTTAATGAAGAAAAAGATGTAACCATTATTATGGTTTCTCATGATCCTTTAATAGCTTCTTATTCATCACGATTGGTTTATATTAAAGATGGCAATATTGAGGATATATTAGAACGTCATGATATGAGTCAAGATGATTATTTTCAAAAGATTGTTGAATTAAATTCAGCTGAATCTAGGAGGCTATTTCAAAAATGATAAAGTCAGCTGTACGTTCTTTATTTGATGATTTTCAAAAATCATTATTTTATTGGTTAACATTTGTTGTGACAACATTGTTTATGTTCGTCTTTTTTCAAATTGCTTGTTCACCAATGATTGGGATGAAATTTATTGAAGGGAAAAATGATTTGGTTGCTTATTTAAGTGTGCTTGTCATAACGGTATGTTTGATTGCAGTCTTTTTTGCCAATGATTTTTATGTTAAGAAGAAAGCTAAGGATTTGGCTGTGAGATTGGTATGTGGATCAAGTTTTATTCAATTAACGATTTATTTATTGTCACAGACATTTATTTTGTTTTTAATGGCTTTACCAGTTGCAGGTGCTTTATCCATTTTTGTTTTATGGTTTATTTCATTTTTAACACCTGTGAGTATTGAATTTGTGAGTGAAGGTTTTTTGGTAACAGTGATTATGCTGATTTTTGAGATTTTTTGGTGTACGATTTTAAATATTGGATATGCTTATCGCAGTTCAATTGTGATGTTGATTCAAGGGGATCGCATGCAAAAGTCCCATAAATCTTTACTTCCATTTCATCTAGGAGTCAATATGAAAAAAGGAATAGGGCTTGTTTTATTTATTGTTCCTATTATCTTTATGTATATTTATGGAAAAGAAGCATCTTCTTTCTTGTTGTTTTCTATTATTGGAATGATAGGATTAAAACAGTGTTTTCATAAATTGTTTATTCCAAGTATGGATGATTTGATAAAGAAACATATTCATCACCATCATAAAATCACTTATCTTGGATTTTTGAGAAGAGATATGATTTTTATGGAAAATCAGATTATTTTTTTGATAGTAGGAGCTATTCTTTTGTTGGGATTGTTGATTATAGGGTTGGGCAATGCAATGTATCAAATCTTAATATATGTGAGTTTTGTTGCAATGAATTGTTTATTATCACTCACTATTATGTTTCGTTTTTCTACAGAAATGATTGAACGTCAAAAGTTGTTTTTAACTTTGCAAAGAATTGGTTATGAACATAATGATTTGATTAAGATTATTAAAAAAGAGGTTTTTATATTGTATAGTTTGATTGTAGGACTAGCATTATTTTATATGGTCAATATTTTTATATCTTTATATATTCATTTTCATATATCTGTTGATATGATTCTTTTGATGTTAAGTGGTTTATGTGGACCTTTGATTATCTGTGGAACCATGAATTATTTTAACTATAAAAAACAAATGAATCTATAGGAAAGCTTTCGACAGAGAAAGCTTTTCTTGTTATAATGGGGAAAAGAAAGGTGATAAATTATGTATAGTGTCATTATTTTGTGTGCTGGAAAAGGAACAAGAACAGGATTAGATTATAATAAAATGCTTTTTCAATTTCATGGGAAAACAGTTTATGAAATGACTTTGCAACACTTTATTGAAGATGGGAAATGTGGACAGATTATTGTTGTGACACAAGCTTTTGAAAGAAAGCAATTTGAAGAACTTTCACATGATTCAAGAATTGAATTTGTGAATGGTGGAAAAGAGCGTCAAGATAGTGTATATGAAGGACTTCAAAAAGTAAAATATGATAAGGTCTTGATTCATGATGGAGCCAGACCATTTGTAAAACAAGAACATATAGATGCTTTGTTGGAATGTTTGAATATTCATAAAGCCTGTTTGTTGATGGTTCCATGTAAGGATACAGTGAAAAAGGTTGTTCATGGAAAGGTTGTAGAAACATTAGTCCGTTCTGAATTGATGCAAGCACAAACACCACAAGCGTTTGATAAAGATGTTATTTTAGATGCTTATACAAAAGCAATGCTGGATGAATATCAAGCAACTGATGATGCACAAATGGTTGAAAAGTATAGTGATGAATCTGTTTTTGTTATTGTGGGGGACTATGAAAATAAAAAAATAACAACACCTGAGGACTTAAAAGATAATGATTGAATATGATTAAAGGGGTGATGTTGTGAAGAAAAAAAGACATAGTTTTGTCGTCATTACTATTTTGATATGTATAAGTTTAATTGTTTATTTCTTTTTTCCTAGACCAACATGTTCTTTGTCATCTTTTGATAAACGAGCAGTTTGGTTTTCATATTCTGATTTAGCAAAATTTTCTTATGTTTCAAAGAAAGATTTTAGAGACGATTTTAAAGAGGCTTTAAATGTTGTTGAAAAATATAAAAATAATACCATTATTGTACAAGTGAGACCATTTGCAGATGCATTATATCAATCAAAAATCTTTCCTATTTCACAGATTATTACACAAAGAAGTTCTTTATCTTTTGATCCGTTATTGGAAATGATTGATATTGCTCATCAAAAAGGATTATCTATAGAAGCATGGGTCAATCCTTATCGTATTTCTTTAAATCAAAAGACTTATCAACAGTTTTTAACAAATTCCTCAAAGAGTTCATGGCTAGAAGATACAAAACAGACGATTGCTTATGCAACTTATAAATATATTTTAAATCCTGCAAGTCAAGATGTGAGAGATTATGTTGTTGCAGGAGTGAAAGAAATAGTTGAGAATTATGATATTGATGGGATTCATTTTGATGATTATTTTTATGTTGAAGGAACACATACTGGAACAACACAAAATCAAAGAATGGATTATGTGAATATGTTGATAAGTGATGTGTATCAAAGTATTAAAGCCATAAAACCAAATGTGGTTTTTGGAATCAGTCCACAAGGGAATTATGAAAATTGTATCAATGAAGGGGCTGATGTAGATACATGGCTAAAAGAAGAAGGGTATATTGATTATTTAATGCCACAAATTTATTGGAGTGACCAATATGGAAGTGATGGTAAAACCAGTATGTTTACAAATCGAATCAAAACATTTGCTGGTTTAAAAAAACAACGTTCAATTATGTTATACGCAGGTCTTGCCTTGTATCAATCAGGAGAAAAACTAAATATGGATAAAGGCTGGAGAGAATCTTCATCTAATTTATCTAAGCAGGTTCAAATCTTATATGAGTATGGTTTTAAAGGTTATAGTTTGTTTGCCTATGAATCTTTGTTAAAGGATGAAGGAAAAAAAGAAATGGATAATCTTATCAAAGACCATCCATATCAATAATGTTTGACAATTTTATATATTCTGTTAAGATGTATAGGAGCCGACATAAAACTTATTTCGCCAATTATTGGTGTCGAGAAATAAGTGGATGTGAAAAAATGGAGTGAATTTATCATTCCATTTTTATTTTTCTAATGAATTTAAAAACTTTTTCCAAGCATCTGGGTGATCAACAAAATATTTTGGACAAATTTTTCCTGTCACATCATAATGACGAATGACCTCTTCTTTATCAAGGTGATATGTATCCATTAATGAAGAAACTAGTTTTTGTAAAGATTGATAAGTTAATGCGTTAAATTGACCACTTTTGTCTGGATGACAACATTCAATAGAAATTGTATCCTTGTTGCGATTGTTGGAAGCATAGGCAATTTCATTAAGTGGAATGCACTGAATAATTTCTCCTTTGAGACCAATAATAAAGTGACTAGAAACAGAGGTTGTATGTTTATCTTTTAAACTTTCAAAATAATTACGATTATTTTTTGCAGTTGAACCAGGATTAGCAGTATAATGTACAACAATACCTTTGATCCTTCCTAGTTTTTTACCACTTCTTGAATATGGATTGACAGTTAAAAATTGATGTTGAATAGATAAACCATCAACGTTATATTCTACAATATTATTTTGACTATAAATAAAATGATAGTATCCAAAAGCTGCTCCTGTTATGATAAAAGTAAGAAGTATTGTAAAAATAACCCAATTTTTTAATCTTTTTTTCTTTTTCATTATTCCACCCCATTTGTATTTACTATTATGCCATAAAATTATGAAAATGTATTAAAAAAATAAAAAGAAGTTTTTAATAAATACTTAATAAAATAGAAAAGGAGCCTACATATGATCAAAATAGCAATTATTTCTGATACTCATAATGTCTTAAGACATGAAGTTATTGAGGAATTAAAAACTTGCGATTATATTATCCACGCAGGAGATATAGTGAAACAAGAAATCTTAGAACAATTACAAACCATAACAAAAGTGATCGTTGTTAAAGGAAATAATGATCAATTAGATTTACCAGAAGAATGTTTTTTTGAAATAAGTGGTTATCGTTTTTATCTCATTCATCAAAAGGGAAAACATCAGGATGTGGATTTTTATATTTATGGTCATTCTCATCAGTATGCTTGTTATAGAGAGGGGAATGTACAATATATCAATCCAGGGAGTTGTGGACGAAAAAGATTTTCCTTACCTTTAACTTATGTTTTATTGATAATGAAAGAAAATGGATATGAAATTGTTAAAAAAGACTTATAATTGTCGAAAGAAAAGAATGTTAAAATCACAATATTTTTGAAGATTAAAAATATAAAATTTATTGATAAATTCATTGTATTTTGAAAATGAGTATGCTATAATCTTTGAGCATGTAAAAATATTTACTGCCTGTTTGTATCAATAGGTACAAACCATTAGACCATAGGAGGAGGTAAAAAGATGAACAAATATGAAATTATGTTTATTGTAAAACCAGACGTTGAAGATGATGCAAGAAATGCACTTATCGAAAACTTCAAGAAAGTATTAACAAACACTGAAGGAACTGTAGATAATGTTAACGAATGGGGATTACGTGATTTAGCTTACGAAATCAAAGACTACACTAAAGGATATTATGTTGTCGTAGATACAACAACTACTCCTGCAAACATCGCAGAATTCGAACGTTTATCACGTATCAATGCAAACGTATTACGTCATTTAACTCTTAGAAGAGATTAAGAAGGTGTAATAGATGATTAATCGTGTCGTACTTGTTGGAAGAATGACAAGGGATCCTGAATTAAGAAGAACAAACAGTGGTGCTGCTGTAACAAGCTTTACATTAGCGCTTAACCGTAACTATAATTCAGCAGATGGACAACAAGCTGATTATATCAACTGTGTTATCTGGAACAAAGGTGCTGAAAATGTTGAAAAGTATTGTTCAAAAGGATCATTAGTAGGTGTTGAAGGAAGACTACGTTCTCGTAGTTATGATAACGCTCAAGGGCAAAAGGTATATGTTGTAGAAGTGATGTGTGATAGCGTTCAGTTCTTGGAAACAAAAGCTGCAAGAGAAAGAGCACAGCAACAACAACCTCAAGTCGCACAAGATAACTTCTATAATGGTGGAAGTGAAGAAATGAAGACAGTTGATCTTGAAAAAGATTTTGATAATTCATTTAATTCATTTGATATTATGGAAGACGATATTCAATTTTAAGGAGGAAAAGACTTATGGCATTCAAAAGACAAAGAATGGGTAGAAAGAAAGTTTGCTATTTTACAAAAAACAAAATTGATTACATCGATTATAAAGATGTTGAATTATTAAAAAGATTTGTATCTGCAAATGGTAAAATCATTCCTAGACGTGTTACTGGTACAAGCGCTAAATATCAAAGACAATTAGCTGCTGCTATCAAACGTGCTAGACAAATGGCATTATTACCATATGTTGGTGAATAATTAATACTTAGAACCCTTGATGAATTCAAGGGTTTTTTCTTTACTCTGCAGATAGGAGTATTATTAGAAATACTTTTAATTGTAAATAAATCAAATAATCCACCAAGAAGTAACAGTATTAAAATTAATTAATTGAAGTGAAAGCATTATCGATGCAATTAAATATTCAATATGGAATATATTCTAAAAAGCGTTCTTTGGAACGCTTTAGCATTATTGGTTTGGATTAAACGAGGTGGTTTAATTTAATCATATACTGATGAATAATTGAGTATTTAAATCTTTGGCTAATTTAACTTAGTAAAATAGAATATTTTTTAAGAGGGGGGATAAAATAGTATCGTTTTTTATGTAATGAAGATTCTTTAAACTATCATTAAAAGATTATTTAACTATGGCGAAATAGCCATTTACTTTGGGCAGTAATGAAATATAATAAAAATACCAAATGCAAAATAATAAAAAAGTTATTCAAAAGATAAATTTATATTTAATGGGAACTGACTTATATGAGTTGATTCTAATTTAAAAAGAAAGTGTTAGGGGATTAAAAAGTATGGAATATAGTGGAAAGATAAATGTTTTTTCTCATTCTAGGGATTTTTTTAAATGGATGAGTATAATGATAGTTTCACAATTTTTTGGGATAATGGCTTCGTTATTGTTAATACCAATGATGAATTATATGATTGCGTTAAAACTGAAACAATCAATTATTGTACTCTTTTTAAATTTTTTGTGTTGGACATTATGCTTATTCTTTGGATGGATAAAAGAAAGAATCCAAAATCAATTAACGTTAAAAACAATTCAACAATTAAGATGTCATATAACGAATGTCATAAATTCTTATAGTGATGAAAAATATTTTCAAAATGATACAGGAGTTTATGTATCGTGGTTTACAAATGATATTAATCAGATTAATGAGGGATATTTACAGAATACTTTTGTTTTATATGAGAACATTGTTGTGGGATTATTATCTTTTTTGACAATCTTATATATAAATTTTTGGTTAGCAGGGACTTCTGCTATTATGTTAATTTTAGTCTCTATTTTTCCAAGATTTTTTGAAAAAAGCATACAAGATAAACTCATCGTTTTTTCTAAAGGACAAGAATATTTTACACAAAAGATAAAAAATATTTTAGGTGGATTTCAAATTTGGAGTAATTTTCAATGTGAAGATCAGTTTTATAAAAGAATGAATAAAGAGTCAAAAGAAGTAGAAGTAAAGCGTCAAGAATATATGAATACTGTTTCTTTTAGTTATGCACTTATCAATTGGGTAAATATAATAGCACAGGTTATAAATAATTTATTGTGTATTGTTCTTATTGGTATGCAAAAAATATCACCAGGAACAATTTTGTCTGTTGGAAATTTAACAGGTAAATTTTATAACTCATTGACAAGTATCTCGACTTTAAAAACCAAAATGAAATCGACAGAAAGTTTATTATATAAATATCAAATAATGAAACAAGAAATAAAAGAAAAGAAATTAGTTACCTTCAACGATTCAATAAGACTTGAAGGAATCTCTTATTCATATAATGGTGCCAGTAAAGTGATCAATGATTTAAATCTAGAATTTAAAAAGAATGGGAAATATGCTTTGATAGGAAATAGTGGAACTGGTAAAAGTACAATATTGAAAATATTAGCAAGAGAATTAACAAATTATGATGGGGCATATTATATTGATGGAGTGAATGTTAAAAGTATTGATACAACAAGTATCAAAGAACATATTGCATATATAACTCAAGATTCATATATATTTGATACAACTATTCATGATAATCTGACATTAGGAAGAGATATTGATAAGATAAAATTGAAAGAAGTTATTGAAAAATGTTTATTATCGGATTTTATTAGTGATATTAAAGATTTATATAAGCCTATTTTAGAAAATGGGAAAAATTTATCGGGTGGTCAAAAACAAAGAATTGCCCTTGCAAGGGCAATTCTAGCAAATAAAGATATTTATTTGATTGATGAGGTTACTAGTGGAGTTGATTTTCAAACAATGCTTTCTATAGAAGATTATCTTTTAAAGAATTCAAATATTACACTTATCTATATAAGTCATCATTTATCAAAAGATATGATGGGAAGATTTGATAAAATCATTGACCTATCTGCATAAAGTTTCATATTTTTTGAGATAATATCCATCAATAGACATTTTGTCTACATCCTGCTTCAATGCATCATAAAATTGATGTGTACGATTTTAAATTTGAGCTAATAAAAAAGATTTGTTTAAATATTCTTCAAAATTGTGAATGTCACCTTTTACGTAATAAAGAAAAGCTCTGTTATAATAAAATAGACACAAAGTTAAAAAGTGAGATTTTTTTAGACAAAGATGAATACCATAGTTTGTGTAGTATTCTGATAATTCATATATATTTGAATTCATAAGAAAAAGACTAAGATTATAGGTTGCGGTAATAAGCGAATCTGGATATATATCTAATGTATTAAGTTGATTGATAAGTTGCTTGAAAATATGAAAAGATTGATCAGTATCACCTAGAATATAATGAAATACAGCAATGTCATTTATAATTTTGATTTCAAATTCAGATAATGATTTACATTGTAGATGATCAAAGTCATATGTATGACATGTATATTTTAAAGCTTCGTATAATAATGAAAGTGAGGTTTGTGGTTGATGATAAGTTTTATAAGTTACAATTGCTTGAATAACTTTTATAAATTGTTGCATTAAAATGTGAGAAGTTTCGATGGCAGAAAGCTGGTTATACATGTTTTCTATTTCTTTATAATTTTGCATATATGTAAGCTTTTTAAATTCAGTTTTATATGCTTCCAAACTTTTATCAATGTCATCATTAGCATAAGAAAAAAGGGCATTGTAGTCAATGTTTAGTTTGTCAGCACAAGCAAATATGACTTCTATATTTATATTTTCTTTGCCATTGCACATTTTGTTAAAATGTGAATAATCATAGATTCCTTCTATTAATTGAGATTGTGAAATTGATTTATATGTGGCAACTTCTAGTATGTAATCTAAAGCTTTCTTTTTATTGAACATGAGATCCTCCCAAAATAATGGTTTGTTTATATAAGTATATAATATAATAAAATTTTTTTAAAGAAAGGACATAATTTTATGAAAAAAAGAGTTGTTATTTTTTGTATATGTTTTTTAATTTTAATGCCATTTCAAGGGAATAAAAAAATTTTTTTAAAAGACCCAAAAAATTTAAATCAGATAGAATTAAGAGATTTTGGACCACTTTTTTAAAATATAAATATTATCTATATAACAAAAATTCTTATCATAAATCCCCAAAAATGATTTTTGCTGAGAATTTTTTATTTATTATTATTTCTAGTCAAAGTTAAAACACTTATTATGAGGTTGGAAATAACATAAAGTTATTTCATAGTGAAGTTTTTTATTGAGGGGATAATTATTATAGAGCATTGTATAAATGAATTGAGTTGAGCGACAAAAATCAATATATCAATTTTTAGAAATTGTGCTATAATATGCTATACTTTATATATTTTGAAAGGACGAATATTATGGGTAGAACAGATACAAAAAAGATGGTTCAAGGAGCAATGCTCGCTGCTATATTTGGAGTTTTGTCATTGTTGAATACATATACTGGAAGTATGTTTGATATTTTTATTTGTTATGTTATGGTAATACCACTTGTTTGGTATGGTTACACTTATACACTTAAAGATAATATCATTGTTTGTATTGTCTCAATGTTTGTCATTGCGATGGTAGGATTGCCTTTCTTTGTGATTTCATCAATATCATCATGTTTGGCTGGACTTTTCATTGGGGAAGCATTACGTCGTCATGCAAAAAAAGAAACAATTTTATTTGGAACATTTGTGGCTACATTTTTAAATAATATTTTATTATATGAAGTCTTTGCGGGATTGTTAGATATGAATCTGATGAGTGAAATGACAGAAACGTATCAAATGATGGTTGAGTTTGTTCCCTCAATAACAAATACTATATCTTTAGAAGCATTTTTATCTTTTATTCCTATGATTTTGATTGTGATGTCAGCAATGGAAATGTATGTTATAGTGATGTTGTGTCAAGTTGTCTTGCATCGTTTGAAAGTTGAGTTTCCTGGAAGTTTTCATATTGCTGCAATGCATTTAAGTAAAAAAACAGGGATTCTTTTAGCAATTGGAATGTTTGGCTCATATGCAGTTATTCATTTTACAAATTTTTATCATATTTATTTCACATATATTCAAAGTTTGTGTACAATGGTATTTGCATTAGAGGGATTGGCATTTTTAGCTTGGCTATTGATTGTTTTGAAAAAACCATTATTTATGCTTTTGGTTTTTATAGGACTTTTGATACCTTTTGTTAATACTCTTTATGTGGTTGTTGGAATCATTGATATATTTAGTGATTTAAGAGAAAATATATTGTATAATAGACGTAGTAATGATTAAGGAGGGATGAAAATGACAAGAAGAATTGTACAAATGAGAAATGTTATTGTGACATTGCTTGTTGGGGAATGTGCATTATTGTTTGGTTTGTATCTATTGGTTAACAATTCTTTATTGTTTGCTTTTGCAATTTATGCCTTGATCAAAAATATTGTTTTGTTTATTGTGTTAGCTTATTTAACATATTTGATTGATACAAATAGTATGAGTGTTTCTGATGCATTAAATATTGATGCTAAAAATGCTTTTATATTTGGAGGTATTGGTTTAATTCAGTATGATGAAACAAGAAATGTTGTTTGGACAAGTGACTTGTTTAAAGAAATGAATATTAATATTGTTGGTGTGAAGTTGTTGGAATGGCAACCTCAATTGGCTTCTTTGTTTGAAGATGAAGATATTAAAGTTATTGATATAAAAGGTAAGAAATTTGAGGCTTACAATAGTAAAGAAACAAAATTAATCTATTTAAAGGATGTTACGCAATTTTTATCTTTGCAACAAGATTATCTTGATCAACAAGTTTGTATGGCCTATATAACTATTGATAACTATGAAGAAACATTAGAAAATGCTGATGAACCAAAGATGGCTTTAATACAATCAAAATCTAGACAAATTATTGTTGATTGGGCTTATTCTAATGGGATTATTATTAGAAGGTTTAAATCTGGTGGTTATCTAGCTTTCTTTAATGAAAGAATTTATAAGAAACAAGTTGAAAATAAGTTTGCTATATTGGATACATTTAAAGAAATGTCTAGAGAGTTAGATGAAGTGATGACATTAAGTATTGGAATTGGTAGAGATTCCAGAGTTTTAAGAGAATTAGATGATATGGCATCATCAGCTTTGAATTTAACTTATTCACGTGGTGGAGACCAAGTGGCTGTTAAATCTGGTGATGATAATGTGAAGTTCTTTGGTGGAAATAGTGATACTTTTGAAAAGAGCAGTAAAGTAAGAGCAAGAGTTATTGCACAATCGTTGGCAGGACTTATGAAAAATGCTAGTCATGTACTTGTCATGGGACATAAGAATTCTGATTTGGATTCTTTTGGTGCCTCTCTTGGGGTTGCTAAAATTGCGAAAGCTTATGGCAAGAAGACAAATATTATTGTTGATTTTGAATCAATTGAAAAGAAAACCAAAGAAGTTGCTAATATGATTAAAGGTGATGAACGTTATAAAGGTTTGATTATTTCATATACAGAAGCAATGGAATATGTTAATAAAAATACTTTGTTGATTGTTGTAGATAATCATAAACCAAGTTTGGCTATATCAAATGCCTTATTAGAACGTATAAGAAATAAAGTGATTATTGATCATCATCGTCGTGGAGAAGAATTTATTGATGCACCTGTTTTGACATATCTTGAACCAGCAGCTTCAAGTACAGTTGAATTGGTTGTTGAACTTTGTGATTATCAAAATGTTGATTTGAATATGAATGAACTTGATGCAACTGTGATGTATGCTGGTATGCTGGTAGATACGAATAACTTTAAACAAAGAGTTGGTGTACGTACCTTCCAATCAGCAGCCTATTTAAAAGAGTTACAAGCAAATGTGACACAAGCTTATGAATTTTTAGAGGATTCTTATGAAGAAACTTTGCAAAAGCTATCAATTACTCAAAGTGCATATCAATATAATCCTTATATCTTAGTAGCGTGTGGAAAAGAGGATGAAGAATATTCACGTGCAATGCTTTCTCGAGCAAGTAATTCATTGTTGGAGGTTAGTGGTATAAAAGCATCTTTTACAATTGGAAGAGTCTCTAAGACCATGGTTGCAATTAGTGCGAGAAGTGCCAAAGATATTAATGTTCAAATTATTATGGAAAATTTAGGTGGGGGTGGTCATTTTAGTATGGCTGCGGCTCAGTTTGAAAATCAAAGTATTGAAGAAGTCCGAGGACTTTTAGAAGAAAAAATTAAGGAATATTTAGAAGATAGAGGTGAAGCGTAATGAAAGTTATTTTAACTCAAGATGTTAAAAAAGTAGGGAAAAAAGGAGAAATTGTGAATGTTGCTGATGGGTATGGTCAAAACTTTTTAATTAAAAACAAATTGGCTGTTTTGGCAACTGCACATGGAAAGGAAATTGTTGCTCAAAATAAGGAACAAGAACGTTTACAAGATTTAGAAAACAAAAAGAAAGCTGAAGAATTAAAGGCACAATTAGAAAACTTAACTTTAGAATTCTATTTGTCTTCAGGAAAAGATGGGAAAACATTTGGAAGTGTTTCAACAAAGAATATTGCTGAAGAATTGTTAAAAACTCATGGTATTAAGATTGATAAAAGAAAGTTTATCAATGCAAGACCAATTCAAGCTTTAGGTTATACAAAGTTAGATATTGAATTGTATAAAGATGTTATAGCAACAATTAAAGTACACTTACAAGAAAAATAGGAGGGAAAAAGGATGGCAAGAGAGTATCCACATGATATAGAAGCAGAAAGATCATTATTAGGATCAATGCTGATTTCTAAAGATGCCTGTAATGAAATTTTAAGTTTAGCTTCAGTAGAAGATTTTTATCTTGATAGCCATCGTCTATTATTTGAGGCTATGCAAATGATTGATAGCCAAAATAATCCAGTTGATGTGACAACATTAACTTCCTATTTGGTTGATAAGAAACAATTAGATAAAGTTGGAGGGGTAGAATATTTACTTCAATTAAGTGAATCTGTTCCCACAACTGCACATAGTCAATATTATTTAAAGATTTTACAAGAAAAATCTTTATTAAGAAAATTGATTCAGCAATCAACGCAGATTATTGAAAATGCTTATGGTGAAGTTGACAATATCAATGATTTTATTGGTGAAGCAGAAAAGAATTTCCTAAATGTAACAAGAGATCGTAATGCTGGGGAATTTAAAGATGTAAAGTCAGTTATTCAAAATGTAACAGATCGTTTGGTTTTGTTACAAAAATCTGATGGCCAAATCTCAGGAGTAAAAACAGGATATTATGATCTTGATAAATTGACTTCTGGTTTTCAAAAGGGAGATCTTATTATTTTAGCGGCTCGTCCTTCAGTTGGGAAAACAGCATTTGCTTTGAATGTGGCATATAATGTTTCTTATAAGTCAGATGAAGCAGTTGCAGTTTTTTCACTAGAAATGCCTGCTGAACAATTAATTCAACGTATTATCTGTTCAGCTGGAAGTCTAAAAGCAGAAGGCTTACGTTCTGGTTCAATTCTTAAGGAAAGCAATGAACGTTATTATGCTGCGGCGGATAAAGTTTCTAAATGTAATCTCTATATAGATGATACACCAGGAATTAGAGTTGGAGAAATTGCAGCTAAATGTCGTCGTTTACAACGTGAACATGGTTTAAAAATGATTATTATTGACTACTTACAGTTGATTTCTGGACCAGCCAATAGTCGTGAATCACGTCAACAGGAAGTATCAGATATTTCAAGACAATTAAAAATGATTGCCAGAGAATTGAAGGTTCCAGTTATTGCGCTAAGTCAGTTATCACGTTCGGTTGAAAAACGTGATAATAAAAGACCTGTTCTTTCTGACTTACGTGAATCAGGAGCTATTGAACAGGATGCGGATATTGTTTCTTTCATTCATCGTGAGGATTATCAAGATCCAAAGAAAGAAGCAGAAACACAAGGAGCAACTGATATTATTATTGCAAAACACCGTAATGGTGCCCTTGCTGATATTCGTCTGGTTTTCTTAAAACAATATAGTAAGTTCGCCAATCCAGCAAGAAGTGATCAGCAAATCAATCCAATGGAAGGTGTAAAAGATATTAGAACATAAAAACGACATCACTTGATGTCGCTTTTTTATGTTCTTTGATCAAATTGTTGATGGCAAGATGGACATGTCACTGTAATCTCACCTTTCCCTTTAGGCACTCTTAAATATTGATGACAATGTGGACATTTTAAATATTTATGAGTTTTTCGATATTTCCATTTGTTTTTTTGACGATTAAAGAATTTTCTAATTCCTGCAGTTTTTTGTAAAAACCATTGATTTTCAGCACTACGTTTATAATGTTGTTTAGAAAACATTCTAAACAAACTATAAATAATCAGTGCATAACAAAGAAAAATAAGTGGTGGATAGACAAAAGAAGCAACCGCTAATATCAAATAAGAAACAAATAAAAAGTTTCCAAAACTATCTACACCATATCTTCCATACATAAAATTTCTTAACCATTTCATAATTTATCACCTGTTGTTATTATAATAGAGAAATGTGAATGAAATATGTACAAAACAGTGTCGATTTATAGTATAATACCTATTTGTGGAGGTTGAGTGAAAATGTATAATCAATATCGCGAAGGATGGCTTGAAGTTATTTGTGGATGTATGTTTGCGGGAAAGACAGAAGAATTAATTAGACGTATTAATGTTTTGTCCTTTGCAAAAAAGAATATCATAGTTTTTAAACCAAAGGTTGATAATCGTTATTCTGAAACTGAAATTGTATCTCATGCAGGAACAAGGGTTCCATGTATTGTTGTTAAAGATTCAAAAGAGATTCTGAGATACATAAAACCTGATACGGATGTTGTTGCAATTGATGAAGTTCAATTCTTTGATAAAGACATCGTTGATGTGTGTGAATATTTAGCGGATAAGGGATTACGTGTTATGGTTGCTGGTTTGGATAAAGATTTTAGAGGTGAACCATTTGGGGTTTTACCTGAATTATTAACACGTGCTGAGTTTGTGACAAAATTAACTGCTGTTTGTGCAAAATGTGGTGCTCCAGCAACACGCACGCAAAGATTGGTTGATGGAAAACCAGCTTCTTTTGAAGATCCAATTGTTTTGGTAGGAGCTGTTGATCACTATGAACCACGTTGTCGTCATTGTCATGAAATTTTAAATAAACCAAAAAAATTTTAAAAGTTCATAATCAAGACATAATTGTAAGTTATATTAATAGATGTCGAAAGACAAATACGATAGTATTGATTCCCCTCAAATCTATCATATATCCCTAAGAAAGAGATGTTTCCCCAAAGCATCTCTTTCATTTTGCATAAAAAGAGAAAAATTAGGGAAACCTTGTTAAGGTGAGAAAGATGAGATTATGGCATGAAGATTTAATACCTTTGCTTCCACGTTTCCAATTGTTAGGGCAGCATCGTGAAATATGTGCGTTAAGGGGACTAAGTTGGGATAAGAAACATAGTGTTGTTGACTATGTATTCAAACATCCATACTATTATTTGTATGCGTATCATCGATTGGTTATTTGTGAGATGGAAAAAAGAGGGTATCATGTGGATATGGCTTGGAAAGATCCAAGTTATCGAGGACAAAGAATAGGATATGATACGTCTTGTTTTACATGTGAAGAGACTATTGTTCATTCGCCTATTTATCCAGAGCATGATGATAAGTATTTACAAGAATGTTTATTGAACTTGAAAAAGAAGGGAATTCAGCTAAGTTCACAATAATTACAAATCTTGTTCATACATGGTTCATATTGACAGGATATATTAAAGTTGTGAAGAATAAAAAATTCATAAAAACTCCCTTTAAAATATGCAGTATAAAAGAGAATCGAATTCGTTCGGTTCTTTTTTTGTCATGCAAGAAAAAATGAAAATGTTTGAAAAAGGTTTTTTTTTAAATAGAACATGATATACTAAAATATATGAGGAAGTGATAGAGTGAGTTGTATTATTAGAATTAATGAAGCAAGGCCAATATTAACAGATACAGAAGTGGAAATTGCTAATTTTATATTAGAACATAAGTCTGATGTTGTGAATGCGTCAACACAAACATTAGCTGAAAAGACACTGACATCACCGGCTGCAATCATTCGTTTTTCAAAAAAAGTTGGTTTTTCAGGATTTTCACAATTAAAAATAGAATTGGCTAAAGATTTATCTAATGAATCCATGGAGTTTGATAATTTATTGGATCCTAATGAAAGTATTGAATCATTATTGAAAAAAGCATATCAATCAAATCTTCAAACAATAGAAAAAACTTATGGATTGATTGATCCAAAAGTTATTGAAAGAGTTGCTCAAGAGATTATCTTAAGTCGTAATATATATTTGTATGGAATTGGTGGATCTGGTACAGTCTGTGAAGATTTTCAACATAAGTTATTGAGAATTGGAAAAACATCGACTTATTATGCTGATACACATCTTCAATTGACAGCTGTTCCTAATATGCAACCAGATGATTTGGCTTTCTTTGTTAGTTATAGTGGAAAAACAAAAGAAATGGTAACGGCTGCAAAGTGGGTAAAAGAAATGGGCTTGAAATCTGTAGCGATTACACAATCTGCATATAATGATTTAGGAAAATTGGTGGATATGGTCATTACAATTCCAATTGAAGAAAAAGAGTTAAGAATTGGAGCAACATCATCGAGGCTATCATCTTTGATTGTTGTTGATTTATTATATTATGCTATAGCAAGACATGATAAAGAGGAAACACATAAACGCATTATCAATACAAGAAAAATAATTGATGAAATACAGAAGTAAAATATGGACTTCTGTATTTTTGCATAAAAAAAGCCATTCTCATAATGGCTTTGGTGTGATTTGTCCTAAAATAACATATTGAGAAGCACCAGTAGATGATTTTACATTAGAATAATGACGATTCAATGTTTCATTTCCTAATATTGCAAATGCAATCGCTTCTTTTGCGTCACTTGAATAACCTTTTTCATCTTGTGTATAAACGGGGATTGGAGATAATTCATCTTTAATAAATTGGATAAGGGTATTATTATGGCTTCCTCCACCACCAATTAAAACTTCATCAATAGAATATTTTGTAAGAATATCTCTCTGATAATGGAATGATATACTCTTAGCAGTGAACATTGTAAAAGTTGTAATAATATCTTCTTTTTTATGTTGGCTATATCTCTTTAAAATATCTTTAACAAAAAATTCTCCAAAGTCTTCACGACCTGTTGATTTAGGGGCTTGTTTTTGCATATAGGGATGATTCATTAATTCTTCTAGCAATTCATCAATAACTTCTCCTTTTTTGGCGATTTTACCCAAATCATCATAAGGAAGACCATAAAGAATATGACAAGCCTCGTTAATCATCATATTCCCAGGCCCAGTATCAAATGCAAATATATCATCAATATTTAAAGAACCGTTCAAAAATGTTAAATTTCCAATACCACCAATATTCTGAAGAACAATATTTTTATGAGGTTGACTATAAAGAATATATTCGCTATAGGGAACAAGTGGAGCACCTTGTCCACCGGCTGCCATATCCATTACTCTAAAATTTGAGATAACAGTTGTCTGAAGTTCATAAGCCAAAATTGCAGCCTCTCCAATTTGCAAAGTAGAACGATGAAGTCCATCTTTTTCTTCGGGAATATGAAAAATAGTTTGTCCATGACTAGCAATATAGTCTATTTTATCTAGTGGGAAGTTTGCTTTTTGAAGCAATGCTTTAACTGCTTCTACGAAAGTATAGCCTAATTCAAAATTTAAACTACAAATAAGATCACTGTGAGAATGTTCTAATGAACATGCTTTTTTTATTTTCTCTACAAGTTCTTCTTGGAGAGGAAA
This sequence comes from uncultured Erysipelotrichaceae bacterium, assembly GCA_900538465.1. Classification (GTDB taxonomy): domain Bacteria; phylum Bacillota_I; class Bacilli_A; order Erysipelotrichales; family Coprobacillaceae; genus Longibaculum. The sequence goes on from UPXV01000004.1 coordinate 27,918, forward strand.
TTCATTGTATGCAATTACATTTAATTTTGTATTTTGGCCATATCCATGAATTTCAACAAGAACAGTATCTATACCATCCAATGATGTTCCTGACATAATACCAATACCGTACATAAAAGTACCTCCTTTTTATAAATATTGTATAATTATTGAAATAAAATTTCAATGATTAAGTCATAAATTATCTAAAAATATCAAAAAAATATGCATATTAGAAAGAATATTTCTTTAATTAGTAAAAATAAATGAAATAATTTTAACAAAAAATTACAATTTATATTGAAATAATATTTCAAATAATGTAGAATAATGTTGAAAGGAGGGGGAAGTGAATGCCAAAGGATTTAAGTTTGCTGATGACAGAACAACAGAATATGAATACATTACATATAGATGAAATGGAAACTTTTGATATTTTAAAAACAATTAATCAAGAAGATCAAAAAGTTGCATTAGCTGTAGAAAATGAACTTGCTGCTATTTCAAAAGCAGTGGATGCAATCTATGAAAAAATATCATGTGGTGGAAGACTTATCTATATAGGTGCAGGAACTTCGGGACGTTTAGGAGTTTTGGATGCTTCAGAATGTCCACCAACCTATGGTGTTTCACCAACATTAGTACAAGGTATTATTGCTGGAGGGACAGAGGCATTGGTCAATGCAATTGAGGGAGCTGAAGATTCAGTAGAATTAGCAAGAAAAGATCTAGAAGCTATACAGTTATCTAAGCATGATGTTGTTTGTGGGTTGGCTGCTTCTGGACGTACGCCTTATGTGAAAAGTGGTCTTGAATATGCCAATCAAGTTGGTGCGACAACATTATCAATCTGTTGTGTAGAAAATGGTTTGATTTCAAAGTTTGCTAAGTTCCCAATTGAGGTAAAAGTAGGACCTGAAGTTATAACTGGTTCAACACGAATGAAAGCTGGAACTGCTCAGAAAATGGTTCTTAATATGTTGTCTACTTCGCTCATGATCAAACTTGGTAAGGTCTATGGTAATTTGATGATTGATGTTCAACCAACTAATGAAAAATTAAAGGAACGGGCAATCGGAATTGTTGAAAGTTGTACAGAACTTTCAAAAAATGAAGCAAAAGAATTATTAGAGACAAATGACTATGATGTGAAATGTGCAATTCTTATGGAAAAAACCGGATTGGATTTTGAATCATGTCGAGATTTATTATTAAAATATCAAAACAATGTTGCAAAAGTCATAAGACAGTATAAAAAATAACAAAGGAGTGATTTGAGATGGCAACAAAAGTTGTAACACCAAACTATAAAAAAGTAAAGAGAGTTAAAAAGGAAGAAGTGCATACATCGCCAATTCCAAAATTTAGTTATAAAAGTGCTTTTATCATTGTTATGAGTGCAGTTCTCTCTTGCTTATTCTTCCCAAACATGTTAGCAATTTTTGGAGTTGATACGAGAATCACAACAATGATAGGAAGTGCTGTAATCATTAGTTTTGCAGTTTGTTATTGCCATTATTTTATAGAAACAAATAAAGGTTTTCATAAAAATTTTGTGAAAATGTATTTAGGATTTTTTATCGCAATTGGAATCATAAGTTATTTCTGGTTGTATATTGGACTTTATATGTAAAAAAGAAAGGAGAATAAGTTCATGATAGATAAATTAACAATGTTTTTTGATCAAAAATTATCTGGGCCTATGGAAAAGTTAGCACAACAAAGACATTTACGTGCCATTCGTGATGGTATTGTTGCAACTTTACCATTAATTATTGTAGGTTCATTCTTCTTAATTATTGCAATGCCACCTCTTCCTCAAGATTGGGAAATCTACCAATTCTTAAATGGAAATGCTGCAACAATCATGTTACCTTATCGTATGACAATGTTTATTATGACAGTTTATGCGACATTTGGTATTGGGTATAGTTTAGCTGAATCATACAAGTTAGATAAACTTACTGGTGGGATTTTAGCTATGATTGCTTTCTTATGTACAATTACACCTATTAATGTCGCTGCAGAAGCAGCAGAAGCTGCTGGTGTATCTGGTTGGATTATGCCTATGGCGAATTTAGGCGGTGGAGGACTTTTCGTTTCTATCATCGTTTCATGTTTGGCTGTAGAAATTTATCGTTTGACTTCAAAATCTAAATTTAAAATTACAATGCCACCACAAGTTCCACCTGCTGTTGCGCGTTCATTTGAAGCATTAACACCTACAATTATTGTTATTGTGGGTATGGCATGTGTTACATATTTTGCTGGATTTGATTGGCATGGTGCTGTTGCGACTGTTGTTTCCCCACTTGTAAAAGCAGCAGATAGTTTACCAAGTGTTTTATTATTGGTTTTCTTAATCACAGGATTCTGGTCATTTGGTATTCATGGTGTTTCTATTATTGGATCACTTGCAAGACCTTTATGGTTACAATTAATTGATGCTAATACAGCAATGGCTGCTGCAAATCAAGCACCAACTGCTATTGCTGCAGAACCTTTCTTCCAATGGTTTATTTGGATTGGAGGATCAGGATGTACAATTGGGCTTGCTATCCTTATGGCATTCCGTGCAAAATCTAAATATGCAAGTTCTTTAGGAAAGACTGGACTTGTTCCAAGTTTATTCAATATTAATGAACCAATCATCTTTGGAACACCTATTGTCTTAAACCCTGTTTTAATTCTTCCATTCATTATTGTTCCTATGGTTTGTGCTATTATTGCTTGGATAGCAACTTCAATGAATTTGGTTAATCATGTTGTGATGACGGCACCTTGGACATTACCTGGCCCAGTAGGAGCTTATCTTGCAACTGGAGGAGATTGGCGAGCTGCTGTATTAAATATTCTATTGATTCTTGTTTCAATTGTTATTTATTACCCATTCTTTAAAATCTATGATAATAATTTATTAAAAGAAGAACAAGGTCAAGTGATTGGAGAATAAAAATGGATAGCCTAGCAATTGCTGGGCTTTTCCTGTAAAGAAGGAGAAATAAAAAATGAGAAAATTAGGAATCTCTTTATATGCAGAAAAATCAAATGTTGAAGAAATGAAAAGATATATTGATAAAGCACATGCTGCTGGTTTTTCTCGAATCTTTTCATGCTTATTATCAGTCAATGAAAGTGTAGAAAAAATCAAATCTGATTTTTCAACAATTAATCAATATGCCCATGAAAAAGGCTTTGAAATTTTTGTGGATGTAAGTCCAAGAGTATTTGATAAATTAGGAATTAGTTATCAGGATTTAACTTTCTTTAAAGATATAGGAGCGGATGGGATTCGTTTAGATGCTGGATTTAGTGGAAATGAAGAATCATTAATGACTTTTAATCCACAAGGATTAAAAATCGAAATCAATATGAGTAATGATACACATTATATTGATACGATTATGGACTATTGCCCTAATCGAAGTTTGTTGGTAGGATGTCACAACTTTTATCCACATCGTTATAGTGGTTTATCATTAGAACATTTTATAAAATGTACAGAGAATTTTAAAAAATATGGTTTAACAACTGCTGCTTTTGTATCTGCAAATCATCCTGAAACATTTGGGCCATGGCCAACAAAGGAAGGATTACCAACATTAGAAATGCATCGAGAATTGCCATTAGATGTTCAAATCAAACATATGATAGCATTAGATATTATTGATGATATTATTATTTCTAATTGTTATCCTAGTGATGAAGAACTTGATAAGATTTCTCATATACGCTTAGATCTTGTGACTTTTAATGTTCAGCTGATTGAAGGACTTCCTGAAGTCGAAAGAAAGATTGTGTTAGAAGAATTACATTTTAATCGAGGAGATCATAATGACAATATGATTCGTTCTACGCAAAGTCGAGTAAAATATAAAGGTTATGATTTTAAGATTATTAATACTCCTGAATATATTTATCCAGGTGATATTGTCATTGAAAGTTCAGAATATGGGCATTATGCAGGAGAATTACAAATTGCTAAGACGAAGATGAAAAATAGTGGAAAAAGTAATGTTGTGGGACATATTGTTGAGGAAGAAAGATTTTTATTATCATATATAAAACCTTGGCAAAAGTTCACATTTTATGAGGTAAAGTAAATGTATTATATTGGAATTGACGGTGGTGGCACAAAGAGTGCATTTGGATTATTTGATGAGTGTGGAAACTGTCTTTATCAAGTGGAATATCCAACTTGTCATTTTCTTCAAGTGGGCTTTGATGGTTGTGCACAAATTCTTAAGCAAGGTATTGAGAATATTCAAAATCATTATCCTGAATGTTTTGATAATATGATGATAGGTATTGGCATTGCAGGTTATGGAAATGATCAAGATATTCGTCATCAATTGGAAATACATATTGAAAAAGAATTAAAAGACTATCATTATGTTTTAACAAATGATATGCATATTGCCTTAATTGGAGCTCTTGATGGACAAGATGGAATAGCTGTCATTGCTGGAACAGGTTCAATCGCAATGGCAAAGGTTGGGTTGCAAACTTATCGTTGTGGTGGATGGGGATATCAACTTGGAGATGAAGGTTCGGCTTATTGGATTGGAAAACAGTTGTTAAGTGAATTTTGTAAACAAGCTGATCATCGCCATTTAAGAGATGAGATTTATGAATATATTATAAATGATTTTGGTTTGAAGAACCCTTATGAAATGATTACAGTTATTCATCAAATGAACAATGAAAGAACAGAGGTTGCAAAACTTGCTAAAATATGTGGAGATTTTGCTGAAAAAGGTCATCCATTATGTCAAGATATATTAAAGCAAGCAGGGATACATATATCAGAATTGGTAAAGGGTTTATTACCTTATATTGATAATGAAAAACGTGTGACTTATTATGGTGGCGTTTTTCATAATGATATTTTTAAACAAGCCTTTTGTTCACAATTGTCTGATTGTCAATTGATAGAACCTATTCATAATGCTTTGGTAGGTGCTTATATGTTTGCAAAATTGAGTCGTTAAGACTCTTTTTTCATTATTTCGTTTAAAATCAGATTATGCTATAATAAACAAAACACAAGGAGGGGATAACATGAAGAATATACTCTTTGATTTAGATGGAACAATTACAGATCCATTTTTAGGAATTACAAAATCTGTAGCTTATAGTTTAAAATCATTTGGAATTGAAGTAGAAAACCTAGAACAATTAAAAGCATTTATTGGACCACCATTAGATGTTTCGTTTAGAGAATATTATCATATGAGTGAAGAAGAAAGCTGGCAAGCAGTTGATAAATATCGTGAATACTTTTCTGTCACTGGACTTTATGAAAATGAAGTGTATTTAGGAATGGAAGAGTTTTTACAATCGTTAATTGATAATCATAAAAAGTTATATATATGTACAAGTAAACCATTGGTGTTTGCGAAAAAGATTTTAGAACATTTTCACTTAGACCATTATTTCACTGGAATCTATGGAGCCGAGTTAGATGGGACAAGAAAGAATAAGGCTGATGTGATTTCTTATTGTATTCAACAAGAATATCTTGATGTAAAAGATTGTTTGATGGTTGGGGATCGTCAACATGATATTATAGGGGCTCATCAAAATCATATTCCTTGCATTGGGGTATTATATGGTTATGGAAATAGAGAAGAATTTGAAACTTATCAATGTGATTATATTGTTGAGAATTTAAAAGAGTTAAAGGAATTGATTGAACATGTCTAAGAAAGTTATGAAAGAAGCTTTTATAGCATCTATTCCAGTCATGATGGGATATATTGTTTTGGGAATTGCTTTTGGAATGTTGCTTGAAAGCAAAGGATATCATTTTATATATGCGATTTTGATGAGTGGATTGATATATGCAGGAAGTATGCAGTTTGTAGCAATTAATCTTTTGACATCAGGAGCGAGTTTGATAAGTGGCGCTATTATGACATTATTGATTAATGCAAGACATTTGGTTTATGGTTTATCTATGATTAAGAAATTTGATAATATGGGGAAATTAAAGCCATATATGATTTTTTCTTTAACGGATGAAACCTATTCCTTATTGGTGGGTTCAAAAACTCCTGAAGGATGTAGTGAAAAATATTATTTATTTTTTATTTCTTTGTTTGATCAATGTTATTGGGTGATAGGAAGCTTAATGGGTTCATTTATTGGTTCAATGCTGACAATCAATATAACTGGATTGGATTTTGCTATGACAGCATTGTTTGTTGTGATTGTGGTGGAACAATTTTTGACAAGTGAAAAACATATTTATACATATTTAGGATTTGGAATCAGTTTGTTATGTTTGCTTGTTTTTGGTAGTGAATCTTTTATTATTCCATCTATGATTGGAATTTTAGTGAGTTTGGTAATGTTATATCAAAAGGAGGGAAAACAAGATGCATGATTTGTTGTTGATTGGAGTCATTGCATTCGTGACTTTGCTTACACGATTGTTACCTTTCCTTTTGTTTAAAAATCATTCTAATCCTATTATTGAGTATTTAGGAAATGTTTTACCTTTTGCGATTATGGCAATGTTGGTTGTTTATTGTTTAAAGAGTGTTGATTTACTTAGTGGGAACCATGGAATTTGTGAAATGTTGGGTGTAGGAACAGTTATACTCCTTCATCTTATCAAGAGAAATACATTGCTTTCTATATTTGGTGGAACAATTGTTTATATGTTATGTGTTCAAGTTATCTTTATATAAGGAGTTGGAAATATGCGTGAGAATATGCTTTATGATACAGATATTTATCAGTTAAGAGGTTATACATTGGAGAGAATGATGGCTATTATTCGTAATCAATATATGTATAAACCTCAAGGAACTGTTTTCTTTGGGGATTCAATAACTGAATATTGTGATTTGAATCAATGGTTTCCTCATATGCAAAATAAATACAATTGTGGTGTTGCTGGAATCACTTCTGATATGTTACTTCATTTTATCGATGAAGGTGTTATAAAATATCAACCTTCACAAGTGATCATGATGATTGGAACAAATGATTTGGGAAATACAGTCATGGCGAGTCCTCGTCAAATTGCATTAAATGTAAAAGAAATGATTGAAATTATTCATCAAAATCTACCTCATTGTAAGATTTATCTTGTTTCATGTATTCCTTGTCTTGAAAATATACATGGATATCAAGCAACTCATCAAGGTCTTCGCAGCAATGAGACTCTTCAAATGATTATGCAAGAATATCGCAAAATGATTTATTATGAATATGTTCATTTTATAGATGTGTTTGATGCTTTTTGTGATTGTGATGGAAAACCTATTGAAAAGTATTTTGTTGATGGTTTACATATCAATGAAGAAGGATATCGCATTTATACTCAAATGATAAAAATAGCACTGGGAGAAGTTTATGAAGAATAAATGGATAAAAGTAGGCTTATGTTTATCTCTAGCAATTATTCTTGTTGTGGTTGGATTGATGGTACATGGGAAAAATGGTTACGACTTAGAAACGCCCCAAGGGCAAAGGGAAGCGATTGCTGATTTGAAAGGTGTTCCACCTGAACAGGTAGATATTATTGCAACACACGCCAATGCAACACGAAATCAACTCGTTTATATGATTGTTGCAAAAGAAGAAACAGGGTATGATTTCTATCTTTTTGAAAAAAGTTTTAATCATATGTATCGCAATTGTTTTTATTATAGATCTGATAGTTTTCAAATTGCACTTAAAATAAGAGATAAAAAACATGGCCTTTATTTTGTTTTTGCAACAAATATGTCTCATCAAATTAGTGAAGTTTCTTTGGCTGTGAGCGAAGGAAAACCAAACAATTATTTTGTTGAGAAAAATCAAGATTATCTCACTTTGAGCTTTGATAATAAGGATAATCATATAGCAGATGCTTTCATGTTTGACGAATATGGTATGTCCATAGAAAATGAAAGTTCATATGAAGTTAGTGTAGATTAAAGGAGTATAGTTATGCAACAATATTGTGAAATACCAACGAAAAAAGGAATTATGCGAGGATTTTTTCATGTTCCTCAACAAAAAGAATTTCCTGTATGTATTATTTTTCATGGGTTTACAGGGTGTAATACAGGAACAAAGTTTTCATATGTTCAATTATCAAGGTTATTAGAAGCACAAGGAATTGGAACAATCCGAATGGATTTTCTAGGGAGTGGGGAATCTGATTTGAATTTTAAGGATATGACTTTTGATGATGAACTTTCTTGTGCACGTATCATTTTAGAAGAAGTGAAAAAGATGCCTTCAACAACAGAGATTTATGTGTTAGGGCATTCTATGGGTGGAGCAATCGCAAGTGAACTTGCCAAACTTTATCCTCAAGATATTCAAAAATTATGTTTATGGGCTCCTGCATTTAATCTTCCTGAAGCGATTGAATATTTAAAAGGAAATGTTGAGGAAGCGGATTTTTATGATCATAATGGATTTGAAATTTCTCAAGCTTTTGTAGATGATATAACTTCAAGAAACTTTTATAAAGACTTAGATATTTATAGAAATGAATTAATGATTATTCATGGAACTTTGGATACAACTGTTCCATTTGCGATTTCTAAAAAATATTTAAAAGGTTTTATTAACCCAACTTTTTATCCAATTGAGAAAGCCTCTCATAATTATGATCAAGTCGAACATATTCAAGAAGTCATTCAACTGAGTTACCAATTTTTAGTTGATAAAAGACATCTTTAAAGTATCAAATTCATTTGATTACATCAATAATAATTTATTATTGTGTTTTGACATAATTGTGTTATAATCTAAAAGTCGAAAAGGAGTGCGAAAATAGATGAATAACATTAGAAATATAGCAATTATAGCACACGTTGACCACGGAAAAACAACTTTGGTTGATCAATTATTAAAGTTATCTGGAACGTTAGAAGATAATGAACAAATTGCTGAAAGAGCCATGGACTCAAATGCTATTGAAAGAGAAAGAGGAATTACAATCTTAGCAAAAAATACAGCAATTAATTATAAAGATTATCGTATCAATATTATGGATACACCAGGCCATGCAGACTTTGGTGGAGAAGTTGAACGTATCATGAACATGGTTGATGGTGTTTTACTTGTTGTTGATGCTTATGAAGGAACAATGCCTCAAACACGCTTTGTTTTAAAGAAAGCTTTAGAAGCAAAAGTAAAACCTATCGTTGTTATTAATAAGGTCGATAGACCAGTCGTTCGTATTAATGAAGTTATGGACGAAATTTTAGAATTATTTATGGAATTAGGTGCTGATGATAATCAGTTAGATTTCCCTACAGTTTTTGTATCTGCATTAATGGGAACATCAAGTTTAGATCCAGATTTAGCGACACAAGTCAATAATATGGATTGTTTATTTGACATGATTATTAAAGAAATTCCTGCACCATTAGTTGATGAAGAAGGTGGATTACAATTCCAACCAGCTTTATTGGACTATAATGATTATGTAGGACGTATTGGAATTGGACGTATTCAAAGAGGAAAAATTAAGTTAAATGAGACTGTTGTTTGTTTACGTGCTGATGGAACAAAGAGTCAATTTAGAATTCAAAAATTATTTGGATTTAAAGGATTGCATAGAATTGAAATTGAAGAAGCAAGCGCTGGAGATATTGTTGCGATTGCGGGATTGGCTGATATTGGTGTTGGTGAAACTGTTTGTACATTAGGACAAGAAGAACCTTTACCATTATTACGTGTTGATGAACCAACAATTCAAATGGTCTTTGGAACAAATACTTCACCTTTTGCTGGTAAAGATGGTAAATTTGTGACTGCAAGTAAAATTGAAGATAGATTATTCAAAGAAACAAATCGAGATGTTTCATTAAAGATTGAAAGAATTCCAAATAGTGAAGAATGGATTGTTTCAGGTCGTGGAGAATTACATTTATCTATTTTAATTGAAAATATGCGTAGAGAAGGTTTTGAATTACAAGTTTCTAAACCTAAAGTTATCATTAAAGATATTGATGGTGTCAAATGTGAACCATATGAAGAAGTTTTCATTGAAGCACCAGATGAATGTATTGGTAGTGTAATTGAATCATTAGGATTAAGACGTGGAACATTAGAAAATATGGAATCAGATAATGGGATGACAAAAGTTCATTATATTATTCCATCACGTGGATTAATTGGATTTATGACAAACTTTTTAACAATGACAAAAGGATATGGTATTATTAACCATTCATTCTTAGATTATCGTCCTGTTGAAGGGGATGCAGTTGGAGAAAGACAATTGGGTGTTCTTGTCTCTATTGATTCAGGACAAACAACTGCTTATGCATTAGGAAGTGTTGAAGACCGTGGAGTTATGTTTATTGGCCCAGGTGTTGATGTTTATGAAGGAATGATTGTTGGAGAACATAGTCGTGATAATGACTTGGTTGTTAATGTTACAAAAGGAAAACAATTAACAAATACACGTTCTTCTTCAAAAGATTCTACAGTTGTCTTAAAGAAACCAAGATTCTTTAACTTAGAAGCTTGTCTTGACTATATTAATGATGATGAACTTGTAGAAGTTACACCTAGTCATATTCGTTTAAGAAAACGTTTATTAACAGAAAATGAAAGAAGAAAAGCATACTCAAAGAAAATGAATGGTTAAGCCATTCATTTTTTCTTTGAATAAATCAATTTTTGATGTATTTATCATATTTTTTCTTCCATTTTCTTATAGAAAATGCTATGATAATTCGTGTTTTGTGGAAAGGGGAAGAAAAATGAAAAAACTTGAAGGATTAGATCAAATTGGATTACAAATTGATAAAAAACATGATGTTGCCTTTGGAAGTATTGGTGGATATAAATTTACAGTTACTTTTCTACCACAACAAAGACAATACACAATTATGACAACAATTAAAAACGATAATGAAACAGGATCTTTATCACAATATTTAGAATCAATGAAGACAAGAGAGTTTGTGAATTGGACAAATTACAATAACTATGTCTTAATGATTAATTTAAAAAATGATAAAAACTTAACTGCTTGGGAAATTCAAAAAATGATTCAAGAAGTTGCAAGTTATATGACGCAAAATGGATATATTCAATGTTGTCGTCATTGTGGTCAAGCAGTGGACGTAGATGCTTGCTCAATTAATGGAAATAATGATATGGCATGTGGACAATGTTTGTCTAATTTTGCAGCAAATCAACCTCCATTAAAGAATGTTAATTTACCACTTGGAATTGTTGGGGCTTTGGCTGGATCAATTATTGGTGTTATTGTTTGGGTTGTTATTTATCAATTAGGATTTGTTGCAGGAATTACTGGTTTTATTATGGCAGTTTGCTGTTTTAAAGGGTATGAAATGCTAGGAGGACGTATTGATAAAAAAGGTATCTGGATTGCTATTGTGATTGCAATTGTGATGTTGGCAGCTGCTGAAATGATTTCACTTGGATTAGAGATACAAAGTGCTATGAATGATTATTTATACTCAGTGTCATTTTTTGAAGCAATACGTGCTATACCATATTTTTTAGAAGAATCTGAAGTTTTAATGGCAGTCTTTGAAGATTTGGCATTTGGATATGTGTTTATGGCAGCAGCAAGTTTTTCTTATGTGAAGAATATTCAAAAAAGAGTAAGTAGTGAAGGCGTTATTGAACGTTTAGGTTAGATAAATGATGAGGATATCCGACAAATGGATATCCTATTTTCGTAAATATATGTGAATTAGACATGAAAATCTTATATTTTTTATAGGAAAATAACAAAATATGGAATAAAGTTTGTGTTATAAATAAAAATATGTTATATTATCAGTGGTAAATGTGAGTAAACTCTTGAAAAAGTAATCGCTTTCATTTATAATATGATTAAGGAGGACGGATAGTGAAACTAAAATTACAAGTACAATTTAATAATAAAAACGTTGAAGCAGCTAATATTGAAAAATTAGTAAAAGAGGATGTCAAAGCAAAAGGTGTCAAAATGACAACTGTTGATACATTAGAGGTTTACTATAAACCAGAAGATAATTCAGTTTATTATGTTGCAACAACAAAAACTGGTGAAGTTGTAGGTAATGATCAACCACTATACATCAGCTAGTTCTTAATATTACAAACAAACAAATATACCCAAAACGAAAGAGCCATTTGATCAGATGACTCTTTTTTATTGATTAGATATAGAACCGATTTCACAAAAAGTTCCATAAATTTATAAAAATATGTTGACATATATATGAAAGCGTTTTATAATGCAATTGTGGAACCGGTTCTATACCGGCAAGAGGAGGAGACAATATGAACGAAAGTAAACAAGAAAAGTATTTACGCATTTCTCAAGACCTCGTTAATAATGTTGGAGGTTTAGAGAATATTCAAGGTGTTGCTCATTGTGCAACAAGATTAAGAATTGTTTTAAAAAACAATGATCTTGCAAACATTGAAAAACTTGAAGATGTTGATTTGGTTAAAGGTGTTTTTATTGCAGGAGACCAATTACAACTCATTTTTGGAGCAGGGCTTGTTAATGATGTGTATGAAGTGTTTAGCCAATACACACATACAGAAAATATGTCTTTAGGGGATATTAAACAACAAAGTACACAAAAACAAAATCCATTTCAAGCTGTCATTAAATCTTTATCAGATGTTTTTATTGATATTATGCCAGGAATTTTGGCTGCAGCTTTATTAATGGGGATTACAGGAGTTCTTGGAAAATGGGATCTTGTTTTAAATAATGAAACTTTATATGCAATTAATAAACTCGCAAGTATTGCTTCAAATGGTATTTTTGCAATATTGCCAATGGCAGTATGTTATAGTGCATGTAAAAGATACGGTGGTAAACCGATCTTAGGTTTAATTGTTGGAGCGATTATGTTGGATGCTTCACTTGCAAATGCTTATTCTGTTGGAAGTGGAAGTGTTACTGCTGAAGTGATTAAGATTTTTGGATTGCCTATTGAATTGGTAGGATTCCAAGGTGGAATTATTATTGCTTTGATGATGGGATTCATTGTTGCAAAATTAGATATTTTCTTTGATAAGAAGATTCCTGATGTTGTGAAATTATTATTCTCACCATTATGTACAGTCTTTCTTTCTACAGTCTTATTATTTACAATCATTGGACCTGTAGGACGTGAATTATCTAATTTAATTACTGGTGGTTTGATTTGGGTGACTCAAAATCTTGGGGCACTAGGTTATATGATTTTTGCTGGAGTGCAACAAATTATTGTGATTACAGGTTTACATCATATTTTAGGGGCTATTGAAGCACAATTGATTGCTGATACAGGTAGAAACTTTTTAAACCCATTGATGTCAGTTGCATTGATTGGACAAGGTGGAGCTGTTCTAGGATATTTATTTATCAATTGGAAAAACTTAAAAGCAAGAGAATTATGTATTCCTTCATTTGCTTCAACATTATTTGGGATTAGTGAACCAGCTATCTTTGGGGTTAACTTACGTTATAAATTCCCTCTTGTTGGTGGATGTCTTGGTGGTGCTTTAGCAGGTGCGTATGTTTACTTTGCTAATTTAGCAGCTTTTGGATTTGGGACAACAGCTGTTCCTGGTATTGCGATTTGTGACCCAGCAAATAATGGATATTTCAATTATATTATTGCACATGTGATTGCTCTTGTAGGTGGTTGTGTGTTTACAATGATTTTTGGAAAAATAAAAGGAAATAAAAAAGAAGAAAAAATTGAAGAAGTTGTAGAAGAAATGGAAACAACAGGAGAATTTACTGGAACAATTGAAGTTATTTCTCCAATCAAAGGTGTTGTTAAAAATATTGGTGAATCAAGTGATGCTACATTTGCATCTAAGGCAATGGGTGATGGGATTGCAGTGAGTGTTGCTGATGGACGTGTCGTTGCTCCAGCTGATGGAAAAGTAACATTTGTATTCCCAAGTAAACATGCTATTGGAATAACAATGAAAGATGGATCAAGTTTATTAATTCATTGTGGTATTGATACAGTGAATATGGCTGGTGAGGGCTTTGAAACATTTGTAGAAGTTGATCAAGAAGTCAAAAAAGGAGATTTGCTTTTAACATTTGATACTGATTTAGTAAAAGAAAAAGGTTATTCTACAGAAACAATGATGGCTTTTGAATTAAAAGAAGGACGTACATTAGAAATGAAATATACAGGAGAAAGTGATGGTCAAGATGTTGTGGCTATTATTCGATAGAGGACAATAACAATGATGACAAGAGAAGATTATATCCAAGAGTATCCAAAACACGAAGATATGCGTCAAAATGCCAATCAAGATCGTTATCGTTTACAATATCATCTTATGCCTCCTACGGGATTTTTAAATGATCCTAATGGATTGTGTCAAAAAGATGGTGTCTATCATATCTATTTTCAATACACACCATTTGATAGTGGTTGGGGGACAAAATTGTGGGGACACTATACATCAAAAGATATGGTAACATTTACAAAGGAAGAACCCTTTCTTTATCCAGATATGGAAGCTGATCGAGACGGTGTTTACAGTGGTTCAGCTTTTATCAAAGATGGAAAGATTCATTATTTCTATACAGGAAATGTCAAATTAACAGATAAGCAAGATTATGATTATATTTGTTCTGGTCGTGAACAAAATACTATTCATATGACAAGTGAAGATGGTTATCATATTAGTGAGAAAAAAGTTGTTTTGACAAATGATGATTATCCTAGTGACATGTCTAAGCATGTTAGAGATCCAAAGATTTTTGAAAAAGATGGATATTATTATATGGTTTTAGGGGGCCGTACTAAAGAAAATCAGGGGTGTGTATTATTATATAGAAGTTTGGATTTAGAAAACTTTGAATATTATAATCGTATCATTTTGCCAGACTTTGGCTATATGTGGGAATGCCCAGATTTATTTGAAAAAGATGGACAGCTTTTCTTGATGACTTGTCCTCAAGGTCTTCAACAATCTGGATATGATTATGAGAATGTTTATCAAATGGGTTATTTCAAAGTTGATTATGACTTTGAACAAAACACATATACATTAAGTGATTTTAGGGAAATAGATCATGGCTTTGATATTTATGCACCACAAAGTTTTGTAGATGAAAAAGGACGTCGTATCATGATTGCTTGGATGGGAATACCAGATGCTGATTATGATAATCAACCAACAGTTGATTGTGATTGGCAACATGCTTTAACAATGCCTAGAGTCTTATCCTATCATCGTGGTCATATTTATCAACAACCAATAAAAGAAATGCAACAGTTACGTCAAGAATGTCTTGTCTCTTGTTGTCAACAAATCAAACAAACAGATACAATTTGTTTTGAAATGTCAATTGACTTTGAAAAAAATCAAGATTTCAAGTTACAAATAAGAGATGATGTGACTCTAGATTACTATCAAAATATTTTGACATTATCGCTTGGTAAAAGTGGACATGGCCGTACACAACGTCATATTCAAATTAAAAGTATAAATAACTTAACTATTTATAGTGATACATCAAGTTTAGAAATATTTATCAACGATGGAGAAGAAGTGATGACAACACGTGTATATAGTTCATCATTTCATCAAGAAATTCGTTTCTTAACAGAAAATGAAGGTCTTGTTCATTTCTATCCTTTAAAAGGATATGAAATATTAGAGAGTGATCGTGATGAATAAAGAAGTGTTGAAAAAGGAAATGCAAAGAGTTCAACAAGATCCTTATCGACTTCATTATCATTTGATGCCACCGATGGGATCACTTGCAGATCCAAATGGAATGTGCCAAATTGGAAAAACAACACATATTTATTATGTTCATAATCCTATGGCATGTTTAACAAATGAAAGAACTGCTTGTGTTTGGGGACATTATAGCACCGAAGATTTTGTTCATTTTCAATCACATCCTTATGCGATAAGACCTGATCATCCAAGTGATAAGGATGGTGTTTATAGTGGCAGTAGTCTTTATGAAGATGGGAAATTAAAAATCATATATACTGGAAATGTTCGTCATCAAGGTGATTTTGATTATGTTTTTGATGGACGTGAACAGAATGTTTTGATGGTGGAATCAAGTGATGCTATTTGTTTTGAAAACAAAACATTATTGATGACAAATGATGATTTCCCAGGAAATATGACGAAGCATGTCAGAGATCCGCAGGTCTTTAAAATGGATGAACATTATTATATGGTCCTTGGGGCAAGGAATCAAGAACATCAAGGTTTGGCTCTTTTGTATGAGAGTTGGGATATGAAACATTGGCAATATCTAAATCAATTAACTACCTCTCAAAAATTTGGCTATATGTGGGAATGTCCTGACCTTATTAAAATGAATGAACAGATGATTCTTATAACTTGTCCCCAAGGAGTTTTACAAGATGACTATCATTATCAAAATTCACATCAATGTGGTTATTTTATGGTTGATGGAGATTGGAAGAATGATGCGAAATTGAGTGGATTTAATCAATTTGATTTTGGTTTTGATTTCTATGCAGCACGAACATTCTTAAATGATCATCAAGAACGTATTTTGATTGCTTGGATGGGAATGTCTGAAGCCGATTATACAGAAAATATGACAAAAAAGAATGGTTGGATGCAAGCAATAGCAATGCCGAGAAAATTGATTTATAAAGATCGCCATTTGTATCAAAAACCAATCGAAGCAATGGAATCTTTAAGACAATCACATCAACATATACAATTAAATCATGGTTATCAAGTTCACTCTTTATGTTTTGAATGTCAAATTGATAATATTGATGATCAAGATATAATGATTTATTTCAAAAAAGATTGTTATTTAAAATATCATCAGCATATCTTAGAATTAAATTTAGGGACATGTGGAGATGGGCGAAAGATAAGAACGGTTGAATTAAAGAAATTAGAAACATTACATATTTTTAGTGATACAAGTTCTTTAGAAATTTTTATTAATGATGGTTATTATACAATGACAACACGTCTATTTGATTTGGATGATTTGTTTTGTATTGAAGCTATAAAAGCACAAGCAGATTTTTATGAATTAGGGAAATATGAGATCAATTATTAAATCCTTATTTGCAAAGATTTTCATTTCTTGTATAATGAAAACATGAGGATGAGATTGATGGAAAATAAAAAAATGACAATGTCTGACATCGCCAAAATAGCAGGAGTTGCAAAAAGTACAGTTTCTCGATATTTTAATGGTGGATATGTCAAAGAAGAAACAAAACAAAAATTAAAGAAAATTATTGATGAATATCATTATGAACCTAATGCTGTGGCACAAAGTTTAAAAGCCAAACGTAGTTATACAATTGGAATTGTTGCACCTTGTTTAGATTCAATTACTTCATCACGCATGTTAATGGCCATTGATGAATATTTAAAGAATCAAGGATACACAACGATTATTATCAATACCAATCATAATGAAATGCGAGAACTCGCATCAATAGAACATCTATGGCGTATGAATGTTGATGGGATTATTTTGCTTGCTACAGCAATCACAATGACACATCAACAAATTGCCAATAAATTAGATATTCCTATTTTGTTTGTTGCTCAATTGTTTAAAGGTGGTATTTCAATTATTTATGATGATTATCATGCAGGTTATGATATAGGACAATATGCAGCTCAAATGGGACATCAAAACATTTTGTATTTTGGAGTTCCCAATAAAGATGAGGCTGTTGGCGTTCAACGTAAAAAAGGGGTTCTGGATGCTTTATCAGATGCCCATATTACAAATATTACAATTAAAGAAACAGAATTCTCATTTTATAAATCTCGAAAAATTATAAAAGAATATTTAGAGAAACATCAACCATCATTAATTATTTGTGCAACAGATAATATTGCATTGGCATGTTATAAAGAAATACAAGAAAAGGGATTGAAAGTTCCTGATGATATTTCTTTAATTGGATTTGGTGGTTATGAAATATCATCATTAGTGACACCAAGTTTATGTACGATTCGTTTTGATAATGAATTGGCAGGACAGATGGCAGGAAAGACTATTATTCAATTAATTGATAAAGAAATGGTTGCTCCTACACAATTGATAGGTTATCAATTGATTAAAGGTGGCAGTGTAAAAAAGAAGCATTCATCATAACATAATGTTATGAAGGATGCTTCTTTTGTTTATTTGATAATGTGAATTCTATTTTTATTTTTCTCTTTGACTGGAGATTCTTTGGCAGGATATCCCAAAGCAGCGCAACCAACCACTTGATGATTGGCTGGAACACCTATTTTTGTTAGAACATTTCTAACTTCTTCAACATCTTGAGTATCTCTTAATTGATTAATCCAACATGAACCAATATGAAGACTTGTTGCAGCTAAAAACATATTTTCTAAGATGCAGCTTCCATCTTCCACACGACGACTATCATATTCAGGACCACTCACAATAACAAGGACAGGGGCATGATAGGCACAGTGATAATTGTTTGGCTTTTCATCTCCCCGTTCATTGAATACAGTTTTGATAGCTTCGGCTAATTCATCTATGAGTAAAGTATTAGTGACTGCAAAAGCTTCACATAATTGTTTATTCATAGCACTTGGGGCTTGTATACCTGCTTCTAATATGATTTGTAATTCTTCATTTGGAATTGGCGTTTCTAAGTATGCACGACAACTTCTTCTTTGTGCAATTGTTTGTAATGTTTCATTCATCTTTCATCACCTCTACTATTATTATAGCTCTATTGACTGAAAAAACAATGCTAATCCTAAGAATTTGTGGTATACTATTGTCGATATTAAGGAGGTTTCTATATGAAAAAACTAGCAATATTTATGCTTGCAGCGATATTATTATGTGGATGTACTCATGAGAAGAAAACATCAACATTTATGTTGACAAGAGATAATACATTATATGCCCTTTATAATCAAGATGGCAAAAAATTAACAGAATATCAATATAAAACATTTGAAGAAGTCAAAGATTCAGGTTATCTTGTGACTAATGAAAAAGATCAAAAAGGATTTATTTCATTAAAAGGAGAGGAAATAATTGCTCCTGGAACATATGAGACATTAGAAGCAGTGGATCAAATGCTATATGCAACAAAAAAAGTTGAAAACAAAGAACCTAAAAAAGATGATAAAAAAGAAGAGAAGAAAGACAATAAAACAGAAGAAAAAAAGGATGATCAGAAAAAAGAAGAAAAAGTAGCCACAGATGGAATTATCAAAACAAATTTATATGTTTTAAATAATGATGGTGAAGTTCTTTATAGTGCTGATGAAAAAACAGGAATTATCAAAAGTGGTCTTCCTATTATTGTGAAAGATGGAGAATATATTGTTTTAAGTCACAATGGAGAAGAATTGTATCGTGGTAAAGAAACTGTTCAATATGCGAGTCAATATGAAAATAGTACAAGTGTTGTGATTGGATTTGTAGATCATAGTCAATTCTATTATTTTAATGAAGATAAAGAAAAGAATATAAAGATATCTATGAAAGAAAAAGGACATTTTAAAATATTGGCTCAAGATGTGAATGGATGTATTTTGAATGATGAAACATTAAAGAGTATGATATATGTTGATTATAAGGATAAAAAATATTATCAAAATACAATTTTAGTTAATGAAGCATCATTTGATCAATCTGGAAATATTATTTTAAAATCTAATGATAAGACTTTTGTTTATCCGATTGGAAAAGCTCCAGTATTAATGACAAGTTATTATTTGTCTTCATATACCTATGTTTCTCGATCAAATGATATTTATGGACCACATTTGGTATTTAAAGATGGAAAGAATACAGGAGAATTATCAAATTGTCAATTGTTTCCAACAGCAGTTCATGTCTATTCAGATATTTTCCCTGTGTATCAAAGAAATAAAGGATATGAATATTATAACTTTGATAATAAGAAAGTGATTAACAAGACATATTTAGATGCAGAACCATTTGATCAAAATCGTCGTGCAATTGTGAAAATTGATGATAAAGGATATTCATTAATTGACGAAAAAGGAGAATTATTAACAAAAGAAAAATATTATCAAATTAAGTACATAGGTAGTTCATATTATGCTGTATATAATGAGACTGGGCTATTTGGTGTATTAGATTTAGATGGAAATGAAGTTTTTCCTATGGAATATACATCATTACCTGAAACACCATTGGTTGAATATAATGAAAAAACATATCTAACATTAAATAAAAATGGTCGTTCTTTTGTTTATGATGTTAAAAATGATATGAAAGAAGTCTTTGCTCATGAAGGAAATGTTGTATTTAATGAAAAAGGATATTTTAGTGTGGATAATCAATATTTTACTTTTGAGGGTGAAGAAATTAAATAAGGAGAATTTATGGAATATTTAGTATTGTTGTTGGGGATGTTTATTGGAACATTGTTATTGATGCAGATTATATTCTTTGAAATGACAAGAAAGAAAATGGCTGCTGCAGATAATGTGAATTGGTTTTTATCACTAAAGAGACCTTTTAGTTATCATAGAGTGGGTTATATGTTCTTTATTTGTTTGATTTGTTATTTTATAACATCGCCAGAAAATATGTTTAGTGCAAGTTGGTTTATTTATTTTGTATTGTTTTTAGCAATGGGAATTGTTTCTGATGCTGTTGTTCAATATTTGGTTTTACTTTATAGCAAAAAAAGATGTCGTAAAGAAATAGAGGAAGCAACATTATTACAAAATGAATTGTTACAGATTTCTCAGACAATGAGTGATAGTCAAGATTATGAAGAATCAGCTAACCAATATGATGAAAAAGATGTTTTAAAGAGATATATTGATCCTCATGATCATATTGCCTTTTTAACAATTGATGAAGGTCAGTTTGTTTTGGATTTTGATGCAAAACCTGCGGCTACATTTATTATTGAACCATATAGTGATGTGAATACAGTTCGTGCAAAATTTGATGATGAATCTATCAAAGTGACACGTTTAACGCCATCTGGACAAATGCCATTTAAAGATGAAAAGATTGATATTGTGATGTGTGAATATTCCAATTATGATAAAAATGAAATACAAAGAATCTTAAAACAAGGTGGTTATTTCATTGTGAATCAAAATGGAACAGCCAATTTAAAAGAATTTTTACAAATCTATATGCCTTATGGAATGAAAGGATCTTGGGATGCTTATTCTTGTGCTCAAACTTTAGAAAGCATTGGAATGAGAATTATTGATAAATTAGAAGATTATGGAACAATTCGTTTCCATAGTATTCAAGCATTACATACATTCTTTAAAAAACATTCACCAGATATTGCAGATATGAATAAATATCAAATCTTTTATTTGAAAGCATTAAAAGCTATTAAAGAACATAGTTTTTATGAAATGACAACTCATCGTTTTTTAGTTGTAGCTCAAAAAGTATAGATAAAAACAAGTGATTTACGATATTGAATAGTAAGTCACTTTTTGTTTTAGAGTTGAAAAAATATGTAAAATAATAGAGATAATTTTTTTATTATAAGACTTGACAAAAAAATATTATGAAAGCGCATAAAATCTTTTCAAAAAATATGGAAATGTAAATTTATTGTGTTATAATAAGACTATAAATTATTAAGGAGGAGTCAATAAAATGGCAGAAAAATTATCTTTCGTAGTTTCAGATCCAGTGGGATTACATGCTAGACCTGCAACTATCTTAGTAAACCAAGCTAGTAAATTCACTAGTAATATTAAATTAGTTTACAATGGTAAGGAAGTTAACTTAAAATCAATTATGGGAGTTATGTCTTTAGGTGTTCCAACTAAAGCTACTGTAGAAATCGTAGCTGAAGGTGAAGATGAAAAAGATGTAATCGAATCAATTGCAAAAGTTATTAAAGAACAAAAAGTTGCTGAATAATAGACAGCAATCTTAAATAATGGACCTACTCGTTAGGTCCTTTTCCTTTGCATAGGGGAAAACCTTATGCTTTTTCTTTACTTTTTAATATCTTGGTGTTATGATTGATTTAGATATTTAGATAAACATCTAAATATTAAAGGAGGGAGATATATGGGTGATGCATTTAAAGCGTTAAGTGATCCAACAAGACGAAAGATTTTAGAATTGTTACAAGAAAAGCCTTTAAATGCAGGAGAGATAGCTGATTACTTCCAAATTACAAAGCCTTCAATATCTCATCATTTGGCTATTTTAAAGAATAGTGGATTGATTATCGATGAAAGACAAGGACAAAATATTGTCTATAGTTTAGATATGACAGTCTTTCAGGATATGATGAAGTGGTTTATGAATTTTATGGATATGGGGGATAAGAAATGAAAAAGAAGATATTTGATATTGTTCTTTGGATAATCACATTATTTTTTATTGGTGGAGTTTTTTTGATGCCTGAAACAGTTCCTACTCATTGGGATATAAATTGGCAAGTGGATGGGTATGGCAGTCGTTATTATTTAATTATTTTAGCATTATTTCCTATTCTTGTGCATTATGGAATGTTTTTTGCAAAGAAGATTGATCCAAGGAAAAAGAATATTGAAAGAAGAGAAAAGACCTATGAAATCTTTAGATATGGTTTGACTTGTTTCTTTATTGTATTGGTTGTTATTTTCTATTATCTGACATTAAATCCACATGGAAATATGAAAGTTATTTTATTAAGTGCTTTAGGTTTATTGCTGATTGGAATGGGAAACTATATGCCAAAAGTTCCACAGAATTATTTTTTAGGAATTAAAACACCATGGACACTAGCCAATGAATATGTATGGAAGAAAACGCATAAAATAGGTGGTTATTCATATATTGGTGTTGGACTGATTATTTTGATATATGCCTTATTTAATTTACCATATGAATATATTGTGATTATGGTATTGGTAATTGGTGATGTGATTTTTTGTTATGGATATTCGTATCTTGTCTTCAGGAAGACAGAGACGAAAAATATTGATTTATAGAAGTAATATGTATATAATTATAATATAAATAATTTTAATAATTATTTAAGAAAAGAGGGATATTATGTTAAAGATTGAACATTTAACAAAAAAGTATGATCAATATAAAGCTGTAGATGATTTATCTTTGGAAATAGAAGATGGTCATATTTATGGGTTTATTGGTCATAATGGTGCTGGGAAAACCACAACATTAAAATCTGTTGTTGGAATCTTACCATTTGATGAAGGAGAAATTCTTATTGATGGAAAATCAATTAAAAAGAATCCATTAGAATGTAAAAAAGAAATGGCTTATATTCCAGATAACCCAGATTTGTATGAGTATTTGACAGGAATTCAATATTTAAACTTTGTGGCTGATGTTTATCAAGTCTCTAAAGATGAACGTGAATCACGTATTGGTAAATATGCTGATATGCTTGAGTTAACAAGTGATTTGGCTCAACCAATTAGTGCTTATTCACATGGGATGAAACAAAAGTTAGCGGTTATTTCTGCTTTTATTCATAATCCAAAATTAATTATTATGGATGAACCTTTTGTTGGATTAGATCCAAAAGCTTCTCATTTATTAAAACAATTGATGAGAGAACATTGTGATCGAGGAGGAGCTATCTTCTTTTCAACACATGTTTTGGAAGTGGCTGAGAAGTTATGTGATCGTATTGCAATTATTAAACAAGGAAAACTTATTATCAGTGGTCGTACTCAAGATGTAACTCATAATGAATCACTTGAGGATGTATTCTTAGAATTGGAGAATGACAATGCTTAAGACATTGATTAAAATAAGATTACAAGGAATCTTATTGAGACAAACCAAAAGCAGTAAGAAAAGCAAAAGTAGTGTTGGTAAGATTATTATGATGAGTTTACTCTTTGCTTATGTTGCGGTTGTGTTTGTTGTGATGTTTGGATTTTTGTTTTCTACATTAATTGAACCACTGCATTTAATGGGAATAGATTGGTTATATTTTGCAATCATGAGTTTAGTGATTATTATGTTATGTTTTATTGGAAGTGTCTTTTTTACTCATCATGAGATTTATGAGGCAAAGGATAATGAATTGTTGTTGGCTATGCCAATTACAAATCAAGATATATTATTGAGTCGTATTTTTACGATTTTGATTTTAAATTATGTTTATGAGATTTTGGTGGCAGCTCCTGCTTTGTATGTTTATATAACAAATGTGGGTATGGATGTTGTACAAATTATCTTATTTATTGGGATGTTTTTAACTTTACCATTGTTTGTTTTGGCTTTATCTTGTTTATTTAGTTGGGTATTAGCTCATATTATGACAAAAGTAAAGATGAAGAATGTCATTACAATTGTTTTATTTGTTGGTTTTATGATGGTTTATTTCTATGCAGTCAACTCAATAGAAGAATATATTGGATTGTTGATTGCTAATGGAAAAACAATTGCTGAAGCGATTGAAAAAGGAGCTTTCCCACTTTATCATTTGAGTATTGCTTTACAAACTGGAAATATTTTAAGTTTCTTAATTTACTTTGTTTGTGCTGTTGTTCCATTTGGTATTGTTGTTTATCTCTTATCAACAAACTTTATTAAAATGGCAACAAGTAAAGCAAAAGCGAAAAAAGTGAAATATGTTGCTAAACCAATGAAAGCAAATTCTGTGAAAAAAGCTTTATTATTGAGAGAAATCAAACATTTTACTTCTAATGCGATGGTTGTTTTAAATGGTGCTATGGGAACAATTATGTGTATTATAGGAAGTATTGGAGCACTAATTTATGCAGATAATCTTAAGATGATTGTTGATCAAGTTCCACAATTACAAGATATGATGACACCAATCTTATGTTTGGTTGTGATTGGAGCATCATCATTAAATATTATTAGTGCATCTTCGATTTCTTTAGAAGGAGATCGTTTGTGGATTATTAAGTCATTACCAGTAGATGCAAAAGATATTTTGGATGTGAAATTAGCAATGCATGCTGTTTTATGTATTCCTGCTGGAATCATCTTATCACTTGTGTTAATCTTTATTTTCCAAGTTGGCATGATAGAGAGTTTATTAATTATTTTTGTACCAATGATTTTTACATTGTTAATTGATTTTGTTGGCTTACTATTAAACTTATGGAAACCAAAGTTTGATTGGGTCAATGAAACTGTCTGTGTTAAACAAAGTATGCCAGTTATGATTACAATGTTCTTTTCAATGGGATTGGCTTTTGTGATTGTTATGCTGTATATATTATTACTATCAGATGTAATGGCATTGAACACATATATGTATATGATGATTGTTGTTTCAGTGCTGATTGATGTAGGACTTTACTACATGATTAGAACATGGGGCGTTCGTCAATACAACTCATTATAAAAACATACCTCGTTTAGATAACGAGGTTGTTTTTTGTTATATAATTGAAGAAATTTTGATATTTGGATTTGTTTAAATTGGATTTTAGATAGATAAAATGCATAGGTTTAGTGATTTGAAAGTGATGAATATTGAGTTCAATAAGTTCATGATTTTCAATTTCTTTTTTAACGACACCTTCATAAACAAAACTCATTCCATTGGTATTTGCGACTAAAGTTTTAATCATTGCTAAACTACCAATTTCAATAGCTTGTTCAAAAGAGTCAATTTGATAGATTTTATCAGATAAATAGTTTTCTAAAATAGAACGTGTTCCAGAACCTTGTTCCCGAATAAAAAGAGGATATTTTAATAAATCTTCAAATGATATACTTTGATTGGATAAAGGATGATTTTTTCTTGCAATAGGAATAAATCTTTCTTCTTTAAAAAGATGATAATCAAAAGTATTCGTATCAAATTGTCCTTCTATAAAAGCACAATCAACCTCACCATCTAGCATTTTTTGAATTAAAGTTTTTGTATTAGCAACAACAATCTGATATTGTTGATGACCTGAAACAATATCTTTTGCGATTAACGAAGGAAGATAATAATCAGCAATTGATAAAGTAGAACCAATAATCAGTGGAGAAGTATGTTTAGCTAATTGTTTTACAAAAAGCTCTTCATTATGTAATTGCATCTTAGCATAAGTATATAACATTTCTCCCGCTTTTGTGAGTTGAAAAGATTTATGGGGATTTTCTATAAGTTTGTGTTGATAGTAACTTTCTAATGTTTTGATATGTTGACTTACAGCAGGTTGAGTCAAATGGAGTTCATGAGCTGCCTGGGTATAGTTTTGACATTCTACAACATGAATAAATGTTTTGATTTTATCATCTATCATTCTGATCACCTCTTCTTAGATTATAATATAAATTTATTGTAAATAAAATATTATAATTTTTATTTATATATTAAATATGATAAAATGCAACTATTGATGAGGGGGAGAAATAAATATGAATCGGTTTTTACAAAAAGGAAAAGATATTTTACCAGGGTTTATTGTATGTTTAGTCATTGGATTATTAGCTCAAGAAATTGCGAAATTCTTTCCAAGTATTGGAGCGGCTCTATTTGCGATAGGAATAGGGATGATTGCTGGAAATACATTTTTAAATAAAGAGTTTTTGAATGTGGGAACAAAATTTTCTGAAAGTATGTTATTAGAGTATTCTATTGTTTTAACAGGTTTGACATTACATTTGGCTGATATTATGGGAATTGGTTTTTCTGGGGTCGGTTTTATAGCGATTCAAATGACATGTACTCTATCTATCTGTTATTTTATTGGAAAGAGATTAGGTTTTACAAAAAAGTTTAGGTTATTAATGTGTGCAGGAAATGCTGTGTGTGGATCTTCTGCAATAGGGACAGTCGCACCAATTGTTGATGCAGATAGTAAAGATAAAGGAATTTCCATTACAATTGTTAATGTTACTGGGACAATTCTTATGGTTGTATTGCCTATTTTGACAGGATTTCTTTATCATCATGAAACATTAAAAACATCGGCTATGATTGGTGGAACATTGCAATCTATTGGACAGGTTATAGCATCAGCGGTCATGGTCAATGGCGAAGTTGTTGAGTTTGCAACGATTTTTAAAATTGTAAGAATTATTTTTGTTGTTGTGGTAGCTTTGGTCTATTCTAGAATGAATTTAGAAGATAATCAGCCTTTATTTGCTAAAAAACAAGGTGCTATTGCAAAAGTCAAAGCAAAAGTTCCATGGTTTGTTATTGGATTTTTTATCTTTAGTCTTATCAATAGTACAGGTGTTGTTCCTATGATCATTTCAACAACAGCCAAAACAATAAGTTCTCAATTTGAAATCATTGCCTTAGCAGCAATAGGAATGAGAGTGAAATTTAAAGATTTGATAAAAGAAGGACCAAAAGCAATGCTTTATGGTTGTTTAACTGGTGGTTCTCAAGTTATTATTGCCTTTATTCTTATTGCATTATTGTTTCATTAGAATAAATAGTCTACGGACTATTTTTATTTTCACATTGATATTGTTAATATATATAAAAAAGTGTACAATATATATACAAAAAATAGATTTATTCACAGAAAAGATATATAATACAGAGAGGAAATAGCGAATAACTATTATCGTTATTTCTTTATTTGTGGAATTATAAGGAGGTGAAAGTTGTGGAAGATGAAAAAAGGCTTTATATGTATGTGTATCGAATGATTAGAGCGGATATCTATAACGGGAAATATGTTTGTGGTAGTAAGCTTCCATCATTAATAGAGTTGTGTGAGGAATATGAAGTTGGTCGTAATACTGTGAGAAGTGCATTAATTAAACTTCAAGAAAAAGGTTATGTGATTATGCAAAAAGGAACACAGGCAACCGTTATTTTTGATACCCATGACTCTCAAGACCATCAAGAATATGTCCAAGAATTGGTCAATTCTTACCGAATGACAAAAGATATCTTTGATACATTTGAAATTGTCTTTCCAGAGATTGCATATATTTGTTTATCACGTTTAACTTCACAACAATTTCAGGAGTTAAGTCAAAGAATAAAAAATCTCTCTCTTGATACAATTTCTAATGCAAGAGTACTTATTCAAGAAATATATAATATTTATTTGTTTGCCTTCTCTGCCTTAAAAAATCCTATACTTAATGATTTGTTTATGGCTATGATGAATTCAATATATTATCCAATAACGGATGATGAACATGTTGAAAGTGAACTTAAGAAAAGTATTAAGATGATTAGAACGTCATTAAGTATGTTATTGAAGTTTGCAAAAATACATAATAAATTTATGGTAAAAAGTATTATTGGAACAATGTGTAAGGGTGAAGCCAAGTTAGTTGATGTATATATGAAAGACTATTGTGGTAATCTTGAAGCAAAGACTCATAATCAATTTATTTGGGTAGGAAATCGTAATCAAGATTTCTTATATGCTTATGTTGTTTCAAGTATCTTAAGAGATATTAATAATCGTGTTTATAATCGTGGAGCAATCATTCCTTCTATTTCTAAATTATCTGAAAAATATGGAGTCAGTGAAAAAACAACCCGCAAAGCATTAGATGTTTTACGAGATTATAGAGTTATTGAGACGATTAATGGGATTGGCTCTAGGATTGTTTTAAATGAACATGAGGATAAAGAGAAATTATTAGCTATACCTGAATTAAAAGAGAAGATAAAAGAGTATTTTTATTCTTTAGAATTGATTAGTATTTTGGGTCAACTCTTTATAAAAAAAGCTTTGACTGAAATGGATGAAAATGATTTTTTACAAATTCAATCTTTAATCTTAAATGCGCAAGTTTTTAATTTAGAACCTTTATATGATTATATATTTGAAAAAACTAACCCATGTTTAAAATCTATTTATTATGAGTTAAAGAAATCATTGTCATATCATGTTATTATATATAGCATTGTAGATACTTCACAATATGATTTTGAATCATTAAAAAATCAATATATTCAAGGTTTTAGAAAAGATAATGTTGATGAAATTTATAAAACAACAGAACAACTTACAAAATTATCATTAACGTTCCTCAATGATTTAATAAAAGAAATAACTTAAAAACACCCTCGCTTTAGCGAAGGTGTTTTGCTTATTTATTTTGAAAAAATAATTATAGATTTAAAGAGATCTCCATCTATTTCAATACGTAAGTTTCCTCCTTGTAGTTCAGTAAAACTTTTAACAATTGCTAATCCTAAGCCAGAACCACTCGTATTACGAGATTTATCTCCTTGTACAAATCTTTCAACAATTTCATTCTCATTAAATTTCATTTCAGCTTCTGAAATGTTTTTAAAAATAATTTGAACTTGAGCATTATCTTCGATAATATCGATATAAACTCTTGTATTTTCCAAAGCGTATTTGCTAATATTCATAAACAAGTTTTCAAATATACGATATGTTTTGGAACTATCTAAATGACAAATAACTTTTTCCTGATTTGATGTCATTCTTATATCTAATTGTTTTTCATCGAGCTTATCTTGACATTCTAATTGTGCTTGTTTAATTAAAGAAACAATATCAACATCAACAAGGTCTAATTGTACATTTCCACTATTGGCTTTACTCACTTCAAATAAATCATCAATTAAGTTTTTCAGCCTTAAAGAATTTCTTTCTAGTATTTGAATGTATTTTTGTTTTTCTTCATCTTGCAGTTGATCATTTTTCAATAAATCAATATAAGTAATAATAGATGTTAATGGTGTTTTTAAATCATGAGAAACATTAGAAATTAATTCTGTTTTCATTTTTTGTGATTTCACTTCTTCATTGACAGCTTTTTCAAAGCCAGTCTTAATATGCGCAAATTCATCTTTTAATGGATTAAAGATACCAACATTTTCATTGATTTGTACATCAAAATTTCCATTTGATAATTGTCTAGTCGCATTTAATAAAACTTGATAATCATTTTGAATATCTTCAAACTTTTTCTTTAAAAGAATAAAAATAATAATTGAATAGACTAATGAAAAGAAGATTCCAAAAACAAAGAAGACACTAATAACTGAGATAATTACAAAATTAAAAAGAACAATTTTTAATACAGAACGATTAATATTATCATTAAAATCAAAATCTACAATTTTATTAAGGATTTTCTTACTATTTTTAATGATCCATCCTAAACAAGTATTTTCTTTACAATAATTTTTAAATCCTTTATGGAATAAATATTTAATCATATATGCAAGAATAAAGAATAGTGTTAAGAAAACAAACCAGAATCCAATATTAATTATTGGTGTTAAAATTTCTGAAATTTTTTCAATACCAAACTCTTCGTAGAATTTTATCATTAAATCTTGATTGGTTGCCTTAATAAGATATGGACTAAAGGCAAATAACGTACCAGTTATCAAACACCATATAAAAGCTAAGATTCCAAATTTAATACGAGCAATCATTTCTAAGAATCTTTGTTCTTGAAATAATCTAAATGGTGTTAATAACGTTATAATCATAATGACAGCAATAGATATAAGAATATAAGGTAGTGAGAACCTGACATAATCAATTGTGTCATAATTATTTAGATAATATGATAAATCGCTATTAGCGACTAGTTTTTGTGGAACAGCATAAGTGATTATTAAGTTTTTAGGATTGTTGTAAGTAAGATATGCTTCTGAGTCTACATTGTTATCATAGTAATCTGTATAAGTTTGAGATTGATGTGCCATATAATTTTCAAAATGAGCAGTTTCGATTTTATCATTGTATGAATAATTGATAAAGAGATTTCCATCTTGATCAAATTGGATTTGAACATACCACTGATATTTCTTTTGTAATTCTAGATTGGTATTGAGAGTCATTAATGAATCTTTGGTATTAGAAATTTGTTTTTGGCTTGTTGTATCAATTGCTTGATAAATAATATCATTTTCTTTTTCAAGTTGTCGCCAAGATTGTTTGATTCCATAGCTAAAGTCATCAATTTCAGTTGAGATACCATCTATTTTTGGATTACCGACAATTTCATAATATTGATGGAAACTGAATTTATCTTGATTTTCTTTGAGTTTGTAATCAATTGCATAATTGTATGCTGATGCTTTTTCAGTCACAAAATTAGTGATTAATGATTGGCTTGGCGTACTTTTTTCAACTGCTGATTGCATTTTTGGATAACATAGATATAAACCAATACTGCTAATCAGTAATATAGCAATAATCACCAAGCTAACGAGATATTTTTTCTTTTTCATATTTTATTCCCTGCCTTGTTTTTCAATTTTATATCCCACACCCCATACAACTTTAAGGTAGCGAGGATTCTTTGGATCAATTTCAATTTTCTCTCTTAGATTACGAATGTGAACCATGACAGTATCAGTACTAATAGCATCTTCTTGCCAAACACTTTCATAAATATTGTCAGCAGAAAAAACTTTGCCAGGGTAAGACATGAGTAATTCTAAGATTTTAAATTCGATAGGAGTGACTTTAACATTTTGACCTTCAACTGTAACAGTTTTTGTATCTAAGTTTAATTCTAATCCTCCAACAACATAACAGTTTTCACTTTGTTGGTGATCTTGCATGATATTTAAGTATTTACTATAACGTCTCAGTTGTGAAGAGACTCTGGCTAATAGTTCCATTGGTACAAATGGTTTTGTGACATAATCATCAGCCCCAATATTAAGACCAGTAATCTTATCAATGTCTTCAGATTTTGCAGATAACATAATAATTGGAAAATCGTATTTTTCTCTCATTCTCATTGTCATTTGGATACCATCCATGATAGGCATCATAATATCAACAATTGCCAAATGAATTGTCTCTCTATCAACGATTTCTAATCCTTCTTGTCCATTATGAGCTTTTAAAACACGATACCCCTGAGTTTTTAAATATATTTCAATGGCATTGCATATTTCAATTTCATCTTCAACAACTAATATTGTATATTCCATTTCTATCCCTCACTTTTCTCATACATTATACTGAAATTTGAAAAAGAAAAGTAGAGATAAATCTAAAGAATTTCTAAAGATTGTAGTTTATAAGTTTCTTTTGACTTACTTTCTTATAAATATAAAGACCTATAAGAGATATGATTCCTGTAACGATAAAGACAATAATTGAAAAAATATAATTTTCCACTCCAATCGCA
The DNA here is from genome assembly GCA_900538465.1 of uncultured Erysipelotrichaceae bacterium. Classification (GTDB taxonomy): domain Bacteria; phylum Bacillota_I; class Bacilli_A; order Erysipelotrichales; family Coprobacillaceae; genus Longibaculum. The sequence goes on from UPXV01000004.1 coordinate 59,881, forward strand.
TGACCACCAATTGTACTTGTGATAATTGATGGGATTCTTGCAATAGTTGTAATTAATAAGAAAGTGGATAATTTCATATCTGTTAATGGAATAAAGTATGTGAGAGCATCTTTAGGTGTCCCAGGAATAAAGAAAATAAGAAAACATAACATATTTCTTTTTTCCTTGTTTTTTAAAAAAGAAACTTCTTCGATCTTCTTAATATCAATAAAGCGTTGAATAAAAGAAATTCCAAATTTTTTGACAAAGAGATAAATCAGAATACTTCCAATTGCACTTCCAATCATACAAGCCAACAATCCACCAAAAGGGCCATATAAATAACCTGCCATGATTTCAATGATTTCTCCTGGTAAGAAAACAAAAACAACTTGTAATGCCATCATAAGTGCTAAAATCAAATATCCAAAGACACCTAACTCTTGAAGTTGATGTCTTAAAAACTGAGGATTATCAAAAAGCTTCATCATGGGTTGATATAGTAATAAGCATCCTATGGCCATAATCAGAAAGCATAATCCAATTCCCTTAATTTCTTTTTGATGTTGTTTTAAATAATTCATTTCTATCACTCCTATTTACATGTTTTAGTATGAACATAAAATAGAAAAAACAGATTGTTATTTTTATAAAGAAATTCTAAAGAAAATAAAAACAAGAGCTTAAACTCTTGCCTATTTCTTGCCTTCTATAAAGTAAGTTGCTTCCATATCCGCTGTAGATAAAGCAAATGCAAGTGGAAACATCTCAAATGCAGTTCCTACATTTCTACTATCCTCACTACCTGCAAAGCCCATGTGATAGCGAATCGCAAAAGCTTCTTCCCTTGTTAAACGCATATAGCCACTAATCATATAAACACTCTTTTCACCATGACCATATGGCAATGTATCATTATATTCATAGGTTGGAACTTGAATCCATTGTCCGTTTTCTTTCACGTTTCTTGTTCCTTTTTTATAGCAGTTAATTTTACATAAATCATGAAGTAATGCCACAATTGCAATACTTTCATCATTGTATTGAAGACCATAAGTTGTTTGTACACGTTCTCGAGATAAATAATCTTTTAAACAATCATAAACATTTAAACTATGTTCAACCAATCCACCATCATAACTGCCATGAAATCTTGCACTTGCAGGAGCATCGAAAAAGTCGGAATTCTTTGATAATAAAAATTCTAAAAGTTTTTCACTTCCTTCACGATGAATATACTGTTTATAAATTTCAATAAAACGTTCTTTATTATTCATGTTTTCACTTCCTTTTTACAAATTATATCAAAAATACATATGAATCAAAATTGTTTTGTATGAAAATTCTTAACTTTCTTTTTTATTTCTTCCATATTATAATAAAAGTATAGAAAAAGAGGGGTAGAATGAAGAAAGTCAAAACAAATGTCTTACGTATCTTAGATCAACAACATATTCATTATGAAACAAGAGAATATGAATATGATGAAGAACATTTAAGTGGTGATCATATTGTTAATCAAGTTGATTTAGATGCTAATGAAATTTATAAAACATTGGTTTTAAAAGGAACACATCAATATTTGGTATGCTGTATACCTGTAATGGAAGAAATTGATTTAAAGAAGTTAGCAAAAGCAAGTGGAAATAAGAGTGTTGAGATGATTCATCAAAAAGATTTGTTACCTTTAACTGGTTATATGCGTGGTGGATGTTCTCCTATTGGTATGAAGAAAATGTTATCGACTTATTTTCAAGAAGATATTGTTCATTTAAAAAGGGTAGCTGTTAGTGCTGGGAAAAGAGGATTACAAGTCATATTGGAACCAAATGACTTAATAAAATGTGTACAAGGAACATGTGTGGATGTTATAAGAAAGTAGGGAGGATATGGAAGTGGCTCAGGAACTCTTGATCTTGTGACAATAACTACCAAAGCTAACCTAAGAAAATTAGAAAGTGACTTTTATGAATCATAATCAGTGTTCAACAAGGAAATCATACCCAAGGCTGTCTTTCAATACCGGAATCACAAATAGTTTATCTATTAAAGAAAACTGATTCATCTACAGGGTTTGTTATAAGTTTAATTGATAATATTGAAAATTATTAGGCGTTAAAAACCATCTTGCATAAAGCGGGATGGTTTTCAAAATTTGTTATAAATTATCATGTGGTTTTAGTGGCTTTCAATTTATGGATTTGGTATAATAAAAACAAGAGGTGAACAATATGGATTATAATAAAAATTATGAAAGATGGCTTAATCATCCTGCTGTAGATGAAGCCATGAAAGTTGAACTTGCAAGTATGGGAGAAAAAGAAAAAGAGGATGCCTTCTATACAAATGTTGAATTTGGTACTGCTGGAATGAGAGGAATCTTAGGGCCAGGAACAAACCGTATGAATATCTATACAATTAGAAAAGCGAATGTTGGATTTGCTAAATATGTATTAGGATTAGAAAACGGTAAAGAAAGAGGCGTTGCGATTGGTTATGACAATCGTCATATGTCTTATCGTTTTGCGATTGAAAGTGCTAAGGTTTTAGCTACTTATGGTATCAAATCATTTATTTTTGAAAGTTTAAGACCTACACCTGAATTATCTTTTGCTGTGAGATATTTAAAATGTGCTGGAGGAATTATGATTACTGCTTCTCATAATCCAAAGGAATATAACGGATATAAAGTTTATGATGATACTGGATGTCAGTTGATTCCTGAATGGGGAGATCTAGTTGTTAAATATGTTAATGAAGTAGAAGATGAATTAGATGTAAAAGTATGTAGTGATGAAGAAGCTTATCCATATATGACATGGATTGGAAAAGAAGTTGATGAAGCTTATTATAAAGAAGTTATGGGTATTGAAATCAATCCTGGTATGGATAAGAGTGGATTCAAGATTGTTTTCTCACCACAACATGGAACAAGTAATATTCCAGTGAGAGAATGTTTAGGACGTTTAGGATATGACGTTGTGCCAGTATTAGCACAATGTGCACCTGATCCTGATTATACAAATACGAAATCACCAAACCCTGAAGTACCTGCTTCTTATGAATTAGCTATTAAAAAAGCAAAAGAAGTAGATGCTGATGTTGTGGTTATTTGTGATCCTGATGGAGATAGATTAGGGGTTGTTGCAAAACATAATGGTGAATATGTATTGATGAGTGGTAACCAATCTGCGGCTGTTTATTTGGAATATATTTTAAGCCAGATGAAAGACAAAGGAACTTTACCTGATAATGCAGTGATGTATAATACAATTGTCACTTCTGATTTAGGTGAATTGGTTGCAAGAAGTTATGGTGTTGATGTTGAGAAGACATTAACTGGATTTAAGTTTATTGGGGATAAGATTAGAAAATATGAAAAGACTGGTGAAAAGACATTTGTCTTTGGATATGAAGAATCTTATGGATGTGTTGTTAAGGATTTCGTAAGAGATAAAGATGCTGTTCAAGCTGTTTTAACAGCTGCTGAAGCAGGTAACTACTATAAGAAACAAGGTAAAGATTTGGTTGATATTTTAAATGAATTATATGCAAAACATGGTACATTTAAAGAAACTCAAATTGCTTTATCTAAAGCAGGGGCTGCAGGAGCTGCTAGAATTAAAGAAATCATGGATAACTTAAGAAAAGATGCTCCAACAGAAATTGGTGGTGTCAAAGTTGTTGCAAGTGAAGATTATCAAACAAGTGTAAGATATGAAAATGGTAGTGAAACAACAATTGATTTACCAAAATCTAATGTACTAAAATATTACTTAGAAGATGGTTCTTGGATTGCTGCTAGACCAAGTGGTACTGAACCAAAATGTAAGTTCTATTTCTCTATTAAAGGAACAACTGCTGATGATGCAGCAAGCAAAACAGAAGTTTTCCATAAAGCAATGATGGAAATTATTGGTGAATAAGGATTGAAATTTCAATCCTTTTCTTTTACACAAAATTTACACAAGTGATTTATAAAATAAAGATAGAAGGTGATTGGTATGTATAAAATATTATTAATAGAAGATGATTTAGATATTAGAAATATTATTGTGAAATATTTTGATAAACGGCATATTCAAGTGATTGAAGCAAGCGATGGACATATGGGATTATCATTAATGAATAAAGATATTCAGCTTGTTTTATTAGATATCATGATGCCTGGTATTGATGGATATGAGGTTTGTCAACAAATACGTTATCATTATAAATCACCTATTATTTTTATTAGTGCATTAAGTGATGAGGATAATCAATTAAAAGCTTTTGAACTTGGGGCTGATGATTTCATAACAAAACCATTTCTACCTTCAGTTTTGTATGCAAAGTGTTTAGCAATATGCAAAAGACAAGATTCAAATTCATCCAACTATAAGACTTTTTCCCATATTCAAATTGATTATAATAATCATGAAGTCTTATTAGATGGACAAGTTTTAGAATTAACCCATAAAGAATATCTGTTATTAGAATATTTTACTAAACATCCTCATCAATTATTAGAAAGAGAACAAATTTTAGATGCTATATGGGGATATGATTACTATGGACAAGCAAGAGCTGTTGATACTTATGTTAAAAAACTAAGAAAGAAGTTAGGGAAATATGGAAATTATATTGAAACAGTTTTTAAGGTAGGATATGTCTTTAAAGAGAGTGAAAATCATGAAATATAGGATAAGTGCTAAAATTTTTATTATTTTAATGGTTGGCTTTATGTTAATTTTAGGTATTTCTGCTAAGTTGAATATTAAAGCACAGAAGAATTTATATTTATCTTGGATTAGAGAACAATATAATTATGGGCGAATACACAAAGTATTACTGATTTATTGGATGAATATGAAGTTTTGTTTATGAAAAAGAACATTGTCGTTAAAGTCAATAATATACAATCAAGAATCAAAGGAGATAAGAAACTTTTAGAAACAGTTATTCATAACTTCTTGTCAAACGCTATTAAGCATACTCCAGATAATGGACAGATAGAAGTCACGATAGATAAAGGATGTGCAGTCTATAATAGTGGAAGTTTAATAGATGAAGAAGATATAGAAGATATTTGGTATACATTTGTGACGCATGATCATCAAGGAAGTGGATTAAGCTTAGCAATATGTCAATCGATATTAGAAATGCATAGTTATGATTATGGTGTAAAGAATTTAGAAGCAGGAGTACAATTCTATTTTCAAATGAAAGAGGAATGTTAGTTATAGATTGGCTTTTCTTTTTCAATGACACTTCATTTTCACAAGTGATTTTACAATAAGGTGAGGAGTGGTAATAATGAAGAAACATTTTCGATTAACATTGTTTAAAAAAGTCTTTTTAAGTATATTCTGTATGATTTTAGGTATTGAGATTTTTCATGCGAATCAAAGTTATATGAGTGAAGTTAATTATCAAAAAGAATTACTATATTTGCAAATAGGAAAAACAATGCCAGATGTCATTACTACTAATAAGTTACATGAGAAGTATAGTAATGTTTATGATAAAAATTTTTTAAACGAGTTTCAAAAAAAGACAGAAATTTTGAGTGAATATAATTGCATGATACTGGATAAGGATTACAATGAAGTTAATTCTGGAGATTATTGGATAAATGAAAAGAAGATGCAAAGAGGGATATCTTTTTTCAATAATGATCAAAACTATTATATAAATTTGTATTCATTAGATAATAAGATTTTAGCAAAAATAGAAGAATTATTAATAGAAAATATGAATCAAAATAAAAAAAGTACAATAACTATTGATAATGATAGTTTACAATTAGTGAAAGATGAAATTTATTTAGAAGCTAAAGATTTAAAATATTTTAATATTAATGGAAAAACTTTTATTGATAATAAGAGTATCGAAAAAAAGGAATATACAATAACACAATATCTTAGCCAAAATTATTTTATAAACTATAGCTTGGATCAGAATGAATATGGAAATTTTGGTGATATCAAAAAAGTAAAGAAATTATTAATTAATCAAATTAAGAATTCACAGGATACACAAATTGTTATAGATTCTCATATTATTGCTAGGGTTGTTAATGAATTAAAAGATCATCAAGGATATATTGTAACATATGCTATATATTATGATGGTATTCATGATTTACAGCAAAAGTATTTCGATGAATGGTTTGGTTTTTATGTATTGTTGGTGTTTATTATCTTTGCAATAAGTTGGTTTTTAGCACATATGTTCACACGAAGAATTAAAAAGATAGATATAGTTACCCAGCAAATTACAGACAATCATTTTGATATTCAATTAAAGGAGAAACCTAAAGATGAATTAGGAAATCTCTCTAAAAATATCAATCATATGAGTCATCAGCTTAAACAAACAATTCAACAATTAAATGATGAAATAGAACAAGTTAAAAAACTGGAATCACTAAGAAAAGATTTCATTAATCAATTTACACATGAAATGAAAACACCTTTAGGAATTATTAATGGTTATGGGGAATTGATTGAAGAAGCAGAAAGTGATGAAGAAAGAGAGAAATATATAGCGATTATTCATCGAGAGACAAAACGTATCAATCAATTGATTCAGTCAATGTTAAGTTTGTCTCGTCTAGAAGCAGGAAAAGTAGAGATGAATATTGAAGAATTTGACTTAGAAGATAGTGTGACTGAGATTATAGATGAATATGAAGTCTTATTTATGAAAAAGAACATTGTCGTTAAAGTCAATAATATACAATCAAGAATCAAAGGAGATAAGAAACTTTTAGAAACAGTTATTCATAACTTCTTGTCAAACGCTATTAAGCATACTCCAGATAATGGACAGATAGAAGTCACGATAGATAAAGGATGTGCAGTCTATAATAGTGGAAGTTTAATAGATGAAGAAGATATAGAAGATATTTGGTATACATTTGTGACGCATGATCATCAAGGAAGTGGATTAGGATTAGCAATATGTCAATCAATATTAGAAATGCATGGTTATGATTATGGTGTAAAGAATTTAGAAACGGGCGTACAATTCTATTTTCAAATGAAAGAGGAATGCAAATAAGCATTTCTTTTTTTAATCATTCCACTTCGATTACACAGAAGAATGTTAATATATGTATGAGGGAAGTGATAGATATGTATAAGATATTAATTGTTGAAGATGAATATCATATAAGACAAATTATAAAAGATTATTTTTCTTTAAAAGATATTGAAGTTGTTGAAGCTTGTAATGGGTATGAGGCTATAGAATTAATGAATGAATCAATTGATTTAATTTTACTGGATATTATGATGCCTGGTATTGATGGTTATGAAACGTGTAAACAATTAAGGATAAAAACCAAAAGACCAATTATTTTTATGAGTGCTTTATCAGAAGATGAAAATCAATTAATGGCTTATGCATTGGGTGCAGATGATTATATAACAAAACCATTTAAACCATCTATTTTGCATGCAAAATGTATAGCAATAATTAAAAGAGATAAAAAAGTGGAAGAAGAAAAATCAGTTTATGGACATATTGAATTGGATAAAGTTAATCATATACTTATTATTGATGGTAAAGAAATTGAATTGGCACATAAAGAATATGAATTGTTAGTGTATCTATGTAATCATCATAATCAACTATTAAGTCGAAATCAAATTTTGGATAAAATTTGGGGTTATGATTATTATGGAGATGGAAGAGCAGTGGATACATATATAAAGAAATTACGTAAAAAGTTAGGAAAATATTCGACTTATATCCAAACTGTGATTAAAACGGGATATATTTTTAGGGTGGTGAATGAAGATGAAAATAAATAAGAAAAAGATATTGCAACCAACATTGGGAAAAAAGATATTTATTATCTTAATGTTAAGTTTTTGTTTGGTGAATATGATTAATGTATCATTGGATTATAATCGTGAAAAATATCATGCTTTTGAAAATTTAAATAATAGTTATTTGAATGCCTTGGCTTATCATATTTCAAGTGATTTTCAAACGAAGTATGAGACTTTAGATGAACCGTTTTTTCAAGATATTCAAGAATCATTGATGAATGGGGAAGATGAATATACAAAACATGCTTTGATTTTAGATAATGATTTAAATGTTATTTATGATCAACAGGCAATAAAGAAACCCACTCTATATTTAACTCAATTTCAACCATATTTAGAGATGGAAAATCATATTGTTTATGCATTTTCATTAGAAACAATGGATACAAAAACTTTGGAAGAATTAGAAAAGACACTTAAAGAGGTATTTCATGAAAACACATTAAGCATAGATATTGCATCTTCTACATATACATCACAAAAAGAAAATCAGAAGTCATTTGAAATTAATGATATTACCTATCTTTGTATAAATAGTCATATTTTTATTGATAATAAAGAAGAAAATCAAGAAATAGAAAGTTTGTATTTTGATTCTTATAAAAGTTTAAATATGATGATGTCAATTTCAAAATTTTATCCTGGTGGTGAAATGGGAACACATTTTCTAGATATTCAAGAAATAAAGAAGAATGTTATTGATAGTTTACAACCACTTATACCAGAGAGAAATCATTATTTATCATCAGTTGAGAATCAATTTGAAAAAGATAAAACTTTATATATGATAACAGGACAACCGCTTATTAAAAAAGGAGCAATTGTAAATGAATATGGTGAATATAATAAGGATGATTGTTTAGGATATATTGTTTTTTATGATTATGATTATCAAGCTATTGATAGAATTATGGATACTGTTATTAAATCCAAAGTTCCTATTTATGGTACTTCATTGATTGCGTGTTTCATTATTTCTATGATATTATCTTATCTTTTAACCAAGAAGATTAAAAAAATAGATCAAAGTATGCTTGCTATTGCAAATAATCAATTTGATATTTATTTAGATGAAAGTTCTAATGATGAACTTGGAACTTTGTCTCATAACATTAATCATATGAGTCAACAATTAAAACAAACTATTGATCAATTAAGTAATGAGATTGATCATGTGAAACAATTAGAATCAGTAAGAAAAGAATTTATTGCTAATTTTACACATGAGATAAAAACACCATTAGGGATTATTAATGGATATATTGAACTGATTGAAGTGACAGATGATGAGGATAAGAAGCAAGAATATTTAAAAGCTATTAATCAAGAAACTGATCATATTAATGAATTGGTATTAGCTATGTTAGAATTATCAAGATTAGAATCAGGTCATGTGGAATTGAAGAGACAAGATATTGATTTAGAGGATATGCTTTCTACGATCATTGAAGAATTTGCTCCATTACTAGAAAAAAAGCAAATACAAATTAGTATGGAAGGTAATTTTCCTCATATTGAAGCAGATGTTCAAGAAATGCAAATTGTTTTTAAAAATTTCATTAGTAATGCTATCAAACATACATCGGTTGAAGGACATATCTATATTCTTTATCATAATGATTTATTATCTTTTGAAAATGAAGGTGAACATTTGAGTGATAAGCAAAAAGAGAAAATATGGGATACTTATGTATCGAGTGATAGAGAAGGAACAGGATTAGGTTTAGCAATTTGTAAAACAATTTTAGATTTACATGGTTTTTCATATGATGTACAAAATACAGAAAGAGGAGTTTCATTCCAAATAAAAATAGGAGTGTAACTGAGATCACTGAAAAAGTGTTCTCTTTTTCTATAGAAAAAGTACCCTCATAGTAGGATTTTATGTGAAAATATGATATAATAGTAAGTGTATAAAAGGAGTTGAATGAGTCATGCTAAAAGAATGTGAACAACTAAACTTGGATTTCAGTGAACATAGTGCTTTATATGATATTTTAATTGAAAAGGACAATTTATGGAGACAGCTTAATGAAAGAGTTGACTTCTCTTTTGTAGTGGATTTATTAAGAGATAAGTATTCTTCTACAATGGGAAGAACTGCTGTAGATGTTGTAAGGATGTTTAAATATCTTCTTTTAAAAAATTATTATCATATATCTGATGTTGGGTTAGTAGAACGTACTCGTACTGATCTTTTGTTCAAATACTTTTTAGGGTATGCGCCTGAAGAAACAAAATTGATTAGTCCAAGTCTTTTGACTGTATTCCGCAGAGAACGTCTTGTTGAATTTGTAGAAGATCAAAACGGAAATAAAGTTCCAAAAGATGATAAAACTGAAGATTTAATGGATGCATTAATAAATAAAACTATAGAACTTGCATTAGAAAGCGGAGTCATCAGTGTCAAGAATATGTTGATTGCTGATTCTACTCATTCAAATTCTTTATATTCACATATTTCTCCAAGAGAAATGCTTATTCGTCAGGCAAAAACTTTGAGAAAACTAGTTTATGATATTGACGAAACTATGAAAAATAAAATGCCTAAAAAAAGAGAAACAAGCGGATTACTTGAAGATCAGATTGATTATACAAAAGAACTTCTTGATCTAGTTAAGAAAGATGAAAAATTCACACATGTGCCAGTTATCAAGGAACAAATTGATTATCTGGAAGAAATCATTAGCGATACTGAAACAGAAATTGAATACTCAAGAGACAATGAAGAAAAGGTGGGACATAAAACATCTGACACATCATTTTTTGGATACAAAACCCACATTGCAATGACGCCAGAAAGAATCATTACAGCTGCAGTTGTAACTACAGGAGAAAGACATGATGGCAAACAGTTAAAAAAATTAATTGAAAAGAGTCGAAAAGCTGGAATAAAAGTAGAAGCAATTATTGGAGATGGAGCATACTCAGAAGAAGAGAATCTAGAATACTGCAAAGAAGAACATATTAAGAACGTAAGCAAATTGAGCGGTACAGTTCTTCATGGGAACAGAAGAAAAAAAGAGGAATTTGAATATAATAAAGATGCGAAAATGTATGTATGCAAAGCAGGTCATATGGCAATCAAGAAAACACATCAAAAAGGAAATAAGCACAATAATTATTCAGAAGTGGATAATTATCATTTTGATGTAGAAAAATGCAAACATTGTCTATTTAAAGAAGGGTGTTATAAAGATGGAGCAAAATCAAAAACATATAGCGTGACAATAAAAAAAGAAATTCACACTGATCAGATGAAATACATGGAGAGTGAGGAATTTAGTGAATTGTATAAAAACAGATATATGATAGAAGCTAAAAATGGAGAACTGAAAACTGCACATGATTATGATCAAAGTAATGCTTGTGGAATAAGTGGCATGACAATACAAGGGGCTACTACGCTCTTTTTAGTGAATATGAAAAGGATTATTAAGCTAGAAAAACAGAAAAAGGCAAAAGATAATGAAAGAGAAGCAATAAAATAAAGATGTTTATACCTGAATATACAAATAATAGCTAAAAATAGGAACGATTGAATGTTTTACTCAATCGTTCCTTTAAAAAGTTATTCTTTTTCAGTATTCTCAGTGTAACTCCTTTTTTTATAATTATAAATATGCTTTTTGCAAATTTATAATTGAATGATTCGCAGGATATGATATAATTTGCTTATAGAAAATTTTAAAAAAGGAGGATATTTATGGGTGCATTTGTGGGAATTTATAGTGATGAGTGTCAAATTATAAAAGGGAAAGAGGAAGAGTTTAAAGAGAGGATAAAACATTTATTTTATGCTGGAGGAATGATGGATTGTGTTTATATTCCATGGGGAAATGATAGGTATATTACTTTGTTAAAAGAAATGAGCAAAGAAGATGATTGCCTTATGTTTGATTATAATTATTTTGAGGATTCTCAATGGGAAACAGCTGGATTTAATGAAAAAGATTTAAAAGTTTTTTCTAACAAGGTGGGTAATAGTGTTTTTTGTTTTGTCATGATAGCTGCTTATACTTTACAAAGTTTGTATAGTGATGGTGATGTTTTTGTAAAAAAAGATGATATGCCTCTTCAATTAGAGGTTGCACTGAGTGTAGGATGGATCAATTATTTATTTCATGAAGAGTATTGTTTTCATACTTGGGATCGTTTTAAAGGATTTCTTTTAAGTGGTGATAGGGATTATGTTCCATGTGACTATCATATATATTTTACAGTTGATTCTATGGGTATTTATCCGATTATTTCAAATTATGAATTGATGATTTTGAAAAAGGGGCTAGATAATATTGTAGAAGAATTATCTTATGATGGAAAAACAAGTCGAGTTTGTATGTTTTTTTATATATTAGAACAAATTAAACCTATTATTATGAGTTATAAAGAACAGTCAAAAGAAAAGGAAAATGAACAAATAAATAAACTTATAAATATTGTGAATCAATTTATTGAAGATAATGATTTATTTAAAAAGGAATTACGTAGTGATGAGAAACTCATTCAATTAAAAGTCTTTATACAAATGATGGATTCTCCAGTTATTACATTAAAAGCAATAAGTGAAGTCTATGATGTTGATTTTTGGAATCTTTATGATCAAATCAAAAATTGTCATAGAGTCTATGAAAAAGATGATGAATTGTTAACTGTTCCTATTGAAAAAATAACAACATCAGATTTTTTGAATAAAGATATAGACCAATTTATTTATTTTTATAAAAATGATGGAAAAATACAATTTACAAAAGAACTTGAAGATTGGTTTCAAGAGTTAAAATGTCAGTTTGAAAAAATAATGAATGGTGAAAAAATAACTCCTTATAATACCATGGATTGGGTAATGGATATTATTTTATATGCAAATGATCATTATGGAAGAATATATCCATTTGAATCTTTTGTTTTTGAAACATTATCTTCAAGTAATAATGAAAAATATATAGCTTTATGGCAACTATTAAATGATATGTGTCATGATCCTCAAATGTTAGAGATAGGCAAAGTTATTTTTGAGGATGATAATTGTGGCTATAAATATTATAATGAAAAAAGACACGAATTTAGCGGATGGAGTATAATTCCAAGAGATAAGAAGTTCAATGAAGCACGTCAAAAGATAAGAAGGTATTTAGCTTTAATCGCAAATAAAGATTTGAGAAGGCGTGTATTTGGGTTTTGATTCTATTTAGAAATAGCGAAATTGCTATTTCTTTTTTATTTATCTTGAAAGAGCAGGTTATGTCGATTATAATTGAATATCATGGAGGTTATTTGATATGAATAAAATTTTTGGAATAATTTTACCCTATATTATGCTTGCTTTTGTTGGAATTATAAATATTGTTGAGTTTGAATATAAAGTTATTGTAGCTGCACTTATTTTAGGCTTTCTAATTGGAATTTGGTTTTATTGTTTACATAAGAGTGAAGGAACGGTCATGATGAAATTAGGAATTGTTTTTAGTCTTATCATTTTTGTTGTTGCACTTGTTTTAGGTATGTTGAATTTACATTTAGAAGTGTTATCACAATTGTCATCAATGTTTGCAATGTTAATTGGCATGGAGTGTATGGGGTTATATATTGTTTCAAAAAATAAACCAAGATTAAATATGACTTATAGATATTCATACAGAAATAAAAGAAGAAGATATTTTTAATATAAGAAATGAAAAGGAGTAGATTTTAGAATTCTACTCCTTTTGCAATATTTAAATAATAAACAATCGCATGAATATCTTGCTGATACATATCTTTTAAAACTTTTTGATAATAATTTAATTGAACTTGATGTTTTTGAATGAAAGCTTCATCACTATTTTTTATAGAGACACGATCTGTTTTATAATCTAAAACATAAATTTCGTTTTGGTAGACAAAGACTAAGTCAAATATACCATGAATAATCTGCTGTCTCTCTTGATCATAATATGAGAAAGCTTTTTCTTTGTAGATATGTTGAGCATTTTGAATCATGTGATAATAAGGACTATCAATGAAACCTTGTATTTTATCTTGATATTCTTCAAGAATTGTTTTCCCTTGTTCATCAATCAATTCTTCATCATATAATTGTTGAATCAGTGAAGGTATATCATCATCTTGAAATGATAAATAACTTAATAGGAGATGGACTAATGTTCCTTTATCACTTGCTGCTATTTGTGTTGCTTCATCAGGTGATGTTAATGATAGATAGTGATCATCTTCTATTTTTTGTAATTGTGTTACAGCCATTGTAAGAGGCTCTTGTATGTCATAAGGATAAACATAATCACGATAATGAGATTGGATAGTGCCATCAATGACTTTGTTTTCATAAGTAACTTGTGGAATAGTTTGCTCGATTTCATGATCTGTTGTAAGAGTTAATGAAAACATAGCATGTTCGGTTGAATCAAATGTCATGTGTTTTTCAAAATGATATTTTTCTAATTGTTGCGCTCTTGGTTTTAAGGCTTCAATGTTTTGACATTGTTGTATAATCATTGGATGACGTAACACAGCTGATAATACCCAAGTTAAATAGTTGTTTGTTTTTCTTAAGCGATCATATAATAAAATATGTTGAGCATTTTCACGATGATATATATCAGGATCTTCGTTGACTAAAAGTTTCTCTTGGATTGCAGTGATTTCATCAATATTCTTTATAACACCAGTTAAAATGAGTTTTTGTGAAGCACGTGTTAATGCGACGTACAAAATACGCATTTCCTCATTTACTGATTCATCCAGTTGACGTCTTGCTATCATATTACGATAACAGTTTTCATATTCAACCGTTATATCTTCTATTTCATCAGTTGAGACTTTCACTCTTGGTTTCATTGCAATTCCAAGACGTTTATCAATCATAAGACGTTCTTTGCTATCTTGGGTATTAAATTGTTTATGCATGTTACAAACAAAAACAATAGGGAATTCTAGACCTTTGGATTTATGAATTGTCATAAACTCGACGTAATTATCACTTCCCGAAGATGAATTGGCAGGAGCATAATCAGATGAGTTGCTCAAAGCCTCTATCAATTCATCAAGATAAGGTGCTTGTTCTTGGATTTGTAAAATAATATCTAAGAATAATTCTAGATTTGCTTTTCTTTGAGCACCATTAATCATTTGAGCAACAAACAATGGGTAGTCCGTCACTTCATAAATTTTTTTCATCAATTCATAAGGAGAATGTGAATAACTATAGTTTCTTAGTTCTTCATAGACTTCTAAAAATTGAAGAATAGAAGGCTCACTAGAAACTTTTAAACATTCATAAAGTGGCGATTCTTTATCATCCTGACGAAGTCTAGCAATCATATCTAAAGGAATACAAGAGATACTATAAGGTTGCCTAAGAATACTCAGTAAAGCAACATCATCATAAGGATTATTGATGGCTTTTAGAAAAGTCATCATATTTTCTATTTCATTAGAATTCATAAACCCTTGTGATAAAACAATATGATTAGGAATTTGATACAAGTCAAAGACTTTTTTGAAAGTTAAGAAAGAAACAGTTGAACGCATTAAAACAACCATATCTTTATAATTAACAGGTTTTTGATTAATTTTCATTTCATTTTTTAACTTCAATATCTTTTGCGCTACCATATGAGCTTCATACTGTTCTTTATCTAAAGAAGAAGCAGGATTATAAATATTAATTAAAATTTCAGTTGTAAGATTTTCATCTTGAAAGAAACGTGCTCTTGCTTCTTCTTTACGACCATTTTCTTTTCCTATATAATCATAGTTTAAACGTGCGCTATCATCTAAATAGTATTCCAAACCACCAATCTCTTTATCCATAATTTGATTGAAAATATAGTTAATAGAATCTAAAACAACCTTAGAAGAACGATAATTAAAAACCAAATCAATTCTTCTTGTTTGACTCTTTTGACAATCTTCATCAGTTAAAGAAAAGGTATCATATTTATCAGAAAAGATTTGTGGATCTGCTTGTCTAAAACGATAAATAGATTGTTTCATATCTCCTACCATAAATAAAGGGATATGTGGGTCTTGATAATTGGCAATTTTAAGTAATAAAGATTCCTGTATTTGATTCGTATCTTGATATTCATCAACCATAATTTCTTTTAAACGATGATATAAAATATCAATAATCCCATGTTCTGGTTCTAAAAGCTCATGAGCATATCTTTCAAGATCAGAGAAATCTAATTGATTCAGTTCTTTTTTTCTTGCCTGATAAGCCATTTGAAACTGATAAAGCAGTTTCCCTTTAGACAATAACATATCAATAGCTTCATAACTCACTTTGAGTTTCTTTACAAAATCCTCTGGATTATCTTCTAAATAAGATTGAGCAGCTTTATTATAAGATGAAAAAATATCACCTTTCATCTTTGTAAAAGTTTTTTTGTATTCAGGCTCAATATCCTTCCAAGACATATTATATGATTTAGGTAAAGGTGCTTTTACCATTGAAACAAGCGTATCATATGTTAATTGTTGTTTAAAAACTTTGATTCGCTCATCTAAATAATCATAATAAGCTTCAAAAGGCACAGGTAAGGCTTGATTCTTTTCAGTTTGTTCATCAGGCCTTTCATAGAAATCAATTAAGTCATGTGTTTCACAATAATACTTTAATTCTATAAGTTTATTCATAGCCAGTACAGTTTCGTTATAAAAAATCTGTTGAAGATAGGAAAAGAGTGGCCAATCTTCTAGTGATGATGAGAGCGTATCGTAATTTTGAGTTTTGATTGTATCAATAAAACCATAAAAATGATCAATGGAGTGTGACATCTCATCAACTGATAAAAGTAAACTTTCAAATCCACTTAAAGAATAACCTGGAAAATATAATTCTAAGAATTGTTGAATTTCATCATTCTCAATCCATTTTTCTTCACATTCTTTTAAGACTTCTTTTTTAATAGCAGTTGGATCACTATTAATTTCAAAACCAGGCATAACATTAACAAGATATCCATACTTCATTAGCAATAAGTTACAGAAACCATGGAAGTTCGTTATATAAGCGTGAGGAAGATGGAGAATTTGATTTTGAAGATGAGCTTTTAATTCTTCATCAATATCTGATGAGACAATCTCATTCAATTCTTCACTTAATCTTTGTTTCATTTCATTTCCTGCAGCTTGAGTAAAAGTTAAAACAAGAAAATCAAAGATTTCATAGCCTTCTTTGAGTAGTTCAACAATACGACTAACAAGAATCTTTGTTTTTCCACTACCCGCCGGAGCACTCACAAGAATTGAGGAATCTCTTTGTTGGATCGCTTTTAATTGTCCTTCATTAAACGGCATCTTCTTCACCTCCTAATATCTTTTTAACATCTAAAAATTCAACCAAGTGATAGTCATTATAGAAAACATCAAAACTACAAACACTATGATATGGACAATAATGACAAGGATTGACTAAAGTATGTGTAGCATTTTGATCACTGCCTTTAGGATCAATTGCAATATTTCCATTTAGCATATTTTGATATAATTCATAAATATGTTTTTCTATTTCTTCTAGTAATTTTTCAAGTTGTAAAGAAGTCAATATTTGTCCTTTATATTCATTTCTTGATTTCACATAAGAAACATTAATAATATCTGAACGTCTATCAAAAGTTGGATCCATTGCCTGAATAACACTATGACTTTCATCATCAACCACATATCCACCATAACGATATTGCTTATAGAATTCTGATTCATCAATCGGTTCGCTCATTGGTTGATCGATTGATAGAATACGTTTTTTAGTATTGAAATAAAGAACTGCCCCAGGGTCTTTTTGATATAATTCTGTGACCATCTTTAAATACAATAACATTTGAATGTTAAAACCTTGCATAGCAAGATTTAAATCAATATCTTTTGCGCTTGATTTATAATCAATAATTGAAACATAATTTTCATATTGATCAATACGATCAACAAATCCTTTAAAATGCATTCCTTGTATATCACTTTGAACTTTCTTTTCTTTGTCATGAATAGCAAAAGATGAAATGTTTAATTGTCTTTTTAGAACTGTTAAAGTGATTTTTAAGTCTTTTTTCAATTGTTCAATAAAGTATTGATTGACTTTTGATGTCGCAATCTTTTGAGATAGGACTTCATCTTCAGCTATATATTGATCAACCAGTTGTGAGATATCTTGCTGATCGTTAATATTGATTGATAAAACGTAGTGAACAAGACTTCCTAACTCATTAGGCATTAATTGTTGTTCTTTTAAAGGATAAATGCCTAAACCATATTGAATAAAGTAAAGAAAAGGACATTTGTTGTAAGTTTCAATTTGACTCACTGATAATGTTGGACTATAAAGATTCGCAACAATATTTTGAGATAAGGTAACGGGTTGATTTTTTGAAGATTTATAATCATGAATATGATGATTTAAAATTGTCTTGTTTTGATCTAAACCACCCATTAAGTAATAATCATCTAATGATAAAAATTGATTTGTCATAAATGGCTTGAAATGAAACATGTCATTTAATTGTTTATAGAGCGAAGAAGGTAAACGTGCTTCTCCTGATAAGGTTTGAAGGGCATATGAAAAAGTCATGCTATAAGATGGTTGCAAGAAAGCTTTAAGAATGTCATTATAATGAACACCTAATTGTTCTGTCGTTGTAAGTGGGGTAGGAATTTGGTGTTTTCTCAACAACTCAATATCTTCATCTAAAAGCAAGGATGTATCTTTTATTAAATGTGGAAAAATTGTTTCATTCATTCCTAAAAAGAAGATATGCTTTGGCTGGCTAAGTGAAAGTTTATCAATTGTACAAACTTCGACATGATCTTTATAAAGATTGATTTCTTGAGTTTGCTTTGGATATGTTGATTTAAAGAAATCAATAAATTCATGAGGTGTTATTGTTTCGTGATAATCTAATAATTGTTTAAGATAATCTTGATAAGATGTATCAAGTTCTTCTAATAAAAGATTTTTTGCAATCTCATGAAATGTTGTCTGAGTTGATGTTTGTAAAACTTTAAGAATCTTTTGATAACTATAATCATATTGTGTTAAATGTGTTTGGGGTAAAGAATGAGGAATATGCAATTGTTCTAGAGTATCAATTAAATCGTTCACATAACTACTATCTGGATAAACAATCACAAAATCTTGAAAACGTAATCCTTCATCAACAACTTTTTGATAAAGACTGTAAACAACACGTTTGATTTCTTGTTTGGGTGTTGATGCAGTCAATGTATAATAAGGCTTCTCTTCTTGACTAGGGATAACAGATTGCATAAATAATGATTCTGTTAAATAATGAGGATTATCATGAACTATGGTTTCTTGACATAAAGAATGATAAGGCAAGTTCAAAATTCTTTGATCGCTTGAATGCGTATAACTGATTGTTATGGAATGTGTTTGATCAAGTCTTTTGATAATATCTTGTTTTTTGTTTTCATAAAGATGATCACCATCAATATAAATATGCATTTTTTCTAATGATGAGAAATCAGCATGATCAAAAAGACTTTCAAAAGTGATATGTGTATAGCTATCAAGATGTGATAAAAGAGAATGATATAAATGAGTGAAGTCTTTTAATTTAATACTTTCAAATTCTTCATCACGGTAAAGAGTTTGATTAATATCAAAGCTTCTTATTAAAGGAATAAATTCTTCTATCAAAGGATATGGTTTTGCGCTTTCAAAGCAATGAAAAGACTCATCTTTTAAAATATTTCGTAAATGATATGTCAATTCAATAGAATGAACAATATGATGATGAGTAAGATGTAAATTGATCTGTAGTTGTTTTAAAAATTGATGCCAACTCATAATTTCAATGTTGACAAGATAGTGAGTATATTCAAAAAAGCGTTGTTCTATAACACGAGGATTTTCAGTAATAAAAATAAAAGTTTCAAAAGGGTTATCTTTTGCTTTTTGATAACATTCTTCAATCATTTTGTTTATTTTGTAAGTATAGTTTAATCCTTCATAAATACGCATATCATTTCACCTCTTTCATCATTATACAATAAATGAACCAGAAAGAAAAAGAAATTCAGAGGAATCATTTATTGTATATGATTCCTCTGATTATTAGTGGCTTTCTTTGTGATAATTTAAAATCAAATTTTTAAATTCTTGAAATGAGTAGTTGTTAAGATCAAGTTTAAAAATATAAGCAAGTTGTTCTAATGAACAATCGTTTAGCCAATCTAATGATTCATTTTTGTATTGGCGAGAAATAAGAAGAAATGCATATTCCAATGAACTATCTTTTTTCCCTTGCTCTTTTCCAAGTGCGAATCCCAGTTCCCTGCCAATAGAAATACCTTCTTGAATTCCTTCGTTTTTACTATTCTCTAAACCAGTGTTATAGACTCTTCGATCTCGTTCTATTTGAATACATGCTATGTAATAATCGGATTTTACAAACTGATCGTAACTTTCTAAATATCTTCTTATCATTTCATCTTTACTTAATGACTCATCTTCTTTTAGATACATTATTTTAATCCTCACTTTTTTTGTAGTGTAAAATCAAATTTTTGAATTCTTTAAAAGAGTAGTTGTTAAGATCAAGTTTAAAAATATAAGCAAGTTGTTCTAATGAACAATCGTTTAGCCAATCTAATGATTCATTTTTGTATTGGCGAGAAATAAGAAGAGATGCATATTCTAATGAACTATCTTTTTTCCCTTGCTCCTTTCCAATAGAAATGCCTTGCTCTTTTCCAAGTGCGAAACCTTGCTCTTTTCCGAGTTCGAAACCTTGTTCTTTTCCAAGTGCGAATCCTTGTTCCTTGCCAATAGAAATACCTTCTTGAATCCCTTCGTTTTTACTATTTTCTAAACCAGTGTTATAGACTCTTCGATCTCGTTCTATTTGAATGTAGTGAAGGTATTCTTCAGAATTTAGATATTCTTGATAAATTTTAAAAACTTTAGATGTTAATTCGTCTTTTTGATTATCTTCTAATTTCCCTTTTTTTGAAAATAAATGAATCAAACGATTAAATTTGTTTCTTTCAATAATGTCCATACTTAATTCCTCCATTTTTTGTGTTTGTAATATTTCAATTTCAATTGGACCATCTTTTAATTTAATTGAATAATTAAAATCGACTAATTCTAAATGATGTAAAAAATGATGAAATGAGTGAATAGGTGGACCGGTATAAATGATAAGTGTCTTTACAGTTTTTACGTTATAAGTTCCTCCTTTTTTGATTTGCTTTTCTAATAAAAGAGCAGCATAATTGAAAAACCTCATCATTTCTGATCGACCAATAGAGCCATTTTGCATCTCAATGTCATAGTAATATCCCTCATTATCGGACACAACAATATCTAGAACTCTTTTTTTAGAAATATCAGTTGATTCATAATAGTCAGAATTTTCTAAAAATGTATGTGTGATAGGGTGATTGGAGAGATGCTCAACGAGGGTGTTTCTTACCTCTTCGCAATGATGTAATAAATAATGAAAAAAGTAATCTGAATTTAAATTTGAAACATCATAGTTTTCGTTGTCCATAGGACCATCCTTTCTAAGAAGAAAATATCCCCTTACTTCTATATACAAGGTTTTTATCCCATTTTTCTTTTTTTTCAGACAACTTTTTTTATTTTTTTCATTTTTATTATATAACGGATATAAAATATATGCAATAAGCAAATATAAAAGCAAAAAAGTTATGAATTTTTGCAATTCATAACTTTTTAAAAATATTATAATTTCTCACATTCATCTAGCCACATTTGAACATTTGCATCACTTGGCATTCTTAAATCACCACGAGGAGATAAAGCTACACTTCCAACTTTAGGCCCATCTGGAATACAAGAACGTTTAAATTGTTGAGTAAAGAAACGGCGATAGAAAAGCTTTAACCATTTTTTGATTGTTTTGGAATCATATTGATCTTTATAGGCTAAACAAGCAATACGGAAAAGTTTTCTAGGCTCATAATGGAATCTTGCATGATGATATAGGAAGAAATCATGTAACTCATATGGTCCAACAATATCTTCGGTCTTTTGAACAATTTCATTATCTTTAGCAGGCAATAATTCTGGAGATACAGGTGTATTTAAAATATCTTTTAAAGTTGCCTCTATTGGTTCTCCTTTATAAAGTGTAGAGACATAATCAACTAGATATCTAACTAATGTTTTTGGAACAGAAACATTAACAGCATACATGCTCATATGATCACCATTGTAAGTTGACCAACCTAAGGCAACTTCAGATAAATCTCCCGTTCCAATAACAATTCCACCTTCTTGATTAGCAATATCCATCAAAACCTGTGTTCTTTCTCTTGCTTGAGAATTTTCATATGTAACATCATGAATATTTTCATCGTGACCAATATCTTGGAAATGTTGTTTAACAGATGTTGTAATATCTACAATAAGAGAAGTTACTTTTAATTCCTCCATCATTTTTAAAGCATTGTTTTTAGTGCGTGATGTTGTTCCAAAACAAGGCATTGTTACTGCAATAATATCAGTTGAAGGATAACCAAGTTTTTGATAAGCCATACTTGCTACTAATAATGCTAAAGTAGAATCTAAACCACCAGATATCCCAATCACAACTTTTTTAATATGGGCAGCCTTCAAACGTTGGATTAACCCATGAATTTGAATATCAAACACTTCTTTACAACGGGCAGCTCTTTGATCATCGTGAGATGGAACAAAAGGATGTGGATCATAATAACGCTCTAAATCTAAATCAACATTTTTTATTTCATAAGAAATATAACGATAATGATCATTTTGGTTTTGATAAGTATTCATCTCTAAACGTTCACTCATAATTTTATCAATATCAATATCAGTAAAAATTAATTCATTTTCATATAAATCTGCTTCTTCTAAAACAGCTCCATTTTCAGCAATGATATGATGATTGCTAAAGACAACATCAGTTGTTGATTCACCTAATCCTGCATTACAATAAGCATATCCACATACTAATCTTGCACTGTGTGAAGAAATTAATTGACGACGGTAATCAGCTTTTGATGCAAGTTCATTACTTGCAGAAGGATTTAAAATAAGTGTTGCGCCATTGAGACAATGTTTTGTACTTGGTGGTAAAGGAGCCCATAAATCCTCACAAATTTCAATTCCAATTTTTAAACCTGGTTGTTGTGAAGATTCAAAGATAATATTTGTTCCAAAAGGATAGTATATATCATTAATTAATATATCTTCGCTTTCTTGAGGAGCACTTGAAAAATGACGTCCCTCATAAAATTCATGATAGTTTGGAATAAATGTTTTAGGTACAACTCCTAATATTTCTCCTGCACACATAACAATAGCACAATTATATAATTTATTTAAATGGACAAGAGGAGCACCAAAGACAATCAGCATATCTAAATCATATGTTTCATCTAAAATAACTTCAATTTGTTCATTCACTTCGTTGAGAATGCGTTTTTGATAAAATAAATCTTCAATTGTATATCCAGTTAAGCATAATTCAGGGAATAAAAGAATTTGAATATTTTCACTATCAGCTTTCTTGGCATATTCAATAATTTGTCGTGCGTTTGTTTTTACATTTCCAAGTTGAACTTCAAAACTCGCACAACCAACTCTTACAAAACCATCTTTCATAATATTAACCTCCAATTGCATTTATTATAACATAATCTTATTATAAACAAAAATACTGTTTATAGTTATCTATAAAGAATATTTACAAATAAATTTGACAAAAAAGAAATACTGTGTTACTGTATTAGTGTATTAATACAGTGAGGAGTGATGCTTATGAATCATTTTGATACAAATATTCCTATCTATTTGCAAGTTGTTAATGAAATAAAAATTAAAATCATGAATGGAACATTGAAACCGAATGATAAAATTGTTTCAGTAAGAGAATTAGCATTAGAATTAGGAGTGAATCCAAATACAATTCAGCGTGCATTTGCTGAATTGGAACGTCAAGGATTAATCAGAACTGAAAGAGCCGTAGGAAGATATGTTACAGATAATCAAATATTAATTAAAGAATGTAAAGATCAAATGATTAAAGAAAATATTCGTTCGTTTTATGAGTATATGAAATCATTGGGAATGGGAAAAGAAGATATTATAGATTATTTAAAAGAGGAGGAATTATAATGACTGAATTAATTCAAATTCATAATTTAACAAAATCATATGGAAAAGAAAAAGCGCTCAAAGGTGTTGATCTTAACTTAACAAGTGGAAAAATTATTGGGTTGTTAGGACCAAATGGAAGTGGGAAAACAACTTTAATTAAGGTTTTAAATGGATTGCTTAAAGATTATCAAGGACAGATTTTAATTGATGGACATCCTATAGGTATACATTCAAAAGAAATAATTTCTTATTTACCAGATGAACCATATTTTGAAAATTGGATGACAACAACAGATGCTTTAAATCTCTTTAAAGATTTGTATAAAGATTTTGATTTGGATAAAGCTTTATCACTTATGGAAAGAATGGATTTAAAAAAAGGTGTTAAAATCAAAGAATTATCAAAAGGAATGAAAGAAAAATTTCAATTAGCCCTTGTTATGTCTCGCCGTGCAAAAATTTATATTTTAGATGAACCAATTGGTGGAGTGGATCCAGCTGCTAGAGATTTTATTTTAGATGTTATTTTAAGTAATTATGATAAAGATGCAGTCGTACTTATTTCAACACATTTAATATCTGATATTGAAAAGATTTTTGATGAAGTTATTTTCCTAAAAAAGGGAGAAATTGTTTTACACGAAGATAGTGAAGCTTTAAGAGAAAAACGTGGAGCTTCTATTGATGAAATATTTAGGGAGGAATTCAAATGTTAAAATTAATGAAATATGAGTTTATTCATTCTTATCGAACTTTTTTAGCAGCTTTTGTTGTATTCTTAGTTGGATGTGTCATGATGCCATATGCTATGAATGGATTTTTAGGAAATATTCCTTTTATAACAATTATTTTTGGAATGGGATTTATGTTTTTGGTCATTGGAATTACGTTAGCGTTATTTATTGGAATTTTTATCAATTATGATCGTTCAATGTTTAAAAGACCTGGTTATTTAACTTTAACTTTGCCTGCCACAACAACTCAAATCATTCTCTCTAAAATTTTAACAACCATCGTTTGGCTAATTGTTGCGATGTTTGTGTTGTTATGTGGATTTACATTAATGGGAGTGATTATTTCTATTCGTGAAAATAGTTTTTCATTGGGTGATATCTTCCAAGGAATGGAGTTGCTTAGAAATGGTTTTGTTGAATATTTATTAACACAACCGATTAATTTCTTTGGTGATGTATTATTTGTAATAGGAGAATTGTTAACAGCAGTAGGAAGTATTTATTTTTCATTAACAGTTGTTCATACAAAATGGTTTCGTAAACATCAATGGCTATTTGGTATTGTTATATATTTTATAGTTAGTTTATTTATTGGCTGGATGTCTAGCTTGATTTTTATTGATAATCCAACAATAAGTATTGGTCAAACGTATTTATTTTCATTAATGCGAGGTGTATATTATCTTATTGTAGGTGTATTGTTAAGTGCAGGGACAATTTATTGTATAGATCACTATATTGAAATTGAATAAGAAAAAAGGTCATCATTAAGATGGCCTTTCACTATATTGAAGGATGAAATAATGGAAAGTGTAAAGAATACCAAGAAAAATACAACGACTGATTGAAAAAATGATCTAAGAACATCCTTGTTGTTATGATGATTGTGGAAATTAAGGAAATAATGGGAAATGAACTCAATAAGAATAACAGAATAAGCGCAGAAAAGTGGAAAAAAACGATATTATTAAAATATCGTTAAAGGAGATGAATATGATTTTCTTCACAAATTCTTATTGTGTCTTGATCCCATAAAGAGGCTTGAACTTCACCAATATGAGCTTTTCTTAAAAAGAACATGCATAAACGACTTTGACCAATTCCACCACCAATACTTAATGGTAAAACATGATTGATAATATTTTGATGATATGGTAAAGCTAAACGTTCATTGGCATTGGCCTTTTCTAATTGTTCTTTTAAGGCTTCTTCATCAACACGAATTCCCATGCTTGAAATTTCTAAAGCATCATCAAGTTGTGTGTTGTAAACAAGAATATCAGCATTTAATTTCCAATCATCATAATCAGGAGCACGGTCGTCATGTTTGTTTCCTGATTTTAATTTATCTCCAATTTGTAAAATACAAACAGCTTTTTCTTGTTTTGTTATAAAACGTTCTCTTTCTTTTGGCGTTAAAGATGGGTATAAATCTTCTAATTCCTGAGATGTAATAAAATAAATTTCATCAGGTAAGATTGATTCCCCAAGTTGAGGATAGTGTCTAATCATTAAAAATTCAACATCTAATAAAGCATTATAGATTTTAGAAACAATAGCTTTTAAATAATCCATAGTGCGATCTTCTTTGGCAATCACCATTTCCCAATCCCATTGATCAACATACATAGAATGAATATTGTCAAGTTCTTCATCTTTTCTAATCGCATTCATATCTGTATATAAACCAGTATGGCGTTCAAAACCATAACGATGTAAAGCGTCTCTCTTCCATTTTGCAAGGGAATGGATAATTTCTATTTCATCATCATGATTTAATTCAAACGATGTAAATGATACTGGTTTTTCAATGCCACTTAAATTATCATTTAATCCTGTATTCTTTAATAGAAAGAGAGGAGCTGAAACACGAGTTAAACGTAATTGCTCAGCTAATCTTCTTTCAAATGTATCTTTAATCATTTTAATTGCAACTTCAGTTTCAATTAAGTCCAAATGTGGTTGATAATCTTTTGGTATTGTTATTTTACTCATAATTGATTCTCCCCTTATATTTTTTATTTATTATAGTCTATTCAAAAGCGTTAGTCAAAATAATAAATATTTTTTGTGAGAATAATATGAAATAAATAAAATAACCACAATAACAAGATAAAATCATGAATATCATAAATTATAAAACTATGATATTGATTTTTTCTAATAATATTGACTTATAAAATAAAATTGTATACAATGAGACAAATAATGGATTGGGGGAATCACAATATGAAAGAAAAAATGTATATTAGTACAAGAGGAAATCAAAAACCATTAAATTTTTATGAGGCTATTTTGCAAGGAATTGCAGAAGATGGAGGGTTGCTTGTACCTGATTTTGAAGTTGATCAAAAAGATTTAGCGAGTCTACAAAAGTTAAATTATGTTGATATGGCAACTGAAATTATTTCATCATTTACACCAGATGATGTCAAAGAAGATATTCGTCAATTATGTCAAAAGGCATATGGAAATGGATTGTTTCCTGATAAGGTTGTTCCAGTAGAAAAAGCTGGGGATGTTTATGTTGCAGAATTGTTCCAAGGTCCAACTGCGGCATTTAAAGATATGGCTTTATCATTGTTGCCACATTTTATGACTTTTTCACTTAAACAAAAAGGTGAGGAAAGAGAAGTTATGATTTTAGCAGCAACTTCTGGAGATACAGGGAAAGCTGCATTAGAAGGATTTAAAGATGTTGAGGGAACATCTATCCAAGTTTTTTATCCAATTGATGGTGTTTCACCAATTCAAAAACAACAAATGATTACACAAACTGGAAAGAATGTTGATGTTGTGGGGATAAGAGGAAATTTTGATGATGCGCAAACAGCTGTCAAAAAGGCCTTTCATTCCCAAGAATTAAAAGATTTATGTGATCAACATCATGTTTTCCTTTCTTCTGCTAATTCTATCAATATTGGACGTTTGATTCCTCAAATTGTTTATTATTTCTATTCATATCTTACATTGGTTAATCAAGGAGAAATTCAATTAGGTGATGAAGTGAATTTTACTGTGCCTAGTGGAAACTTTGGAAATTGTTTAGCAGGATATATTGCTAAAAAAATGGGATTACCAATCAAAACATTTATTATTGCATCTAATAAAAATAATATTTTAACAGATTTCTTTGAGACAGGAAAATATGATGCAAATCGTGAATTTTATAAAACAAATGCTCCTGCAATGGATATTTTGGTTTCTAGTAATTTAGAAAGATTGGTTTATTTCTTATGCCAAGATGCTAAAAAGGTAAAAGATTATATGGAAAGTTTAAATGAAACAGGTGTCTATAAAGTTGATGATGATGTTTTTGCAAAAGTACAAGAGAATTTTAAGGCGGGTTGGTTAAATGAAGAACAAGTCTTAGAAACCATTGGAAATTGTTATAAAGAGACAGGTTATTTATTAGATACACATACAGCGGTTGGGTATGGAGTTTATAAGCAATACCAAAAAGATTCTCAAGATCAAACAAAAACAATCTTACTTTCAACAGCTTCACCATATAAATTCCCTGAATCAGTTTATCAAGCAGTAGTTGGTGAAGTCAAAGGTGAATACGAAGCGATTGAAGCTTTAAATGAAACAACAAAAGTCCCTGTACCAAAACCTTTACAAGGTATTCAAGATAGAGAAGTTTTGCATAAAAAAGTTATTGATAAAGAAGCTATCATTGATTTTATTGGTAAACAAATTAAGGAGTTATCATTATGAAAGTCAAAGTAAAAGTTCCTGCAACAAGTGCAAACCTTGGCCCTGGATTTGACGTTGCTGGGTTGGCGGTTACGCTTTATAACACATTCACATTTGAACTCATAGAGAGTGGATTGGAGATTACAGGGTGCCCTGAACAATTTTGTAATGCTGATAATATGACATATCAAGCTTTTGTAAAAGGGGCTCAGTCTTGTGGACTAGAGTTCAATGGTCTTCGCATTGAATGTAGTGGGGATGTTC
This sequence comes from uncultured Erysipelotrichaceae bacterium, assembly GCA_900538465.1. Classification (GTDB taxonomy): domain Bacteria; phylum Bacillota_I; class Bacilli_A; order Erysipelotrichales; family Coprobacillaceae; genus Longibaculum. The sequence continues at coordinate 88,491 of UPXV01000004.1, forward strand.
CTTATACAAGAGGATTAGGAAGTTCATCAACTTGCATTGTCGCTGGGATTGTTGGGGCTTATGCTTTTAAGGATCGCTATGATGAGCGTCAAGAAATATTAGAACTTGCAACCCAAATTGAAGGGCATCCAGATAACGTTGCACCAGCAATATTTGGTGGATTAACAGTCTCAGTTATGAGTGATGGAGTAACAACATTAAATATTCCAGTTAAACATGATTATCGTTTTGTTGCCTTGATACCTCCATTTACGTTATCAACAGAAAAATCACGGTCAGTTCTACCTCAAGAATTACCAAGAGCTGATGCTATAGCAAATGTTTCTCATTTGGCTTTGATGGTTGCTTCGTTAATTAATGGATATGATGAGGGATTAAAATTAGGTTTTAAAGATCGTTTGCATCAACCTTATCGTGGACCTTTAATTCAAGGATATGAGGAAATTATGGAAATCCTTGAAAGAGATGATAAAATTTTAGGTGTTTATTTATCTGGTGCAGGACCAACAATTATGGCTGTCATTGATGCAACAGATACAAAAGGTGTTGTACGTATTAAAGAAGAACTTGGTGATTTATTAAAAGATTGGCAAGTTGAAAAATTAGAATTAGATATGCGTGGTTACACATGTGATTATGAATAAGAGAGGGATTGTTATTAGCAATCTCTTTTTAATTTGCTAAAAATAATGGGAATTATTAATAAAATTAAAAAAGTTCAAATAAAAAAAGAAAAATGAAAAAAATCTTTGTATATATATAGTGAGGGAAG
>UPXV01000005.1 GCA_900538465.1 uncultured Erysipelotrichaceae bacterium
CATACAATATTTTTAACTCTGGTTTATTTAACGTTAAATTAACTTAATGACATTGGCTAAAAAGTTTCTTCTTTTTTTATTCTATCCGAAATATTAGGAAGTGATAGGATGTGTAAAATAATAAGAGATGTTATTATCAAAAATGTCATGTTATGGCAAGTGATAAATAAAGTATTCATTCCGATTATCAAATTCCACTGTTTTTGATTTCTATTTTAAGTACAAGCCAATAGTTAAAAAACATAATTATGTGGATATTATTGCAATAAGTTAAAGAATATGGAATGTTGGTATCAATTGGTTTAAGGGATGAAAGTTTACATCTCAACAACAATGGGATAATGAAAGTTACAAAGAAATGAGAGGAAATCAAAAAAATATAAGTGTTAAGTAAAAATACTTGACAGATAAAATATTTATGGTATTATATGTAAGCAAACTAAAAAATAACGGAGGAAATATTATGGCTGTAAAGATTAGATTAAAAAGAATGGGTGCTAAAAAATCACCATTTTATAGAATTGTTGCTGCAGATTCAAGAATGCCTAGAGATGGACGTTTCATTGAACAATTAGGAACTTATGATCCTAGACAAAACCCTGCAGTTGTGACAATCAAAGAAGAAGAAGTTTTAGCATGGTTAAACAAAGGTGCTCAACCTTCTGATACTGTAAGAAACTTATTAAGTCAAAAAGGTATTATGAAAAAATTCGCTGAAGCTAAAGATGCTGCTAAAGCTAAGAAATAAGCTGGTGATTTTAAGTGGACTACGTAAAAACTTTACAAGATATTGCTAGTGAATTGGTTAGTGATAAAGATAAATTAGAAGTGAGACAAATGCCTTCTTTAGAAGAAGATACAATTGTTTTATATGTTTATGCTTCTCATGATGATATTGCTAAACTCATTGGTAGAAAAGGTATGATGGCTAATTCAATTCGTCAATTGATGTCTGTTAGCGGACGTTTAAATGACAAGAAATTAGATATCAAATTTGAATCGTACGGAGAATAGATGTGATATCACATCTATTTTTTTTGGAGGACTAAAATGGAAAAAGTGATTATTGGGAAAATTGTCAATACCCATGGAATTAAAGGTGAATTAAAAGTTCAATCATCAACGGACTTTATTGAAGAAAGATTTCAAAAAGGAAACCATATTTGTATTGATGATCATGGAAAAATGATTGATATGGTTGTTTTGTCTTATCGTTTTCATAAGGGACTTGTTTTAGTGACTTTTCAAAATTATCAAGATATTAACTTGGTTGAAAAATATAAGGGATGTCTTTTGTATGCAGATAAAGATGAAAGTTTACTTGATGAAGGTGAATATTATGTTGGTGATTTGATTGGTTGTGAAGTGTATGATCGTGGTGAATTGATTGGGAAAGTGAAAGATGTTCAACTTTATGAACATCATGATGTTTTGGTTGTTGAAGGAAAACAAAATATCATGATTCCTTACGTTGAAGCTTTTGTGAAAGAAGAAGATATCAATCAAAAAAGAATTGATGTTGAATTGATAGAGGGTTTTTATAATGAAGATTGATATTCTTTCATTATTTCCAGAGATGTTTGAAGGTTTTTTAAAGACATCAATTATTAAAAGAGCCATTGATGCTAAGGTGGTTGAAGTCAATGTTCATGATTTTAGGGAATATGCAAATAATAAGCATAAAAAAGTTGATGATTATCCCTATGGTGGTGGACAAGGCATGGTTTTGATGTGTCAACCTATCTTGGATTGTTTAAAAACACTGGTTACAAAAGAATCTTTGGTGATTTTGATGTCACCCCAAGGTCAAACGTTAAATCAAGCATATAGTCAAAAATTAGCTTGTGAAGAGAAACATTTGATTATTATTTGTGGGCATTACGAAGGTTTTGATGAACGTATTCGTGATTATGTAGATGTTGAATTGTCAATTGGCGACTATGTTTTGACGGGTGGAGAACTTGCTAGTATGGTGGTATGTGATTCTGTCATTCGTTTATTAGAGGGAGCAATTAGAGAAACATCTCACGAAGATGATTCTTTTAGTGATGGCCTTTTGGAATATCCACAATATACACGCCCTTATGAATATGATGGAAGTGTTGTTCCGGAAGTTTTGATGAGTGGTCATCATGAGAATATTAGGAAATGGAGATTGCAACAATCTTTATTGAAGACTTATCATAAACGCCCTGATTTGTTAAAAAAGAGAGTGTTTAGTGAAGAAGAATTAAAAATTTTGGAAGAAATAAGAAAAAAAGATTGATTTTATGATAATGAAATGCTAAAATATATCAGTCTTTGGACGCAGAAGCTCCGCTGGTTATCAAACGTATGAACTTCGTAGACTAAATTTTGTGAAGGAGGAAGTCATATTATGAATATGCAATTAGTACAAGAAATTACTAAAAAACAATTAAGAAACGACATCCCTGATTTCAAACCTGGGGATACAGTAAAAGTTTATGTAAAAATTCAAGAAGGTGACAAAACACGTACTCAGTTATTTGAAGGTGTTTGTATCGCTAGAAAAGGTGGAGGAATTTCTGAAACTTTCACAGTAAGAAAAATCTCTTACCAAGTTGGTGTTGAAAGAACTTTCCCAATTCATTCACCAATCATTGATAGAATTGAAGTTGCTAAAATTGGTAAAGTACGTAGAGCTAAATTACATTACTTACGTGGATTATCTGGTAAAGCAGCAAGAATTAAAGAAATTCGTAAATAAGAAAGTATGGGGTTTCCCATACTTTTTTTCTAGTCTTTTTGAAGATTTAAGGGTATAATGATAAAAGGTGATGTTATGAGATTAAAGAAAAAATATGTTTATTCAATTATAGAGTTAATTGCAGTTATTATCATAACGACATGTATTTTTAAGTTTGTCGTCATTCCAGTGAGAATTGATGGTGTTTCTATGGAAAATACATTACATGATCAAAGTATTGCCTTAATTAATGCAATTGGGGTAAAAGCAGAAAATGTAAAAAGATTTGACGTTGTGGTTTTGTATAGTGAACAATTAAATGAAAAAATTATTAAACGTGTGATTGGAATGCCAGGAGATCATATTGAATTTAAAAATGATGTTTTGTATGTAAATAATCAAAAGATGGAACAGGATTTTTTAGATCCTGATTTTGTAGAGAATTCAAAAATCACTTATAATGTTCAACAATTTACTGATGATTTTAGTGTGGATGTTGGAGAAGGTGAATATTTTGTGATGGGTGATAATCGTTTGAGATCAACGGATTCAAGAGAACTTGGATCATTTACAATCAAAGATATATTAGGCTTAAAAGGAGTAGTGATTTATCCTTTTGATGCAGTTCAATGGATTGATTAAGGAGGAATAATAATGGCACAAATTCAATGGTTTCCAGGTCATATGGCCAAAGCCAGAAGAGAAATAAGCGAGAGAATGAAAGTCATTGATATTGTGATTGAATTGGTGGATGCAAGAGCTCCTTATTCATCTAAAAATCCAATGTTAAATGATATTGTAAAACAAAAACCAAGATTAATTGTTTTAACAAAAAAAGATATGGCAGATGAAGCACATACCAAAGCTTGGGTAGATTATTATGAATCATTAGGATACCAAGCAATGAGTGTCAATTTAAAGAATTTTAATGAATATCAAAAAATTATAGAAAAATGTCGTCATGTTTTAAAACCGAAAATGGATAAAGAACTTGCAAGAGGTTTAAAACCACGTGCAATTCGAGCAATGGTTTTAGGAATTCCTAATGTAGGAAAATCAACATTTATTAATAAACTAGCTAATCGAAAAGCAACAGTAACAGGAAATAAACCTGGCGTTACAAAAGCTCAACAAATTATACGAGTGGCTAAAGATTTTGAATTATTTGATACGCCAGGTGTTTTATGGCCTAAATTTGAAGATGAACATATTGCTAGAAATATTGCATTACTTGGTTCTATTAAACAAGATATCTTGCCTTTAGATGATTTGTTTATTTATGCGATTCAATATTTAGCACAAAATTATCCTACTCTTTTACAAGAACGTTATCAGTTAGAAGTGGATTTGAATGATGAAAATTGGATCTTGAAGACTTTTGAACATATTGCTCAAAAAAGAAAAGTCAAACCTTTAAAAGGTGAAGTGGATTATGATCGTGTCATTGCATTAGTATTTAGTGAAATTCATGATGGAAGTCTTGGACGTGTCACATGGGAGGATACAACATGTGTCAAAGATTAAAATATGAACAGGCTGCTTATCAAAAAGGCAAAAAGTATATTGTTGGACTTGATGAAGCAGGACGTGGTCCTATGGCGGGACCTTTGGTTGTGGGAGCAGTTATTTTCGAAAAAGGTTATTATAATGATGATATAAATGATTCAAAACAATTATCTGAAAAGAAAAGAGAAGCGTTATATGATATAATTATACAAGATGCTTTGGCTTATCAGATTGAAATTATTGAAACTTCAGAAGTTGATCGTTTAAATGTTTATCAGGCCAGTAAAAAAGGTATGTTAGATGCGATTGAACATATTTCTATTCATCCTGATTATGCTTTAAGTGATGCTATGCCTTTGGGTGATGGTATTGAACATGAGGCTATTATCAAAGGTGATAGTTTATCTATGTCTATTGCGGCTGCGAGTATTTTGGCAAAGGTTACACGTGATCGTATTATGAAAGAATATGATCGTCTTTATCCTGAATATGGTTTTGCAAAGCATAAAGGTTATCCAACAAAGCAACATAAAGAGGCTTTAAAAACATATGGAGTGACACCTATTCATCGTCGTTCTTTTCAACCTGTAAGAGATGTCTTAAATGAACAATTGGCACTTGAACTTTAAGTTGAAGTGCTTTTCTATGGTCAAAAACCCTCTTTTTTAAAAAAATTTCATTTTTTTTCAAGAAAAAAAAGAAAAATGGGAACTTTTTGTTGTATATAGAAGTAGGAGGGTTATTATGGAAGAATTAGTATTGTATTTTTCGTTAAAGTATCAAGGGGACTTTAAAAGTATTTATCATGCTTTAATGTCCAAAGAAAGAGTGGATGAAGTTTTAAAATGTGAACTCAAAAAGAAATTAAAGTGTCAGTATACGACAATCTTTAGTGATGATTATCCTGAGGCTTTAAAACTTATTAATTGTCCACCGTTTGTTTTGTATTATTATGGCAATCTTTCATTGGTAAAGCAAAAAACGATTGGTGTTGTTGGAATGCGTGAAATGAGTGATTATGGTAAGAAGGCAACTCAGTTTTTTGTAAATGATTTGATTCAGCATGATTATGTTATTGTAAGTGGAATGGCAAGAGGTGTGGATACAATTGCTCATCAGACAACTATAGCAGGTGGTGGTCATACAATTGCCGTATTAGGAACGGGAATTGATTATTGTTATCCTAAGGAAAATCGAATCTTGTATGAAAAGTTGAAGGAAAATGAGTTGGTTATGAGTGAGTATCCTTTTCAAACCTCGCCAACACGCAAACTTTTTCCGTTTCGTAATCGTATTATTGCAGGATTGTCTCATTGTGTTTTGATTACTGAGGCACGTTTAAGAAGTGGAACAATGATTACAGCTGGTTATGCTTTAGAACAAGGGAAAGATGTTTATTGTGTTCCTAGTCGTTTTGATGACTATAATGGTTGTAATGAATTAATAAAACAGGGTGCTAAACTGGTTTTAAATGGGAATGATATTGTAGAAGATGAAGATTTAGGTTGACAAATTCAAAAAAACACCTAATAATAGAAAAAACGTAGGAGGTAAAATCTATGGGTAAGAATTTAGTAATTGTCGAATCACCTTCAAAATCAAAGACGATTGAAAAATATCTTGGTTCAGATTATGAAGTGACTTCTTCAAAAGGACATATTAGAGATCTAGCAACAACTGGAAAAGGTGGGCTAGGTGTTGATATAGAAAATGACTATAAGCCAAATTATGTAATCAATAAGGATAAGAAGGATGTTGTTAAAGAATTAAAGAAATGTGTTAAAGATGCTGATTATGTTTATCTTGCAACCGATCCTGACCGTGAAGGAGAAGCTATTTCATGGCATTTGGCAGAAGTTTTAGGATTGGATACTGATTTAACAAATCGTGTTGTTTTTAATGAAGTGACACGTGATGCGGTTATTGATGCATTAAATCATCCTCGTCAAATTGATAAGAATCTTGTTAAGTCACAAGAAACAAGACGTGTGCTTGATCGTATTATTGGTTTTAAACTTTCCAAGTTGTTACAAAAGAAAATTAAATCTAAATCAGCTGGTCGTGTTCAATCAGTAGCTTTAAGATTGATTTGTGAAAGAGAAAAAGAAATTGAAGCATTTGTTCCAGAAGAATATTGGAAGATTAAAGCTTTATTTGAAAAAGATGAGATTTCTTTTGAAGCAGAACTTGCGAAGTATCAAAATCAAAAGATTGAATTAAAAAACGAGGAAGAAACAAATCAAGTTTATGAATCATTGAATAAAGAGTTTATTGTGAAGGATGTTAAGAAGACATTAAAGAAACGTGCTTCTAAACCTCCATTTATTACTTCAACGTTACAACAAGAAGCATCATCTAAATTAAATTTCAAAGCTAAAAGAACAATGATGATTGCTCAAAAATTATATGAAGGTATTGATATTGGTGAAGAAACTGTTGGGTTAATTACTTATATGAGAACGGACTCAATTCGTTTGTCAGATGCTTTTATTCAAGAAGCAAAAGATTATATCAAAGAAAAATATGGTAAAGACTATGTAGGGAGCGTCAAAGTTTCTAAAAAGACTGAAAATGTTCAAGATGCTCATGAAGGGATTCGTCCTACAAGTGTTATGCGTACACCTGAAAGCTTAAAAGAATATTTATCTGCTGATGAATATAAGTTATATGCTTTGATTTATGCGCGTGCAGTGGCTTCATTAATGGCACCAGCGAAATTGAATTCAACAACTTTAGCTTTAGATAATAATGGTTATGAATTCAAAGCCAGTGGTTCTGTGATTGCTTTTGATGGTTATTTAAGAGTTTATGGGGCTTATGAAAAACAAAGTGATGAAATTTTACCAGAAGTTTCAGTTCAAGAAAGCTTATTAAGTCAAGATATCAAAAAGTCTCAACACTTTACAAAACCACCTGCTCGTTATAGTGAAGCAAAATTAATTAAAGAATTAGAAGAATTAGGTATTGGTCGTCCAAGTACTTATGCAAGTATTATTGATACAATTGTCACAAGACAATATGTTGAAACAGTTGATAAAGCATTTAAGCCAACTGAATCAGGAATTTTAACAAATGATAAGTTAGTACAATTCTTTGATAGTATTATTAATGTTGAATATACTGCTAAGATGGAACAAGAACTTGATGAAATTGCTGAGGGTGATGATGATTATGTTCATGCGATTTCAACATTTGAGGAAAAATTTGAACCTTTATTAGAAAATGCTTATGAAAAAATGGAACAAATTCAACCAGTCAAAACAGGAGAAACTTGTCCTGAATGTGGTGGAGATTTGGTTATTCGTAAAGGACGTTTTGGTGAATTTGTTGCATGTTCAAATTATCCAACTTGCAAGTATGTGAAAAAAGAACCAGAAGAAATTCAATATACAGGAGAAAAATGTCCAAAGTGTGGCAGTCCGATGATCTTTAAGAAAGGGCGTTTTGGAACGTTTGAAGCATGTTCAAATTATCCTGAATGTAAATATATTAAGAATGAGAAGAAAAAAGCTGAACCAGTGATGACTGATGAAGTTTGTCCAAATTGTGGCAGTCCAATTGTGATTAAAAAAGGACGTTATGGTGAGTTTAAAGCATGTTCAGCTTATCCAAAGTGTAAAACAATTTTGAAATAAAAGTCCCACATGGGGCTTTTTGAAATGGAAAGAGAGTGGATGGAAATGGAAAAAGTCAATGTGATAGGAGCAGGTTTAGCTGGTGTAGAAGCTGTTTATCAGCTTGTGAAAAGAAATATTCCTGTGCGTTTATATGAAATGCGTCCAGTCAAAACAACAGATGCTCATAAGAGTGAATATTTTGCTGAATTGGTTTGTTCAAATTCATTGCGTGCTGATGGATTATCAAATGCAGTCGGTGTTTTAAAAGAAGAAATGCGTATGCATGAAAGTGTTATTATGAAATTTGCAAAAGAACATCAAGTTCCAGCAGGGGGATCATTAGCAGTTGATCGCATTGGTTTTTCCAAGGCTATTACTGATTTTATTTCTCAACATCCTCTTGTTGAAGTGATTCATGAAGAAGTTTTAGAGATTCCTAGTGGTCCAACAATTATTGCTAGTGGACCATTGACAAGTCAGCCACTTTCTGATGCAATTGCTAATCTTTTACATTCTGATTATTTTTATTTTTATGATGCTGCAGCACCAATCATTACTAAAGAAAGTATTAATTTTGATGTTGCTTATTATAAATCTCGTTATGATAAGGGTGATGCTGAATATATTAACTGTCCAATGGATGAGGAACAATTTGATCGTTTCTATGATGAATTAATGAAGGCAGAAGTTGTAAAACCTAAAGATTTTGAAGAAAAGTTTTTTGAAGGATGTATGCCTTTTGAAGAAATGGCAAGAAGAGGAAAACAGACATTGTTGTTTGGACCTATGAAACCAGTTGGTTTAGAAAAAGATGGTGGCAAAAGATCACATGCTGTGGTGCAATTAAGACAAGATAATGCGGTTGGATCACTTTATAATATTGTTGGATTTCAAACTCATTTAAAATGGGGTGAACAAGAACGTATTATTCATATGATACCTGGATTAGAAAATGCCCATATTGTTCGTTATGGTGTTATGCATCGAAATTGTTTTATTTGTTCTCCTAAGTATTTAAAACCAACATATCAATTTGTTGGTCGTGATGATTTGTTTTTTGCAGGACAAATGACAGGGGTTGAAGGCTATGTAGAATCTGCACAAAGTGGAATCGTGGCTGGTATTAATATGGCTCGTTATTTGCAAAATCAAGAATTGGTTGTTTATCCAAGGGAAACAGTCATGGGATCGCTTGCTTATTATATTACACATGGAGATCCAAACCATTTTCAACCAATGAAAGCTAATTTTGGGATTTTGCCAGATTTAGCAGTGCGTGTGAAAAAGAAAGAACGTAAAGAAGCTTATGCAATGCGTGCTATTGAAACAATGAAGGAGTTCTTGAAAGATGACTGATTTTCATCAATTGCTTCATGAATATCTAGATGTTTTAAAATATCAGAAGAATTATTCAGATTTAACTATTCAAGGCTATCAAAGAGAGATTGAACATTTTTTGATGTATTTGCGTACGCAAGGCATTAATGATTTTAATGATGTTGAATATTCTTTTTTAAGAGGATATTTAACAAAACTTCATGAAGATCATCTTTCTGCAAAAACAATTAATCATAAGATGAGTAGTTTGCGAGGATTTTATCGTTATCTTCAAAAAGAAGAATATGTGAATGATAATCCCTTTTTGCTGATTGATTCTTTAAAACAACCTCAAAGAAATCCTGATTTTCTTTATATTGATGAAATGATGGAACTTTTAGATAGTATTGAAACAACGACGCCTTTAGGAAGACGAAACAAAGCAATGCTAGAATTAATGTATGCATCAGGATTGCGTTGTTCAGAGGTTGTAGAATTGACATTATCACAAATTGATTTTCAAAGACATTTGTTGTTGATTCACGGGAAAGGGAATAAAGATCGTTATGTCCCTTTTCATGAATACGCAGCAGATTGGTTAAAAGATTACATAGAAAATGATCGTGTCACATTATTAGCAGTTAAGCATCAGGATCATCCATTTGTTTTTGTAAATAAAAATGGTGGCAAGATGACAAATCGTGGGGTTGAAGATGTTGTCAATCGTGTTGCTCAAAAGTATGATGCAACAAAAAAGATTCATCCACATACGTTTAGACATTCATTTGCTACTCATCTTTTACAACAAGGTGTTGATATTCGTATTGTTCAAGAATTATTAGGACATACCAATTTATCAACGACACAGATATACACGCATGTTTCTAATGAACATTTAAAAGAAGTTTATGAACATGCCCATCCAAGAAATCAATAGTATCTAAGGATGCTATTTTTGTTGCAAAAAAAGATTGCTTATAGTTATTTTATTGTTGACTTTTCAACTTGATTATCTTATATTTTTTATAAAGGAGGAATGAAAAATGAATTATGTTGTACCAGGACCACATGTATTTATCGTACCGCAAGGGACAAAGTTAAAGAAAACAAAAGTGAGTCCAAATAATAGGAAAGAGTTATCAATGGTTCATGAACTTATGCGAAATTGGGATATGAATCACGCACTTCATTTTGAACTTCCTTTTGACAAAGGGGCGAATGATAGTGAAAATGACATTTAAAGAAAATTCACTTGAATATAGTGAGATGTGTCGTCAATTTGATTGTGGTAACAGTTATATAAATAATTTTTTAAAAGAGAATAGTTTTAATAATGAAATAGCCAAAACATTTATTTTAATTAATGAAGAAGTTCCATGTATTATGGGCTTCTTTTCTTTATCGGCAGATTCGTTAATAGAAAAATCCAACGATCAAAAAACAATTGAGCTGGGACCGGCTATTCGTATATATATGTTCGCAGTCGATAAAAGATATCAGGGATATCATTACCATTTATCAGAAACAATTGCTTCCTTTTTGTTAAATCAATGTATAGAAGTTATTAAAAAGGTTGTAGAACATTATATCGGAGCTACATTTATTGTTTTATCCTCTACAAAAGAAGGATACCATTTTTATAAGAAAAAAGGAGACTTTGAAGAATTAGAACAAGATATGGCTATGCTAGATATCTTAGGTGATAATGATACAATTAAGATGTATAGAGATATTTTTGAGGACGAATATTGATTTCATTATTCTTGTTGAGATTTATAAAATGATTTTTAGAAAAACATGATTTTGTATTAAAATAGGTGAAAGATGAGAATTCAATTTTATGGTAACTTAGAATAAGATATTGAACAGTAGAAAAAGGGTAAGAAAAAATGAGAAAAAAGATTGACGAAATCAAATGAAAATGATAATATACTACTGTTGTAGACCTCTAGCTACAACCGCACATAAAAGGTCTTAAAGCTTAGCTGCCTTGGTTGGCGAGTCTGAGAACATTTATAAAAGAAGGAGGTACATCATGTACGCAATTATTGAAACTGGTGGAAAACAATTAAAAGTTGAAGTTGGAGATACTATTTTTGTAGAAAAATTAGATGTTGCTGAAGGAGAAAAAGTTGTTTTAGATAAAGTTTTATTCATTGGTGATAAAACAAATAAAATTGGAAATCCTTATATCAAAGGTGCAACTGTAACTGCTAAAGTAGAAAAACAAGGTAAAGAAAAGAAAGTTTTAATCTACAAATACAATCCTAAGAAACATTATCACAAAAAACAAGGTCATAGACAACCTTATACAAAATTAGTTATCGAAGATATTAAGAAAACTGCTAGAAAAGCTGCTGCTAAGAAAACAGAAGAAACTGTTGCTGAAGCCGCAGAATAATGATAAGAGTTTTAGTTAAGACAAAAGAACAACAAATTACTCAAATCACTTTAAAAGGACATGCCGATAGTGATGAACATGGTAAAGATTTGATTTGTGCTGCAGTGAGCACAACGATTACAGGTATCATTAATGATTTGATGAAAAGAGATTTCTTCTCTCAAGGAAATGGCTGTTATGAGTTGGATGAGGGATTTGCTGATATTATAATTATCAATAGTGATCATGATACACAGGTGGTACTAGAGACATTTGTGAGTATTATGGAAACAATTGAGAATTCTTACCCAGAATATTTAAAAATAACAACAAGGGAGGTAAAATGAGATGTTAAAATTAAATTTACAATTATTCGCTTCTAAAAAGGGAGTTGGATCTACTAAAAATGGTCGTGACTCTGAATCTAAAAGATTAGGTGCTAAATTATCAGATGGACAATTCTGTACTGCAGGTTCTATCATTTATAGACAAAGAGGAACTAAGATCCATCCAGGTACTAATGTTGGAAAAGGTGGAGATGACACTTTATTTGCAACAGTAGATGGTATTGTTAAATTTGAAAGATTTGGTAGAAGTAAAAAGAAAGTTTCTGTTTACCCAGTAGCTTAATAGGGAACCCCTTGTATTGGGGTTCTTTTTTTGAAAGAAGGTGAAGATATGAAGTTTATTGATAAGGTAAATATTTATGTTGAAGCAGGGAAAGGTGGCGATGGAGTCGTTGCTTTTAGACGTGAAGCATATGTTCCAAAAGGAGGACCAGCTGGTGGTGACGGTGGAAAAGGTGGAAGTATCATCTTTGAAGCAACAACATCACTTTCAACATTATTAGATTTTAGATATCGTCGTGAATATAAAGCCAAGAGTGGAGAACAAGGAATGGCGAAAAAAATGCACGGAGCTGATGCTGCAGATATGATTTTAAAAGTTCCTGTTGGGACTGTTATTTATGACGAAGATACAGGTAAAGTGTTAGCTGATTTAACACAAGATAAACAACGTGCCATAATTGCAAAAGGTGGTCGTGGTGGACGTGGAAATGCACGTTTTGCAACAAGCCGTAATCCAGCGCCAACAATTTGTGAACGTGGTGAACCTGGTGTTAAACACAATCTTGTTTGTGAATTGAAATTATTAGCAGATGTTGGTCTTGTGGGATTCCCATCTGTTGGAAAGTCAACATTGTTATCTGTTGTTACACGTGCAAAACCAGAAATTGCTGATTATCATTTTACAACAATTGTTCCTAATTTAGGTGTTGTTCAGGCAAAAGATGGTCGTTCATTTGTTATGGCAGATTTGCCAGGATTAATTGAAGGTGCAAGTCAAGGAAAAGGATTAGGTCATCAATTTTTAAGACATATTGAAAGATGTCGTGTTATTGTCCATGTGATTGATATGGGAGCAACAGAAGGTAGAGACCCATATGAAGATTATCTTGCAATCAATAAAGAACTTGGTGAATATAAATATCGTTTATTAGAAAGACCACAAATTATTATTGCTAATAAGATGGATGAACCTGGTGCTGAGGAAAATTTAAAAGTCTTTAAAGAAAAACTTGGTGAAGATATTCCTGTTTATCCTGTTATTGCATTGATTCAAGAAGGGGTTGATTTACCACTTTATGCTATTGCTGACTTGTTGGAGAAAACTCCATCATTTGCAACTGAAGAAGAGGAAGTTGAAAACAGCGTACTTTATACATATGAAAGTGAAGATGAAGCTGGCTTTACAATTCATAATGAAGGAAATGGAATGTGGCGTGTTACTGGTCCTAAAGTGGAACGTATTTTACAAATGTCATCACTTGGTAGCGATGATGGTGTGAAACGTTTTGCTCAAAAAATGCGTAATATTGGACTTGATGATGCATTGCGTGTGGCTGGAGTTGAAAATGGCGATACTGTTGCGATTTTAGATTTTGAATTTGAATTCTTTGAATAATCATAGAGAATAGAGGGGGATTAAGATGTTAGGGACATTAGTGAATACACTGACCGTCTTGTTAGGCAGTCTTATTGGGTTACTGGTCAATAAAGGAATACCCCAGAGAATATCTGATCAAATGATGAAAGGACTTGGTCTATGTACAATTTTTATAGGAGTTCAAGGTGCTTTTAAAGGTGAAAACACTTTGATTATGATTATTTCTATTGTTATTGGAGTTGTCATTGGAGAAGGTATTGATATTGATAAACGAGTAACAGAATGGGTTAATCGTATGGAAAGAAAATTTGTAAAGAAACAAACTGGAAAACATTCTTTGTCTGAAGGACTTATTACTTCAAGCTTACTATTTTGTGTGGGGTCAATGACAATTGTAGGATGTCTTAATGCAGGATTGTTGAATGATAATACAATGTTATTTACAAAATCGACTTTAGATTTTTGTTCATCTATTATCTTTGCATCAACTCTTGGATTAGGTGTGATGTTAGCGGGTGGAGTTGTTTTGATTTATCAAGGTGGATTAACATTTTTAGCATCATTAGCTGCACCCTTTTTAACAAGTACTGTTATTAATGAAATGACATGTGTTGGTTCACTTGTGATTATTGCCACGGGACTAAATTTATTGGGTGTTACAAAAATCAAACTGATGAATTATATTCCAGCAATGTTTTTACCAATTATTCTTTGTTTATTTATGTAAAAAATGAGAAATTTGTTCTCATTTTTTTCTTTCTTAAAAATTTGTGATATAATAAGAACAAATGTTAAGAAAATAGGAGTTTATTTATGTATAGTTATATAAAAGGCGTTATTGTCCAAATGGCAAGAGACCATATTGTGATTGATAATCATGGAATTGGCTATTTGGTTTATGTTTCTAATCCTTATCAGTTTACCAAAGGGAAGGAAACTTTGGTTTATGTTTATCAACAAGTCAAAGAAGATGGAATTCTTTTGTATGGATTTTTAACTCAAGAAGAAAAAGATCTTTTCTTAAAATTGATTCTTGTGAAGGGAATTGGTTGTAAAACAGCAATTGGTATTTTAGCCACTGGTGATGTGAATGCTATTATTCAAGCCATTGAGTCTAAAAATATTACTTATCTCAAAAAGATTCCTGGTATTGGACCAAAAGCTGCCCAACAAATTGTTTTAGATTTACAAGGAAAATTCAATGCTATAGCAACCGATATGGTTTTAACATCAGTAGAATTTGATGAAGCTATAGAGGTCTTAATGGCTTTAGGTTATAAAAGACAAGATGTTGATCGTGTCATGAATACTTTATCTGATCAACAACTTGATACAAACGCATATGTTAAAAAAGCTTTAAGTTTATTAGTGAAGTTATAGGAGGGAAAATATGGATTATGAACGTGATGTTCTTGATGGAAAAGAACACAATGATGATGAAGAAAGTTCATTGCGTCCGCAATCTTTTGATGAATATGTAGGACAAACTAATTTAAAGAATAATTTAAAAGTGTTTGTTGGAGCTGCAAAATTGAGAGATGAATCATTAGACCATGTCTTGTTATATGGGCCACCAGGGCTAGGAAAAACAACAATGTCAATGATTATTGCTAACGAAATGGGAACACATTTAAAAACAACAACAGGTCCAAGTATTGAAAAAACAGGAGATTTGGTTGCTATTTTAACAGCATTGGAGCCTGGTGATGTTTTATTTATTGATGAAATTCATCGTTTAAATAAAGTGGTTGAAGAAATTTTATATCCAGCAATGGAGGATTTTTGTGTTGATGTTGTCATTGGCAAAGAGGCTTCAACCCGTTCCATTCGTATTGATTTGCCACCATTTACACTTGTTGGTGCAACAACCAGAGCGGGAGATTTATCTGCCCCATTAAGAGATCGTTTTGGAATTGTTTCAAAACTAGAGTATTATAACGAAGAAGAACTAACGAAAATCATTGATCGAACAAGTCAAGTTTATCATATAGAAATGGATGATGAAGCTAAAAAAGAATTAGCAAAACGTTCTCGTGGAACGCCACGTATTGCCAATCGTTTATTTCGCCGTGTTCGTGATTTTGCGCAATATAATGGAGACGATATTATTACCAAAGAACGTACAATTGAAGCTTTACAACGTTTAAAAGTTGATGAATTAGGATTGGATGATGTTGATCACAAATATCTATTAGGAATTATTCATCGTTTTAGAGGAGGACCAGTTGGGCTAGAGGCTATTGCGGCAAGTATAGGAGAAGAACCTATGACATTAGAAGATGTCTATGAACCTTATTTGTTACAAACGGGATTGATTAAAAGAACACCAAGAGGTCGTGTTGTGACTGAATTGGCATATGAACATTTTCACATTTCAAAAGAATCTTAGGATTCTTTTTTTGTTTATATAGGAGGGTTTATGAAAAAAGTTTATCAAGTTCTAGGAATAATTATTTTGATTGTTTGTTCACTCATCTATGATTTTCAAGTTCCCGAAAAAGAAGAGGCTCAAGAAAAATCTATTTCATATGTTATGCTGGAAGGTGAATTTTTAAAGAATGGACGATATGAATTTGAAGGGCACAAAACAATAGGGGAGATTATTGATGAGGTTGGTGTAACATCAAATGCAAATTTAAAAGCAATTGTTTTACAAAAGGAAGTAGAAGATGAATCAAGAATTTATTTACCGCCTTTCAATCAAGTATGTATCTCTTTAAATCAGGCCACCTTAGAGGAACTCATGACATTAAAAGGTGTAGGTAAAAAAACTGCTCAAAAGATTATTGATTATCGGCAAGTTCAACCTTTTGAAACACTTGAAGATATTATGAAAATCAGTGGCATTGGAGAAAAGACATATTTACGATTGCGAGAACAGTTATGTTTATAAGATATCATTTGATTTATTTTGCAATTGGCTGTCTCTTGTCTGTCCTTGGTAAATATTTTCATCCTTTGTTTTTTCTTTTTTTATGTTTTTACTTAGGATGGATTGCCTATCGGCTAGGCTTAAAGTATGTTGGAATGATTATGCTTGTTTCTATGGGTCTTTTTTTTATACCAATGACTCATCAAGAATTACCAACGACTCTTGAAGGAACAGTTATGAAAACAAACTTAAATGATTGTTATGTTCAAACCAAACTAGGAATGGTAAAACTTTATCATGAAAATGACTTAGAGTTTCACGATCATATTATTGTCAAGATAGAAGAATTGGCTATGAATGAGAATACAAATGATTATGCTTTTAATGAAAAACTTTATTTATATGGACAAAAAGTATTTTATAAAGCTCGAGTCAAATCATTGATTGAACAGACACATCATTATGGACTCTATCAAATGATAGAAAATCATTTATCTTCCAAACAAGATGTACAAGATTATCAACGTTTATTTTTATTAGGAGAAAAAAGTGATGCTATTGAAGATGACTATCAAATGTTAAGTCAATTATCACTTGTCCATCTTTTTGCTTTATCAGGTATGCATGTTCATCTTTTATATCATTTATTCAAAAAGAGTTTGGGTTTATTGATTCCTCCTTTTTATGCAAAATGGATCAGTTATCTTCTCATTGGTTTTTATGTTTTTTCTATTCCTATGCAAATTTCTTTATATCGTGCGTTTTTTGTAATGATTTTGTATGAACTTTTTAAGAAATGGTTTCATGAATTAGATGTTTTATCTTTTTTAACTATTATTTCTTTATATAATAATCCTTATTATATTTATAATGTTTCTTTTGTCTTTTCTTATTTTATTTATTTTATTGTTTTACTGACAAAACATCTCCGTTATTCTTCAAGTCTTATTTATTTATCAAGTGTTCCTATTGTTTTGTTTTTGAATTATCAAATTCCTTTGTTTTCATTTTTATTTGTAGGTGTTTTAACACCTTATATTGAAATTTTATATCAATTGTGTTGTTTGTCTCTTGTGTTTCCAATACTTCAGATCTTTTTAGAGTATGGCTTTTTAATATTACAGTCCATTATTCGGTTTTTAGATGCCAGTTCTTTTTATTTGACTATGTCACGGCCAACTCTTGGTTTTTTAATGATATTTTATGTTCTTTATTTTGTTCTTCTTTATAAAATTGAATTACATCAAAAATGGAGTCAAGTGGTGTGCATGATGATTGCATTAATGATTTCTTTTGGTGTTTTTAGTCAGTATAAATTATATGGTGAAGTGACTATGATAGATGTTGGTCAAGGAGATTGTACTTTGATTCGCTTGCCCATGAATCAAGGAAATATATTAATTGATACAGGAGGGAATCAAGATTATGATTTGGCAACGAAAACGATTATTCCTTATTTGAAGGCTATTGGCATTAGAAAACTTGATTATGTTTATATTTCTCATAGTGATTATGATCATTGTGGAGCATTAACGTCATTAAAAGAACATTTTTGTGTTGAACATGTTATTGACTCTTATGAAAAGACAAGACAAATTGGATGTATGCAAGTGACAATGTTAGAAAGTGATTCCTATTTTATGGATACAAATGACCAATCGCTTATTATGAAAGTTGATTTGCCAGCTTTTTCAATTTTGTTTACTGGAGATGCATCATCACAGGTTGAAAAAGATTTGAAAGCGAAATATCAGCATTTAGATATTGATATTTTAAAAGTTTCTCACCATGGAAGTCAAAGTGCTTCATCTTCAGATTTACTTTCTCTAATTGAGCCTTCTATTGCGATGATTGGAGTGAAAAAGAATAATCTCTATCATCATCCTTCGCCTCAAGTGATTGAACGTCTCAAACGAAAAAATATTAAGATTTTAAGAACAGATGAAGATGGTATGTTTCATATTCGATTTTATGGAAAATCACGTTACATTTTTCGTTGATTCATGTATAATGGTATGGTGAGGTGGTTAGATGAATTATGTCATTTATGGCGAAGAAAAACTTTTAATGGAAAAAAGATTGGCATCCCTAAAAAAAGAATATCAAATTCATGAAGAGGATATGAATCTTATGACATATTGGTGTCAAGAAACATCTATGTCAACAATTATAGAAGATGCTTTAACACCGCCTTTTTTAACTGAATACAAGATGATTATTGTTAAGAATCCAACTTTTTTAACAACGCAAAAACAAAAAGATATGAGTGATGAAGATATCAAGATGTTCATGGATTATCTTTCAAAAGAAAATCCCACAACAATTATGGTTATTTATCATGATCAAAAGAATTTTGATGAAAGAAAAAAAGTAGTCAAAGAATTAAGAAAGAAAGTGAAATTTTTTGAAGTTGATAAAGTTGATTATCATCAACTTTATAAGTCAACACATCAAGCTATCAAAGCAAGAGGTTGTGAGATTGATGATGATGCTTTGGAACTTTTTTTATCCAGAATGCCCAATGATTTATTAGAGATTTCTCAAGAGGTTAATAAAATTTGTTTGTATTCAAAACATATTGATAAAGAAACAATTGATGTTATGGTTTCTAAAAAAATTGAAGAAAATGTTTTTGAATTAACCAAAGCTATTTTAAATAAAGAAACAGGAAAAAGTATTCAAATTTATAAAGATTTGATGATGAATAATGAAGAACCAATTAAATTAATTGTTTTGATTGCCAATTCATTACGTTTATTATATCAGGTAAAATTGTTGGATAGAAAAGGATATAATGATCAAGAAATTGGAAAGATTTTATCATTAAATCCTTATCGTTTAAAATATATTAGACAAGATGGTAAAGATTATGAATTACAAGAATTGTTACAAAAGATCAATGAATTATCTGAGTTAGATGTTCAAATCAAGACTGGAAAGATTGATCGTTTTAGAGGCTTGGAACTATTCTTGATTAGAATTGGAGGAGTATAAATGGAATCTTTAAGAGAATTATATAAGGCGGGGGTAGGACCTTCATCTTCACATACAATGGGGCCTCAACGGGCAGCTCAAAAAGTATTGGAAATGTATCCAAATGCAACTCGTTTTCATGTAGATTTACATGGTTCTTTGGCTTTAACAGGAAAAGGACATTTAACAGATTATATTATTGAACAGACTTTTGCACCTATTCCAGTGACATTTTCATTTAAAAGTGAAGCATTACCATTTCATCCCAATGGAATGATTATCCATATTTATAATGATTTAAATGAAGAATTGGATGCTGTGGAAGTTTATTCTGTAGGTGGAGGTTCTATTTTATTTAAAGGAGATATGGCACAAGTACCTATTCAAGTTTATCAACAAAATACAATGGCAGAGATATTAGATTATGTTGATAAACATGGAATTTCTTTATATGAATATGTTTTAGAAAATGAAGGAGAAGATTTTGATCATTTTCTTTCAGATATTTTAGAAGCCATGTTTACAAGTGTTGAAAATGGACTTAAAAAAGAAGGTATTATTCAAGGAAAACTTAAAATCAAAAGAGTTGCGAAGTCGATGTTTCAACAAGCACAAAATACACGCAGAGAAGCTGATAGAGAAAGATTATTTATCTCTAGTTATGCTTATGCAGTTGCTGAAGAGAATGCTGATGGTGGACAAATTGTGACTGCTCCAACATGTGGAGCAAGTGGAATTATGCCAGCTATTTTGTATTATTGTCATAAGCAGTTACATATTGAAAAGAAAGATTTAATCAAAGCTCTTGCGATTGGTGGTCTATTTGGTAATGTTGTTAAAACCAATGCAACAATTTCTGGTGCTGATGGTGGTTGTCAAGCAGAAGTGGGAACAGCTTGTGCAATGGCAGCTGCAACTATGGCTTGGATTTATGAATTAAATAATTCTTTGATTGAATATGCTGCTGAAATGGGATTGGAACATAATCTTGGGTTAACATGTGATCCTGTTGGAGGATATGTACAAATTCCATGTATTGAAAGAAATGGCTATGGTTCACTTCGTGCATTGGATGCTGCGATGTTAGCAAAACAACTTGGTTATTTGCGTAAAAATAAGGTTTCATTTGATGCAATTGTACGTGTTATGAAAGAAACAGGAAAAGATTTATCAAGCGCTTATAAAGAGACTTCTTTAGGTGGGCTTGCAAAGGAATTTGGTTTATAATGAAATCTTTATATGTTCATATTCCTTTTTGCGATCATATTTGTGCTTATTGTGATTTTTGTAAAGTCTTTTATAAAGAGGATTGGGCAGAGCAATATTTAGATGCTTTGTTATTTGAAATACAAGATAAAAATATTCATGGTCAGTTTGATACAATTTATATTGGTGGTGGAACACCGAGTTGTTTATCTGTTCAACAGTTAGAAAAACTTTTTCTGATTTTAAAACCTTATACAAAAAAAGTTCAAGAATATAGTATTGAAGTGAATCCTGAATCCATGAATGAAGAAAAACTAGATATATTTATCAAATATGGCATCAATCGTTTGAGTATTGGCGTCCAAACTTTTCAAGATTCTCTTTTACAACAAATTGAAAGACATCATTCATCTTTACAGGCTAAGGAACTTATTCAAATGGCTAAAAGAAAAGGAATAGAAGATATCAATGTTGATTTGATTTATGGTTTACCACATCAAACGTTATCAGATATTGATGAAGATATTGCATTGATTCAAGAACTTCAAATTGCACATTTATCGATCTATTCATTAATTTTAGAAGACCATACACTTTTAAAGAATCAAGGTTATCAACCATTGAATGATGAAGAGGATGCATTGTGGTATCAACATATTAATCAAAAACTTCAAGATATAGGATTTATACATTATGAAGTGAGTAATTATTATTTACAAAAACCTTCTCTTCATAATTTGGTTTATTGGCATTATCAAGATTATGAAGGAATTGGACTTTCAGCACATTCTTTAAAAAATCATCACCGCTATGAAAACACGAATAGTCTTACTCAATATTTAAAACATCATTATTTGAAAGAAGATATTCTTTTATCAAAGGATGATGAGTTATTTGAAAAGATTATGATGGGATTAAGATTGATAAAGGGTATTTCTATTGATGAGATGAATGCTTTGTTTGAAATTGATTTTTTGAATCTTTATCAAAAAACAATTGATAAATATCTAAGTTTAAAGATGCTAGAAATAAAAGATGGTTATTTAAAAACAACATCTTTAGGAATGAATTATTTAAATACAATTTTAATAGATTTTCTAGATTAAAAGATATTACATATTTGTGATATCTTTTTTAGCAAAATAGGACTACCATTTTATTGATGTTTCTAAAGCAAAAATATTGTGATATAATTGGCAAGAGGTGGGGCCTGTGAATACTTTAAAAATCGCAATTTGTGATGATGAACAGTGTATGACAAAAAAAGTACATAATTATTTAAAATTATATTTTTCTAAACAACATATTGCTGTTCATTATACTTTTTTTACTGATGGAGTGTATTTACTTAATTCAGATGAAATTTTCGATATTATTATTTTGGATATTGAAATGAACATTATTAACGGAATTGAAGTGAAAGAACAAATTTGTAAGAAGAGAATCCATTCTAAAATTATTTTTTTGACAAGTCATAGAGATATGGCGATAGATTCAGTTGGTCGAAATGTATATGGCTTTGTTCCTAAAGATGAAATGGATAGATTAGAAAGACATTTGAATACAATTATGAATGAATATAAAGCTCATCAATTAATCACAATTACAGGTGAAAATATAGATATTTATCATATTGCTTATATTCATTCATCAGCAGGCTACTGTTATTTTTACGATATTGAAGGAAATGAAAAAGTATTTAGAATTCTACTCAATAAAGTGGAGGATATGTTACCTCAAAAAAAGAATTTTATGCGAATTCATCAGTCATATATTGTTAATTTTGATTATGTACAAAAATGTTCATATGGTCAAGTAGAACTCAAAAAAGAAAAAGGTGGTCTTTTATATTTACCTGTTTCTCGAAAATATACAAATGAAGTTTTTGAAAGTTATGTTCGTTACAAGAAAGAAAGGTGCAGGTATGGTTAATTTATCTTGGGTTTTGATGCAATTTATAGATTGTTTTTTATATCTTTTCTTAGCACATTCCATTTTTGGAGACAAAGTAAGCGGTAATAAGAAAATATGTGTTATTTTTATATGTATAGCAATTGTAGGATTGATAATTGAATACTATACTCCTATCAAAGTGATATTTCTTTTACCAGTAATTCTTTTATTTATGATGTTACATATACCTTTTATTCGAAGATTAATAATGATTTTTTTAATTATATGTATTGTTATGGCTATTCAACAATATTTGGCGTTATCATTGTTTCCTTATGAAATTATGGAAGATAGTTTTCAAATCGATTTATATAGCATTTGTTGTGCTGTTGTTATTATTGGTGTATCTTTGCTAATAAGATATATACGAATTCATTCTCAATCTACAATTCATTTATCAGATATACCTTCATATATTTATATGAACATTATACTTGGAGTATGTGCGGGTATACTTCCATTAAGTCTTGTTAATTATTTGGAAAATGAAATTCCTATTCGGTTAAGAACATCAATATTATGTGTTTCATATTTTTCAATAATATGTAGTCTTGTGACTGTCTTTATTTTTGTGAAAAATTATAAAGAAAAGGATAGTTTAAAGAAAGAAAATGAATTAAAAAATGATCTCTTAACTATGCAAGAACGTTATTTTCGTGAAACTGTTAAAAATTATGATTATTTAAGAAAATTTAGACATGATATACAAGGACATTTTAGAATTATTTCACAATTGGAAAATCAGAAATCATATGATGAACTTCATATTTATATACAAAAACTAAAAAAGACAGTCCAAAAACAACAAATTTTTCAATGTCCAAATAATCACATTTCCGCAATTGTGAATTCATATATAGAAGATATGAAAAAAGAAAATATTGAATTGAATATCATGTATAATGTCATAGGATTTTTTCAGATTGATGTTATAGATTTGGATTCACTTGTTTATAATTTATTGAGTAATGCTTTTGAAGCAGAAAAGGAAGTCGTTTCAAATCAAAAGAAAGTCGATTTAAAATTTATGGGAAGTCGAAATGATTTACTTATAGAAATTACAAATGATGTAAAAGATATAGATTGTATTGATTATATAAGAAATAATAAAACATCGAAAAAGAATAAATTAAATCATGGTATAGGAACAGAAAATATTTGGGATATTGTTCATAAGTATAATGGTGATATTGACATGCATTTAGAACAAAAAAGATTATGCATTGAAGTTTTTTTGAATAATGTTATCAATTTTGAAAAGGAAGATGAAATGTAATTCTTCCTTTTTTTACTGTCAAATATGACAAAATAACGTTAAATATGACAAATAAATCGTTAAAAATAATATTCCTTTGTATGTTAAATGCAAGGAGGCGATTTATATGTGTAGATATTTTTGGAGTTGGTTATTTAAATTTTGGGGATGTTAAAAAGGAAGGAAGGATGAGAGATGCTAAAAAAATATCAATGTACAATGCAACATGATGCATCTGATTGTGCTGCAGCTGCCATGTCAACAGTTCTTTTAAGATATAAACAAGAATTATCTTTGATGAAGATTAGAGAAATAATAGGAACCGATCTTTATGGAACAAGTGTAAAAGGAATTGTTAGTGGCTTTGAAACATTAAATTTCCAAGTGAAAGCATTACGTGTGGATATAAAAGATTTAGATGAAGGTGTTACATATCCCGCAATTGCACAGGTTCATACTCAAGAGGGATTAGATCATTTTGTTGTGATTCAAAAAGTGAGAAAAGATTGTTTTTTTATTTCTGATCCAGCAAAAGGAAATTATAAAATGACAAGAGAAAAATTTCAGGAGACATTTACAAATGTTCTCATTGTTATGGTTCCTACATCAGAATTTGAAAAGATAAAATATAAGGATAAAGGAATGTGGGACTTATTCTGTGCATTAATTTTGCCACAAAAGAAATTACTTGGAACAATTATACTGTCAAGTCTCGTATTAAGCATTATTGGTATTTTATCAAGTACTTTTTCTAAAGTACTTATGGATGAGATTATTCCATATCAATTGAAAAATAAACTATATGTATTTCTTTTGGCATATGGATTAATTGTTCTTGTTCAAAATTTATTATCAGCATTTAGACAACAAATTATATTATTTCTTTCAAGAAAGGTTGATATCCCATTGTTAATGGGATATTACAACCATATTATTCATCTACCATACCAATTCTTTGCTTCAAGAAGAGTTGGTGATATTATTACAAGATTTCAAGATGCGATGATGATTAAAGATATTTTTACAAATGTATCTGTATCTTTGATTTTAGATATAGTTTTATCATTAATTACAGGTATTATTTTATTTAATCTTAACTCGAGCCTGTTTTTTATATTGATAGGTATGGTTATTGTTGATATTATTCTTATCTATATTTTTAAAAAACCATATAAAAAATTGAATTATGAACAAATGGAATCAAATGCAATGCTCAACAGTCATTTAATAGAATCAATGCAGAATATTGAAACAGTGAAATCACAAAATGATGAACAACAACAACTTTATAAATTAGAAAACAGATTTGTTTCTCTATTAAAACTTGGTTATAAAGAAGGAACTCTTCAAAATACTCAAGGTGTTGTTTCTAGTTTTATTGATTCATTAGGTGGGTTAATTTTTATGGGAATAGGAGCAATGTTTATCATTGATGGAAAAATGAGTATAGGAGATTTACTTGTTTTTCAAACTTTGAGTCAATATTTTACAGAACCAGTACAAAGTTTGGTGTCTTTACAACTTACATTTCAAGAAGCAAATATTGCTATGAAAAGATTAAATGAGTTAATGTCTTTAAAAAGAGAAGATGAAGAGGAAAATGGATTTATTGAAAACATTGATTTATCAGGAGATATTCATTTTGAGAAAGTTAATTTTGCTTATGGATCAAGACCGCCCGTCATTAACGATTTTAACTTGGTTATTCCAAGTGGAAAGAGAGTTGCCTTGGTGGGCGAAAGTGGTGCTGGGAAAAGCACTATTGCCAAATTGTTGTTGAAGTTTATGGAAATAAATGAAGGAAAAATTATTATTGATGGATATGATATACGCGATGTAAAAGGATCTTATTTAAGAAAGAAGATTGCGTATATACCACAAAATATAGAATTATTTACAGGAACGATTATTGATAATTTAAAAGTGGGAAATCCAAATGCAAAGTATGAAGAGATTATTGCAGCATGTCGCAAAGCTGGTGCTCATTCTTTTATTGAGAAATTACCTAATCGCTATGGTTCGTTTGTAGAAGAAGGAGGAAGTAATTTCTCGGGTGGTGAGAAACAAAGGATTGCTATTGCACGAGCTATTTTATCTCATTCACAAATTTTTATCTTTGATGAAGCAACAAGTCATTTGGATTCATTTAGTGAAAAAAAGATACATGATTTATTATTTGATCAAATCCAACATACAACAACGCTTATTATTGCTCATAGACTTTCTACAATTGTTAACTGTGATTTGATTTGTTTTATGGAAAATGGTCGTGTTCTTGAACAAGGAACACATGATGAATTAATGAAGCTTAATGGGAAATATGCAAAAATGATTTCATTACAAAATATGACAATGAAAAAAATAGATAGAGAAGAAAAACGTGAGGAGGAAATGAACTATGGCTAAATTAGAAGTCCTTGAAAATAAAAAATTAGTTTTAAAAGATGTATTAAAAAAAGAATTAAGGGGAGTTTCATTGGAAAATATTGATAAAGAAATTCAAAAGTTTGTTAATAAATTAGATATTTTAAAAGTTCAAATGTATGGACCTTTGGTGATTAAAAGTTGTGGAACAAATATTTCTGATGATGGTGATATATCAAGTGATTATGATTTATTAGTCCAAGCACATGATTATAAACAGTATAAAAATCAGTTTGAAATTGTTGAAAGATTAGAATGCCCTCATTGCGTATATGTTCATTTTGAAGGTGATCCTCTAGAAATCAATTTTGCAAATACAAAACTAGATTTGTATTTTTATGAAAATGACCTAGAAAGTAATGGAGAAGCTTATACTGTTTGTATTCATGAGAGTGATGATTATGTTATTACTGATTTATTTAGACCGGTGATTCAAATATGAAACTTTATCAAAAATCTGAACTTAAAGATTCACGTATTTTCTTTGATAAACAACCACCAATGTTTTTAACAATTTTTATTGTTTTTGTATTAATGATACTGATGTTAACAATCTGGATGAGTTCTTGGATGGGCAAATCATATATAGTTGAAGCTTCAGGAACAATTACAACAACTGACAATATGTATGTAAGTGCACTATCTGATGGCGTATTAACGTCATTGAAAGTAAAGGAAGGACAATATATTGATAAAGGTGATGTTTTATTGGAAATTTCAAGTGGTAGTGAAGGGATACAATATCAGTCATTCCAAAAACAAATTAAAGATACAAAAGCCAAAATATCAGCTATTGATAAATATATCGATTCACTAAATAGTCATCAAAATAAAATGTCTAACTCTGGTATAGAACAAGAATATTATGAAAAAGTAAGATATTATTTTTCAATATTAAAAGAAGAAAATGCATCAAAAGAAAATAATCAACGATCATTGAAACAAAAAGAGGAAAAGAAAATAAAAAAAGAACAAGAAATTCAATCTTTAAAAGATCAAATTTCTAAGTTGAAAGATAGTGAAGAAGATAAACTCAAAAAAGAAGAACTCAATTCAACATTGGAAACAAAACAATCAGAATTAGAATCATTTCAAGAAGAAATTAATCAATTGAATCAAACAACTTCATCTCAAGCTGAGCAAACAAAAATCCAGTTAATCAGTGAAGCTGGGAATACTAGAACAACTTTACAATCATCAATAGTAGAGTTAGAAGGACAATTAAAAGCTTATCAATCTCAAGATAAACTTACCATTGTAGAAGCAAATCAAAGTGGCTACGTTCATTATCTTTCTACATTAAAAGAAGGTATTACAATTCAAAAAGGACAAACAGTTGCTGAAATCAGTACAAATAAAGAAAATCAAATGATAGTAGAAGCATACATACAAGCATCAGACATATCAAAGGTTCAATTAAACAATGATGTCAAAGTTGCTATTGATGGAGTTAATATTCAAAAGTATGGAACATTAAATGGAAAACTGATTTCAATAGATTCAGGAACTTTAACGCAAGAAACTCAACAAGGAAATGTTGTTTTGTATAAGTGTTTGATTTCATTAGACAAAAAACAGCTTCAGGCGACAGATGGAACAAAAATTAATGCTATTAAATCTATGCCGGTTGTTGCAAGAATAGTCTATGAAAAAGAAACATATTTAGATTGGCTGTTAGAATTATTGAGTTTTAGAAATTAATGTGGTATAAAGTAGAGTATACACCAACTCTATTTTATATAAAAATTGGTAAAGAAAAGGAGGAAAAATTATGGAAATGACAATGAATTTACCAAGAAATTATGTAGAAATTGAAGAAGAGGAGATGATGTATTTAGATGGTGGTACTACATATAGAGGATTTGCTGCTGCTAGACAAATCTCTAATATGATTGCGGCATCAATAGGCTGGGCATTGAGTGCATCTAAATTGTCAAAATACTGTTTGGCTGCAGCAGGAAGTGGTGTAGGTTTGGCTATATCAGTTATTTGTGCATTAGGTGTATCTATGTCAGTTGTAAATTCAATCTGGGGATTAGCAATGGTTGGAGCAGCAATGTATTATTATAGAAGACAAGGTGGATTTAAAAGTACAGAAGTATCAGTATTTGGATATACACTTTGGTCATATGTAAAACCGTTGCGATAAGGAAAATTAAAAGATGAAAAATGGAAAAATTGTAGATATAGTAACTTTTATCTTGGCTATAGTTATTATTTTTTCTGGAAGTTATATTTCGTTCCCTAATGAAATAATTGGTATTGTTTATAATATTTTAGCAATTGTTTTTGCTATCTCATTATTTCTTTATGGTGAAAAGAAAAACCCTTTAAAATATCATAACATTATAGATACTAGAAAAAAAATATTCTATATAAGCGTTATTTCAGGAGTACTTGTCAGTTTATTATTAATTATTAATTTTTTTCTGGATTTATTTAAGAATTAGTAATTATAAATGTAGTAAATACTGATGTAAAAAAACAGTATATATTTTCTTATTTCTTCCAATGTAGTGTTCAACGTGAAATGAGAATGGACATGGACTTGAATTAAAATCCAGTTGATTTTTAGGGATTAAGGTTCACATAAAGTGAGCCTTTTCTTATTCAATAGGAATCTCTATTCGTTTGAGTGAAATATGCAATGAGTAATTAACTTCTTGATGCAATGTATCGTGAAAAGAAAAAAACGATAAGTTCATATCGTTTAAATTAAGGTACACAAAAAAGTGTCAAAATCTTAAATTTTTTTGACAGTGTACAATTATTTTACTTGGTACATGTTTCCTCGACCACATTCCATGCAGATACATGATAGTTCATCCTCACCATCAGCTTCTGCCATTTCTCCAAGTATTTCTGCATCGAGTTCCATTTCACATCCACATCTTTCACATTTCATCAAAACAGTTGGGGCGGGTCCAAAAATAAGTTCATCATCAAGAAGCATTGCATCAACTTCTTCTAGCGTTAACGGTTCGAATTTTGAGATATTTTGATTCATAGATGCATTTTTGTTTGAGTGTGATGTCATTTTTTATTCCTCCTTCAAAGGGATTGTATGTTTCAGCATGAATCATGAAACCTCCACACTTGCATTTGAGTGGCTCCCTATGAAAAGATTGTATCATAAAATAATGGTAATGTGTTTTCTGGATTTTTCTTTTTATTATAGCTTACCTTTCTTTTTTATAAACGGCTTCTTTTCTCTGTCTGTGTGCAAGAAGTTCAGCCATTCTATTGTAGTGTTTTACTGACCTGTTTGAATAGAAGCCATAGTATCTTGTCATCTTGAAATTTTCAAAAGAAACATATTTAGATTGGCTGTTAGAATTATTGAGTTTTAGAAATTAATGTGGTATAAAGTAGAGTATACACCAACTCTATTTTATATAAAAATTGGTAAAGAAAAGGAGGAAAAATTATGGAAATGACAATGAATTTACCAAGAAATTATGTAGAAATTGAAGAAGAGGAGATGATGTATTTAGATGGTGGATTCCAAGTATATAATTGGATTGTATCGTTAACTGTTAATACGATTTTTAATGCTTTTACGGGTGGTGGAACTGTGTCTTTCTTACGAAAGGTAATGAGTTCAAATGGAATTAAACAAAACATCATTAAAGCGGCTAAAAAGTGGCTTTCAAGACAAGCAGCAAATAGACTTGCTGGAATTCTTTTAGGCGCTATTCATGGATTCTTAACATGGAGTGTAGGTGGGTTCTTTGCTACTATGTGGGATAGAAATGATAAAAATCCGAATAATGGTTGTTGTGGTGCTCTATGGTAATTCAAAAAAAAGAATTGTTTATTATACTAGTCTTAGTAGTTTTAGAGTTGATTAGTGTTCTATTATGTTATATGTTTTTTGATAAAGTTGATATTATATATAAGATTTTATTGATAGGGTTTAACCTTTTGTGGCTACTGGTTCTATTTATATACATAAAATATATAAGTTAAGTTTATTATTGACAACAAGAACAACCTGAAGAGAATCAAAAGAGAAATGTTTAAGATGGATAGTTCTAATGCTCTTGGATTCATGATGATCAATGTTGCTGCAATGAGGACATGATAAATAAAGTGGAGATTCTATCATCAACAAAATCTTTTTTTGACAAAGGAATAAGAATTAACAAAAGGGAAAGGAATAAAATCATGAAAAGAATCACTAAGCTATAGAAATTCAAAGATATCTTTGATAAAATCGATATTGGTCATAATCAATAATTTCATTTTTGTTTGAACTTTGTACTTAAATTGCAAAGGAGAGTTATAGTACCTTTATGACTATAAATGGGTTATAAAATTGGTGTTTTTGGATTAATTGTTTGTCTAGTAATGATTGCAGTTATATATTATTTATTATTGCTTTAATTGATAATTAAAGTATAAAAGAGTACTAATTGAGGTTTTATGAAATAATATTATTGGATTTGTAAGGAAAGATGGATTATAAAAGATCATCTTTCTTTTTGCAACTATCAAATATGAAAAAATAACGTTGAATATGACAAATAAATTATTAAAAAAGAAATCTTTCTGTATTGTAAATATTGGTAAAGATGAGGAAAATTATGGAAATGACAATGAATTTACCAAGAAATTATGTAGAAATTGAAGAAGAGATGATGAATTTAGATGGTGGTGGCATGATGACTTTATATAAAAATATCAAGGGATTGTGGGGAAGAAGTCAAGGTTTTAGAATGTCATGTAAAGCAGTAGGAATTACTTTAGGAACTATTGGGACAATTGCTAAAATGTCTTACGTAAATGCTGTTTGTAAATTTGGGTATGTTGTCACAAGAACAGTTTTAACAATTGGAGGCTTTTGGCTGGCAGGAATAGCTTTGGCTGGGACAGCAGCTTTTATGATTTATTTATGTAATAAGAGAACTTTTTATTAAGAAATAAAACATAATATCACATAAATCTAAATAGCAGTCAATAATTCACTGCTATTTAGAATTATTTATATAAAATTTAACAAAGGAAGATATTTGGTTAGATAATGATGAAAAATTACATTTTTTATTTAGGTATGCTTATTTTAACAACTATTATTTCATTCTTAATATATATTTATATAATTACTTTAAAAGAATTTGTAAACCATGTTTTTGTGTATTTTGTTTTTTATGTTATAGTATCAATAATTTCTGTACTGAGTATTCATTACTTAAAAACTATTATTTTCATGTTAATATGCAAATTAAAAAAACAAAAATATTCAGTTATTTGTTTATATCCATTTGTTTGGATAAATGGAAAATTGATTATATTATTTGGTCCATCAAATTATGTTTTCTATAAGAATTTATGTGATTTGAGTGATGTCGATTTAGAGAATTTTAATAGGAAATATTATCAAATAAAATGTATAAATAACAAAGGAAATGTTTATATAGTATTATTATCTTTGATTTTATTTGTAGTAGGATTATACTGGAAATTATATTTACTACTAGCTCCGTTATTTTCATGCGTTTTATATAAAGTTACAATTGATTTTCTCAATAGTTTTAAAGATATTGATAATATATATTTTTTTGATGAACTTCTTTTTGCGAATATAAGTAACACTGAATTAATAAATTGGCATATTAATTATCTAGAAAAAAATATCATGTATATAATTAATAAGCCAAATGAAATATTGAATTGTTTAAAATTAATGATAACTATTAATAAATATAATCTAAAGGATGACTTATGCAAATTAGATGATATAATAGAATTAATAGTTTTGAGATACGGTAAAATAATAAGAATAGAATGTATGGATTTGATATTTGATTATATAGATTTAAGAATTTGTTTAAACAAAGAATGCAATAAGTCAAAATTATTTTTATTATTGGACTTGTTTTGCAAAGAGAAAAATTGGGATTTTCAAATTATTGATTTATATAGTGAAAGAATTAATGAACTAAAGAAATATTTAAATAATACAGCTGCTATAGAAATGAGAAGAAAAATCTATAAAAATATTATCAAATAAATGGGCAGGAGAAAAGAGGATATAATGAGAAAAAACAGATTAATTAATGTATTAGTTATTACAGATGTTTTATCCATATTGAGTGTTATTGCTATTTTTATTAATTCTGAGTTATGTACAGGAACCATTTGGTTAGGAATTGTAATATTCTTAATCTGTTACATAATGGGAATGACATTTTATTTGTGTATAAGTGATTCTACAATAAGGAAATGGATTATATATATTATTGATTTAATAACTTGGTTATAGTGAATAGCAATTTTTGATCCTTAGATAAACTAGAAGTTTATATTTATTTGAAGGTATTATTATATGGTCAAGAAAAAGAGTAAAAAGTTATAGAAATAACAATGAATTTACCAAGAAACCATGTACAAATTGAAGAAGGGTATATGTTGTATTTAGATGGGGGCATATTTGAGTAAAAGCTCATGTTTACAAATAATAGCTAAAAATGGAATGACTCCTGGATCATTTATTGCCCTAGCAATTGGAACTGTAATTGCAAAAAATTATTTAAGGTGGTAAAAGCCAGTGTGTTTTAGGATGGCTTGTAGATACTTTGAAAGGAGTTCTATGAGAACTATGGGAAAAATTGCATATGTGATTGGTTATGGAGCTATAAGAAGAGGCTGTTATGTTAGTTTAAATCCTTATCCGTGGGAATGTTTTGTGACTACCAAAGTTCGATAATCATTTATTTGTCATTTGGTTTCTATATTATAAGAATCTAGATGACCTTTCCATATATTGATCTAATAATGATAAGGAGGGTGTTTAATGATTTTGAATAAAAAAAATGTATATTCTTTAACGAGCCTATGTTTATTTACTTATATATTTTCTATAAGTTGTATATTATTTTTAATTGTAGGACATGAAAATCAGAATATATATCAAATTATCATGTCATGGTTACCATTTATTTCTTCTTTGGGATATAATATTATTATTGCTTCATTTTCATTTGATATGTATAAGATTAAAATAAAAAATATTATACTAATAGAAACTATTATTCAAATAATTTTGTTAATAAGTATAATTTTTATAAACGAAATTATATCTAATGTAGGAAATACATTAACAAAATCAATATTTTTTATATGCTTTTTTGTGCTTATTACTGTTCATATAGTTTTAGTAAAACAGTTAAATAATATTAATGAGTTTGAAATAATAAAAGTTCAGAATTTTATTTTAAATTATCAAAATTCTTTTTTTGAAGATAGTGATGTTGAAAAAAATATACATTTTTCATCAATCGTTAATATATTAATGATTATTTTTCTTAATGTTCATAATGAGTTAGTCTATTATTTAATAATAATTCGCTTTGTTTCGTCCTTGATTTTTTTTCTTAAGTTTAAAAAATTTCAATTTGAAAGATGTATATATCGGTATTTTATTTATTTATTCTTTTTAGAAATTACATTTTTTATTGGAATATTTTTATCTTTGAATTATGGTTGTTATGAGTTATCTTTTATTCTCATTGTATTTTCTTGTTTTAAAACTCATTTATTAAAAGAAAAAATCATGGTTAATGAATATAAAAAGCAGAAACTCTAATAGAGAGGATAAGAGTTATCAAATAAGAGAATAAACTTCAACATCAATGGGTATGTATAAGCTTCGAAGGTAGAAATGAGACAGGTCTAGTTATCTACGATACGCCTTTTCTAATATGAGCAGTATAAAGATGTGATGCAGACAGAAATATACAGAAACTTATGATCCACGTTTTAATATTATAGAACTTATTTGACAGACCATTAGCCTAAGGTACCCAATCCACGAATAACGGAGTGGTTAACTGTCGATAGATTTTGTTTGCTCGGGGCTTTTATATACCATTGATGACAATTTAATAAAAAATTTATTATGAATTGAAGTTTATGTTTGACAAAGGTCACTTCATAACAGGAGGATGTTTTTTAATGAAAACATTTAAATATTTGAAATTTATATTAGCTAGTTTAGATTTGTTTTTTGCATTATATATTGTATATTATATAAATTTTCCAAAAGAGGAAGAAGTATATACATATATTTTCTTGTTTTTCTGTTTATATGTATTAGTTACTAGTGTTTTTCTATGTATATTTAGTAAGAAAATAAGAACTATTATAGGAAAAATATTAGAAATATTATGGATTTCTTAATAGGAAAGGTAAAAAAAATAATGAAACAACAAAACTCCAGAAAATATTATTTTCTTTTTTTAATATCAATGGGACTTAGTTTGATTTTTATCATGAATAAAATAACATTAGATATTTTTTATAGTAAATTAGTATATTTTATGATTGGATTTTTTATGACATATATAATAAGCTTTCCATTAATAAATTATATTTATAATTTATTGTATATTATTATGGGGAAGATTGTAGGTTTAAAGATTAAAATGATATATGTATTTCCTTTTATTTATGAAAATAAAAAAATCCATATTACATTTAGTTTATTTCATATATACTATTTGGAAAGTGTTTTTGATTTTAGCAATGTTAATAATCTTTTAATGTATGATTTTATAAAGAAAAAAATTATTCAAAAAAATTTTCTTTGTTTATTTTATTGATTTTCTCTTTTGTGATAACGTATAAATCTCATTTGAGTAATATCATTTATTTAGAACCTTTTGTCTTAATTTATATTGCATGGTATTTTAGTTATAAACATATTCAATGTTTAAATAAAAATGATTATAATAAAAATCTTTGTTTTCAAGAACTCATCTTTTCTAAATATATTGATTCAGAAATTTTACAGCAACATTATCAATATCTCATTATGAGATTTAGTGATATCGTACACCAACCTGTAATTTCTATAGATTTATTGTATTTTGTATTAATATGTTTTCGTCATTATAATGAGACAACTGAAATAATGTTACAAGAAATAGATAGAAGAATAACAGAATTATTATCAGATGATCCAATCAATATTTGTATTCAGTCACGTTCAAATATTTTTGATTATATTTTAATTCGGGCTTTTTTATTACAAAATTACAATCACTATATTAATTTTAAAAACTTACAACTTTATATTATGGCAGATTGGGGGGATAGATATTCCTTCAAATTATATAGATAAATATTCTAAAATTATTTCTTTAAATGAAGCAAATAAAACGATAAAAGAAGAAGTGAGAGGGTGCTATCAGTTTTTTTTAGCCTGTAAAGTGGATATAAACAATGGAAAAAAATAACTACATAAACTATTCGAATTATTTTCACTTCATATACTACAGTATTCTATATAATGGCAGATTATTTGAACTTGTTTATCAACGTAAATTGAAAAGATGTATCGGTTATTGACACATCACTATCCTCTCATTATTTCTTTGAATACAGTTTTTTATCTCTTATGTAATCTTTCAGCTTGAATTTTTATTTCCATATATTGTGAGGGCTATCGGATATCATTAAGTTACCATATTCAAATAGAAAAATAGAACTGAATAAGATAAATGCATTATCGTTAGTTTTTCTTTGTTATTGGATATATATAATTAGGTATAAATGGGGATATAATTATGTGATTTATATTGATTCTTTATGATTATTATATTAATATCTTTGTGATATGAGTTTGAGTTAAAGTCAGCTAGATTAATGAATAGAATTGTAGATTTCTAAGCATTAATGTGGTATAAAATTTGATACTTCGGTAAAGAAAAGGAAGAAAAAATATAGAAATAATAATGAATTTACTAAGAAATTATGTAGAAATTGAAGAAAAGGAAATGATGTATTTAGAAGATGGATAAATTATTTTGGTAGGAAAAAATGAAAACTTATATTACAAAAGCAGTGTCTAGAGTTGATATATATACAGCTATGGCATTGTCAGTTGCTAATTTTGTGATGGTTTTATTAAATTTTAGAATAGGAGGGGCAATCGCTTATGCTTAGATAAGTTTGATAAAAGTGGACTTAATAAGCGAATGCAATTTGAATGAAAAAAATTATTCTTATTTGTTTTTTTGTTAATTTAATCATAATTCTAGTTATTAATATTTTGGCTTTTGTATATAGTGTTCATGGCACAGAATATGGCATGTATCTTAATATTTTTAATATTACTGAGTTAACTATTCAATTTGTTTTAAATAGTCTTTTAAATAAATTAGATAAAGATAAATAACTACAATATCTTTTTAAGTATCTATATAAAGTTTGGATAATATGAAATGCTTAAAATTTTCTGTATAGTAAAAAATAAAAGATGAGAACTTAAATTACTATTTGTTTAAGTCCTTTAATATTTTTAATAAAAAGATTGTCGATGGTATTGTTTGGAATATAAAAAATGGAATTATTAATGGATTTAAAGAAAAATAAGTTCTTAAAAGATATTTTGATTTTTCTTTGCTTTTTTTTGCAAATTGTTGCTTTTCATTAATGGTTATAAATAATTAAACTGTGGTTTGGTTATTTTTTTATTTTTTAGCACAAAAGGGTTGACAGTGCTAAAATGATGAGTATAATGTAATTAGCACAAGGATAAAAGGAGTGCTAAAGGAGGTTGGAACAATGTTGACAGCAAGACAATTGCTTATTTTAAAGTGCATTGTTGAAGAGTTTGTTGAGACAGCTGAACCAGTTGGATCTAAAACATTGATGGCAAAGTATCAACTTCCCTATTCAAGTGCGACAATACGTAATGAGATGTCTTTTCTAGAAGAACATGGCTATTTAGAAAAAACTCATACATCTTCAGGACGTGTTCCTTCAACTCAAGGCTATCGGTTTTATGTAAATACACTGATGCAGCCAACAGTTGATGATGATGTGAAATATCAAGTCTCACAGATACTTGGAGATCGACATCGTTCGTTAAATGAGATTATTCAAGAAAGTTGTCAGATGTTAAGTGAATTGACTCATTTGACAACAGTTGCCTTGGGTCCGAATTCAAGTTATGAAAAATTGCAAAATATTACACTTGTTCCTTTAACTGAGCATAGTGTTACAGCAATTATTGTTACTGATAGAGGACATGTGGAAAATCGAAATTTCAATGTAAAAAACAATGCTTATTTAGAAGATTTAACAAGTTGTGTGAATGTGATGAATGATTTGTTAGATGGAACACCTATCAATCAGGTCGCATTTCGATTAGAACGAGATGTCAAACCTGTATTAAGTGCGAGAATTAAAGAACATGAAGCTTTGTTCAATGCTTTTTTGGAAGCGTTCATGAAATTTGCGAACAGTGATGTATACTTTTCAGGAAAAGAGAATTTATTATATCAGCCTGAATACAATGATGTGAATAAGTTAAGACGATTGGTATCGGCTTTTGAAAATTCACAATCATGGCAGCGTCTTGAACCTATTGCATTAGAAGAAGGTGTCAGTATCAAGATTGGTTCTGAATCACCAATTGATGATTTGAATGATGTGTCTGTTATATCAGCATCGTTTAAAACAGGTAATGAATCTAAAGGATCGATTTCAGTGATTGGGCCAACACGTATGCCCTATGAGAAAGTTGTTTCTTTAGTTGAGTATATTTCAAAAAGCCTAGAAGAAGTTTTAATAGGCGATGACGAAGATGAATAGAGGTGAAAAAATGGCAAAGGAAAAGAAAGAAAAAGTTGTTGATGAAACTGTAGAAGAAAAGGAAATAGTGGAAGAAACACAAACGGAAGAAAAGCAAGAATCACTTGATGATAAAGTGGCTAAACTAGAAGAGGAAGTGAATACATGGAAAACAGATTACTATAAAGTATTTGCGGACATGGAAAACTTAAAGAGAAGATTGGAAAAAGAACATCAAAATTCATTGAAGTTCATGATGCAATCTTTCATTGAGGAATTGCTTCCAGTTGTAGATAATTTTGAACGTTCTTTAAATGTTCAAGATCCTAGTGAAGAAATACAAACATTCTTAAAAGGATATCAAATGATTTTCGATCAATTGATGGCTATTTTACAAAAGAATGGTGTTGAAGTGATTGAAGCACAAGGTAAAGAATTTGATCCTAACTTCCATCAAGCAGTGATGACTGCTAATGATGAAAATTTTGATCACAACATTGTGGTTGAAGAACTTCAAAAAGGTTACAAATTGAAAGATCGCGTTATTCGTGCATCTTTGGTCAAAGTGAATGAATAGTTATAAGGAGGATGAATTTTATGGGAAATAAGATTATTGGTATTGACTTAGGTACTACAAACTCATGTGTAAGTGTTATGGAAAATGGAGAAGCAAAAGTTATTGCGAATCCAGAAGGTTTAAGAACAACTGCTTCAGTTGTTTCATTCAAAAATGGTGAAATCGTTGTTGGTGAAGCTGCTAAACGTCAAGCAGTAACTAACAAAGATACAGTTATGTCAATTAAAAGACATATGGGAACAAGTTATAAAGAACATGTTAATGGTAAAGATTATACACCTCAAGAAATTTCTGCAATGATTTTACAAAACTTAAAAGCAACTGCAGAAGCATATTTAGGTGAATCAGTAACAAAAGCTGTTATTACTGTTCCTGCATATTTCAATGATGCACAACGTCAAGCAACAAAAGATGCTGGTAAAATTGCTGGTTTAGAAGTTGAACGTATTATTAACGAACCAACTGCTGCAGCTTTGGCATTTGGTGTTGATAAATTAGATAAAGAACAAAAAGTATTAGTCTATGACTTAGGTGGAGGTACATTTGACGTATCTATCTTAGACTTAGCTGATGGTATGTTTGAAGTTTTAGCAACTGCTGGAGATAACCACTTAGGTGGAGATGACTTCGATGAAGCTGTTATGAACTGGATTGTTGCTGAATTCAAAAAAGATCAAGGTGTTGATTTAAGTGCTGATAAAATGGCTATGCAACGTGTAAAAGAAGCTGCAGAAAAAGCTAAGAAAGATTTATCTGGTATGATGCAAACTCAAATTTCATTACCATTTATCTCTGCTGGTCCAGCTGGTCCATTACACTTAGAATTAACATTAACAAGAGCTAAATTTGATGAATTAACAAAAGATTTAGTTATGCGTACTGAAGGACCTGTAAGACAAGCATTAAGTGATGCTGGTATGAGCGCTAGTGAAATTGATCAAGTTTTATTAGTTGGTGGTTCTACACGTATTCCTGCAGTTCAAGAATCAGTGAAGAGATTATTAGGAAAAGAACCTAATAAATCAGTAAACCCTGATGAAGTTGTTGCTATGGGAGCTTCTATCCAAGGTGGAGTTATCGCTGGTGATGTTAAAGATATCGTATTATTAGACGTTACACCATTGTCATTAGGTATCGAAACTATGGGTGGAGTTATGACTGTATTAATCGAAAGAAATACAACTATTCCAACAACAAAATCACAAATTTTCTCTACAGCTGCTGATAACCAACCTGCTGTTGACATCAACGTATTACAAGGTGAAAGATCAATGGCTAAAGACAATAAACAATTAGGTTTATTCAAATTAGATGGTATTGAACCAGCTCCAAGAGGAGTTCCACAAATTGAAGTTACATTCAGCATTGATGTTAACGGTATCGTTAATGTTAAAGCAAAAGATATGAAGACTCAAAAAGAACAATCTATTACTATTCAAAACTCAACTGGTTTAAGTGATGAAGAAATTGATAGAATGGTTAAAGAAGCTGAAGCAAATAAAGCTGATGACGAAAAGAAACGTAAAGATATTGAAACAAGAAATAAAGCTGAACAAATGATTAATGAAATCGATAAAGCATTAGCTGAACAAGGTGATAAGATTGATGAAAATCAAAAATCACAAGCAACTGCTTTAAGAGATGAATTGAAAAAGGCTTTAGATGCTAATGATATGGCAACACTTGAAGCAAAAATGAGTGAATTAGAACAAGTTGCTCAACAAATGGCAGCATATCAATATCAACAATCACAAGGAGCTAATCCAACAGGTGATGCTGGAACTGCTTCTAACGATGATGATGTTGTTGATGCAGACTTTACAGAAAAAAATTAGTTTAAAGCCAAGGCTTTGCCTTGGTTTTATCTAGTCAAGAGGTGAGAATATGGCTGAAAAAAGAGATTATTATGAGGTGCTAGGTGTTTCTAAAAGTGCTAGTGCTGATGAAATAAAACGTGCTTATCGTAAGATGGCTAAAAAATATCACCCTGATGTCAATAAGGATCCTGGAGCTGAGGAAAAATTCAAAGAAGTCCAAGAAGCTTATGATGTATTATCAGATGACAATAAAAAAGCTGCATATGATCGCTATGGTCATGCTGCATTTGATCAAGCAGGAGGATTCGGCGGAGGTGCTGGCGGATTCGGTGGATTCGGTGGCTTTGAAGATGTTGACTTAGGAGATATCTTTGGTTCGTTCTTTGGTGGAGGTTCTTCACGACAAAGAAAAACAGGACCAATGCGTGGGGAAGATCGCTTTGTCCAATTGGAAATTGATTTCATGGATGCGATTAAAGGAAAGAAAACAGAAATTAAAATTAATTTTGATGAACAGTGTTCACACTGTCATGGCACTGGAGCAAAAAATCCTGAGGATGTTCAAACATGTTCACGCTGTGGTGGAACAGGGACAATTCGTACACAACAACGTTCTCCATTTGGAACATTTGTAAATCAAACTACATGTCCAGATTGTCATGGAACTGGTAAAGTTGTGAAAGAAAAATGTCCACATTGCCATGGTAATGGATATGTGAACAAAAATATCACAGTTGAATTAAATATACCAGCTGGAATTAATACGCATCAACAATTGCGTGTTCAAGGAAAAGGACATCGTGGAACAAATGGTGGACCAAACGGAGATTTATATGTAGAAATCTATGTAAAACCACATCAACATTTCCAACGTGATGGAAAAAATATTTACATTACAATTCCTATTTCTGCAGTCGATGCAACATTGGGTTGTGAAGTAGATGTTCCTACTGTTTATGGTGATGTCACTTTAAAGGTTCCAGAAGGAACACAACCAGGAACAACTTTACGTTTAAAAGGTAAAGGTGTTAAAGATTTAAGAAGTGATAATTATGGTGATCAATATGTTAAAATTGATGTCAAGATTCCTACAAAGTTATCACGGGATGAAAAAGATTTATATACTAAGTTAAGAAAGAATGCAAAAAAAGAATCTATCTTTGATCAATTTAAAAAAGGTTTTAAGAGATAATCATAAGGTTATCTCTTTTCTTTTTTGATGATTAAAGTATAGAAAATAAAAATATGTATAAAATAAAAAAAGCATCCAGAGGATGCATTCTTTATGATTAAGCGCTTTTTCTAAGACTTCTTAATTCTCTCGCTGAAATTTTTACTTTTTTTGGTTTACCATTGACTAAAATAGTAGCTTTTTGTAAGTTTACATTCCATTTTCTTCTTGATGCATTTAATGCATGAGAACGAGAATTTCCAGACATAGGTCCTTTTCCACTAACTTCACATTTTCTAGCCATTATTTTCACCATCCTTTACGACTTTATGCTTTACATACCTTGATATAATATCATTAATAAATAGAAAATGCAAACATTTTTTTAACTTTTTTTAGAAGTTAATTATGATGTGTTTTCTTGAATCACATTTTATTTGCATATCTACTATATATGAAATGTGCGAATAATTCAACATTTTTTTGCATTTTTCATTTACATATGTTTTTAACTAGGTTATAATGCGTATGCATTATGCGTGAAATGTTTGTCAATAATTTAAAAATAAGATATAATATACTTAACTATATAAATATATAAAGAAGATCGGAGGAATAGGTATGATCAAAAAAACAACAGATTTAGGTGATATTAATCTTTCATTGGATGTTGTTGCTAGTATTACTGGTGGAGCAGCAACTGAATGTTATGGTGTTGTTGGAATGGCAAGTCAAAAAATAATGAAAGATGGATTTTATGATTTGTTAGGTAAAGACAATTATTCAAAGGGAATTGTTGTTGAAGATGGAGAAACTGGAATTATTCTTAATGTCTATATTATTGTGGGATATGGTGTTAAGATTTCTGAAGTTGTCTATGAGGTCCAAAAGAAAGTTAAATATGTTTTGGAAACAACATTAGATGTTGATATTGAAGCTGTTAATGTTTTTGTACAAAGCATTCGTGTTATAGATTAGTAAAGATGAAGATGGAGGTTAGTCATGAAAATCATAGATGGTAATCTGTTTAAGAAGATGGTTGTTACTGGGGCAATTGTATTGCATAATAATCATCCAGAAATTGATGCATTAAATGTTTTCCCAGTACCAGATGGGGATACAGGGACAAATATGTCTTTGACATTTAGTGCTGGAGCAAGTGAAATTGAAAAACTTGATTCAAATGATATTTATGAAGTTGCAAAGAAATTATCAAAAGGGTTGTTGATGGGAGCAAGAGGAAACTCTGGTGTTATCTTATCACAGATCTTTAGAGGTGTTTCTATGGCATTTGAAGGAAAGAAAGAAGTCAATGCTGTAGAATTAGCTCATGCTTTCCAAAATGGAGCAAAAGTGGCTTATAAGGCTGTTATGAGACCTGTTGAAGGAACAATTTTAACAGTGATTAGAGAAGCGAGTGAAGCCGTTGTGAAATATGCTCAAGATGGTATGGAAATTGAAGATGTTTTCTCATACTTTGTTAAAGAAGCTGAAGAATCATTAGAAAGAACACCTGAACTTTTACCTGTTTTAAAAGAAGTTGGTGTTGTTGATAGTGGTGGTGCTGGATTACTTTTAGTATTCACTGGATTTATGGCAGCGTTAGCTGGAGAAGAAATTGAAAGAGTGGAAATTAAAGGTGATGCAACAAAAGATGTATTAATGGATGTTGAATCTGACGGAGAAGAAGGATTTGGTTATTGTACTGAATTTATCTTTAGATTAGATCCAGGTAAGATCAAAGTTTTCAAAGAAGAAAATTTAAGAAATGAATTAGAAAGATTACCTGGTAATAGTATTGTTGTTGTTCAAGATGAAGACATTGTAAAAGTCCATGTTCATACTTTAAAACCAGGGAATGCTTTAAACACAGCTCAAAGATATGGTGAATTTATTAAATTAAAAATTGAAAATAT
Source organism: uncultured Erysipelotrichaceae bacterium (assembly GCA_900538465.1). Taxonomy (GTDB): domain Bacteria; phylum Bacillota_I; class Bacilli_A; order Erysipelotrichales; family Coprobacillaceae; genus Longibaculum. Next base: position 43,219 of record UPXV01000005.1, read on the forward strand.
GCAAGAACAACATAATTCAATTATTGAATCTAATACAACACCAACTGCTAAAGCAACACCTGTTGTTCCTCAAAGAGAAGCTAAAGAAGTTGCGATTATTAGTGTGGCTGCTGGAGATGGTATTAAAGATATGTTTATGGAATTACATTGTGACTATGTTGTTAGTGGTGGTCAAACAATGAATCCATCAGCTGAAGACATTGTTCAAGCTATTAGAGATGTGAATGCAAAACATGTGATCATCTTACCAAATAACTCTAATATTGTTATGACGGCTCAACAAGCGGCTATTATCTTAGAAGATGAAGTGGATGTACAAGTAATTCCAACAAAGACAATCCCACAAGGATTATCTGCTTGTATTATGTATAATCCAGAAGTTTCTTTAGAAGAAAATCTTGAAGAAATGAATGATGCAATTGCTAATGTAAAAACTGGACAAGTTACATTTGCAATTAAAGATACAAATATTGATGGTGTTGATATTAAAGCTAATCAATATATGGCATTATGTGAAAAAGAAATTACTGCATGTGTGCCAAGTAAAATCGAAGCTTTGAAAGAAACTTTAAAAGGTTTAGTAGATGATGATTCTGAAATCATTACATTAATCTATGGTGAAGATGTCAATGATGAAGAAGTTGAAGAAATTGAAGCATATGTTGAAGAAAATTATGATGCAGAATTAGAATGTGTTAATGGGAAACAACCTGTTTATTCATTTATTGTAGGTGTAGAGTAAAAGATCTTCAAAAATGCACATTAATTAAGTCAATAAAATATTTGAAGATAGAAAAAAGGCTATAACGAAATGACTTTCAAAAAGTTAATTTGTTATAGCCTTTGGCTTATGATACATTGTGACTAAGGAATAATAAATTCTGGCATACCCATATATCCAGGAGCTATATCAAATTCATTAAAAACCACAACAACCTGTTTATCTTTATTGATATAGAAGGGTTGTTGTTTTGTGATTTTTAAATTTTCAATAGCATCATCGAAATAAATAAATTGTTGATTCTTTTGATCTTCTTTCACTTGCTTTTGAATTTCATCTTTAATTATTTTTTGATAGTCTTTTCCAATGAAATCTTCTACAGTAAGAATCTGTCCATTTTTTAAATCAATATTAAAAAAGGTTTTTTGAAGATATGAAGAAGCATTGATTTGAGTTGAATTGATTGAAAAAGAAATAAAATGACAGTCAACATCATAAGTTTGATAATTGATATCAATAAGCCATTTTTTATCTTGTGAATGATTTGCTTGATGATCATATTGTTTAGCTTGTTGTAAATAATGCTCTACAGTCTCTTGAATCATCTGGTTCACTTTTTTTGTGACTTGAGCATCTTTAACACCATTGATTTTGGGGATCGTGACATGTGTTGATGTTCCAGAACTTTCAAGATGATAGTCTTTTTCAACAATCAGTTGAACTGGACAAGCTGCATAAACATTTTGCAATGAAAAAAGAAGTAGAGAACAAATAAGAAATAATGAAATGCTTTTTAAATAAAATTTCATAAATTTCACCTCACCAATTGATAAATAGTTTTTTGTATCATAAGCAACTATCTATCAATTTAGTTTGGTTTTGTCATCTTACTTCATGCATAATAACTTTTTAAGTATTGATTACATTTTATAACAATTGAAAATGTTTTAAAGCCTTGATAATCCCATCGCTATCAACATCATCTGTAACATAATTGGCTATTTTTTTGACTTCATCATTGGCATTTCCCATGGCAACACTCACAGCAACATGTTTCAACATAGGAATATCATTACCACCATCACCAAAAGCCATTGTTTCAGATAAATCAATATCATAATATTTTAAAAACTGATCTATTCCATTTTGTTTTGTTCCACCTAATGGAGAAACATCACAAAAAAGAGGGTGCCATCTTGCTGAAATACAATGAGGCATGACATTCAATAATTCTTTTTCTTCTTGTTCATCTACAAAACACATGCATTGATAAACCTTGTGATGAATGACTTTCGAACAATCACCAGCAGGATGATTATCATTATGAGTAATGCGATGAATTTCATCAACACGTTCATCACGCATATTAAAATATTTCGTATGTTCTTCAGTGAAACCACAAGGGAAAGGATGATTTTTTAAATAATCTAACAAAGATTTTAAATCATCTTTTTGGATTGTATTTTCATAAATAATTTTATTTTGTGTATAACAATATTGACCATTTAATGTAATATAACCATCAAAAGGAAAATCTTTTAAAACATCTAATCCATCTTTTCCTCTTCCTGTTGCAATAAAAAGTTTTATTCCTTTTTGTTGAAGTGCTTTTAAGGCATCAAAGGTAGAAGTAGGAATTTGATGGGTATGAAAACTGACTAAAGTTCCATCGATATCAAAAAATATTGCTTTTATCATAAGTATTCCTCCATATGTTTCTATTATAACATTAACTCTATCAATTGATAAAAGAGAATTTCATAAAATGAAATTTTTTTCAAATTTTGAATTTTTTGTGTATTGTTGTAAACAACTGATATAATACAAAAAGAAAGTGGGGAAGTCTATGGGAGAAGTTCTTATCAAATCATTAACTTTTGTTTTGATTATAGTCATTGCATACAGTTTAAAAAAAGCAAAAGTCTTAAAAAAAGAAGATGCGAATGTTTTGGCTACTATCATTATGAATATAACATTGCCATGTGCTTTATTGACAAGTGCTAATGGAATTGAACTAGATACAACAATTTTAATCTTAATTGCGATAGGTATTTTATCTAATGTTGTGATGATGATTATTGGTTTTATAGCAAGCTATCATGAACGACCACAATTACAAGCCTCTTTTATGATTAATACATCAGGGTATAATATTGGAAACTTTGTATTGCCTTTTGTCCAAACTTTCTTTCCAGGATTAGGTGTTGTCTATTTATGTTCTTTTGATATTGGAAATGCTTTAATGGGGTTAGGGATAACATATGCAGTTGCCGATCATGTTGCGAGTGGAGAAAATCATTTTGATATTCAAGAATTATTAAAAAAACTATTTTCATCAATTCCTTTTGATGTATATGTCTTGATATTTATTTTGGCTATTTTCAAGTTACAAGTTCCTTCCCCTTTTTTATCAATAGCTTCAACGATTGGAGCTGGTAATAGTTTTTTAGCTATGTTGATGATTGGTTTGATGTTAGAAATTCATATTTCACCAACAGAAGCCAAAAATGTTTTTAAAGTCTTAGGATTAAGAATTGGTGGAACTCTTTTGATTTCATTGCTTACATTCTTTGTTTTACCTTTACCATTACTGGCTAAAGAAATATTGATTATGGCTTATTGTGCACCTTTATCAACTGTTTCAGCTGTTTTTACAAGAAGAGTTGGTTATTTAGGAGATATGTCAGCAACTGCCAATTCTTTAAGCATTATTGTTTCTGTGATTTGTACAACAATTCTTCTTGTTTTATTCATTTAAGATACCTTTGGGTATCTTTTTTGTTGAAATTATTATAAAATAGAAAACAAGGTGGTGGTTTGATGAGTGATATTCAATTATTAAAAACAACACAAAAGCGTTATGATATATTAGAAAGTATGAATATTCATACATTAGAAGACTTATTAACTTGTTATCCATATCGCTATGAGATTATAGAAGAAACATATCCAACCCATGAAGATGATCATATGATTATAGAAGCAATTGTCTCATCTCCAATAAAAATCTTTTTTAAAGGAAAAATGTCGAGAATGTCATTTCAGGTGATTGATCATTATCAAAATGAATATCAAGTGACAATATTTAATCGTCATTTTTTAAGACAATATTTAAAAATCAATACAATTATTACAATTATTGGGAAATGTCAAAACTATAAAATTACTGCAACTGATATAAAAATCAAACCCATCAAAGATATTCAAGGTATTCATCCTGTTTATTCTATAAAAGAAGGATTAACTCAAAAATCTTTTCAACAATATATCAAAAAAGCATATCAACTTTTAAAGGATGATATCATCACTTATGTTCCTGAAAAATATATCATGAAACATCATCTTATTCATAAAACAATGGCTATATGGAATATTCATTTTCCAGAAACACAAGAAGATATTAAACAGGCTCTAAGATATTTAAAATATGAAGAATTTTTAAAATTTCAATTAACAATGCAATTTATCAAACAACAACGTTCTTTGGAAGTAGGAACTGCAAAACTTTTTGATGTACAAAAGTTCCAAGATTTTCTCCTTTCTTTACCTTATCGCTTAACATCAGATCAAGAAAAATCTGTTAAGGAAATTGTGAGTGATTTAAGAAGCCCTCAAATGATGTATCGTTTTTTACAAGGGGATGTAGGAAGTGGAAAGACAGTTGTCAGTGCAATTGCTTTGTATGCTTCATATTTAGCAGGTTATCAAGGCGCGTTGATGGCACCAACAGAAATATTAGCCAGTCAACATTATCAGACACTTTGTCAATTTTTTAAAGAAACTGATGTCAAGATTGCTTTGTTAACAGGATCGTTATCTATTAAAGATAAAGAAAAACTTTATGAAGAAATCAAAAATGGAGATATTGATATTATTGTTGGAACACATGCTTTGTTTCAAAAAAAGGTTGACTATCATAATCTTGGTTTTGTGATTACTGATGAACAACATCGTTTTGGAGTTGAACAACGAAAAGCTTTAAAAAACAAAGGAAATCAAGTAGATTTCTTAATTATGAGTGCAACACCAATTCCTCGAACGCTTGCGATTTCTATGTATGGAGATATGGATGTTTCAACCATTAAAACAATGCCAGTTGGTCGTATGCCTGTTATCAGTAAATATATTCATTCTTCTTCCATGAAACCAATTTTAAAAGATTTAAAAGATTATTTAGCGAGTGGTGGACAATGTTATGTCATTTGCCCGTTGGTCGAAGACAGTGACGCTATTGATGCGAAAAGTGCATCACAAATTGCTGATGCTATGCAAAAATATTTCCAAGGTCAATATCATGTTGGTTTGCTTCATGGACAAATGAAAGATGAAGAAAAAGAAACAGTGATGCAAGATTTTCAAGATAATCGTATTCAAATCTTAGTTTCTACAACTGTTGTGGAAGTTGGAGTGGATGTCAAGAATGCCAATATGATGGTTATTTATAATGCTGAACGTTTTGGAATGAGTCAATTACATCAATTGCGTGGAAGGGTTGGACGTGGGGCTCAACAAGCCTATTGTTATTTTATGAGTTCATCTTCAAGTCAAGACGCTATTGACCGTTTGAAATATCTAGAAAAGAGTCATGATGGTTTTGAAATTTCAATGTATGATTTACAAGTGAGAGGGCCTGGAGAAGTTTTAGGAAGTCGTCAAAGTGGATTACCTACTTTTTTGGTTGCTGATGTCTTAAAAGATTTTCCGATTTTAACGGTGGCTCGTGATGATGCATTAGAAATTATTGATGACTATCATCATCAAAAAGGCTATCAACATCTTATGAGGACAATTCAAGAAAATTTAAAAGAGAATAATGAATATGTTGATTAAATGTGTTATACTACTAAAAACAAGGAGTGATGAAAATGTATAAATTAGCTATAGATGCGATGAGTGGTGATTTAGGAAGTGGGATTGTTGTAGATGCTTGCTTAGATTTTATAAAGACTCATCAAGATGTTGAACTTTATGTCACAGGAAAGAAAGAAGAACTTACACGATTAGAGAATGTTGAACGAATTCATGTTGTGGATGCAAGAGACATTGTTCCTATGGATGCTGGAATTATGTCAGTTCGTCGTAAAAAAGATTCAAGTATGGTTAAGGCTGTTACAATGGCTAATGACAATCTTGTTGATGGTGTTGTATCTTGTGGTTCAACAGGTGCTTTTTATACCAGTGCAATGTTATTTTTAAAACGTATTGAAGGTGTTGAAAAATCATGTTTAATGGCAGTCTTGCCAACCTATAATAAAAAAGGGGTTGCGATGCTTGATGTAGGTGCCAATGCTGAAAATACCCCTGAACAATTAAAAGAATTTGCAATTATGGGACATATATATGCAAAAAATATCCGTGGTATTCAAAACCCAAAAGTTTCTTTATTAAATATTGGAAGTGAAGAGAAAAAAGGTGATGAAGTTCATCAAAAAACTTTTCAATTATTAAAAGATGAAGAAAAAATTAACTTCGTTGGAAATATTGAAGGAAGAGATTTGTTGTTAGGTGAAACTGATGTTGTGGTTACAGATGGATTTAGTGGAAATATCGCTTTAAAGACATGTGAAGGCGTAGCAGGGATTTTAATGAAAATGGTGAAAGAAAGTATGATGTCTTCTTTAAAAGGAAAAATTGGAGCATTATTTGCAAAATCATCACTCTATTCATTAAAAGATCAATTTGATTATAAATCAGTTGGTGGAGCATTAATGATGGGATTTGAAAAAGCAGTTGTCAAAGCGCATGGTGCCAGTGATGCAAAAGCCTTTATGAATGCGATGGATTTGGCCTATCAAATGGTCAAAATGGATGTGGTGACACAAATGAAAGAAGGATTGAAAAATTCATGAAAATATTAGATTTTTTACGCCAAGAAAAAATACCTTACCATGATTTGGGGTTATATAAAGAAGCTTTTACACATGCTTCATATGCCAATGAAGCTCACCATAGTAAAAAAGACTATGAACGTTTAGAGTTTATGGGTGATGCTGTTTTACAACTTTATGTATCAGAATTTATTTTTAAACTTTTTCCGGATGTTCCTGAAGGAACATTAACAACTTTACGTAGCAAATTGGTTCGTGAAGAATCATTGGCTCGTTTTTCTAGAGAATTGGGATTAGGGGAATTGTTATATCTTGGTGTTGGTGAAGAAAAAAGTGGTGGACGTGATCGTGATAGTGTTTTGGCAAATATTTTTGAATCATTTATAGGAGCAGTTTATTTAGATTGTGGACATGGTGAAGTGATAAAAATTTTAGAACAAACGATTTATCAACATGTCAATGATTTAGATTATGATGATATTACAGATTATAAAACAACCTTACAAGAATTGATTCAAGCTGATCAACGTCGTACAGTTACATATGAACTCTTAGAAACATGTGGTCCATCAAATGCGCCAGAATTTACAGTCGCTGTAACTATGGATGATATGCGTTTGGGTGTAGGTAAGGGAACAAGTAAAAAAAGAGCTGAACAACAAGCCGCTAAAGATGCTTTAAATAAATTAGCAACAAGTGATTATAAGAAAAAATAATCACTTGTTTTTTTGCCTATGCAAAAGAATTTTTTCAACATAGTCTAATTTGGGAGGGATAAAATGTATAATCCATATATGTATGATCAAGAAAGAATCACTTATCCAAAAGTTGGAGAAATTATTTTGTATACAGTGAATAAAGGTGATAATGTTTATCGACTAGCAAAAACATTTAATAGTGAAGTGGCTTGGATTCAAGCTATGAACAACTTAAATAAAGATATGATGATTCATACAGATCAACAATTATTAATTCCAATTGTTTATCAAAATGTCAATCCAATGCCACAAGCATATCAAAGACAAAGTTATGACTTATATTTTTAATCTTTTATGAATAAGATTTGATCTTTGACAAACACTATTAATAGGAGGTTTTTTCAATGAAAAAGTTAACATTACTCTTATTAGCAATCATGATTTGTGGATGTACAAATCAAAAAGAACAATCAAAGCCAAAAACAACCTATCAAGATGGAACCTATACAACCACTGCAGTTGGTTATGGTGGAGAATTTCAAGTTCAAACAACAATTAAAGATGATAAATTGGTAGATGTTGTTGTGAAGGAACATAATGAGACACCTTCTATTGGTGGTGTTGCCATAGAACAAATGATTGATAAGATGAAAAAAGAAAACAAATATGATGTTGATACAATTTCAGGAGCAACATCTTCATCATCAGCATTAAAAAATGCTGTTGGTGAAGCTTATAAAAAAGCAAAGAATCAAACAGAATAAAGCAGAAATGCTTTATTTTTTTGATAAATTGGTATATGATATATGTCAAGACAGGGGGCAAAAAAATGGAAAAAGCAAATGTCAGTAGTGAAAGAAATATTACTTTAATTATGGACTTTTATGAATTAACAATGTCTTATAATTATTTTAAACTAGGAAAAGGGGATCAAATCGTTTATTTTGATATGTTCTTTAGAAAAAATCCTGATAATGGTGGATTTGTTATTTTTGCTGGTTTGCAACAATTAATTGAAGCTATTCAAGATATGCGATTTACAGAAGGCGATATAGAATATTTAAGAAGCTTAAATGTTTTTGATGAAGATTTCTTTGATTATTTAAGAAATTTCAAATTTACTGGAACAATCTATGCAATGAAAGAAGGAACACCCGTCTTTCCATATGAACCATTGGTTACAGTGAAAGCCAAATTGATTGAAGCACAATTGATTGAAACATTTTTGTTGGTAACAATCAATCATCAATCCTTAATAGCAACCAAAGCACATCGTGTTTGTCAAGAAGCAAAAGGACGTCCAGTTATGGAATTTGGAGCAAGACGTGCACAAGGTTATGATGGTGCACATTATGGAGCAAGAGCGGCTTATATTGGTGGGGTTGCTGGAACAGCGACAACTTCTGCTGGAAAAGCTTTTGGTATTCCTGTTTTAGGAACAATGGCACATTCTTTTGTACAGTCATTTGACAGTGAATATGAAGCCTTTAAAGCTTATGCACAAAATTATCCAGATGCATGCGTATTGCTTGTTGATACATATGATACATTAAAGAGTGGAGTCCCTAATGCAATCAAAGTCGCAGAAGAAGTTTTGGCTCCAATGGGAAAAAGATTAGCTGGTATTCGTTTGGATAGTGGAGATATTGCATATTTAACAAAAAAAGCCAGAATGATGTTAGATGTTGCAGGATTACATGATTGTAAAATTACGGTTTCTAATTCATTGGATGAATATTTGATTCGTTCTGTTTTAGAACAAGGTGCACAAATTGATTCTTTTGGTGTTGGTGAAAATATGATTGTTTCAAAATCTTCACCAGTTTTTGGTGGTGTTTATAAGTTGGCAGCTGTTGAAAAAGATGGTGTGATTATCCCAAAAATTAAAATTTCAGAAAACACTGAAAAAATTACCAATCCAGGATATAAGAAAGTCTATCGTTTGATTGAAAAAGAAACCAACAAAGCTTTTGCAGATATTATTGCATTCCATGATGAAGTTTTAGATGAAAATCAAGATTTAACCATTTATCATCAATCAGATGCATGGAAAAATAAAGTCTTGTATGCAGGTACATATGAAATACAACCTTTACAAACATTGATCTTTGATGAAGGAAAATGTGTTTATCCAGAATATTCTTTAGATGAAATTAGAACATATTCTAATGAACAAAAAGCATTATTATGGGATGAAGTTTTCCGTTTAGAATATCCACATATTTATTATGTAGATTTAACAAAGAAATTATTAGATTATAAATTAAAAATGTTAGCTGAGGGACGAAATCATTCATGAGTTTTAAAAGAAGTGTACAAAGAGATAGAAAAGAAACAATAACACATCAAAAAGTTGATGAAAAAAGTGAATTCAAAAAGAATTTTACAATGACATGGGTTCCTTTGAAAATAGAAAGTTTTCTTATTTTTGTGGTTGTTTTTATCCTTTCTCAATTTCTTTTGGTTCCTTTGCTTACAAAAGTATTGAGTTATCAAATATCCTTAGTGCTTGTTCATGGCCTTTTTTCAAGTACATGCGTGGTTATTGCTTTTTGGTTATTGAATAAAGATCATTTATCATGGAAAGGATTTTTGTATAGGTTTGGCTTTTGTGCTTTGATGTTTGGAGGCTTTGCATTTGCAGTTGGTCTTTTATAAAAAGGAGATTATATGATTATTACAGTTGTAGGAATAGGGGTTATTGGGGGAAGCTATATCCAAGCTTTAAATGGATTAGGTCATAGTGTTTATGGTATTGATACAGATGAAAAAACTTTACAACAAGCTAAAGATGATGGCTGTATTGTTGAAGGTTTTGTTGATGGATATGACATTATTAAAGAAAGTGATATGACAATTATTTGTTTATATCCTTCTTTGGTCTTAGATTTTATTGCTTCACATGAGTTTAAAAAAGGCAGTATTGTTACAGATGTTGTTGGAATTAAATCTTATTTTTTAGAAAAAGCATTAAAAATCATTGATAAAGATGTTGAATATGTAAGTGGTCATCCAATGGCAGGACGTGAAAAAAAGGGTTATGCTTATGCAAGTCAAGCTGTTTTTCAAAATGCCAATTATATTGTTATTGAACATCAGAAAAACAAAAAAGAAACAATTGATTTTATGTGTCAATTTGTTTCTCAACTTGGCTTTAAGAGTGTAAAAATCATGAGTCCTTATGCTCATGATGAAATTATTTCCTTTACTTCACAGCTTCCTCATATGATTGCTGTGGCATTAATGAATAGTGATGATGAAAAATATGAAACAGGAAAGTATATAGGAGATTCGTTTAGAGATTTAACACGTATTGCCAATATTAATGCTGATTTGTGGAGTGAACTTTTCTTAAATAATCGGGATTATTTATTGGCTTCAATGCAGCGTTTTGAAGAACAATTTGATTTGTTAAAAAATGCATTATTAGATGGTGATGAAGAAGCTTTAAAGAATATGTTTAAAAAATCATCATTGCGTCGTGAAAAGTTGGAGAAATGATTTTGTTAATCATTTCTTTTTTTATTTTTAAAGTTTAATATATTAAACAAATTGTTTAAAATGTATTGCAATTCTTGAAATATTTTGTATAATAATTGTGTTTTGTATTTTAAACATTATGTTTCATATGACTAAACAAAGGGGAGTGAGACTATGAACATTGGCAGTAAGATTAAAAGAATAAGAATTGCCAATCAATTGACCTTAGAAGAATTGGCAAATCGTAGCGAATTAACAAAGGGATTTTTGTCACAGGTTGAACGTAATTTAACATCTCCGTCAATAACCACCTTAGAAGATATATTAGAGGCTTTAGGAACGACATTGCATGAATTTTTTAGTGAAACACAAGAAGAACAATTGGTATTTAAAAAAGAAGATTATTTTGTGAATACACAAGATGATTATGAAATTTCTTATATTGTTCCCAATGCACAAAAAAATGATATGGAACCTATTTTGATTGAAATTGAAAAAGGGAAATCTTCAATGGAAATGGAACCACATGATGGAGAAGAATTTGGTTATGTGATTTGTGGAAAAATTATTTTACATTATGGTGATAAAGAATTAAGTGTAAAAAAAGGGGAAACCTTCTATTTACCAGGAAAAAGAACACATTATCTTGAAAATGTTGGTGAATCCAAGGCTAAAGTGATTTGGGTTTCAACACCACCATTATTTTAGGGAGGATTATATGAAAAAATTAATTGAATTAAATAATTTAACAAAAGAATATAATGGTCAAGTGGTTTTAAAAGGAATTCATTTGGATATCCATGAAAATGAGTTTATGACATTGCTTGGACCAAGTGGTTGTGGGAAAACAACGACTTTACGTATTGTTGGTGGTTTTGAAGAAGCCAGTTCAGGAGAAGTTTTATTTGATGGTATTGATATTTCAACACTTCCACCATATAAAAGAGAAGTGAATACAGTTTTTCAAAAATATGCTTTATTTCCTCATATGAACGTTTTTGATAACGTTGCTTTTGGATTAAAGATAAAAAAACTTGATAAAGAGATTATTGAACAAAAAGTCTTAAGAATGTTGAATCTTGTGGGTCTTAAAGGCTTTGAAAAAAGAAATATTTCGCAATTGTCTGGTGGGCAACAACAACGTGTTGCAATTGCGAGAGCTTTAGTCAATGAACCAAAAGTTTTATTGTTAGATGAACCATTAGGAGCTTTGGATTTAAAATTAAGAAAAGCGATGCAAATTGAATTAAAAAATATTCAAAAAGAAGTTGGAATTACTTTCGTATATGTTACACATGATCAAGAAGAAGCTTTGACCATGTCAGATACAATTGTTGTTATGAATGATGGGGCAATTCAACAAATTGGAACACCAACAGATATTTATAATGAACCAGAAAATCGTTTTGTTGCTCAATTTATTGGTGAATCTAATATTGTTGAAGGTGTTTTTGTAAAAGATTTCTTAGTGGAATTTGATAATCAACAATTTGTTTGTGTTGATAAGGGATTTGATGAAGGACAAGAGATAGATATTGTTTTAAGACCGGAAGATTTAGATATTGTAGAAATTGGACAAGGAAAAATTGAAGGGGTTGTTTCTTCAATTGTCTTTAAAGGTGTTCATTATGAAATTATGGTTGAAACAGATAACCGTGTTTATAAAGTGCACACAACAGATATGAGTGAAATTGGAAAAAAGGTAAATTTGGATTTTTGGCCTGAAGATATTCATGTCATGGAAAAAATGGGGACATATTAATGAAACAATATAAGAGATTGGTATCACCTTATTGTTTTTGGTTATTCGTTTTAACAATTGTTCCTATGTTGTTGATTGCATTTTATGCTGTTACAGCAAAAGGAACAGAAATTACAACTTTCCAATTTACCTTAGATAATTTCTTTAAATTTTTAGATCCTATTTTCTTATCTGTTTTACTAAGATCATTGATTTTAGGAATTTTAACAACAGCTATTTGTTTCTTGATTGGTTATCCTATTGCTTATATGATTTCTAAATGTAAAGAAACCACACAAACAATTTTAATTTTATTAATTACGATCCCAACTTGGATTAATTTATTAATGCGTACGTATGCATGGATGAGTATTTTAAGTAATAATGGGATTATGAATAATCTTTTGGTATCGCTAGGATTAGGGCGTGTGCAAATGATGTATACTGATTTTGCAGTTGTGATTGGGATGGTCTATAACTTTTTACCATTTATGATTTTACCAATTCACACATCATTAACAAGTATGGATAAATCTTTGACAGAGGCATCTATGGATTTAGGTGCGTCTCGTGTTCAAACGTTTTTTAAAGTCACTTTTCGTTTATCACTGAGTGGTGTTTTAACAGGTGTGACAATGGTCTTTTTACCTGCGATTAGTGCTTTTGTCATTCCTAAGATGTTGGGTGGCGGACAATACTCTTTGATTGGTAACTTTATTGAACAACAGTTTATTACGGTTGGAAATTGGCATTTTGGTAGTGCAGTTTCTTTGGTTTTGGCAGTCATTGTTATTGTCTTAATGGCTTTGATCTATAAGGCTGAAAAACGTACAAATGTTTCTGATGAAGAGGAAGGAGGAAAACAAAGTGGGAAAAGAAAAAAAATACGTAAGAGTTCTTTGCATTAGTCTTTGCTTATTGTTTTTGTATTTTCCTTTATTTGTTATGGGATTTTTCTCTTTGAATAGTGCAAAATCTTTATCAAATTTTAGAGGTTTTTCATTGCGTTGGTATGAATCTTTGTTTGGGAATACGCAATTATTGGATGCAGTTTTTGTTTCTGTAACGATTGCCATTATTGCTACTGTTGTTTCAACGATTTTAGGAACAATTACGGCAATTGCTTTAACAAAATCTAAAAAAACAATTCGTACAGCAATCTTACAAGTGAATAATTTACCTATTATGAATCCTGAAATTGTTACAGCAATTTCATTAATGATCTTTTTCTCATTTATTAGTATTGAAAAAGGTTATTTGACTATGTTACTAGCACATATTGCTTTTTGTACACCTTATGTGATTACGAATGTTTATCCAAAAGTGAAACAATTGGATGATAATTTGGCTGATGCAGCAATGGATTTAGGTGCAACACCTTTTCAAACTTTAATGAAAGTCATTCTTCCACAAATTAAACCTGGGATTGTAGCAGGAGCATTATTGGCATTTACAATGTCTTTTGATGATTTTGTGATTTCATATTTTGTGAGTGGAAATGGTGTAGAAAATATTTCTATTGTGATTTACAATATGTCTAAACGTATGAATCCAAGTATTTATGCATTATCAACAATTGTGTTGATTGTTATTTTGATTGTTTTATTGGTTGGTACATTTATACCTTATTTGATTGTCAAAAGAAAAGGGGAGAAATTGAATGAAAAGATTAGCTAAACTTTTATTGGTTGGAGTTATGGTTCTGACAACTTTGGTTGGCTGTGGCTCACGAAACTATAAATATACTTTAAGAGTTTTTAACTGGGGTGAATATGTTGATCCTGATGTGATTAGTGGTTTTCAAAAAGAGTTTGATTGTAAAGTGATTTATGAAACATTTGATTCTAATGAATCTATGTATACAAAATTATTAGGAGGAAATAAATATGATATTATGGTTCCTTCTGAATATATGATTGAAAGATTAATTAAAGAAAAATTGGTTCAAAAGATTGATTGGTCTTTAATTACGAATAAAGATAGTCTAGATAATTCTGTTTTAAATCAAAGTTTTGATAAAAACAATGATTATTGGGTGCCTTATTTTTATGGGAATGTTGGAATTGTTTATGACAAAACAAAAGTCTTGGAATCTGATTTAAACGCTGGTTGGGAAGTTTTAAGAAATCCAAAGTATAAAGGAAATATTTATATGTATGATTCTGAAAGAGATTCATTTATGGTTGCTTTAAAAGCTTTAGGATATTCTATGAATACAACCAATAAAGAAGAAATTGAAAAAGCGTATCAATGGCTTGTGGAACAAAGAAAAACAATGGATCCAACATATGGTATGGATGAAACTATTGATGCTATGAAAAATAGTGAAAAAGCTATGGCTGTTATGTATTCAGGAGATGCAGCAGCAGTAATTGCTGAAAATCCTGATATGAGTTATTATTTACCAAATGAAGGAACAAATGTTTGGTTTGATGGTTTTGTGATTAGCAAAGATTGTCAAGATACAAAATTAGCAATGGAATTTATCAATTATATGATTAGTGATGAAAATGCCTTAAACAATACTTTAGAGGTAGGATATCTCACATCTAATGTCAATGCAGCAAAAGAAGCTTCATTAAATGAGTTTAAAGGGAATATTGCTTATGGTATTCGTATGGAAAAAAATGATGAAGTCTTTGCTTATCAACCTCAAGAAGTGAAAGAAATGTTTAGTAACTACTGGACAAAGATTAAAGCACAATAAATTTTAAAAAAAGTTCTCACAAAAAAATGTTGATGAGAACTTTTCTTTTTTTATATGCTCAAATTTTATTACATTTTTTTGTAAAAACCTCTTGCAATCAAATGCAAAATATTATATACTATTTGAGCAACAGAAAAAAGAGAACAAATGGTTCCATAGCCAAGTTGGTAAGGCTACAGACTGCAACTCTGTCATCGTCGGTTCGAGTCCGGCTGGAACCTCCATCTGTTGCCCAGGTGGCGAAATTGGTAGACGCACAGGACTTAAAATCCTGCGGACCTTAAAATCCGTGCCGGTTCGACTCCGGCCCTGGGCACCATTTCTTAGTAAAAAGAAAATGAAAAAAATGTAAAAAAAGTGTTGCAATAGAACAGCGAATATGATATTATTGAATGGCGCTGTTAAAGAGATGCGCTAGTAGCTCAACTGGATAGAGTGCTTGACTACGGATCAAGAGGTTGTGGGTTCGATTCCTGCCTAGCGCGCCAATTGAGATTTAAAAAATTGAATATCGGGAAGTAGCACAGCTTGGTAGTGCACCTGGTTTGGGACCAGGGGGTCGCAGGTTCAAATCCTGTCTTCCCGACCATTTAAAATGGGGCTTTAGCTCAGATGGGAGAGCGCCTGCTTTGCACGCAGGAGGTCAGCGGTTCGATCCCGCTAAGCTCCACCATTAATGCGGAGGTTTACCCAAGCCTGGCTGAAGGGATC
This sequence comes from uncultured Erysipelotrichaceae bacterium, assembly GCA_900538465.1. Lineage (GTDB taxonomy): Bacteria > Bacillota_I > Bacilli_A > Erysipelotrichales > Coprobacillaceae > Longibaculum. The sequence goes on from UPXV01000005.1 coordinate 59,105, forward strand.
GGTCTTGAAAACCGACAGGGGATGAAAGTCCCGCGGGGGTTCGAATCCCTCAACCTCCGCCATTTCATAAAGTTTATAACATCGCGGGATGGAGCAGTCTGGTAGCTCGTCGGGCTCATAACCCGAAGGTCGTTGGTTCAAATCCTTCTCCCGCAACCAAATGGTCTGGTAGTTCAGTTGGTTAGAATGCCGCCCTGTCACGGCGGAGGTCGCGGGTTCGAGTCCCGTCCAGACCGCCATTTGGTTCCGTAGCTCAGTCGGTAGAGCAGAGGACTGAAAATCCTCGTGTCGCTGGTTCGATTCCGGCCGGAACCACCATTTACTTAAAAAACGATTCACTACATGGCGGGGTAGCTCAGTTGGCTAGAGCAATCGGTTCATACCCGGTGGGTCGGGGGTTCAAATCCCTTCCCCGCTACCATTAAGCTAACAAGTGGTGATCAACCACTTTTTATTTTATCTGGACCCTTAGCTCAGTTGGTTAGAGCTATCGGCTCATAACCGATCGGTCGAAGGTTCGAGTCCTTCAGGGTCCACCAAATTGTTATGATAAGTATAACTTCAAAAGAGGTTATATTTTTTATTTTTTCTTTTGCTTATTTCATGATATGATGTTTATAGTAATATTCACAAAATATTCATACCGATGTGTTATATTATGCTGGTAGGTGAGAAAATGGAAAATATAGAGAATCTTGGACTTTCAACTGATGAAGTCAAACAAAGAGTCAATCAGGGACAAGTCAATATATCACAAGACAATATATCGAAAACAAAAAAACAAATTGTCCTTGAACATACTTTAACATATTTTAATTTTTTGAATCTTTTTTTAGCAGGAATTATTATTTCAACTGGACGTTGGACCAACTTAACTTTTTTGGTTGTTGTTTTTGTCAATTCTATAGTTGGAATTTATCAAGAATTAAAAGTTAAAAAGATTATTGATCAATTAACAGTTGTCACTGTTAAGAAAGTTAAAGTCATTCGAGATCATCAACAACAATTGATTGCGATAGAAGATTTGGTTGTTGATGATGTGATTTATATTGAAAATGGGAATCAAATTGGTTCTGATAGTGTTGTTTTGCTTTCACGAGGTTTAGAAATTAATGAATCTATGCTGACTGGTGAATCAAAACCAGTGAAAAAAAACAAAGATGATGAATTGTTATCTGGAAGTTTTGTTGTTGCAGGGAGTGCTTATGCACGCGTGATTCGTGTAGGAAATGAGAATTATTCTACGCAATTGGTTCATAAAGCGAAACATAAAAATAAAGCGTCTTCTGAAATGAAAGACGCTATTGAAAAAATAATTAAAGTTTTAAGTATTGTGATTATACCTGTTGGTCTTGTTTTGTTTTTATCACAAATGTCTGCTTTTCCAAATGACCATGCTTCTGCCATTGTGAAAACTGTTGGTGGAGTCATTGGCATGATTCCTGAAGGTCTTGTCTTATTAACCAGTCTTTCCTTTATTTTGGGTGTTGGAAAATTAGCTAAAAAGAAAGCTTTAATTCAAGAAATGGAAGCTATCGAAGCCTTAGCACGAGTCAATGTTTTGTGTTTAGATAAAACAGGAACACTCACTACGGGTGAGTTAGAAGTCGATCAAGTGATTCCATTTGTTGAAGATACAACTGATATTCATGAAATTATGGGTGCTATGGCTTATTATTTTGATGATGTCAATGCGACTCAAAAAGCTTTGCAAGATTATTTTACAAAACCTGAAAATTATATTGTTAAGGCAATGATTCCATTTTCATCACAACGAAAGATGCGTGCGATTGCTTTTGAAAATAAAGGGCAATATGTCTTAGGAGCACCAGAATTTTTATTAAGTGAGGATCACCCTGTTTTAAAAAGTGTAGAAAAGTATTCCCAAAAGGGATTGCGTGTTTTATTGCTTGGTGAAACTGATTTGGTGGATGATCACAATAATCAAATTGGGCAGGTGCAACCTTTGGCTTTGATTGTTATTCATGATTGTATCCGTCAAGAAGCGAGAGACACATTGGCATTTTTCGAAAAAGCAGATGTTGAGATTAGAATTTTATCTGGTGATAATCCAATGACTGTTTCTCATGTTGCTTTAGAAGCTGGATTAAAATATGGAGAACGTTATATTGACGCATCAACTTTGCCAGAAGATGAAGAAGAGTTAGAAAAGGTTGTTGAACATTATCGTGTCTTTGGACGTGTCAAACCTGAACAAAAACAACAAATTATCAAAGCTTGTCAAGCCAAAGGTTTGGTTGTTGGGATGGTTGGAGATGGTGTTAATGATGTTTTGGCTTTAAAAGATGCGGATTGTGGAATCGCAATGGCAGCAGGAAGTGATGCGGCGAAACAAGCAGCTCATATTGTCCTGTTGGATTCAAACTTTGCATCCATGAAAGCTATCGTTAATGAAGGACGTGCCATTATTGCAGATATTGAACGTGTCAGTTCACTTTATTTAACCAAAACGATTTATTCGACTGCATTATGTTTGATTTTTGCAGCGTTACGCATGAGTTATCCATTTACACCATTACAATTGAGTTTGATTAGCGGTTTGGCTATTGGCATACCAAGTTTCCTTATTACACTAGAACGCTCATCACAGCTTTCGGCACAAGGATTTATGAAACATGTCATTACAACAGCTGTTCCATGTGCTGTGACTATGATTATTTATATGTTGGCAATTAGTTTGTTTGGACAATGGCTACATATGGATTTAAAACTTGTTTCTACTTATCAATTTTTAGTTGCTGGGTTTATTAGCTTTTTGGTTGTCTTTATTGTATGTATGCCATTAAATCGTTTGCGTGCTTATATTGCCACAATGATTACAATTTTGTTTTATTTAATACTATTGATTATGCCTGATTTCTTTGGAATTTATTCTTTATTCAATTGGTCAATGATATGGTTAATTCCAATTTGCGCAAGTTCTGTTTTTGTGATTGGAACTTTAAAAACTTTTATTCATTATCTTTATAAGTTAAATGTCCAAAAGAAATATCACTAATTGTATTCATTAAAGAAATTAGACTTTTATGTGGTTTTAAAGTGTTCTCATATTGTGATTGCGTACAATGATAGAAATCAAAAGGATGAATAAAAGGATGAGAAAAATAGATACCATAATGAAATGATAAATGCGATTTGTGTTCTTTTAAAGTTATATTCTTAGTTGCAATAACTTTTTCAAATAAAGCAATTGCATTTAAAATATCTTGTTCTTGAATATTGAACATAACGATAAAAAATGTATCATCATTATCGTGATAAAGATTGGCTTCGCCAAAATCAAAATACGTTTTTATGGTTTTTAAGATTCCTTCTGATAGTTTTATGTAATTTTGAGGATGAAGATGGTAAGACAAAGGATAAAAATGGTATTTGATATAGATTCCTGTTAGAGTTTTTATGTCTTGAGGAAGTTCTAAATCTTTAAAAAAAGAATACATTATTTTTTCATCAAGTATGGTATGATATTGAAAATCAGGATCCAAAATATGATGAGTTGTAAAAAAATCATGTTTGTTATAGATATGCATTGATAATCACCTGTATTTGTTATAACATAGTGATTCAAAGAAGAGATGGATATATGAGAAAAAGAAAGAAAAATATTGAATTGTTGTTAAATTAGTCAAGAAAGGGATATATATGAAACTGAAGTTAAAAAATAAAAGGTTATTGGAATTTATTGGAATCATTGGAATGATTGCGATTGTGATAGTAGGAATATTTTTCTTTTTTCATTCATCGCGAATAAAATTTACATCACAAAGAGAAATTGAAATCAATTCTGTTGTTGATTATACACAATTTGTCAAAGAAATTAAAAATGGAGATTTAAAAAATTTGGTTATAGATAGTTCTAAAGTGAATGTGAAAAAATTAGGGGAATATGAAGTTGGTTATCAATATGAAGATGATAAAGAAACTTTAAAAGTGAAAGTTGTTGATTCTACTCCACCTCAATTTGATGTTCAATCTCAAACCATTGCTTTGAATCAATCAATAGATCCAAAAGAATTAGTGAAAAATATTAAGGATGCTACAAAAACAACAGTTGCTTTTTCTAAAAGATACTCTTTTGACAAAGCTGGTAAGCAAGAGGTTGAAGTTGTTGTCAAAGATGAAGGTGGAAATGAAACACGTAAAACTGTTAAAGTCAATGTAGAAGAAGATAAAAAAGCACCTGAAATTATTGCTGGGAATGTCAGCGTCATTGTTGGCAGTCAAGTGGATTTAAAAGATTATGCCACAGCCAAAGATAATTTTGATACAGCCCCACAATTAACTGTTGAAAAAAATAATTTTGATGCTAATAAAAAAGGCAATTATGAAGTGAAATATATTGCTAAAGATAGTAGTGGAAATCAATCTGAAAAGACGATTACTGTTCAAGTTGTTGATAAAACTGATAAAAATGAAAAAGTTGTTTATTTAACATTTGATGATGGACCATCTCGTTATACATCATCAGTTCTTGATATTTTAGATAAGTATAATTGTAAAGCAACTTTCTTTATTACAGGGATGAATTCAAGTTATCGTAAATATATTAAGATTGCTCATGACAAAGGTCATACAATTGGACTTCATACATATAGTCATAATTATAGTAAAGTTTATTCTTCAACGGATGCATATTTTAAAGATTTAGAAAAAGTTGGAAATCTTGCTAAGGATTATATTGGATTTGTTCCTAAATATATTCGTTTCCCAGGTGGTGGATCAAATACTGTTTCTAAAAAATATTCCAAAGGGATTATGAGTAAACTAACAAAAATGGTAGAGGAAAAAGGATATATCTATTATGATTGGAATGCTGAAAATGGTGATGGATATAGTCATATGAGTCAATCAGAGATGTTATCAAGAGCAACTTCATCATCACATAATCAAATTATGATTTTAATGCATGATGCAAATGGAAAACAAAATACGGTTGATATTTTACCAGAAGTTATTGAATATTATCAAAAACGTGGTTATACATTTAAAGCAATTGATGATTCATCAATTGTTCCTCATCAACATGTAAACAATTAAAGCCTTTGGGCTTTTTTTGTTTTGTTTTGCATATATTGTATGGGTGATGAGTGTGAAAAGAAAGTCATGGATAATTGGGATTGTTTTTTGTATAGGATATTGTTTGATATTAAAATACATGTTTCAAGTGATTTTGCCTTTTGCACTTGCATTACTTTGTTATTTTATGATGAAACCATTAATTGATTATTTAGAAAAATATTTGCATATGAAAAGAAGTGCGATTGGTATTTCTTTGTTGTTGGTGATTTATCTTGTGTTGGCACTTCTTTTAGGAAGTATGATAACTTATGGAATGATTTCATTATTTTCTTATTTACAAATCTTACCACAATATATTCAAGATTATTGTTTGCCTTTTTTTCATGACCTTATGAGTTTTATTCAAAATAGCTTCCCACATTTTTTTAAAGGAAATATTATGGATACTCTCCAAAATTTTATAAGTGAATCTTTTTTGCAAATGATTGGCTATTTTTCTATGTTTGTAACACGTATACCGATGTATATATTTACTTTTTTTCTTTTTGTTATTTCAACTTTCTTTTTGGTTTTAGATTATGATGATATGAAAAAACAAATGTTATTGTTTTGTCGTCCTCGTTTTGTTCAAACTTTCGTTTCGATAAAAAATCAATGTTTAAAGAGCCTTTGGCAATATATCAAATGTCAGATGGTTTTGATGTTGATTTGTTTTTTGATTCTATTGTGTGGATTTTCTATTATGCATTTTTCACATCCACTTGTTTATGCATTTATTACAGCATTGCTGGATAGTTTACCTTTTATTGGAGTAGGGATTGTATTACTTCCTATATGTATTATCTATTTGCTTCAAAAAGCTTATTTAAAAGCTTTTTATATCTTTTTGATATATTTAATCATCAATATGGTCAGAAGCATCTTAGAACCACAAATTATGAATAAACAGACACAAGTTCCATCCTTTGTTTTGTTATTGTCTATGATGATACACCTTTACTTTTTTGGTGTAATAGGAATTATTTTATCTCCAATTCATATGAATCTATGTTATAGCCTCTTATCATCTTTACAAGATACATCTAGCCATTAAAACAAATATTTGATACAATACTAAAAAAAGGATGGTGTCATATGAATAAAAAATATTTTTTCTTTGATATTGATGGAACACTCACAAATAAAGAAACAGGAGAACTTATTTTAAGTGCAAAAAAAACAATTCAAAAACTTCAGGAGAATGGACACTTTGTTTGTATCGCAACAGGAAGAGCTTACTATAAAACAAAAGAATTTGCAAAAAATGCAGGTATTCATCATATTGTCAGCAATGGTGGGGCAGCCTTAACAATTCATGATGAACTGATTGAAAATAGACCATTAGATCATCAAAAAGCAGTTGCCTTATGTCAAGAAGCTAAAGAAAAAGGATTTGGTGTTTTAATCACACCCAATGATAGTATCGATGTCATAATGACAGATGAAACTTTTATCAATCAGGTTGGTTATCGTCAAGAGCCAACACGTTATTTCTTACAACGTTCACTACAATATCAAGATATTCCAGAAATCTATAAAATTTATATTGCGATTTCAAAAGAAGATGAAAATAAATTAACTTTAAAAGAGACTTTAGGACATATACGTTTTGCGAATGAATATTTGACTTATCAACATGATGAAAAAGATCAAGGAATTATCAAAATGGTAGAAAAAGTAGGTGGACAAATAGAAGATGTTGTTGTTTTTGGTGATGATTATAACGATCTGGTAATGTTTCATTCTCAATGGACATCTATTGCTATGGGAAATGCTTGTGATGAATTAAAAGCCAAAGCTGATTTTGTAACAAAGACAAATGTAGAAGATGGCATTCAATATGCTTGCCAATATTTTGGATGGATTTAACCATCTTTTTCTTTTTATGTAAACACTTACATTTTATGTTGACAAAATGTAGTATGCGACATATACTTAATATGTAGTATACAACATATTAAGGAGGAATTGTATGAAAAAGCATCAGTATAGTCAACATAATTTAAAAACAGTAGGGATGGTTCTTGGAATTTTTCTTGTTATTTTTGTGATTGTTATTGGATTAACAGGTGAACAGTATAAAAAATACTTAAATAAGGATGAATATCCAAATTGTATGAAAGTAGAAGAATTTGATGTGGGAGAAAATGATGATGGATGTCTTCGTCATACAAAAACTTTAACACCCGATTATCAACAAGTTTATTCTTTGAGTTTTGAAACTTTCTATATGGATAATCAAGAAAATGCCGAGAGGAAATATCAGTCATTATTAACATTTATGAAAAATGAAAAAATTCTTAATCAAAAAGAAACCATTATATCAGATTCTTCAAAAGTCACATATTACGAAGTCGGCGATGAAGTCTATTTTGTTGTCAAATCTGAAACGACTCTTTATATTGCTCATGGGATTCATCAAGAAATGGACAAAAAACAAAAATGGTTTGATGTTTTACACATTAATTATCAAGTTTAAAATTATGTATAAAATAAGTCATAAGGTCAACATTTCGTTGATCTTTTTCAAATAATAGAAATGATATATTTATACAGTTGTATACAATTATACAAAGGTATGATATAATATAAATTAATAAAAAATTAAAGGGGTGATTGATATGGAAAATAGAATTCAAAGTTTTTTTGATAAGTCATTAAAAAACAATCAAATTGATAATGAATTATATCAAACTTATTCAGTCAAAAAAGGACTTCGTAATGAAGATGGAACAGGTGTTTTGGTTGGATTAACAAAAATATCTGATGTCGTAGGGTATAAGAAAGAAAATGGGGAAAAAGTTGATGATTATGGAAATCTTTATTATCGTGGGATCAATGTAAAAGATATTATTTATGCAAATCGTCAAGAAAATAGATATTTATTTGAAGAAGTTTGTTTTTTGATTTTATTTGGTTATTTACCAAATAAGCAAGAATTTGAAGAATTTAAAAAGATTTTAAGCGATTATTATGAATTGCCAGCTCATTATTTAGAAGCTAGTATTTTAGGCTTTCCAGCTAAAAATCTAATGAATAAATTACAACAAGAAGTTTTGATGTTATATGGTTATGATGATGATCCAGATAACATTGATGCGAAGGAGACTTTACAAAAGGGTATTAATTTAATTGCAAAGATTCCTTCTATTGTTTGTTATACTTATCAAACAAAAGTACATTATTTTGATGAACAAAGTCTTTTTATTCATCATGTTCAAAAAGATTATAGTATTGCTGAAACAATTTTATCTCTATTAAGAAATGATGGACAATTTTCTAAAAAAGAAGCTGAAGTTTTAGATGTGGCATTGGTTCTTCATGCTGATCATGGTGGAGGGAACAATTCTACTTTTACCAATGTTGTGATTTCTTCAACCGGAACTGATCTTTATTCTTCAGTTGCAGGAGCGATTGGCTCTTTAAAAGGACCTCGTCATGGTGGAGCTAATTTGGCTGTAAAAAAACAAATGGAATTGGTTATTCGTGAAATTTCTTTACAAGCCAGTGATGAACAAATTTTAAATATAATCAAACGTATTTTAGATAAAGATTTTAATGATAAAAGTGGTTTGGTTTATGGAATTGGACATGCTGTCTATACATTAAGTGATCCACGTAGTGAAATCTTATCTCAAAAATGTCATGAATTAGCAGTTGAAAAGGGCCGTGAAGAAGAATATCAATTCTATTGTCGTTTTGCAAAAATTGCTATTGATGAAATCTATCGTAGAAAAGGCATTCATGTTTGTAGTAATGTTGATTTTTATAGTGGTTTGGTGTACGATATGTTAAATATCCCTAGTGATTTATATACACTTTTATTTGTCGTTGGAAGAACTGTTGGATGGATTGCTCATAATATTGAAAGTAAGCTCTATTCTAATCGTATTATTCGACCAGCTACAAAATATGTAGGAGGAATGGAAACATATGAAGACATTGAAGAAAGATAAAAAAATCTTTTTCTTTGATATTGATGGAACCTTAGCAATGGGTTATCATATCCCAAAATCAACAAAAGTAGCTTTACAGAAATTAAAAGATGCAGGGCATTTGATATTTATTTGTACGGGAAGAGTTTATGAATATGCTCAAGAATATTTTGGTGCATATGTTGATGGTTTTATTACAAGTAATGGACGTTATATTCAATATAAAGATGATGTTTTATTGGATGAACCATTGACTCAACAACAGATACGCTATTTTATAGATGTTATGCGAAAGCATGATTGTGGATTTGGGTTCCTTGATCATCATCATGGATATTTAGAAAGTCATGATCCCAAAACTTTACAAAAAGCCATTGATCATTATTTGCCAGGGTATTATTATACTGATTTTCAAGATGAAGATGTTCATGGATATATGTTTGATATTTATTTTCCTGATCATCAACATTTTCAAAGGATTCAAGAAGAGTTAAAAGAGACAGTTATTTTTAATGAACATTTTCCAGATTATAGTGCTGATGCAACAATTCTAGGTGTTGATAAGGGGATTGGAATTGATCGTGTTTTAGAATATTTCTCAATTGATAAAAGCAATGCTTTTGCTTTTGGGGATGGCGCAAATGATTTATGTATGTTTGCTCATGTTGGGCATCCTGTTGCTATGGGAAATGCTATTCCATTATTAAAAGAAAATGCTGAATATATCACAACAGATATTGATAAAGATGGAATTTTCCATGCTTTAAAGCATTATCAAATTATAGAAAAATAAAAAGAAGATTTCGAAAATCTTCTTTTTATTTAACGACTTTTGTCCAATTGTATTTATCTTCTAAACGACCCCATTGAATACCAGTAAGAGTATCATATAATTTTTGTGTTAATTCTCCCGTTGTAAATTGATGAATTGTTACTTTTTCATTCTTATAACATAATTCACCAATTGGTGAAATAACAGCTGCTGTTCCAGTACCCCATGCTTCTTTTAATGCACCACTGCGTGCAGCTTCCATTAATTCATCAATACTTAAATCACGTTCTTCAACTTTGTATCCCCAATCTTTAAGAATGTGAATGATAGAATCTCTTGTGACACCAGGTAAAACAGATCCCTCTAAGGCTGCAGTAACAACTGTATCATTAATTAAGAACATAACATTCATTGTTCCAACTTCTTCAACATATTTTCGATGAACACCATCTAACCAAAGCACTTGGGTATATCCGTTTTGTTCTGCTTTGACTTGAGCAGCAATACTTGCAGCATAATTTCCACCACATTTTGTAAAACCAGTTCCACCTTTTACAGCTCTTACATATTCATCTTCAACCCAAATTTTTACAGGATTGACACCTTCAGGATAGTAATTTCCTACAGGTGAAAGAATAATAATGAATTTATAACTATTTGCTGGATGAACACCAACACCTGGTTCAGTTGCAAATGTAAATGGTCGAATATATAAAGATGTTCCTGGAGCAGTTGGAATCCAATCTTGTTCATATTTCACAATTGCTTCAACTGCTTCAACAAACATATCTTCAGGCAATTCAGCCATACAAATACGTTTATTAGAATTGATCATTCTTCGTGCGTTCATTTCTGGTCTAAATAACATAATGTCACCATTTGGACTTTTATAAGCTTTTAAACCTTCAAAAGTTTCTTGGGCATAATGTAAAACCATTGTTGCAGGGTCCATAGCAATCGGACCATAAGGAACAATACGTGCATCATGCCATCCTTGATCTTTATCCCAATCAATCATAAACATATGATCAGTAAAGTATTTTCCAAAACCAAGTTGATTTTGATCTGGTTTTTGTTTCAATGTTTTTGCTCTTTCAATTTTTATTTCCATAAAAAATTTCCCCCTTTGTAATTAATGCAATTATACTCTTTTTTAAAACTCTTCTCAATATATTTTTTGCATATTGATAAAAAATAGTATAAAATTAAGGAATAAGATAAAAAAGAGGTGTAAAAATGTTAAAAATACTTTTATGTTGTGGTGGAGGCTTTTCATCAAGCTATGTTAGTGAAAGAATGAAAAAAGAAATCAAAGAGTACCATTTGGAAAATGAAGTCATGATGGAATTTTCACCGTTTTCTTTGGTGCTTGAAAAAATGGATGATTTTGACATTATTGTTTGTTGTCCACATCTTAATATTTATGTGAAACAATTGTTAGAAAAGACAGAGTTATCTCTGCCTATTTATATTTTACCACCAAGGATGTATGGAAAAATGGAGATTCAAGAAATTTATCAAGATGCTATGGATATTATTGAAATATATCATAAAACACATCTTAATCCTGTTCATTTTCCTGGTGAAGATAATGTTTTAAGGATTCAAAGACAAAAGTCATATCGACATTCTCAAAAGATTTAAAAAATACCAAATTTTTGAATAATTATTTGTTTTATCAACAAAATCCCTTATAATTTCTTGAAACAGTTGAAAAATTCCTTTATAATACATAGGTCTATATAAAAGAAAGGAGAATGACAATGGAATACATTACATTAATAGGTATTTTAATCATTGTTGTAGGTTTTGCACTTAAACTAGATGTTTTAGCAGTTGTTATTGTGTCTGGAATTGTGACAGGACTTGTTGCAGGGATTGATTTTGTGGAAATTTTAAGAATCTTAGGTGAATCATTTGTGAGTAACCGATTGATGTCTATTTTCTTAATTATTTTCCCTGTTATTGCAATTATCGAAAGATATGGTTTGAAAGAAAGAGCAGCTTTTTTAATTGGAAAAATTAAAAATGCTTCTGCTGGTAAAGTTCTTTCATTATACATGGTTGTTCGTTCAGCTGCATCAGCATTGAATGTCAGAATTGGTGGGCATGTTCAATTTGTTAGACCATTGATTTTACCAATGAGTGAAGCTGCTGGTGAAACTGCAAAACATGAACAGTTAACAGAAAGTGAAGATGAGGAATTAAAAGGATTGTCTGCAGCAGTTGAAAACTATGGAAATTTCTTTGCTCAAAATGTTTTCCCAGCTTCAAGTGGAGTTGTTTTGATTCAAGGAACTTTAGTTGGACTTGGTTATAAAGATGTGACTTTATCAATGATTTCTTCATCAGCAATTTATATTGCGTTGATTGCTGTAGTTTTAACAATTGTTCAAGTTTTATACTATGATAAAAAATTAAAAAAGGGAGGTAATCAATAATGGTTGATTTTTTAAGTGTCTATCTTCCTGAATTTTTCTATGTTCTATGTGGATTGGTGAGTTTTGATACAGCTATTCGTGCTACAAAAAATAAAGAAGCACGTATAGGAACTGCATTATTTTGGAGTTTATTGGGTATTATATTTATGTTTGGAAAATTAATTCCATCTGTTGTGACTGGTGGATTACTTGTTGTTATGGGATGCTTAACTGCAACGAAACAAGTGAGAATGGGTCAATTTGTTGAATCGACTCCAGAATTCCGTCAAAAGGCTAGTGAAAGAGTTGGAAATAAAATTTTTATTCCAGCTGTTTCTATTGGAATTATGGCTTTCTTGTTATCTTTTGTAAAATATAATACTGAAGTTGAGGGTGTTATCAAGTCAAAAGCGTTAGATGGTGCGGTTATGACTGGAACTGCTTGTGTTGTGGCTTTGATTTTGGCAGTTGTGATTTGTAAGCCAAAGGTTTCTGAAACTAGATCTGATACTTCACGTTTATTAATGCAAGTGGGAGCATCTTGTTTATTACCACAATTATTAGGTGCTTTAGGAGAAGTCTTTAAAGCAGCAGGTGTTGGTGAAGTGATTTCAAAAATTATTTCTAGTGTTGTTCCTTCAGGAAATATTGTCATTGGTGTTATTGTTTATGTTTTAGGAATGGTTATTTTTACAATGATTATGGGAAATGCTTTTGCTGCATTTACTGTTATTACAATTGGTATTGGATATCCATTTGTTATTGCTCAAGGTGGAAATCCTGCTGTAATTGGTGCTTTAGGTATGACAGCTGGATATTGTGGAACTTTGATGACACCTATGGCAGCCAATTTCAATATCGTTCCTTGTGCTGTCTTGGAGACGAAAGATCAAAAATGGACAGTTATTAAAGCACAATTACCAATGGCATTGGTAATGATTGTGGTTCATGTGATTTTAATGTTAGTATTAGGATTTTAAGGAGACTAAGTATGAAAATATTAGTAACAGGATTTGATCCTTTTGGAGGAGAAAAAATTAATCCGGCAATTGAATCAGTAAAAAAATTACCAGACACAATTGCTGGTGCTCAAATTATTAAATTAGAAATTCCTACTGTTTGTCATCGTTCATTAGAAGTTATTGATCAAGCAATTCAAGAACATAATCCAGATGTTGTTTTATCAATTGGACAAGCAGGGGGAAGAACTGATATTACAGTCGAAAGAGTGGGTATCAATGTGGATGATTGTCGTATCCCTGATAATGCCGGTCAACAAATTATTGACGAACCAGTATTTGCAGATGGACCAGCGGCTTATTTTGTGAATTTACCAATTAAAGCCATGGTTGCACGTATTCAGGAACATCATATTCCTGCATCTGTATCAAATAGTGCTGGAACATTTGTATGTAACCATGTGACTTATGGTGTTCGTCATATTATTGAAACAAAATATCCGGGAAAAAGAAGTGGATTTATTCATATTCCATTTTTACCACAACAAGTCATTGATAAAAAGAATATGCCAAGTATGAACTTAGAGACAATTGTAGAAGCTTTAACTGCGGCTATTGAAGCAATTGTCGATACAAAAGAAGATCTTAAAGTGACTGGCGGTGCAACACATTAATGAAACAAAAGATTTTTGTTTATGGAACTTTAAGAAAAGGTATGTATAATTATGATATTTATCTTAGAGATGAAGATTCATTTCGTCGCTATGGTTATATCAAAGGAAGTTTGATGACTTTAAAAGACAAAACTTATCCTGCTTTTTTACAGGAAGGGCATGATATGATTCTTGGTGAAATTCATGAAGTGAATGAAAAAACTGTTCAAATGATTGATGAGCTTGAAGAGTATTATGGAGAAGGAAATATTGACAATTTCTATAATAAAGAGATTTGTGATATTTATGATGAAAATGGTCAAGTTATTGATCATTTGCCTGTGTATGTTTTTAATATGTCTAATCGTTGTTATTTTTCTTTAATAGAAGATCATATTGAAACAAATGATTATGTCAAATATATACAACAAAAGAAAGAAGGAAAAAAGAGTTTGCTCGACTTCGAAATTATCGAAGAAGAGTAAACTCTTTTCTTTATTCAATGATTTCAATTTGCATTGATTTCATAACATCAATACTTTCCTGATGAACTTTTTCATCAGCGCTTGCTGTTCCTTTTAAATCAACACGAATAGGTGTATCAGGTTGAGCAGCTTTTGCCATAATCGCATTAGAAAGTACACAAATATGAGAAACAACACCAACAAAGGTAATATCTTCATATTCTTTGTTTTCCAAGTAATAAGCCAAATCCAATGAAGGGAAGGTAGGCTTTTTAAAACATAGACAATCTTGTAATAATTCCCCAACTTTGCCATATAACTCCCAACCTTCAGTATGTTCGATACAATGTTCAACTGGTAAGTTCTTTCCCTCATATGTTTCTAAATAATTTTCAGTATGTGTATCCATTGTATAAACAATTTCATCACCGTTCATATGATATTCCTTAATCAAATTTACAATGTGTTCTTCTAAAGTTTTGGCTTTTTCAAAACCTAAGCTACCAGATACAAAATCATTTTGAAAATCTACGACAACTAATAATCTTTTCATATATTTCACCCCGTTTTTATATATTTTACCAAAATTGGTTGACTTGTCAATCAATTCATTATATAATCATATCAACATATGAATAATTGTTCATATATAAAGGAGGAATGAACATGGAAAAACCAACAATCGTGAATCAGGAGGCTGTTGATCTTGTAACAAAATCATTGCCTGATGAAGAAATTCTTTATGATGTTGCTGAGTTGTTTAAAGTGTTTGGGGATTCAACACGTATTAAAATTATATGTGCTTTATTTGAATCAGAAATGTGTGTTTATGATTTAGCAGCAACTTTACAAATGACACAATCAGCTATTTCACATCAATTAAGAATTTTAAAAAATGCCAATTTGGTTAAGTTTAGAAGAGATGGAAAGATGATTTATTATTCTTTGGATGATGAACATGTTCAACAAATCTTTGATGCAGGGTATAAGCATGTGATCGAGTAGGAGGGAAATTATGATCAAAAAATATATTGTCAAGAATCTTGACTGTGCATCATGTGCACAAAAAATTGAAAATATGATCAGCAAAAGAAAGGATGTTGAGGAATGTTCACTTTCTTTTGCAAATAGTTTACTAATGATTGAATCATCACAAGAGATTGATCAAAAAGAATTAGAAGCAGCAATTCAAGCAATAGAGCCAGAAGTCACAATTGAAGAAAAGAATAAAACACATGATGAACATGTTCATCATCATGAAGATTGTGGTTGTCATCATGAACACCATCATGAAGAATCTTGCTTTGAGCATGATCATCATCATGAAGAAGGGTGTGGTTGTGGACATGACCATCATGAAGATCACCGTCATTTAGAAAGTCAAGGAACACTTTCATTTCATATTCAGGGCTTAGATTGTGCATCTTGTGCAATGAAAGTAGAAGATGCTATTAAAAAACTAACTCTTGTTGATGATGCTGTTTTAAACTTTTCTACAGAAACATTACAAGTCAAGCCACATGGTGAAGTGACAAAAGATGAACTGTTAGAAACAATTCAAAAAACAATTGATAGTGTTGAAGATGGTGTGCAACTTTCTTTTAAAAATCAACAAAATGTTATTGAAAAGCCAAAACTCTTTGAAGTCAAAGAGAATCTTCCTCTTGTTTTTGGGGTTGTTGTTTATATGATAAGTTTATTGTTAGAAGGACAGTCTTATGCATTTCTTGGATTTTTGATTGCTTATATTTTGATTGGTTATGAAGTTATTTTAAAGGCTGTTAAAAATATTTTAAGAGGTGAAGTTTTTGATGAAAACTTCTTAATGGGAATTGCAACAATTGGTGCTTTTGCGATTGGTGATTATCCTGAAGCTGTGGCAGTCTTGTTATTTTACTCTATTGGAGAGATTTTCCAATCTTATGCTGTCAATAAAACAAGAAGTTCTATTTCTGCATTAATGGATATTAAGAGTGAATATGCCAATTTAAAAACAGATAATGGCGTTATTCAAGTCGCTCCTGAAGATGTCAAGGTTGGAGATGTCTTGGTTGTTAAAGTAGGAGAAAAGATTCCTTTGGATGGTGTTGTTATGAGTGGACATTCTTTGCTTGATACATCTAGTTTAACAGGAGAATCTGTACCTCGTGAAGTTTTAGAAAATCAAGATGTTTTGGCAGGCGTTGTGAACTTAACTGAAATTTTAGAAATCAAAGTTACAAAACCATATGTAGATTCAACAGTTTCTAAAATTTTAGAATTAATGGAAAATGCTGCAAGTAAAAAAGCACCTATTGAAAAATTTATTACAAGATTTGCCAGAATCTATACACCAACTGTTGTGGGATTGGCTGTTTTATTAGCTATTGTTCCTATGTTTATCTTTGAAGATGCTATTTTTACAGATTGGTTATATCGAGCATTAACATTCTTGGTTGTGTCTTGTCCTTGTGCTTTGGTTATTTCTATTCCTTTGGGATTATATGCTGGATTAGGTAAAGCCAGTAAAGTTGGGGCTTTGATTAAAGGTGGTAATTATCTTGAATTGTTAAAAGATGTTGATACTGTTGTTTTTGATAAAACAGGAACACTAACAAAAGGTTCTTTTGATGTTGTTGAAGTCAATGGAGATCAAGATTTATTGATGTATGGAGCTTATGGTGAATATTATAGCAATCATCCAATTGCCAAAAGTATTGTTGCTAAATATCAAAAAGATATTGATGAAAGTCTTATTCGTGATTTTAAAGAAATTGCAGGAAAGGGAATTGATGTTTTTATCAATCAAAAACATGTTTTGTTAGGAAATGCAACTTTCTTTGCTGAAAATCAGATTGAAGTGAAGGAGCCTCAAGCAGTTGGAACAATTGTTTATGTAGCGATTGAAAATCAATTTGCTGGTTCAATCGTTGTAGCAGATCAAATCAAAGAAACAACAATCCAAGGGATTCATGCTTTAAAAGAAACTGGTATTCAAAATACCGTGATGTTAACTGGCGATCATCGCCGTGTCGCTCAAGATGTGGCAGAGAGATTAGGAATTGATACTGTTTATAGTGAATTATTACCACAAGATAAAGTGACTCAAGTGGAAAGCATTCTTCATGATGCAAAAGGATATGTCGCTTTTGTAGGTGATGGTATTAATGATGCACCTGTTTTGGCAAGAGCCGATGTTGGGATTGCTATGGGTGGCGTTGGTAGTGATGCTGCCATTGAAGCCGCAGATGTTGTTTTGATGCAGGATAATATTGAAACGATTCGTGATGCTATTGTGATTTCAAGAAAAACAAATCACATTTTAAAACAAAATGTCACTTTTACATTGATTATTAAAATTGGTGTTTTACTCTTAACAATGTTTGGTCTTTCCAATATGTGGATGGGTGTTTTTGCAGATGTTGGGGTAACACTCATAGCTATTTTAAATTCTATGAGAGTCTTAAGATAGGAAAAGTAGGAAAAAGGAATATCTTTTTCCTCTTTTTGCTTTGATTGTTGGTTTCCAATCGTTAGAAAATGCGTTATAATATAGGAAATGAGGTGGAAATATGACTTTAGATGAAATTCAGCCTGGTCATACGGTTGTGATTGAATCAGTCGGGGGTCAAGGGTTATTAAGACGCCGATTGTTAGAAATGGGATTAACACCCAAAACAAAAATTAAAGTTCGTAAAGTGGCTCCAATGGGAGATCCTATAGAAGTGTATTTACGTAGTTATGTTTTAACATTAAGAAAAGATGATGCTTCCAAGATAGAAGTCAAGGAGGTCGAAGATGAATAGAAAAATTGCTTTAATCGGAAATCAAAATTGTGGAAAAACGACATTATTCAATGCTTTAACAGGTTCCTCTCAACATGTTGGGAACTTCCCAGGAGTGACAGTTGAACAAAAAAGAGGTTTTATTAAAAAACATAAAGAAGAATATGAATTGATTGATTTACCAGGAATTTATTCTTTATCTCCATATACTTCTGAAGAAATTGTATCTATTCGATTTTTATTAGAAGAACATCCAGATCTCATTATTGATATTGTGGATGCAACGAATATTGAAAGAAATCTTTATCTGACAATGCAATTGCTAGAATTAAATATTCCTATGATTCTTGTTTTAAATATGATGGATGAAGTGATTTTAAGTGGGAATTGTATTGATGTTGATGGATTAAGTGAACGTTTAGGAATGCGTGTTATTCCTATTTCAGCAAGTAAAAATGAAGGAATTGAAGATGTCATTACTGCAATTGAAAAGACCATTGGAAAACCAGCAAGACATTTGGATTTGTGTCATGGTCCAGTTCATAAAGCGATTCATTCTATTTCGCATATTGTTGAAGAACGTACGCATGCATTAAGACTCCCTACAAGATATTGCGTGACAAAGCTGATTGAGGGTGATGAGGATATGTATAAGACCCTTGATGTGAGTGAGAATGATCGTCATATTATTGAACATATTTTAGAAGGTATGGAAAGTGAATCTGAAACAGATAGAGAAGCTGCTTTGGTTGATATGCGTTATTCTTTTATTGAGGAGGTTTGTTATTATTGTGTGTTTACTGAGTGTGCAACAAAAGAACAAGTTCGTTCTGAAAAGATTGATCAATTATTAACGCATAAGTATTTGGGAATTCCTATCTTTGTATTGATTATGTTATTGATTTTTTATTTGACTTTCTATGTTATTGGTGCACCTTTGCAGGATTTAATGGATCAAGGTATTGGTGTTTTCTCTGATTATTTGATACATGTTTTAGAAGTTAATCATGTTTCTTATTGGTTAAGAGCTTTGATTGGTGATGGCATTTTAGCAGGGGTTGGGAGTGTTCTTTCCTTTTTACCTGTGATTGTGATTTTATTTTTCTTTTTATCACTATTAGAAGATAGTGGTTATATGGCAAGGGTGGCCTTTGTTATGGATAAGGCTTTAAGAAAAATAGGTTTGTCTGGGCGTTCTTTTGTTCCTATGTTAATTGGCTTTGGGTGTAGTGTGCCAGCAATTATGGCAACAAGAACCTTATCAAGTGATCGTGATCGCAAAATGACAATTGTTTTAACTCCTTTTATGTCATGTAGTGCGAAGTTACCTATTTATGGAATGATTATTGCAGCCTTTTTTCCAACAAAAGCAGCTTTGGTTATGATCGCTATATATTGTATTGGGGTTTTGGTAGCTATTATATCAGCTTTGTTGTTAAAGAGTACAATCTTTTTAGGAGAACCTGTTCCTTTTGTATTAGAGTTACCGGCTTATCGTATTCCAACGCTTAAAAATGTTTTATTGAATGTATGGGATAAAGCAAAAGATTTTATTCATAAGGCTTTTACAATTATTTTTATTGCGTCTATTGTGATTTGGTTTTTGCAAAGTTTTAATTTTACTTTTGATATGATTGCTGATAGTAGTCAGAGTATTTTGGCAGCGATTGGATCTTTTGTAGCTCCATTGTTTAAACCTTTAGGATTTAGTGATTGGCGTGCTTCAACGGCTTTAATGACGGGGATTACAGCAAAAGAATCAGTTGTATCGACATTAACGGTTTTAACGCAAGCCTCTTCTACAGCATCACTCAATAGTGCTTTAGCTACGATTTTTACGCCTTTAAGTGCTTTTGCTTTCTTGGTGTTTACAGTTCTTTATATGCCTTGTGTTGCTGCTTTTGCTGCAACGAAGCGAGAACTTGGTTCATGGTGGCAAGCGATTGGAACTGTTTTATTTCAAACAACAATGGCTTATCTTGTTGCTTTGCTTATTTATCAGATAGGAAGTCTTTTCTTATGAGTTTTATAGATATAATGATGATTATCATTTTAGGGATATGTGTGATTTTGGCGATTTATGGTATTCAAAGGCGAGGATGTCATGATTGTTACAATTGTCATCAAAAATGTGGAGGAAAAAAGAATGGAAAAGAATTTAGAAAATTTATTGAGAATCAAAGAAAATGAATTGATTAAAGCTTTTGAAAAGAATAATATGACTTGTTTATTTGTGAAAAATCAAGAGGAATTATTAAATTATTTAAAAAAAGTTTTCATTGATCAAAAGAAAGTTGCAGTTGGTGGAAGTGTCACTTTAAATCAATTAGGTGTTATTGATTTGATTCGTCAAAGTGATGTTGACTTTATTGATCGCTATCAAGAGGGTTTAACACGTGAAGAAACAATGCAACGTTTTCGTGAAGGATTCTTTGCAGATATTTTTGTTACGAGTACCAATGCTTTAACTATGGATGGGTGCTTGTATAATATTGATGGAACAGGGAATCGTGTTGCATCAATGATTTTTGGACCAAAAGAAGTCATTGTTATCGCTGGTATGAATAAAATTTGTTTAGATGAACAAGAAGCAATTGCTCATATTCGTCATTGTAGTGCTCCGGCAAATGCAATGCGACTTCATAAACAAACACCATGTGTGAAAACAGGACACTGTATGGATTGTCATAGTCCTGATAGGATTTGTAGCAGTTATGTAAAATTGGCTTATCAAGGACAAGTCAATCGTATTAAAGTCATTATTGTGGAAGAAAATTTAGGATATTAGGTGGCATATATGAAAAGACAAGCAGGACTCCTTTTTCCTATTTCAGCTTTACCTAATCGTTATGGTGTTGGTGATTTTGGAAAAAATGCATATCAATTGGTTGATAAAATGGCAGATGCTCATATAACATTATGGCAGATATTGCCTTTAAATCCTTTGGGATATGGAAATTCACCTTATCAACCTTTATCTTCTCATGCAGGAGATGAAATTTATTTGAGTTTAGATCAGTTTGTAGAAGAAGGCTTATTAAAAGCCTATGAAGTGACTTATTTTAATGCACAAATGCCTTTTGTTGCATATCAGCAAGTTCGATCAGTGAAAGAAAAACTTTATCAATTGGCTTTTTCACGTTTTCAAGTTCAAGATGATTACAAACAATTTAAAAAAGATAATCCATGGGTTTTAGATTATGCAATTTTTAAGGTTTTTAAAGAACAAAATAATCAAAAAACATGGTTGGAGTGGGAAGAAGAATACAAATATTATTATAAAGAGCAATCATTTTCTTTATTACCATTTACAAAAGATATAGATTATCAAATCTTTTTACAATATTATTTCTTTAAACAATGGAATGCATTAAAACAATATGCAAATGATAAACATATTCAAATTATTGGAGATATGCCTATTTATGTCGGATTAGATTCAGCAGATGTATGGATGAATCAAGATAATTTCTTATTAGAAGAAGATGGTCAACCATCATTTGTAGCTGGTGTTCCACCAGATTATTTTAGTAAATTTGGACAACGTTGGGGAAATCCATTATATGATTGGGATTATTTAAAGGAACATCATTTTGATTTTTGGGTTGATCGTATGAAAGCAGCACAAAAGATTTATGATACTGTGAGAATTGATCATTTTAGAGCTTTTGATACGTATTGGAAAATTCCAGCCAGTGAACCAACTGCAGTTATTGGAGAATGGATTGAGGCTCCTGGTTATGATTTGTTTGATACATTATATGATCAAATTGAAAATCTTTCTATCTTAGCTGAAGATTTAGGTGATTTAAGAGATGAAGTTTATGAGTTAAGAGATCATTATCATTTGATGGGAATGTATGTTTTTCAATTTCATCATGCGAACAAGTTTGATTTTGATAAAGTGATTGTGTATACAGGAACACATGATAATGATACTTTATTAGGATGGCTTGAGACAATTGAAGAGGAAGAAAAAGAAGCTTTAGAGAAGTTATTAAAGCCATATGATGAAAAAGACATGTATCAAAAAATTATTCATTATTGTTTAGATTTAAAAGCCAAACAAGTTATTATTCCTGTTTGGGATATGATGGGAAAAGGCCCAACATGTCGCTTTAATGTACCAGGAAAAATTGGTTCACCAAACTGGGAATATCGTTTAACATCTTATGATGAATTTGATTCATATTTACAAAACTATAAAATCATGATAGAACAAACAAACCGAAAAGAGGGATAGTATGAAAAGAGCATTGGTTTTAGCTGGTGGAGGATCAAAAGGATCTTATGAAGCAGGGTTCATGAAAGCATTAAAAGAATTAGGAATTGATTATCAAATTGTTACAGGAACATCAATAGGAGCTTTAAATGGATGTTTATTGGCTCAAAATGATCAAGATGCGATGGAAAATCTATGGCAAACTTTAGATATTAGTAAAGTCTTTGCTGGGGGATTTTCTCCTGATTTTAATTTTGATTTGGATACAATGTTAGATCAATCTAATCTTGTTGTTTCATTTTTTAAAAAATATTTAAAAGAAAAAGGTGCCGATATTACACCATTAAAAAATATAATTAGAGGTCTATTAGATGAAGATAAACTCTTATCTTCACCAATTGATTTTGGATTATGTACTGTTCATTATCCATCCTTAAAACCATTACTCATTACCAAACTAGAAATGGAAAAAGAGTACATTTTTGATTATTTAATCTCAAGTGCTTCTTGTTTTCCAGTTTTTCCTATCCATTCTTTTAAAAATGAATCATTTATTGATGGTGGATATTATGATAATGTTCCTATTGATTTGGCTTTTGATATGGGGGCAGATGAAGTTATTGTTGTTGATATGCATGAAGAGGTTACTCATAAGCATTATCTTAATCGTCCTCATGTTACTTATACATCACCCTATCTGGATTTAGGTGGTTTTATGGATTTTTCAAGAGAATCATTAGATCGCAATATACGCATTGGCTATCAAACAGCTATGAAAAATTTTGGAAATTTGGTAGGTGTTCAATATACTTTTGAAGCTTTTTCCACACCACTTATTTCTCAATTTTACAAAGAGGTTTTGTATTTAGAAAGATATACGCGTGCTTTGTTACGTAGTGATTCAAGTGGAAATCTGGTTAATAAATTTATGGAGTCTCATAAAGAACAACCATTACTAGAAGAAGAATATTTGTATGTCGCTTTAGATTGGCTTGGACAATTAACGCAAAAAGATCCAACCTATATTTATCAGTTTGATCAATTTACAGATGATTTATTGAAAGATTTTGAAAAATATCTTGATAAAGATTTTCAAATGTTATCATTCCATTCTAGTGAAGAATGGACAAAGACAATTGAGAATATCAGTAAAAAAGGGATGGTTGGTAGATTGTTACATTCTATGATTTATCCAAAGGAAAACAATCAAGACATAACGAAGTTTTTAACGCTCTTTTCAAAAGAAGTTGTCATGGCAAGATTATTATCGATGTTATATCAAGAAAAAAGGTTAGTCGCAAATGACTAACCTTTATATATATAAGTTTTTCTTTGTTTTCTCATAAATGATTTTTAATCCTTTGAATGTCAAATCAACATCATAAACATCAATTTCATCAGTTTCACTCGCAATAATGCGTCCAAGGCCACCAGTAGAAATGACTTTTAAATTTTCTCCATATTCTTCTTTGATTTTTTTAATAATATATTCTGTTTGACCGATATATCCAAAGACAATTCCTGCTTGCATACTATGAATCGTATTACGTGCAATAATTTTAGCAGGTTTTTTAATTTCAATTTCAGGCAATTTAGCAGCTTGAGAAGAAAGGGCATTGGTACAAATACCAATCCCAGGAGCTGTTGCTCCACCTAAAAATTCACCTTTCCCACTAACAACATCATAAGTCGTTGCAGTTCCAAAATCAATAACCAAACAAGGTCCACCATATGTATAATAAGCACCCGCTGCATCTACCAAACGATCAGCACCCAATGTTGAAGGATTATCAATACGAATATCAATCCCAGTTTTTACACCTGGACCAATAAAGATTGGATTTTTATGCAAATATTTTTTGATACAATTGGTAAATGAATAATTGATTTTAGGAACAACACTACTAATGATAATATCATCAATATCATCAACTGCAATGGAAGAAGCATTTAAAAAAGACAATAACATAAAACCATATTCATCAGACGTTCTTTGAAACTTCGTTGTTAAACGATAGTTTCCAATTAACTCATCATGATTATAAACACCCATTGTAATATTTGTATTTCCAATATCAATAACAACTAACATTTTTCTTCCTCCAAATTCATTAATGTTTCTAAAATGATATAGGCCAATTCATCCTTAGACATCAATCCATAGTCTAACATATTGTCTTTTGTTATCATTGTTACAACATTAGTATCACCTTGAAATCCAGCACCTTCTGTTTTTAAATGATTGGCTACAATCATATCACAATTTTTCTTTATTAATTTTTCTTTGGCATTTTCAATTAAGTCACTTGTTTCCATCGCAAAACCACATAAGATTTGATGTTCTTTTTTCTTTTGTCCTAAAGCATAGAGAATATCTTTGTTTTTATGTAGTGTTAAAGATAAAGTGTCATCACTTTTTTTAATCTTTTCATCAGCAATATCTTGACAAGCATAATCTCCAACAGCCGCTGACATGATAATATAATCTTGATTATCAGAATGATTCATAACAGCTTCATACATATCTTGAGCACTTTTAACATCTAGACGTTCTATGCCATAAGGTGTTTTTAAATGCGTAGGACCACTGACAAGTGTAACCTTAGCACCTAAACAAAAGGCAGCTTTTGCAATAGCATAACCCATTTTTCCACTTGAATGATTCGTGATGTAACGGACAGGATCAAGACTTTCTTGCGTTGGACCAGCACTAATCAAAACATTTTTTCCAAGTAATGGTTTTTGACAAAGAACATAATCTATCATTTCTAAAATGTCTTCTTCATCAGCTAATTTTCCTTTTCCAACATCACCACATGCTAGCAATCCTGAAATCGGTTCAACAAAATATATACCTAAATCTTTTAATGTTTGGATATTTTTTTGAGTGATTGGATTTTCATACATATGAACATTCATTGCAGGAGCAATTAACTTGGGACAAGTAGCAGCTAAAAAAGCACTAGTCAACATATTATCTGCCATACCATAAGCAATTTTTGCAATTGTATGAGCACTTGCAGGGACAATCATAAATAAATCTGCATCCTTTACAATATCAACATGTGTAATAATTGCAGGATTTTCATCATCAAAAGTATCAACATAGACTTTTCTTTTGGTTAAAGATTGAATACAAACAGGGGTTATGAATTTTGTAGCACTTTCGCTCATCATCACTTCTACTTGATAATTCATCTTGACTAAATCACTAATCAATTGAACTGCCTTAAAAGCAGCAATACTTCCAGTAATACCAACAATAATTTTTTTTGACATTCGGATATAACCTCATTTCCTTAATTCATTTTTATTAATATACGAGAAACCATCACGGCAATAATTGTTCCAACAATCGCTTCAACAAGACCATTAGTTGTCATAATTCCTATTAAATAAGGAAGTAATGCTGAAAAATCTTGCCCAATAGCATTTGCATATGAAGAACCAAAAATAACATAGATTCCTCCTAAAACAAGAACAGTATTGGTAATGGCACCTAAAAAAGAACCCACAGTCATTGCCAAAATCTCATTTTTGTTTTTCAACATTTCATAAACCCATCCAGCAATATAACCGATTAGAACACGTGGAACAATCGCAATAAGTGCACTTAGAAAAGATCCACTTAAAAAAGGTGAGAAAACAAAAGATGTTACAGTTGGTTGAATGGTATTGATAATCAAACTAGAAAGTCCAAAGACCAAACCAATTCCAGCACCTTTTTCTTTACCTAAGACAATTCCTGCAATAATCACAGGAATATGCAAAGTTGTGGCACGTAAGGGACCAACTGGAATGAACCCGAGAAAGGGAACCATCACCATGAGAATTTCTATCGCTATAAATAGCGACATGAACGCTAGGTTCTTTGTTTTTTGTTTATTCATTTTTTTCCTCCACTGTCGTTTCTTAAGAATACGACGCTTTCTATAAAATTTGTTAAAAGTGAGATAAAGTTAATGCTATAAAAGTCATTACTATAGATATCGTTTTTAACAGTGCTATTATACAACGATGATTTTTAAAATACAATTGCTATATTAAAATATTATTATTGTATAGATTAATAAAAATCATATCACAAATGAGTCATATAAAATATCTTAAAAAAATTTTTTCTAAAAAAATATCGATAAATAGGGAGAAAATAACTAGTAATGATTACTATTATTGAAAAAGTTCTTGATTTTGTTAAAATTTGTAGTATAATAAAGGCAGATAAAAAATTGAAGGAGGAAAAAAGAATTATGGCAAAATGGGTTTGTAAAGTATGTGGATATGTTCATGAAGGGGATACTGCTCCAGAACAATGTCCAATTTGTAAAGTTCCAGCTAGTCAATTTGAAAAAGTAGAAGAAGAAAGAACATCTAAATATGCAGGAACAAAAACTGAAAAGAATTTAATGGAAGCATTCGCTGGGGAATCTCAAGCGAGAAATAAATAC
The DNA here is from genome assembly GCA_900538465.1 of uncultured Erysipelotrichaceae bacterium. GTDB lineage: Bacteria > Bacillota_I > Bacilli_A > Erysipelotrichales > Coprobacillaceae > Longibaculum. The sequence continues at coordinate 85,821 of UPXV01000005.1, forward strand.
ACTTATTTCGCAGAAATGGCAAGAAAAGAAGGATTAGAACAAATTGCAGCAATTTTTGAAGAAACTGCAAATCAAGAAAAACAACATGCCAAAATGTGGTTTCGTG